>CAZDVO010000008.1:0-62070 GCA_964508905.1 uncultured bacterium
GGTGACTCTCTACACCTGCGGCCCCACTGTCTATAACTACGCGCATATCGTGAATTTCCGCACGTTCGTTTTTGAGGACCTTTTGCGCCGTTTCCTGGAATGTTCCTCCTTGAAGGTTCGGCATGTGATGAATGTTACGGATGTCGATGACAAGACGATCGCCGGATCGAACAAGGAAGGCAAGCTGCTCAATGAATTTACGGAAGTTTATACGCAGGCATTTAATGAGGATCTGAAGACGCTCGGGATCCTTCCGCCTACCATCCAGCCCCATGCGACGCATGAGATCCCGGCGATGATCGAGCTGATCGGTAAGCTGATCTCCAAGGGGATTGCCTATAAGGCGGATGACGGGTCCGTCTATTATCGTATCGCGGCGTTCCCTCATTACGGCAAGCTTTCCGGGAAAAAACTGGAAGGGAATATCGTCGGCGCGCGCGTGGATCAGGACGAGTATGAAAAAGAAGAAGGCGCGGATTTTGTGCTCTGGAAAGCCGCGAAGGAAGGCGAACCTTCCTGGGATTCTCCGTGGGGGAAAGGCCGGCCGGGTTGGCACATCGAGTGCTCGGCCATGTGCATGCGGCATCTTGGGGAGACGATCGATATCCATGCCGGGGGCGAGGACCTTGTTTTTCCGCACCACGAGAACGAGATCGCTCAGTCGGAAGCCGCGAGCGGCAAACCGTTTGCCCGGTTTTGGCTTCACGCCAAGCACCTGCTTGTGAACGGGGAGAAGATGTCCAAGTCGAAGGGGAATTTCTTTACGCTGCGGGATCTCCTGGACAAAGGTTATGATCCGATGGCGATCCGCTACGCGTTGCTCTCAGTCCATTACCGGCACCAGCTCAATTTCACGTTCGAGAGCCTCAAAGAAGCCCGGGAAGTGATCGAGAAATTGGATAATTGCTATTTTCAATGCCTAAGCCGCCTGCAGTTGGGTTTTGCATCGGAGGTCTCTTCGGGGTACGAGTCGATCCCTGAGCAGGTATTGGAGAAGATGCAGGGCTATCTCGCTGATGATTTGAATGTCGCCGCGAGCTTGTCAGAGTTGATCAGTGGCGTGACGAAGATCAATGCTTGTCTTAATCAAATGAATGAAAAGGAACTTGAGAGCGCCCTGTCGTTTTTTGAGAAAGCGGACGCTCTTTTTGGTTTGGATATCGCCTTGATTCGAATGATTCCCGAAAATATCAAAGAGGCGTTAAAACAATATGTCGAGGCTCGGAAGGCCCGCGATTTTAAGACGTCGGATGAAATGCGCGCGAAGATCGTCGCTTTGGGCTGGCTTGTGAAGGACGGCCGCCCGGGCGAGCCTTCCACGGTGAAAAAGGTCCGCAGGGCCTGGGATGTGAAGAAATGAAACAGGGCTATCTCATTACATTTGAAGGCGCGGAAGGAAGCGGGAAGAGCACTCAGATCCGCAATGCGACGGCCTTTCTGAAAAAGAAAGGACGCTCGGTCGTGATGCTTCGTGAGCCGGGCGGGACGCGTATTAGCGAGGCCATTCGGGAGATCTTGCTTGATAAACGGCTAACCGAGATGGCTCCCGTGACAGAACTGCTTCTTTATCTCGCGGCCCGCGCCCAGATCGTTCGGGAGAAGATCCTTCCGGCGCTCAATCAGGGGAAGGTGGTGATCTCGGATCGATTTGAAGACTCCACGCGGGCTTACCAGGGATTCGGTCGTCAGCTCTCGATGGAAGCGATCGAGCAAGCAAGCAAACTTGTTCGCGGGGTTCTGAAGCCGGACCTGACCTTTGTTTTGGATATTGACGTCGCCAAGGGCCTTAAGCGCGGCGGGCGGCATGACCGGATCGAACGAGAATCGCTCAAGTTCCATGAACGGGTCCGCCGTGGGTTCCTTGCTATTGCCAAAAAAGAACCCAAGCGCGTGATGGTGTTGGATGCGTCAAAGCCCGTCGATTTTGTCAGTCAAAAGATCCGCGAAAGGCTTGAACGTGTTTTTGGCAAATAATACGCAGAAACTGGCCGCGCGTATCCTCCAGTCGCATATCCAGGGGAACCGGGTCGCTTCCGCTTATATTTTTAGCGGCCAGGGGGAAAGTTCGGATAGCGCGGAGATGGCGGGGGAGCGCCACAGCGCGGACATCAAAGAGGAATTTGCGGTTGCGTTCGCCTACGCGCTTGAAAGCGGCGATCCCAAGCTTTTTCACGCGGCCGACGGAACGCTTTTACAGCGGATCTGGAAGCGGGGTTATCCGGATGTCCGGTGGCTCGGCGACGATACGAGCGCGCGCTCGATCAAGATCGAGGCGGTCCGCGAGGTGATCCAATGGGCGTCGATGAAACCGTTCGAAGGTCCCTGGAAGGTTTGTATCGTGCTCAAGGCGGAGCGTCTGACGGAAGAAGCCGCGAATGCTTTTCTGAAAACACTGGAAGAGCCGCCCAAGAACACGGTGTTCTGCCTCCTCGTGGAGAATAAGAATAATCTCTTGGAGACGATCCAGTCCCGTTCGTTCGAGGTCCGGTTGATGGCGGCGGGGTTCCAGCCGGTCCCAATGGGGATCAGTTCCCTGGAGGCGTTGCCGGTCCGTGAGGTGTTTGAGACTTACGCGTCGCTTTCCCGGGAAGAAGTGAAGCGGAAACTGGACAATCTGATGGCTGTTTGCCGCGAGAAACTTTTTCAGATGGTCTCTCAGGAAGCGGCGGATACGACGGCCGTGAACGGATGGCTGGAGGCCATGGACCTCCTTTATGATTCGAAATCCGCTTTGGAAATGAACGTGAACCAGAAGTTGATGGCGACAAGGCTCGCGATAAGGCTCGCGCGCCTTTTCCCCTCACAGAAGGCCGTGACGCTATGACGAAGAACTATTATCTGACGACCCCGATCTATTACGTGAACGGCAAGCCGCATATCGGCCACGCCTACACGAGCATCCTCTGCGATACCTTCGCCCGTTATCACCGGATGCTGGGTGAGAATGTTTTTTATCTTACCGGCACGGACGAACACGGGATCAAGGTCCAAAAGGCGGCGGCGGAGCAGGGGAAAGATCCCAAAACCTTTGTGGACGAGATCGTCCCCCAGTTTAAAGAGCTCTGGAGCATTCTCGGGATCGAATACGATCACTTTATCCGGACGACGGATGATTATCACAAAACGGTCGTCCAGAAAGTGCTGAGCGAACTGGAGAAAAAAGGGGACATCTATAAAGCGTCGTACAAAGGATGGTATTGCACGCCTTGTGAATCGTTCTGGACCGAGCTTCAACTGAAGGAAGGTCGATGTCCCGACTGTAGCCGCGCGGTAGAAGAGCTTGAAGAGGAGAATTATTTTTTCAAACTGTCCAAGTATCAGGATTGGCTCATTCGCTATATCGGAGACAACCCGTCCTTTATTCAACCGGAATACCGCAAGAATGAAGTTCTTGGGTTTCTCAAAGAACCGCTTGAAGACCTGTGCATCACGCGACCCAAGGCCCGTTTGACCTGGGGGATCGAATACCCGGGGTCCAAGGACCATGTGATCTATGTCTGGTTTGATGCGCTGCTCAATTACCTGAGCGCGTCGGGGTATCTCCAGGATGAAAAGAGATGCAGATCCCTCTGGCCGGCGGACCTGCATCTCATTGGGAAAGATATCATCCGGCAGCACGCGATCTTTTGGCCGATCATGCTTCACGCGATGGGCGTTGAAATGCCGAAGCTGGTGTTCGCCCACGGCTGGTGGCGCATTGGCGGCGAGAAGATGTCGAAATCGCTGGGGAATGTGGTGGAACCGGCAGAGATCGTGAAGAAATATGGAAGCGATGTGTTCCGTTATTATTTGCTGAAGGAAGTAACGTTGGGTATGGACGGGACTTATTCCGAAGATCTCCTGATCGAGCGTTATTCGAGCGATCTGGCGAATGATCTCGGGAACCTTTGGCATCGTACGGCGTCCATGATCGAGAAATATTTCGCGGGCGTGATCCCGGCCCCTTCTCTGGAAGCGCTTCAAATGCCATTGGCGCAAAAAGCCTGGGGGCTTTGGATCGAAGTGGCCAAGACCATGTCGGTCTATGATGCCCGGGAATCCTTGAACCGGATGTGGGCGATCGTGGTCGGCGCCAATCAGCTGGTTGAGGAAAAGAAGCCCTGGGCGCTTGCCAAAGATCCGGCAAAAAAGCAGGAGCTTGCCGATACGCTCTACGTCCTGGCGGAATCCGTCGCGCATATCGCGGTCCTCCTCCAGGTGTTCATGCCTCAAACGGCCCTGAAGATCCTCGAAAGGCTCAAAATTCCGGGCGCCCGTAAAATTCAGAAAGCTCAGGATTTTGAGAAGCCGCTCCTCGCGGCCGGGACGGCCATCGAAAAGGGAGAGCCGCTTTTTCCGCGCCTTGACCCTTCGACAACATCCAGTGCTGAGGGGAAGGCATGAGGTGTGCTGCTCAGGGTCAACCCCGAGCAAGCTCTGGCTTTCGAGGAGGAGTGCGTCGAGGGGTTGAAGAGAAGGCGCAATGAACCTGATCGATACGCATAGCCATCTGCATTTTCCGCAGTACGATATCGATCGTGAGGCCGTGATCCGCCGAGCGATCGCGGGGGGCGTCCGCTATCTGGTGAACGTCGGCACGGACCTTGAAGATTCCCGGAAGGCGCTTGAGGTGGCGGAAACTTATCCCGAGGTTTATGCGGCGATCGGGTATCATCCTCACGAGACCCAGCACGCCAACGCGCAGGATCTCGAAGCCCTGGAAAAGTTGTTATCCCATCCCAAAGTCGTCGCGCTCGGAGAAATAGGGCTGGATTATTTCCATGAACATTCGCCTCGCGATATCCAAAAGCAGCTTTTCGCTGCGTTCCTTGATTGGTATGACCGCCATGGGAAGCCGATCATGATCCACTGCCGCGATGCCTATGAAGACCTGCTGACGATCCTGAAAGATCATGGCCGGGCGCCGTACCGGGGAACGCTGCACTGCTATTCTTCGGATGCCGCGACCCTGCGACGATTCGTTGAACTGGGGTTTCATATTTCGTTCGGCGGGGCGCTCACTTATAAGAAAAACGACCGGCTACGTGAGGCTTGTGCCGCCTGCCCGAAGGACCGTCTGCTGCTTGAAACGGACGCGCCGTATCTCGCGCCTCAATCCCGCCGCGGCGAACGCAATGAGCCCGCTTACATGGTCGAGACCGCGGAATGCGCGGCGACGCTTCATGGAATGAGCGCCGGGGAACTGGCGGAGCTGACCACGCGGAACGCGCAGACACTTTTTGGATTTTTGCCTCAACCCGCTTAGGAGATCTTTATGACGAATTTGAATGTGCCTTTTTCGCCGATCCGGTTTTCCGGGAACACGCTTTATCTTCTGGATCAGCGCAAGCTTCCGGTCCAGGAGCAATGGATCCCTTGCCGCGATTCCAAAGCGGTTTGGGCTGCGATCCGTACGATGGTGGTGCGCGGTGCTCCGGCTATTGGGATCGCGGCGGGTTACGGGCTTTATCTCGGTATTCGCTCCTTTCAGGGGACGCGGGACGCGTTCTTGAAGGAGCTCCGCAAGCAGGCCGCCTATTTGGATTCCTCCCGGCCTACGGCGCGCAATCTGGCCTATGCCGTGGAGCGGATCGTGCGCAAAGCCGTGGCGAGTCAGGAAAAGACCGTTTCAAAATTGATCTTACTGGTTCGTGAGGAAGCCAAGGCGATCCACACGGATGACATCCTTCTTTGCCGTTCGATCGGCCGGCATGGAGCCAAACTTTTTAAGGCGGGTGCGCGCATCCTTACGCACTGTAATGCCGGGGGATTGGCCACGTCCGGGTATGGAACGGCGCTCGCGGTGTTCTACGCCATGAAAGAAAAGAAGGTCCCTTTTTTCGTTTATGCCGATGAGACGCGCCCGCTGTTGCAGGGAGCCCGGTTGACCGCGTGGGAGCTTTATAAAAGCAAGATCCCGGCGACGTTGATCTGCGACAATATGGCGGCGAGCCTGATGCGGGTCGGCAAGATCGACGGTGTGGTGGTGGGCGCTGATCGTATCGCGATGAACGGGGACACGGCCAACAAGATCGGGACTTACGGGGTGGCGGTGCTCGCGCGTGTTCATAAGATCCCCTTCTATATTGCCGCGCCGAGCACGACCTTTGACCTGAAGGCGAAGACGGGGGAAGATATTCCGATCGAGGAACGTCCGCATGAGGAAGTTTCTGTGATGAACGGGAAACAACTGGCGCCGAAGGGGATGAAGATCTTTAACCCGTCGTTCGATGTGACGCCGGCCCAATATATTTCCGGTATTATTACCGAGGCGGGGGTCCTGAAGGCTCCTTTCAAACGATCGATACAAAAGATCCGGAAGCTCCTGGGCAAGTAACGACGGATCTTACGAGGTGGCTTCATGAGCGAGTTCTCTTTTATTAAATATCTGCGGAAAAGGGTCCCGGTTTCCGGCCGGGTGTGCGTCGGGATTGGCGATGACGCGGCTGTCCTGAAATCCGGGAGCGGCAAGCGGCTTGTCGTTTCTACCGATGTGATCGTGGAAGGGGTTGATTTTACGCTCAAGACCCTGAAGCCCGAACATGTCGGCCGTAAAGCGCTGGCCATCAATCTCAGCGATATGGCGGCGATGGGAGCAGTACCGACTGCGTTTGTGATCAGTGTGGGAAAGCCCCGCTATGTTTCCGATGCTTGGCTGAAACGTTTCTACGCGGGGTTATTGGCGTTAGCGAAGCAGTATGGTGTGGCGTGTGTGGGCGGTGATTTTTCTGCGGCGAAGGAATTCTTCGCGAGTGTGACGATCCTGGGCGAGGCCGCGGGGAAGGATATCGTTCAAAGGTCCGGAGCCAAGGCTGGGGATTGGATCGCCGTGACGGGGGCCTTGGGCGGTTCTCTTCAGCGTCATCATTATGATTTCACCCCGAGGATCCGAGAGGGGCTTTTTCTCGCGGCAGAACGAATCCCGAACGCGATGATCGATATCTCGGACGGTCTTGCGCAAGACCTGACGCATATTCTGGAGGCCTCGAAGGCGGGTGCTGTGTTGGACACTGATAGTATCCCCATTTCCAAGGACGCGAAGCAACAATACGGCGGAAATATGGTTCGAGCTCTGGCTGCGGCGTTAGGGGATGGCGAGGATTTTGAACTTCTCTTCACCGTCGCTTCTGCCAAGAGGAAAACTCTCGAGAATCTCTGGAAAAAGAAATTTCCGAAAACGCGGCTCTCGTGGATCGGCAGAATCGAAAAAGGAAGTCCCCGTGTCCGATGGCAGGTGAAGGGGAGAAAACGGGTTTTGCCGAAAATCTTGAAAAAAGGTTATTCTCACTTTTGATATGAAAAAACAAACGGTTCTTACCACGTCGGCCCAGGAAACGATCGCGTTCGCGAAGCGGTTAGCCAAGGAGGTCGTCCCCGGGACGGTCATCCGGCTCGAGGGTGAGCTCGGGAGCGGGAAGACGACCTTTATCAAAGGGCTTGCTGAAGGGCTCGGGCTTAAGGATTCCCGGAAGGTCAAGAGCCCGACCTTTGTGCTGATGCACGTCTATGAGGCGAGGATGCCCCTCTATCATTTTGACTGCTACCGGCTCGATTCCCTTGAGGAGCTTGAGAATATCGGTTTTGTGGATTTTGTAAGCGACCCGGATGCCGTCGCCTGTGTTGAATGGGCTGAAAAAGCCGGGGACCTCATCCCGGCGCACGCCCGTGTCATTCATTTTGAGATCCTCAATAGTTCCAAGCGCCGCATCTCGATTGCCTGATCCTGTTCGTTCCCGAAGCCTTTTTCCTAGCGCGAAGCCTATTTGCTATTGCGAATAATTAAAATAATATTGATAAAAGACGAAAAAGCTGGTAATCTTTTCTCATGAAAACTCAGGAACGTCAGCTGGCGAAGATCGCGGGGGCCATCTTTTGGGTCCGCCGGGCAAGGGTTATGCTCGATGTCGATCTCGCGGGTTTGTATGGGGTTGAGACTAAATATCTGAAGCGTCAGGTGAACCGCAACAGAGAGCGATTTCCCTCAGACTTTATGTTTACGCTTACGAGAAAAGAAGTGATCGGTATAAGGTGCCAAATTGGCACCTTAGACAAATGGGGACGCGGGCAACATTCCAAGTATCTTCCTTATGCTTTTACCGAGCATGGAATACTCATGCTCTCAAGTGTTCTTAACAGCTCCCGGGCCGTTCAAACCAATATTGCGATCATGCGGGCTTTTCTGCGGCTACGCGAGATGCTTTCCACGGATCGTGAACTGGCGCACAAATTTTGGAGCTCGAGCGGAAAGTAGCGGATCATGATGACGCTCTTCGAAAGATCCTGATCGCCATCCGGGAGATGTTAAGTCCTTCTGTGAAAACGAGACCGAAAGGGCCGATAGGATTCCATCCTTAAAAATTATGATCAAAAGTATTCGTGATTGGCCGGAAACGGAGCGTCCGCGGGAAAAGTTGCTCGCGCGGGGTGCTGACGCGTTGTCCGATGCCGAACTGTTGGCGGTGCTTTTTGGGCGGGGGCTGCGGGGGCAGGATGTGGTCAGTTTTTCGCGCGATCTTCTCCTGCAGTTTGGCGGACTGCGCGGGATCCTGAATCAGCCGCCCCAGGCCTTCAATGCCGTTCGCGGCTTTGGCGCTGCCAGGACCTGCATGGTCCTGGCCGTCCGGGAGATCGGTCTGCGCCAACTTCGCGAGAAAATGATCGGGCAGAATTTCGTCCGCAGCCCCCAGGCGGTGACGGATTACTTGATGGCCGCGCTCCGGGACCAGAAACGCGAGATCTTCAAGGTCCTTTTTTTGGATAAAGGGCTTCGGATTATGGGGGAGAGGGATCTCTTCCACGGGACGGTCGATGAGGCTGCGGTACATCCCCGCGAGATCGTGAAGGCCGCGCTAGAATTCCACGCGTCGAGTCTGGTCCTGGTCCACAATCATCCCTCCGGTAAGGTGGAGCCCAGCCGGGAGGATTACGAGATCACACAGAAGATCAAGGCGGCCTGCCAGACGGTCTCGGTCCGGATCCTTGATCACATCATTATCGGAGAAAATCAATACTTCAGCTTCTCCGAACGCAACTCACTCTAAAACACAAAAAGGGGATAGCCCCTTTATTGGAGGCAGGCGAGGAAGGCGGGAATGTCGGTCAGGTCTTTCAGGATGTGGTCGGGGGGATCTTTTTCAAAACTCTGATGCGTTCGTCCATTCGTGAGGACCGCGATGCTGCGGACGCCGGCCTTTTTGGCCGCGGCGATGTCATATTCCGTGTCGCCGATCACGAAAATCTGGTCTTTGGCGAACTTTTGCTTCGCGAGTTCTTCCGCGTAGGCGATGGCGGCGAGGACGATCTTATGCCGTTCCTTGGCGTCATTGCCGAATCCGCCGGTGTGGAAGTAATGGTCGATCTTGCCCCGTTTGAGTTTCATGTGACCGGCCCCTTCAAAATTGCCGGTGGCGAGGGCGAGGAAAACCGTCGGATCCTGAGTGAGGTGTTCCAGGATCTCCACGACCCCCGGCATGAGTTCGAATTTGGGGGACTGCTGGATATGTGCCTCGAAAAGTTCCTCATAAACTTCCATGAGGAGGTCCGATTCTCCCTCCGTCAGGAGTCTGCCGAGTTTTTGCTGGGCGACCTCGTCGAAAATAGCGGGGTCGGTTTTCCCGTGGGGGTCTAGGTTGCCCCAGGAATCGGGGATCTCGAAGAGCTCTTCAAAAGCTTGCTCGAAAGCGATCTTGCCCGCGCCGCCGGTCAGGAGGAGTGTTCCATCGATGTCGAAGAGAAGCAGTTTTTTCATGGATTAGAGTGTTCGTTCCGTTCCGCGGTTGAAAACAACGGCGCGAATTTTACCACAGGAGGCTTTCGGGGAATATGATATATTACAAGCGATCTTTTATAGGAGTTTGCGGGAAGGTGCTCCGGGTGTTTTGGGTCATCCCGCTGAGACGGACAGGTTTTGGGATCGCAAAAGAGGAACGGCTTCTTGAACCTTAGATCGGTTATTTCCCTGCTTCTTTTTTTTCTGGCCGGCGTGTCGACGTGCTTCGCGGGGCAGAATGATTTCTTCTCACGGACGGTTGTCCTTCCTTTGGTCACGGAACCCAAAACCTTCAATGTCCTCGTCGCTCAGGAAACTTCCAGCACCGAGGTGGCGCAGTACCTTTTCGAAGGATTGACGGCTTTTGATCCGCGGACTGGAGAGATACTCCCCAAGCTCGCGGCGACTTGGGAGCATTCCGCCGATGGCCTTGTCTGGACCTTTCACCTGAGAAACGGGGTCCGGTGGTCCGATGGCCGGCCGTTCACCTCGGGGGACGTTCTCTTTACGTTCGCGACCCTCTTTGATCCCGCGATCCCCAATAGCGCCCGGGATATCTTTATGATCCAGGGAAAACCGTTGCAGCTCCGCGCGCTTGATGAAACCACGGTGGAATTCCGTTTGCCCGCGCCCTTCGCGCCCTTTCTTCTCTCGCTTTCGCAGCCGATCCTTCCCAAGCATATGCTCGAACATGCCGTTCAGGACGGGACTTTTTCGAGCGCCTGGGGGCTAGGGGAAAGTCCGGAGCACATTGTGGGGACGGGGCCGTTCCAACTCGCGAAAGTGCTGCCCGGCGAACGGGTGGAACTGATCCGGAACCCTTTCTACTGGCGGAAGGATGCCGCCGGGAAGCCGCTCCCGAAGCTCGACCGGATCGTGATGCCGATCGTGCCGAGTCCCGAAAATCAGTTGCTCCGCTTTCTGGATGGCGAGACAGATCTTCTTGTGATGCGCGGCACGGATTATCCGGTCCTGAAACCGCTGGAAAAGAAAAAGCGTTTCAGGATCTACCGGGCTGGGGCGTCGCTCGGGTCTTTTTTTGTGGCGGTGAATCAGCAGGCGCGCGATTCCCAGAAAAGGCAGTGGTTTCAAAACCGTGATCTCCGGCGGGCGCTTTCCCATGCGATCGACCGCGCTTCCATGGCCGACATCGTCTTTAACCGGTTTGCCGTCAAACAATGCTCGCCCCTCAGCCCTTCGGTCCCGTTCTTTTATGACGATGAAGTGCCGTGTTATGACTATGCGCCAGGGACGGCGAAGGACCTCCTGACCGAGGTCGTGGGTTTTCGGGACAAAGATAAAGATGGGATCCTGGAGGATGAGACGGGCCGTCCTCTGGAGATCGTCCTGGCGACCAATACGGAAGATCCCTCGCGGCTTCAGCTGGCGCAGATGATCCGCGAGGATTGGCGAAGGGTTGGGATCAAGGTGCATTTGCAGCCGATGGAGTTCAACGCGCTTGTGTCGAAACTGACCGTGACCCATGATTGGGACGCGGTGGTGATGGGGCTGACGGGTTCGGTCGACCCGCACTTTGGGGCGAATGTCTGGCTTTCTTCGGGGAATCTCCACTTCTGGAATCCGGGGGCGGGGAACGCGACCTACATCGAAGGCAAGGTGGACGCCCTTTTGGGAAAGGCCGCCGTAAGCCTCGACCGGGATCAGCGCAAAGCATATTACGATGAGTGGCAACGGATCGAAGCCGAAGAGTTACCGCTCATTCCCACGGTGCTGCCGGAAGTTCTTTATGCCGTGCGGGACCGTTTTGTCGCCGTGAATCCGACCGCGATCGCGGACCCGCTTTATCCGATCGAGGAGCTTGAGGTGAGGCCGTCATGAAACAGCGCCACTTTCTTTTTCAGCGATCCTTGATGGCGTTGCCGCTTTTGTTGCTCTTGCCGCTGTTGACCTTCTGGCTCATGCATCTGATGCCGGGGAACTATTTCGATCAACTCCGGATGAATCCGCAGATCTCTCAGGCGACCGTCGCCCAATATGAGGCGCTCTATCACCTGAAGGAGCCGGTGCTCGTACAATATGGCTACTGGCTCAAGCAACTGGCCCGTCTCGACTTCGGCTATTCCTTCGCTTACAAACAACCCGTGCTCGATATCCTTCTTTCCCGTCTTGGCAATACGGTGCTCCTGACCGGCGTGTCGTTCGCCTGGGCTTGGTTGCTTGCGGCCCTCTTTGGGCTTCTCGCGGCTCGTTTTCCGCGGTCGCTGTTTCATAAAATCCTCGAAGGGATCGCGTGCGCGGCGCTTTCGATGCCGAATTTTTTCCTTTGTCTCTTGCTGTTACATGTCGCGGCGACCTGGGGCGGGCTTCCGCTTGGGGGGATGCGTTCGGTGGCCTATGAATCCTTTTCGGCCACAGAGAAGTGCCTGGATATACTGCGCCATTTGGTGATCCCTTCGTTCGTGCTGGGGCTAGGGGTTTTCGCGTTCCTTTTCCGGTTGATGCGCGTGCAGGCCGAGGAGGTCTTTGAAAAAGATTTCATTCTTTACCTCCGGGCCTGGCGAGTTCCAGGATATAAGATCCTTTTTAAACACGTTCTGCGGAATGCCGTCAATCCGTTGATCACGCTTTTGGGGATGCAGTTGCCGGCCCTCGTGAGCGGGGCGGCACTCGTCGAGATCTTTACGGGGTGGCCGGGGCTGGGTTCTGTGATGCTTCAGGCCGTGCGCGCGCAGGATCAGTTCCTGGTGCTGGGGAATATGGTCATGATCTCGGCGCTGCTCGTCGTGGGGAATCTGGCGTCGGATATCCTGCTCGTGATGGTCGATCCCCGGATCCGCCTCGGCGGGGGAGGCCGCTCATGAGACGCGGACTTCTTATGGGGGTGGCGGTCCTCTTTCTGGGGGCCGTGGTCTTGGGGGCGTGCTTCGCGCATCGTCTCGCGCCGTACGATCCGAATTTTGAAGATCGCGCGCAGGCGCTGCATCCGCCGACCGTGCTTCATTTCTTTGATGCCCAAGGGAAGTTCTGCAAACGGCCTTTTGTGCATCCGACCAAGATGGCCTTCGAAGCGAACATGATGCGGACCTACCAGGAAGTTACCAAGAAACGTTGTTTTCTCCGGAGGGGCAAGCACGCGCTCGTGGGGGTCCAGCCTCCCGCGCGGCTTTATCTGCTCGGAACGGATTCCCGGGGCCGGGATATTTTCTCCCGCATTCTCTACGGCGCCCGCGTGTCGCTCTCGATCGGGCTGCTTGGGGCCCTGCTGGCCGTCGTCTTCGGCTTCGCGGTCGGTGCGATCGCCGGATATTTCGGAGGATGGCTGGATCATCTTCTGATGCGTGTGGCCGAGTTCTTCATCATGATCCCGGCGCTCTATCTTCTTCTGGCGCTGCGGAGCGCGTTGCCGCCGACGCTCGATTCCTTTCAGGTCTATCTTCTGATCGTGGTGATCCTGAGCAGTATTGGCTGGGGCGGTATAGCCCGCGTGATCCGGGGGATGGTCCTGTCGCTGCGGGAACGGGAATTTGTCACGGCTGCGAAGGTGCTCGGGCGCAAAGCTCCGGCGATCCTGATGGGGCATGTCTTGCCGCATACGTTCGGTTATCTGACCGTGATCCTCAGCATGTCCATTCCCGGTTACATCTTTGGCGAGGCGGTGCTGAGCGTCCTCGGTCTTGGGATCCAGGAACCGGCGATCAGCTGGGGGAATCTGTTGACGGAATCGCTTTCCTATTCAGTGGTGCGATTCCATCCCTGGGTGCTGTTCCCGGGGCTTGCGATCTTTCTCACCGCGCTTTGTTTTAACGTGATCGGGGACCAATTGAGGGCCGCGCGGGCGCCGGAAGACCGGCCGGAGGAACTTCCGTTATGAGCGCGCTGATCGAGGTCCAGGACGTGGTGCTCGCTTATCCTCGCGGCCCGAAGTTTGGCCCGCTCAGTTTTGAGATTCGGGACGGGGAGGCGCTGGCCCTTGTCGGCGGGTCGGGCGCCGGGAAGAGTACCGTGGTGCTGGCGTTGATGGATGTTTTGAAATTCAGAGGCGGTCGGAAATTGAAAGGCAAGATCCGTCTCCACTGTTCAAAAAAGGAGATCGCTTATGTGCCGCAGGACCCGGCCGCGGCGTTGGACCCGCTTTTTACGATCGGGAACCAGATCCGGGAATTAGGCTGCTCCGAGACCGCGATCCGGGACGCGTTGGAGAAGGTGCATCTGCCTCTGACACAGCTTCAGCTGAAAAACTATCCGCATGAGTTGAGCGGAGGCATGTTGCAGCGCCTGCTGATCGCGATGGCGCTGGTGCGGCGGCCGAAGCTCTTGATCGCCGACGAACCCACCTCCTCGCTTGATGTGATCCATCAGGCGGAGATCATGAAATTTTTTCACGCGGTCCTCGCGGAAGGGATCTCGATTCTTTTTATTACGCATCATCTGCCGCTAGCCATGGACCTTTGCTCGCGCATGGCGGTGATGTGCCAAGGCCAGATCGTCGAGATCGGAAGCCCCCGGTCGATCTACGAAGCGCCTCAACACGCGTTCACAAAGCGGCTTCTGGCCGCGGTGCCGACCTTGGAGGTTGTGTGAATCGCGAGTGCATTTTTCAGATGAAACAGGTCTCCAGAACTTATGGGACCCCTTCGGGGCGCAAGTTCCAGGCCGTGGATGCCGTGAACCTCGAGTTGAAACGGGGCGGCGCCTACGCGCTTATCGGCGAAAGCGGCTCCGGGAAAACGACGCTTGGTCGCCTACTGACGGGAATGCTTCGGCCCACAGATGGAGAGGTCTTTTTTGAAGAGCGACGACTTTGTGATTGGTTGCGGCGTGATCGGACAGTCTTTTGCCGGAGAGTTCAGGTGATCTTTCAGAGCCCGTACCTTTCGCTCGACCCGAAATGGAATATCCGGAAGATCCTTGAGGAAGGGATGGGGCGGATGCGTGGGGGGGAGCGGCGCCGGAAGATCGAAGCGATGTTGGCCCTCGTCCACTTGCCGGTTACGTGTCTCCGGAAAAAGCCGCACGCTTTGAGCGGGGGAGAACGGCAGCGGGTGGCGATCGCCCGGGCGCTTTTGGTGGAGCCCGAATTCCTGATCCTTGATGAACCTACCTCCCAGCTCGACGTTGCCACTCAGGCGGAGATCGTGCAGTTGATGAAAGAGCTTCGCTCCCTTTTGACGGGTGGGTTCCTCTTCATCACGCACGATATCTCCCTGGCCAGCCAGCTGGCGGAGGAGTTCATTATCATGAAGGAGGGTCGGATCGTCGAACAGGGTGCCAAGAAAGAGATCCTGATGTTGTCCCAGTCCCCCTATACCCAGGCGCTTCTGGCAGCCATTCCTGCTTGGCCGCCATGGTGCCCCCAAGCCTGAAGGATCCGGGTTCCCGTTGATCCGTTCAAAGGCCTTCCGAAGCAGTTAAAACCGCTTTAAGGTTCGTGACCGTTTGGGTATACTACCCACCAAATTTATTAGGAGCCACCCTTGACCCAAACGGATCCCCCGAGCCTTGATGCTCAGGTAAAACTCACGCCGATGATGGAGCAGTACCGCTCCATTAAAAAGACCCTGCCGACCGATACCATCCTCTTCTTTCGCCTGGGTGATTTCTTCGAAATGTTCTTTGAGGATGCCGTCCGGGCCTCCGATATCCTGAATATCACGCTCACCGGGCGCGAAGGCGGCGAGGCGGGGCGGGTTCCGATGTGCGGTTTCCCGCATCATGCCTTCCAAGGGTATGTCCGGACGCTGCTGGACGCCAATCTGAAGGTCGCGATCTGCGAGCAAATGGGCGACCCGGCGCTTGCCAAAGGCCTTGTCGAACGCAAAGTGACGCGCATCATCACGCCAGCGACGTATCTGGACGATGAGACGCCTGAGAAGAATCTCCAGTACATGGCGGCCATTCTTGCCGGCAAAGATTCGGCGGTGTTAGCCTATCTCGAACTGAGCACCGGGGAATTTTATGTGCGGGAGATCACCCAGGACCGGCTGATGGATGAGCTGACGCTTCTTTGGCCGCGCGAAGTCGTGATTCCCAAGACGCTGGCGTCTCGGGACGATCTTGCGGTTTTCATCAAAGAGAACCTGAGGGCGACACTGACCGTCTACGAGGACTGGATCTTCGAGGCGGAGGATTCGATGCGGCTGCTTCAGGAGATCTTCAAACTGGGTTCCGCGCAGGGGATCTCCTTTCACGACCATCCGCTCGCGGTCGGAGCCTGCGGCGCCATTCTCTATTACCTCAAAGACCATTTCCACAGCGCGCTGGGCCATGTGCAGAAGCCGCGGCTTTTCAACGCTTCTCAATTCATGGTGCTCGACCGCCAGGCGCAGCGGAGTCTGGAGCTGGTCGCCTCGCAGAACGGGCGCAAGGATTGCGGCACGCTTCTTTCCGTGGTCGACCGCACGCTAACCGCCATGGGAGCGCGCCAACTTTATCATTGGCTGACGCACCCGCTTCTGGATATCGCCGGGATCCAGAAACGTCAGGATGCGGTGGCCGAGCTTATCAAGGAATTGCATCATGCCGAGCACATGGGCCGGCTCCTCAAGGGCGTGAAGGATATGGAGCGGACGCTGAGCCGCCTGAATTACGGTGTGGCCAATGCCCGGGACCTTGTGAACCTGAAAATGTTCCTCGATCGCGTGCCGGAGATGCGCAACGTGCTCGGGACCTTTGACGCGGACCTGATCCGCGATCTTCAAAAACAGGTCCAGCCATTCCCGAAGCTGAGCGAACTCATCGCCCGGTCGATCGTAGAAGAACCGTCGCTTCTTGTGAAAGAGGGCGGGCTGATCCGGGAAGGTTATTCCGAGGAGTTGGATGATCTCCGCAATATCTCCCAGAAGGGGAAGCAATGGATCCTCGAGTTCCAGCAACGGGAGATCGAACGGACCGGGATCAAGTCGCTCAAGGTGAAGTATTCCGGCGTCTTCGGTTATACGCTGGAGGTCAGCCGTTCTTACCTGAGCCAGGTGCCGGAAAATTATATTCGTCGTCAGACCCTCGCCAACGCCGAGCGGTTCGTGGTTCCCGAGTTGAAAGAATGGGATGAGAAGATCTCCGGAGCCCAGGACAAGATCAAAAATCTGGAATATCAGATCTTTCTCGAGATCCGCTCGAAAGTGTTGGAAGATCTCGCGCCGCTTCAATCGATGGCGAAGGCCATCGGGATCCTGGATGCCCTGATGTCGCTTTCGCGGGTCGCTCTGGAAAAGAAATGGGTGCGGCCGGAGGTGAGCGACGACCGGATGCTTTCGATCCAAGGCGGTCGGCATCCCGTGGTGGAGAGCATGCTGCCCGCCGGGAAGTTTGTCGAAAATGACGGACTTCTGGATAGCGGCAAACAACAGCTGGTAGTGCTGACGGGGCCCAATATGGCCGGTAAATCGACTTATATCCGTCAGATGGCGCATATCGTCCTGCTTGCGCAGACGGGGTCGTTCGTTCCCGCCAAAGCTGCGCATATCGGTCTGGTGGACCGGATCTTCACGCGGATCGGCGCCTCCGATGATCTCTCCCGCGGCGAAAGTACGTTCATGGTGGAGATGCTCGAGACGGCGCATATTTTGCAGGAAGCGACGGAGCGAAGCCTTCTTATTCTCGATGAAGTTGGCCGGGGGACTTCAACCTTTGACGGAGTGAGCATCGCCTGGGCCATTTGCGAATATCTGGTGCAGGCCGCGGCGAAGCCCCGGACGCTTTTCGCGACGCATTATCATGAATTGACGCAGCTCGAAGAGCATTTCCCGGGGATCAAGAATTATAAAATGACCGTGAAAGAAACTTCGGACGGGATCGTTTTTTTGAGAAAGGTCGCGCGGGGTGCTTCCGAGCGCAGCTACGGGATCCACGTGGCCGGGTTGGCGGGGATCCCGAAGGCGGTGACGATTCGGGCGAGAGAGATCCTGACGATCCTCGAAAGCGAGAACACCGAAGCGACGCAGATCATCGAGGCCAAGACCTCGAAGCGGTCGAAGAAGGTCGCGGAGTCTGGTCCCACGCTTTTTGATGTTGCGGCCCGAAAGCCGAGCGAAGTGGAAGCGGAGCTTCAAGGGCTTGATACGGATCGCCTGACGCCGATCGAGGCTTTGCAGAAGATCGCGGCGTGGAAGAAGAAGCTGGCGGAAGGAGAGAAGTCCCATGGGTAAAATACACGTTCTTTCCGAACACGTGGCCAACAAGATCGCGGCGGGGGAAGTGATCGACCGCCCCGCGTCGATCGTGAAAGAGCTGGTCGAGAATTCCCTGGATGCTGGAGCGGACCAGATCGAGATCGAGGTGAAACATGGCGGGAAGAGCCTGATCCGTGTCGCGGACAACGGCTCGGGGATGACCGCGGTGGATGCGCAGCTGGCGCTCCAGCGACATGCGACGAGCAAGATCGAAAAGACCGAGGACCTCGACACCATCATGAGCTTTGGCTTCCGCGGCGAAGCGCTTCCGAGCATTGCGGCGGTATCGCGCTTTACGCTCCAGACGCGGACCCCCGAGGGGGAAACCGGCACCGAGCTTGTGGTCGAGGGCGGAGCGCTTGTGAAAGCGAAGGAATGCCCCGCGGCCGTGGGGACCGTGATCGAAGTGCGCGATCTTTTTTTTAACACGCCGGCGCGTCGGAAATTCATGAAGCAGGACTCGACGGAGTTCGGGCATATTCTCGATGCCGTGACCTGTATCGCGCTTGCGAATCTTCAAGTTCGCTTCGTTCTTGTTTCCAACGGCGAAACGGTTCTGGATCTGGTGCCGACGCAGGACCTTGCCGTGCGTGCCGCGGCGGTGCTCGGAGAGGCTTGGTCGGAACAGACCCTTTCGATCCGGAACGAAATGCCACACATCAAACTTTCGGGGCTGATCGGGAAACCGTCCCTCGCGTCCGGTAACCGGGCGCAGCAATTCCTTTTTATCAATAAACGCTGGGTGAAGGCCTACGGGTTGAGTTACGGGCTTCAGGCGGGGTATCACGGGGTGCTGATGCAGCATCAATTCCCGGCGGCGATCCTTTTTTTAGAGCTGAACCCGCAGCATGTGGATGTGAATGTTCATCCGACGAAACAGCAAGTCCGCCTGTCTCACGAAGCGTTGATCAAGTCGCTGATCGAAAAGACCGTGGCGGCAGCGCTCAAGGAGAACGGGGATCTCGTGCCCTCGTTCCGTGAGAAGGCAGAGCGCCCCGCAGAGTCTGCGCGTTCCCGCTTCCAAGAACCCAGCTTCGGGTTTGAACAGCGTATGGCGACGCCGAATGCCCCGCTTAAAGTCGCCGAGGCCGTGGTCGCGGATGTGGTGACCCGGCAGGTAAATGAGTTCCAGCCGCTCGCGATAGGGAAGGGCCTGAAGGTTACGAGAGTGCTCGGGCAGGTGCATCGGACTTATATCCTCGCGGAGACCGAGGAAGGGTATATTGTGGTCGATCAGCACGCGGCGCATGAACGGGTGATGTTCGAGGCGTTGATGAAGAATTTTGAGTTGCAGCAGCCATCAAGCCAGGGGCTGCTGATGGAGGAAGTGTTGGAGCTTCACCCTCGCCAGGTCGAGGTTTTAAAGAAAAGTCTGAGCTTTCTTTCTAAGCTTGGCTTCGAGATCGAACCGTTTGGCGATAAATCCTTTGTTGTGCGCGCGGTGCCGTCGATCCTTCGTGATGAAAATTCGCTTACGCTCATCAAACAATTTGTCGATGAAAAAGAAGCCGGAAAGTCACAGACCCGGCTTAAAGGGGCCCAGGAAGATGTTGCGGCCATGGTTGCTTGCAAGCGCCGGTCGGTGAAGGCAGCGGACCCGCTGACGCTTCCGGCGATGCAGGGGCTTTTGGAACAGCTGGCTCGGTGTGAGAACCCTTTTAATTGTCCTCATGGCCGGCCGAGCATGATGAAATACTCTTTGGCGGATCTTGAGAAACAGTTCAAACGTAAGGTGTGATTCCGTGGCAAGAATACTGATCGCGGATGATGAACATGACGTAGGGATGATCGTGACGGAGCGGTTGCGTCGGAATGGTCATGAGGTTGCCTACGCCGAGGATGGCGACCAGGCGATCGCGAGCGTCGAGGCGAAAGCCTATGATCTCTTGATCCTTGATATCCATATGCCCGGGTATACCGGTTATCAAGTTTGTCTTCACGCGAAGGGCTCGTCCAAGAACGCGGCAACACCTGTTTTATTGATCAGCGCTTTTCCGGAAGAGAGATCCAAATGGCAGCAAAGCAAGGCGGATGCTTTTTTGGCGAAGCCTTTTGAAACGGGAAAGTTGATGCTCGCGGTGGAGGCTCTTTTGAAAACGACAGGAGGGACGGCGTGACCAAGGAGGGGATGGAACAGTACATGGAGCAGGCTCGCCATGCGATCATCCTGTCCGTGGGCGTGGCGCTTTTGTTGACGGTCGTGAAATTTTCGGCGGGCCTTCTGACCCATTCCATGGCGATCATGGCTTCGGCCCTGGATTCCACACTGGATATGCTGATGTCGGCACTTAATTTTTTTGCGTTCCGGGAGGCCTCGAAACCGCCCGATGCGGAACACCCTTACGGTCATGGAAAGATCGAGAGCCTTGCGGGTCTTTTTCAAAGCCTTTTTATCGCTGCGAGCGGTTCGTTCGTCATCATTGAATCTGTCCGACGTCTCGTCCGGGGCAGTTTTGTTGCTGAGATCCCTCTCGGGATCGGAGTGATCGTTTTCTCCGGGATCGTGACCTTGCTGCTCTCTTGGCGGTTGAAAGTGCTCGCCCGGAAGAACAAGTCGCTGATTCTCGGGACGGAGAAGGCTCACTATGCGATGGATTTTGTCTCGTATGTGGGGGTGATCGTGGCTCTCGTCCTTGTTGCCCGGACCGGGAATGTTATTTGGGACTTGGTCGTGTCG
Organism: uncultured bacterium; assembly: GCA_964508905.1. Lineage (GTDB taxonomy): Bacteria > Omnitrophota > Omnitrophia > Omnitrophales > Aquincolibacteriaceae > Aquincolibacterium. The sequence continues at coordinate 20,555 of CAZDVO010000008.1, forward strand.
ATCCTGGTGGCGGGGTATATTTTAAAAGAAGCGATCCATATCCTGAGGCGAGCCGTCTCGGAACTTCTTGATCGGGGCCTTTCCAAGACAGAACTTGCAGCGGTTCGGTTGCTGATCCTGCAACATCATGTCTCGATCGTGGGGGTCCACAACCTTCGAAGCCGGGTGGTGGGCAATCTTTTGTTCCTCGATTTTCATATTGAGATCCGAGGGGAAGCCGATTTTAAGAAAGCGCATGAAATGACCGAGTCCCTGATCGACAAGATCAAGGCGCAACACCCGAACGCGGATGTGACGGTCCACTTTGACCCGGAAGGGGAATAGGAGCTCTTATGAGAATATTGATCATCGAAGACGAAAAGAAAATGGCGAGTTTCCTTGAACGGGGGCTTAAAGAGGAACATTACACCGTTGATATCGCCTACGATGGGGAAAAAGGCTGGGAATATGCCATGACCAACGAGTACGATCTTTTGATCGTGGATTGGATGCTCCCCAAGATGAGCGGAGTCGAATTGTGCCATAAGTTCCGGCAAGAGGGGAAAATCGTTCCCGTTCTTATCCTCACGGCGAAGGACTCCATCGAGGATAAGATCAAGGGATTGGACCAGGGGGCGGATGATTATCTGACAAAGCCCTTTAGTTTTGAAGAACTGCTGGCGCGTATCCGGGCGCTCTTGCGTCGCCCTGCCCACTTGACGGACAAGACCGTTCTGCAATGTGCCAATCTGAAACTGGACCTTATCAAACGTCAGGCTTGGGTCGGGGATCAGGAAGTCTCTCTTTCTCAGAAAGAATTTTCGTTGCTCGAATTTTTGATGCGCCATGCGGGCGAGGTTGTTTCGAGGACTGCGATCGCGGAACATGTGTGGGACCTTCACTTCGATCCTATGAGCAATACGATCGATGTTTATATCAATTTTCTCCGGAAAAAGATCGGGGAAACACCCTCTAAAAGCAAGATCGAGACCATTCGCGGGACGGGGTACCGGCTCGCTTGTCCATGATCCAACACCGATCTTTCAAGCTCCGTCTCACGCTTGGATACGCGTTCATGATGACGGTGTTCCTTGCCGGTTTTTCATTTCTGATGTATTCCGAACTTTCCCGCGCCCTCTACCGCGATGTTGAACGTAGCCTGTCCGGCGAGGTGCGGAACATCGAAGAGGGGATCCTGACGGCGTTTCACGACCGCAGGGATCCCCGATTCCTTGAAGTGCCTCCGGTTGAAAAGGGGACGCTGGCTTTTGCGCCGGATTACCAATTCGAAGTCAGTAAGGTGATCCGGGAATGGGAAAAAAAACAGCGGCGGGTCACGCGGAGCCTTTTTTTGGTGAGGGTGTTGGGTCTTGATCGTTCACTTATTGGCTCGAATCTCGGAGGCTGGGAACGGGATATCCTGTTCCCTGATTTCGAACGTGATTCAGTTTTTATGGAAAAGGGGGAGTCTTTTCAGACCATCCATTTTCAAAAGAGCCCGATCCAGCTCTACTATCACCTGGTTCGTTTTCGCGGACGCCCTTTCTTTGTCATTCAGGCGGCCAAACCTTTGTATGAGATCGAAAAGACGCTCACGCGGCTCGGTCTTATTATCGCAGTCATCATCCCTCTGGGGGTGGCGCTTTCCTGTTTGGCGGGATGGTTCCTGGCCAAGCGTTTTCTGAGCCCTGTGGATCGGATGATCCAGCAGGCACGCAAGATCACGGCGGCTTATCTGAAGAGCCGCTTACCGCGAACTTTTACCCAAGATGAACTGGACCGCCTTGCTGAAACGCTGAACGAAATGATCGATCGCCTGGAATCTTCGACCCGGGCCGTCCAGGAATTCAGTTCGAACGTGTCTCACGAATTCAAGACTCCTCTGGCGATCATCCGAGGGGAGATCGATCTCGCGCTTCGGAGAGCCCGTTCCCAGGAAGATCTCCAGAGGACAATCGGAGTGATCAGTGAAGAGGTGGACGGGCTGATCCGTTTGGTCGATGACCTTATGTTCCTGGTGCGAAGTGATGCCAAACAATTGAGTCTTCAGAAAAAGAACCTGATATTAGGTCCGATCATTGAACATGTGATCACCCTTTACCGGGAGCGTGCCCGCGAAGCTGGGATCGATCTCAGGTTCAATGCGTCGGCCGACGCGGAGGTCTATGGTGATGTGGTCTATTTGAAGCGGCTTTTCACCAATCTGGTAGATAACGCGATCAAATTCACGGAACGGAACGGCAGAGTTTCCGCAACGATCTCTATCCTTCGTTCGGGTTGGATCACCGCGGTTGTCGAGGATACGGGGGCGGGTATTGATCCAAAGACCCTGGAAAATATCGGGACCCGGTTCTATCGATCGGATCATGCTCGAGCAAAAGAGGGAGCCGGTCTTGGGCTCAGCATCGTAAAAGCGATCTGTGAGTCCCATCACGGGGTTCTTCGATTTGAAAGCGATTCGGGCAAGGGGACTCGCGTTTCCGTGGATTTACCGATAGCGCCACTGTAGGGCCTTTTGCGGGATCAGCGTAGGTCCGATAACCCAAATGTTAAAAAATATTTAACATTCCTTTAATGCTTCTTTAATGTGATTCCTGCTAGTCTATGCACAAGGTCGATCCGGTTAAAAACAAAATAAATTGTGTCAGTTACCAACGTTGCGATTTTTAAAAGGATTTAAAAATGGAAATCAGCGGACAGTTACTGAGACCTTTCATCGACAAAATGGAAGCGGAATGGCAGGACCTTTACAAGGAGGTTTCTGTTCATCCAAGCGATGAGGCTGGCGAACTTCGTCCATCCATTGAGCAACGCATGCGTCAGCTAGAAAAATTCCGTCTTTCTGCTGTTTATTCCGAACAAGATGATTCTGCTTTCAAAGAGTTTCCCAACTTGAGGGAAGCCCTTCGCTTTTTGAAGCTTGATCTACGTACGACCCGGCGTAAGTGGCGCCGGCATCTGGTATCGAAGATTCGTACCCAGAAGCGACAGGAGCGTGCGAACCATGGGCCATCACTTATTGCGTGAGGAGAATATTGTCGCAGGGCTTGAGGCGCGGCATCATGAAGAGGCGCTTGAAAAGCTCCTCGATGCTTTGCCTCCCTGGGGGCTTCAGGGGATTGACCGCGAAAGGATCCTAAGGCTTCTATGTCTTCGTGAGCAGATCGGCACGACCGCGATCGGGCAGGGGATCGCACTCCCGCATTGTTGTTCTCCTGAAGTCCTTGAGCCAATCCTCGCTTTGGGCGTGAGCCCTCGAGGGATCCCTTTTCAATCCCTGGACGGAAAGCCGGTCCATTTTATCTTTCTTTTGATCCTGCCCCAGAACGAAGGTTCCGAGCGCTTGAAGCGGAAGATCTTGCAGAACATCAAGTGGGTCCTTTGTGATCGAGCGATGCAGGAGCGTCTCAAAGCCGCTTCGGATGCCGGCGAGATCTATCGATGTGTCTTTCGAGAGTCAGAACAGGTCGTGGTCGTTGAGGCTTTGAATACATAGAACGGATTTTGAAGTAGCAAATTGCCCTGGCATTAGAACGGTTGAAAGGCGGGGGGTCTGACAACTGGTCGTGCCGGGGCGTTTGTTTTTACCGCGGATAGACGGCGTTTTTGCTCCGATGAAGCGAAATTCCCATGCGAGGTCTGACGCCTTTATTTTGAGCGGATCAAAGAAAATTTTTTCATCCAAAACAAGATTTTCTTTCTTGCTTTCTCATTTGAAAAACGTAAGATAGCGACAGCGTTTTACGCGGATTTTACACGGAAAAAATTCCGGGCTTTTCGGGTCATGAGCAGGCTTTGGGGACGCAACAGTTCGTTTTAATCCATTATTCATAGTGCTCCAGAAGTCCTCTCTTTTGCTCTCCGCAGGCGTCCGGTGTTTATAGCGACGGGAATGAAAGCATGCCTTATCTTATGCGAGAAGCCATCCAGGCGCGTTTGCAAAAACGATTGGATGACATGAGCCATGGCTATCGCCAGAATGTAGGGATCCTCGGTTCTTCGGGGGTCGGCAAGACGCAACTTCTTTGCGACTTTTTTCAGTCGATCTCACGCAATCCCAAGCTTCTTCCTGTTTACGTCAAAGCGGAAACCATCGATGGTCGGCAACTGATGGAACAGTGGATGGGAGCTGTTTTGAGCGCCGTGATGCTCGACCGAACCCTGAATATCCCGAAAACGCTTGTGGGCCTCACGCGTGAGGCCGAAGCGATCATTCCTAAAACCGTTGTCGCGGTCAAACATTTGGTGCGTTTGCTGCGTCAGGATAAAAATGCCCTTGCGGTTAAGGAACTTCTTATGCTCGGCGGTACCCTGGCTCGCGAGACGGGCAAACAGGTTGTTTTGATGTTCGATGAATTTCAAGCGCTTGAGAAACTGCCCGCTTCCGATCCGTTCCTTCTTCTCGGGAAACAGATGATGATCGACAAGGATGTTCTGTATGTCGTGACGAGTTCTGCTCTTGACCGGGCGAGGGAGATCTTCCGCGAGAAATTGTCGCTTCTTTTCGGCAATTTCGAAATCCTTGAGTTGGCCCCCTTTGGTTTTTTGGAGATGGAACAGTACCTTGCGACGAGGATGCCCGCCCATCGGTGGTCGATGGAGCTGAAGAAATTCTTGTTCCATATGACCGACGGCGAACCCCTTTATCTGGACCTCCTGTTGCAGCGTCTCGAGCAGGTGGAGATCCGCGAATTCCCTCAGGATGTCAGCGTTTCCGTGTTGCTGGATGCTTTTTGCCAGGAACTTTTTGACCGGCGCGGACGCATCGCGCTTCTTTTTGAAAAACGCCTTGAACAATGTTCACATCTTGCAAAATATCATGGAGCGTATGTTCGGGCCATCCTGGCTTTGAGCCATGGGCGCCATAAACTGATCCCGATCGCGGCTTACATCGAAGAAACGGTTGCTGAAACCCAGAAAGTTCTCAAACATCTCGTGGAAGACGGGTTGGTGGCCAAGAGCGGGACGCTTTACCATATTCCGGATTTTTTGTGCCGGTTCTGGCTTCGGGAGGTGTTTCAGAAAAGATTGGGGCTCTTTCTCCCTGAAGAGCGCATTCTTCGAAAGCATTTGTTCGATGAGTTGAACCGTGTCATGGACCTATGCTCCAAACTGACCGAGGAAGACCTCGGGGCCCGGGTCGAGTCTCTCCTCAAAGAATTTCGTAATGAAAATGTGGAGATCGACCAGAAGAAGGTCCTCTGCCCGCAGTTTTCAGAAGTGCTCCTAACGCGGCACCTGCAGCATTCGATCTTTTCGCTGACGGGGCGCGGAACGAAAGGTCGGTGGCTTTTTTATTTGAGCCAGGAGTGGCTTGGCGAGGCCGAAGCGGAAACAATCGTGGCGAGTGCCGGTCGCCTTCGCAAGATCCAGAGAAAGATCCTGATCCCGCTGGGGGGGATCGATGAGAATGCCCGATTGATCGCCCAAGAGGCGAAGATGCAACTTTGGGATATCCGTCAACTGAACGCGTTGCTCGACCTTTACGATCTTCCGAAGATCATTCTGCCGTCCCATCGAGGAAACCATGAACCTGAAGAGATCTATGCACAGAATGTGGGCCCCGTGGCGCAAGACCTACCTGCGCTCGAGCTCCGCTAAGCGATCCGGCTGCCTTTTTTGTTCGCTCCTTCGCGACAAAAAAGACAAACGCAACCTCGTCCTCTTTCGCACTTCCCATCACGCCGTGATCCTGAACCGTTACCCCTACAACAACGGTCATCTGATGATCGTTCCACGCCGGCACATTGCTTGCCTTTCTCAATTGAATGAGGCTGAAAAAAGGGAGTTCTTTGATGTGCTTGAGACCGTGCGTAAGGCGCTTGTGGCGGCCATGAAGCCTCAAGGGTTTAATTTGGGAATGAACATCGCCGATGTGGCGGGGGCTGGCGTGCCGGATCATTTGCATTGGCATATCGTTCCGCGATGGAAGGGGGATGTGAATTTTATGCCGGTTCTGAATGGAACGAAAGTAATCTCCGAATCCCTGGATTCGGCGTATGATGTGCTGACGGCCGCGTTGGCCGGAAAGATCCAAAAGCGTTCCCGAAAAGTCTCAAGGAAAAAATGACGTCGATGGGGAGTGCCTCAGAAAATAAAGCCTCGAAATTGCCAAAGCGGGTCCTCACCCCGCTCGAGCGATTCCTGCTGCCGAATCCGCAGTGGCAAGAAGGCTATGAATCTTTTTCCGAGATATTTGGGAAGCCCGTCGGTTGGATCGTCCTTTGCGAGGAAAGCGGAAAACAACGTCTGATCCGTTTGGACCGCAAGCAGAATTGCCCTTTTTTTGCGAAGTCCGCCGAGCACCAGCGCGAATGTGATGCGTTCCTGGCCAAGTTTACGGGGCAACTGGCGCAGAACGCGGCGACCGCCGAGCGCCTGCCTCTTTTCTATCGCTGTGCTTTTGGAAAAAGCTGCATCGTTTACCCGCTCCGGTATCTTGGCGCCTTGAAAGGATTTTTGATCTTCTGCTGCGTAAAGCGTTCCGAACGCGAGATCCGGCCGCTGATGGCGCCCTTCGGTTATTTTCTCGCCAGCCAGGTCGAACTGGCCTTTAAGAATTTTGAACTGAATAATTTTTACGAGACCGTGCATCCCCGGGCGCTTGCGCTTTCTACGATGCATTCGGTCCACCGGGTCATTAATTCATCATTGCGTTTGAAAGAGTTACTTCCGCGCATAGGACGGCTCAGCGCCCAGATCCTCAAGGCACAGGGATGTTCGATCATGTTGACCGATCCTGAACGGCAATACCTGAATCCGTTCTTTTCGGTCGGGCATCATGTCAAATTCGTGCACAAACAGCGTGTGAGGTTCGGCCGGGGGCTTGAGGGCCACATTGCGGAAACGGGGGAGTTCTGCCTTGAGAATCGTTATATCGCCGTGCCGTTCATCGAGGATGATGTGGTGGGTGTCATGACGCTTTGGGGGAAGGCGGACCACCAGAACTTTACGCGAACGGATCTGGAGATCCTGAAGTCCCTTTCAGAACAGGCCGTTGTGGCGATCAAGAATGCGCAACTTTTTGAACGCACCGAAGAACTGACCTTGGGCAGCATCAAGACCATCAATGAGCTGATGAAGCGGCATTTTGGTGAGAAACAGTCCAATCTCGACATTATCGGCGAAATGGTGATTGCGGTCGGGAAGCAGATGGAATTGCCGGGAGGAGAATTGGTGCATTTGGAGCGGGCGATCCTTCTGCTTGATACCGGTCAGCTTGCGTTCCCGGAACGTGCATGGCAGAAAAAAGAAAAATTGACCCGGAAGGAATTAGAAGAGATCCGGAGTATTCCGATCCGCGGAGCGAATCTCTTGCGTTCGATCAGCTCCTTGAAACCGGTGCTTCCGATCGTGATGTACCGCCATGAACGCTATGACGGGAAAGGGTATCCGCAGGGTCTTAAGGGGGAAGAGATCCCCATGGGCGCCCGGATCGTGGCTGTAGCAGATTCTTTTATGGCGATGATCTCCCACAGGCACTATCGTCAGCAATTGACGGTTAAGGAAGCGTTGGAAGAGATCCTGAAACATAAAGGGACGCAATTCGACCCGGGAGTCGTGGATGCGTTCTTAAAGGTCATGAAGGACCGCGATCTTTTGGCAAAAGTAGAACTTTCCGTTAAAAATGACAGGCAGGACGAAAAGAACGCATCGGAGGTTTGATCGTGTCAAAAATCAAGATTGAAATTCGAAAGCCTCAATATCTCGGCGAGCAGGGGTCGGGAGTTGCACCCAAGGCTGGCGGCCAGGGGGGCGAGACCCCCTTTTTCTTCCGTCTGCTGCTCGTGGCGTCCTACGCGCTGTCGGGCCTGGCGATCTGGTACGTCTTTCAGAGATTTGCTAACTGATTTCTAAAAGAGTCTGTTCGAAGGAGTTGTTCGTGAAGGGGTTGATCCGGGGGATTTGTTTTTTTATCGCCGCCTATTTGTTGATGACGGGTTGCGTGTCCGCCGCCGACCGAGTGGGGGACTCTCTCTCCCGCCAGCAAAGCGCCACCATCGAAAGTCTCAATAAAGAGCTTCTCCGATTGAACGAAGAACTGGACGAAGTGGCGGGCCTTCGCGAAGTCCTTCGACAGGAGAAACCGAGGATCGAGAAGCTTCTTTCGGATCCGATCGCTCGGCGCGATGCATCCGTGGTTCTCGATCAGCGCGGGCTTGTCGTATCGGTCCTCGATCATGCGCTTTTTGATCCAGATGAAACGCAATTCACATCATCGGGCGAGGAGCTTTTGGCCCAACTTGCCGCGTTGCTTGCCTCCGGGGATCTTTCGAAAAATCGGATTGTTCTTGAAGGTCATACCGATAACGAGCCGATCGAAGGGGCTGAGGGCGTTACGAATTGGGAGTATTCCATCGGTCGTGCGGTTGCCGTATTGCATTATTTGATCGATGTTCGGTCTCTGGCGCCTGCCCGGTTTTCCGTGACAGGCTATGCCGAATACCGGCCGAAGGCTTCAAACTCGACCGAGGAAGGCCGCGTTCAGAATCGCCGTGTTGAGATCGTGATTCTGCCGCAGAAAGTCTCCGATGGCTCGCCCCGCTAAGCGTTCTTTGGGAAGGGCCCTCAAAAGCATTGCTTGGTTCGTTGTTGCCGCGCTCTTTTTGAGCGCGCTCTCTCTTGGGCTCAATTTCTGGGTATACCGGGAACTTCAAGCGCGTCTCAAGATCCAGTTGTCGGGGAATTATATCCCTTCGCTTTTTATTCCTTCCTTTGAAGTGCGGCAAGGGTCCTTTATCTGGGACGATCGTGTTCATCTGGTGGACGGGAACTTCAAGGTGACTTTTGACCCTTTGACGCTCATCTCTCAGCGGGGGATACGCGTGATCCTCAAAAGCCGGGCGAGCAAGATCCGGTTCCTTGGGAGTTGGGCCCTGCAACAGGGGCTTGAAGCGGCGACGGTCGATTCTCTTATCGCCGATATCATTCTGGGGCGCCGCGGCCTCGCCGCGGTCAATGAGGTTGAAGTGAAGTCGCAAACTTTTCAGTTTTCGTTGAAGAATGTCGATAAAAAAACAACCCAGGAACCATCGAGGTCTCTCTGATCCATGCGCAAACGTCTTGATGATCTGTTCAAAGGCATTCCGATCCTCGAAAAATACCACTGGGACCCCAAGCGCATTTTTAATAAGGTTACTTCCGATTCCCGTGCCGTTGAGTCAGGGGATATCTTTGTCGCCTGCCCGGGGAGCCGCATGGATGGGCATGATTTTCTGGGGCAGGCGATTTACGCGAAAGCGTCTGTCGTCGTTTTTGAGAAAGACCCTGAGATCACCCTCCCGTCGCATGTGACGGGCGTCCGCGTTCGCGATGCCCGGTCCGCGCTTGCGGTGCTGCTTAACCGCTTCTACGATTGTCCCGACCAGAAGATGAAGTTGATCGGGGTGACCGGCACGAACGGGAAGACGACGACGACGTATCTTATGCACCGGCTCCTTCGTGAAAAAACGCCGTCCGCCTATCTTGGAACGTTGTGGTACGAGTTGCCTTCCGGAAAAGTGCCCGCCATGAATACGACGCCGGGGCCTGAAGTGCTGATCCCGATGTTCCATCAGATGGAGCAGGAGGGCGTGAAGCATTGCGTCATGGAAGTGTCCTCGCATGCGATCTCCCAGAAGCGCGTTCATGGCCTTGAATTTGAACTGGGGGTCTTTACCCAGCTGACCCAGGACCATCTCGATTTTCATCACAGCATGGAAGAATATTTTCAGGCGAAGCGGAGTTTTTTTTCGGGGCCCCTCGCTCCTCAGAAGATGTTGTTCAATAAGGACTGCCCGTACGGTCGCCGTCTGCTGGAAGAATTTCCCCAGGCCAAGAGTTTTAGCGTTCTCGGGGAAGCGGATTATTACGCGAAGGATCTCCAGATGAGCTTTCAGGGAAGTCGTTTCGTGATGTGTTATCGCGGTAAGGAGCTGCCGTTCCAGATCCGCCTGCCCATGCGCTACAACATTTCTAACGCGTTGGCGGTGCTGAGTTCGATCCATTTGCTGGGGTTCGATCTGAATGATTTCCGGGGCGCACTGGAAGAGATCCCCGCGATCCCCGGGCGCATGGAACGGATCGGTGCGGCGACGGATTATACGGTCTTTGTTGATTACGCCCATACGCCCGATGCCCTTGAACAGGTGCTCCATGATGCGAAACAGATGAAGCCGCATCGCATTATCTCCGTTTTTGGCTGCGGGGGCGATCGGGATCGAGGTAAACGTCCGCTAATGACCCGTGCCGTGTGCCGGTACTCGGATGTGGTGATCATGACGTCCGACAATCCTCGCTCCGAGGATCCGGAAGAGATCCTGCGTGATATGCGTACCGGGCTTCCGCAGCCGGTGCCGCAGTCGGGATCCATCTATGAGATCCTGGATCGTCAGGAAGCCATCGAAAAATCCGTTGCGCTTGCCAAACCCGGCGATGTCGTTTTTGTCCTCGGGAAAGGGCATGAGGATTATCAGATCCTTGGCGACGGGAAGATCCCTTTTAGCGATCGTGAAGTGATCGATGCCGCATTGAAAAGACGCAGCCGTGTTTTCCTTTCCTGATATCAGCCGTCTTCTGGATGTCCGTCCGGAATTCCATGACCCTCAGCTGAAGTCGCGAAGTCTGTCCATCGATACGAGGACCCTAAAGCCGGGCGACCTGTTCGTCGCTTTTAAGGGGGAACAGACCGATGGACATGATTTTTTGTCGGACGCTTTCGAGAAGGGCGCCTCCGGCGCCTTGATCGATGCGGTCCGGAAAGAATCGGTTTTAGCGCGGCTCGCCGCCTCGAAGAAACCGGTTCGGAATGTGTTTCCGGTGGCCGACCCTCAGGCCGCGATGACTCTCCTCGCGGAGGCCTGGCGAAAAACGCTTTCAGTCCGGGTGATCGGTATTACCGGCAGCGTGGGAAAGACCACGACCAAAGAATTCCTTTTCTATTTGCTTCGCCAGAAGGCCTCCGTGCTTGCAACCGCAGGGAATCTGAACAATCATTTAGGCGTTCCCATCATGATCTCGAGGCTTGAGCCCTCGCATCACTATTGTGTGATGGAAATGGGGGCCAGCCATCCGGGGGAGATCCGGTATCTTGCCGGATTGGCGCGTCCTTCGGCCGGGATATTGACTCCGATCGGTTCGGCCCACCTGGAAGGGTTCGGAAGTCTGGAGAATGTTTATACGACCAAGTTGGAGCTTGCGGATTTTTTAGATCCCCAGGATCCTTTGGTGGTACGTGCCGATGATCCGGATCTTCTTGCCCGATTGAAAAAGAGCGGACGGCGGGCGGTCACGGTCGGTTATGACGAAAACGCGGACTATCGGATCGAGGATGTTAGGGCCGATTCGGGGATGATTACTTTTAGGTTGCAGGGCGCAGGCCCTTTCTCTTTTCCCGGACAAGCGCCCTTCCTGGCCTTGAATGCGGGGCTTGCGATCGCGATGGCGCGAAGCCTGGGGATCGCCTGGGCGGAGATCCCTCGCAACTGGGAGGATGTGGGCTTTGCTTCGGGAAGATTTCGTGAGACAATGCTGTCCAACGGGATTCGCGTGATCGACGACAGCTATAACGCGAATCCCGTTTCCTTCGAGAACGCCTTGAACGCGTTCCAGACGCTCCCGGTGTCCGGCAAAAAGATCGTTGTGTTCGCGGATATGCGGGAGTTGGGCCCTGAGGAAGTACGCTTTCACAAAGAACTTGGCGCGCGGATCCTGGTGTCTGGTGTGGATCTTGCTCTCGCGTACGGGGCCCTGGCATCGTACAGTATTGTGGCGGCCCAAAAGGGTATGGACGCGCGTCATTTCAAGGATAGCGGCGGGGCTCTCGAAGCATTGCGGGCTGCGCTTCAGCCGGGGGACGCGGTGCTCTTTAAAGGTTCGCGCAGTATGCATGTCGAGAAAGTTCTGGAAGGGATTCGCTCCGTTTCTTTTTCACCAAGATCATAATCATCGGGCCGAAACTGAACCATGTTTTATTTTTTACATCATCTCGCAGATCAATCGATCATTTTTAACATCTTCCGCTACATTACGTTCCGTTCCGCGGCAGCGAGCATTACGGCGTTCTTTCTGTCCTTATGGCTCGGGCCTCGCTGCATCGCGTGGTTGAAACAACTTCGGGCGGTGACCAATCAGGAACGTGCGCACGCCGATGCCATCCATGAGCATTTCAAGCATAAGAAGGATGTTCCCATGATGGGGGGCGTCCTCATTGTGGCGAGCGTGGTGATCGCCTCGCTCTTGTGGGGGAATCTGACGAACCGTTTTATGGGGATGATGATCGGGGTCATGCTCTGGTTCGGTTTCGTCGGCTTTCTGGATGATTGGCTCAAGATGCGATCAAAAAGCTCGGACGGGTTGAGTTCTCTGACCAAATTATTGGGGCAGGTATTCATGGGGCTCGCGATCGGGGTCTATCTTTATTGTGATCCCGGTTTTGATAAATGGCTGTATGTGCCTCTTTTGAAAAAAGGGGCCTTCTATCTCGGCATCTTCTTCATCCCCTTCGTGGTGTTGGTTCTAACGGGGACTTCGAATGCGCTCAATCTGACCGATGGTTTGGACGGGCTTGCGATCGGCTGCACCATGTTCGCCGCGACGACCTTTGCCTTGATCACTTATGTGACCGGTCACTTTGATTTTGCCGCGTATCTCGCCATTCCGCATATCCCCGAGGCGGGGGAAGTGACCGTGTTTTGCGCGGCGCTAGCCGGAGCGAGCGCGGGATTTCTTTGGTTCAACTCTTATCCGGCCGAGGTCTTTATGGGCGATACCGGTTCGCTCTCACTCGGCGGGGCGCTGGGCGCGATCGCGGTGTTGACCAAAAAAGAGCTGGTCCTTGTGATCGTCGGCGGCATCTTTGTGTGGGAAGCCCTTTCCGTCATTCTCCAGGTCACGAGTTTCAAGCTTCGCAAGAAGCGGATCTTTCTGATGTCCCCCTTTCATCATCATCTTCAGCGCAAAGGGTGGCCGGAGTCCAAGATCACGACCCGGCTTTGGATCATTGCCTTTATTCTCGCGATCGTCGGTCTCAGCACACTGAAGGTTCGGTGATATGAAGCCTGCCGCTGGGACCAAAGTCGCGATCCTAGGATTGCGGGATACCGGTTTTTTGAGCGCCCTTTTTCTCCATGAGAACGGCTATCGTGTTTTCGTCTCCGATCTGGCTGATTCTCCGGAAGTGCGGGGGAATGTGGCCAAGCTTGTGGAACGAGGGATCCGGGCGGAGAGCGGACAGCACTCCTTTGAGGAGATCCTTTCCGCGGATTGGGTTTTGATCTCTCCGGGGATCCCTCCCGGGGCGAAGATATATCAGGCGCTTCTCGCCGCAAAAAAGCCGATCTATAGCGAGATCGAGGTCGCGAGTTGGTTCTCGAGGGCGAAGACCGTCGTGGCGGTTACCGGGTCCTGCGGTAAGACCACGACGGCAACACTCATCGCCAAGATCGTCGAAGCGAACGACCGGCCGGCGGTCCTCTGCGGGAATATTGGGAATCCTTGGATCGGCGAACTTGGCAAGATCACCCCGGAAACGGTCGTGGTGCTCGAGGTCAGCTCCTTTCAATTGATGCATTGCGTGAATTTTGCCCCGTCCATTGGGCTGCTTTTGAATGTTTTTCCAAATCACATGGATTGGCACGTGGACATGAAGGAATATTCCCGGGCCAAGCTTAATATTTTCCGTTCCATGGATGAGTCTGGCGTTATGATCTGCCAAAAAGCGGAAGAACTCGCGCTATTTCCCGATTTTGAATCCCGGGCCCGGCGCGTTTATTTCGATGAACGGTTGGCGTCCAACCCGAACGAGGCCGCACTGTTGTGCGCGGCGGAGGCGCTGGGGTGTTCCGCGGCCTCGGTCCGACAGGCGTTGGAGTCCTTCCAGGGGCTTGAGCATCGGATGGAAAAATTCGCGGAGCAGGACGGCGTTTCATTCGTCAATGACTCCAAAGCTACGACGACAGCCTCGTTGGCCTGGGCGCTCGAGAAATGCCGCGACGGGGCGGTGGTGTTGATCTGCGGCGGGAAATACAAAACTGACGTCCGTGATTTCAGGACCCTGCGGGATCTCGTGGCCCAGAAGGTTCGCTGTGCGATCCTGATCGGGGTTGCGCGGCCCCTGCTTCGGGAAGCTTGGCAGGGCGCGGTGGAGATGGTTGAGGCGGAGACGCTGGATGAAGCTTGCCGCTTGAGTCTCGAGAAGGCTCGGGGTGGGGATACGGTGCTTTTGTCGCCGGCGTGTGCGAGTTTTGATATGTTCAAGCATTATCAAGAACGCGGGAAGTTTTTTAAAGAGTTGATCCTGAAACGTTTGGGATCCTCGGCGGTTCGGGGGTAATCATGTCCAAAGAAGCGCGTCTTTTGTTCATCGTGACCTACTGCTTGGTGGGGATCGGGATCGTGATGATCTATAGCGCCAGCGCGGTCCTCGCGCACGACTGGCACGGGGATGAGATGTTCTTTTTGCTCCGTCAGGTCGTTTATGTGGTCCTCGGGACGATCGGATTTTTTATCGCCGCGGCGTTGCCGATTAAGTTCTATCAGCACAATGCCCGGGCGTTCATGCTGCTTGCGATCATGCTGTTGATCGGCGTCTATCTTCCCGTGATCGGCCACTCGGCGGGGGGCGCGCGCCGATGGCTGCATTTCGGGGCGTTCCAGTTCCAGCCCGTGGAGTTTGCGAAACTTGCCTGTTGCATCTATCTGGCGGATTACATTGGCCGTAAGATCGCGTGGGTGCAGAAGGGGGATATCCTTGTTTTTGTTCCGCCGCTCATTCTTGTGGGGCTGGTTTGCGGCTTGACCCTCATGGAGCCGGATCTGGGGTCGGTGGCCTTTATCGTGATGATGACGTCGATCATCTTTTTTGTTTCGGGCCTTCGCCTTCGCTATGTGTTCGGGGCTATCGGGGTACTCTTGCCGGCGCTCTATTTCTTGATCATCCGCGTTCCGTACCGCCTGAGCCGTCTTGAAGCCTACCTGAATCCCTGGGAGGATCCGCTCGGCTCTGGGTTCCAGATCATCCAGTCCTTTCTAGCCTTTGCTTCGGGGGGGATCCATGGCGTTGGTCTCGGGCAGAGCACGCAGAAGCTTTTTTATCTTCCCTCGAGCCACAACGATTTTATTCTGGCGGTGATTGGCGAAGAACTTGGGATGATCGGGATCCTGGTCGTGATCGCCCTGTATATTCTTTTTTTTCTTTGCTGTATCCGCATGGCCCGCAAGATCGATCAGGCTTTTGAGAAATTGTTGGTCACCTCGATCACGATGCTCATCATTCTTCAGACTGTGTTCCACATGATGGTTGCGACGGGGCTTGTTCCGACTAAAGGGTTGCCGCTTCCGTTCATCAGCTACGGAGGAAGCTCCATCCTGATCAACTTGATCGCGGTAGGGATTCTGATGGCGGTCGACCGGCGTCACAAAAGCCGCAACAGTTGATATGGAACAGTCCCTTTCTTCGGCCGCACCCCAGGCCATGTCCCTTGTTGTTTATGCCGGCCCGACGGGGGGGCATGTTTTTCCGGCCCAGTCTTTCAGCGAGGGATTTCGCAGACATTTTCCGGGGGCTGCGATCCATTTGGTGACGTGCCATCGGGCTAAAAGGCTGGTCGATAAGATGCCTCCCGGGATCTTCCTCTCCGTTTGTTATTTGCCGGAGTTCGGTTTTCCGACCGGGTTTTCGCTCAAAACCTTGAAGCCTTTTTTTATTTTCCCGTATCTTTTGATCCAGGCCTTCTTTTTTCTGCGGCGGATCCGGCCTGAGCTCTGCGTGGGGTTCGGAAGCTTTGTTTCCTATCCGGGGATGATGATGGCCTCCTGGCTCAAGATCCCCACGATGATCCACGAGCAGAATAAGGTCCCGGGGAAGGCGACCCACTGGCTTTTGCCCCATATGGATGTTGTTGCCGAAAGTTTTGAAGGAACGCGATTTTTACGTAAGCCGAAGAGTCTTTACACCGTGGGTCTTCCGCTGAGGTCGCGTATGGCGGCTGCTTTGGCCGAGACGAGGCCGGATGGAACGCCTCGTCCTTTCACGATCCTGGTCGTGGGCGGCTCTCAAGGTGCGAGAGGGTTGAACGCGATCGTGGTCGATGTGATGGCTTCTCTGTCGGATGAAGAAAGGTCCAGAATAGCCGTTATTCATATTACCGGAGAGCGGGACCGTGGTTGGGTGACGGAACGCTATGCGGAGTTGGCTTTATCGAGTGAAGTTCATCCGTTCTATGAGGTGATGGAACAGCTTTTTCAAAGGATCGATCTTGCTGTGACGAGGGCCGGGGCCAACACGCTTTTTGAATTGGCGGCGTTCGGGATCCCGTCGCTTGTGATCCCTTATCCTCATGCCGGCGGGCATCAAAAGTATAATGCGGAAGGATTTGCGGAAAAGGGCGGGTTGCTTTTTCACGAAGAATCTCAGGAGGCCAAGCCGTGGTTGCTGGCCCATCTCAAAAGTTTCATCGAAACGCCGGGACATCTTGATCCTATTGCTGCGGCGATGAAAAAATTGGCGAAGCCCGGTGCCACGGATGCATTGATCGAAATAGCGAGAAAGTTGATCAAAGAACATGAAGAAGGTCATAAGCGATAATCTTATTCGGGACAGCCACGAAGCCTATCTGATCGGGATCGGTGGAGCGGGGATGAGTGGTCTTGCCCGTATTTTAAAACACCTCGGGCTTTCGGTTTTTGGATCGGATTATAAAGAGACGCGGGTCACGCAAAGCCTCCGACGTGCGGGGATCCCGGTCCATATCGGCCAGAAGACCATCGGATTCGGCGAAGCGGACCTGATCATTTATTCCACCGCGATCCACAAAGATCACCTGGAACTCAAAGAGGCCCGCCGTCTAGGGCGGAAGGTTCTCCATCGCGCGGAGGTGCTTGCCTCGCTGCTGAATCACGCGGAAACTTCGATCGGCGTTCTGGGGACCCATGGCAAAACCACGACATCGGCGATGGTTTCGCACGTCCTGTCGCAGATCGGCGCTAATCCGACCTGTTTTGTTGGCAGTGATATGTTGAATTACGACACGAATTTTATGGCGGGGACTCCGGATTATTGGGTGAGCGAAGTGGATGAGAGCGACGCCTCCCACGAGCTTTATGCTCCGCATTATTCGATCATCACGAACCTGGAACCGGAGCACCTGGACCATTATAAAACGTGGGAGAACCTGACCGCGTCCTTTCGCCGGTTTTTGAGCCAGGTCCATGACCCGGGGCTCGTTTCATACTGGGGCGATGACCCGAATCTCACGATGCTTGTGAAAGA
This sequence comes from uncultured bacterium, assembly GCA_964508905.1. Classification (GTDB taxonomy): domain Bacteria; phylum Omnitrophota; class Omnitrophia; order Omnitrophales; family Aquincolibacteriaceae; genus Aquincolibacterium. The sequence continues at coordinate 37,782 of CAZDVO010000008.1, forward strand.
AAGCGGGAGACCTTCGGTCAACTTTGGTTTTTCCGAGGAGTGCGCGTACTCGGCTCAAAATATCCGCCTCCATGCTTTTGGCTCAGAATTCGATCTTTATGAGTCCGGTTTTTTTAGCAGGCATATGAAGCTGGGGGTGCCTGGACGTCATAATATTGCGAACGCGCTTGCGACGCTATCGGTGATGCTCCATCTCGGGTTTGATCTCGAACTTGTAGCGGAAGCGCTCGCGACGTTCAAGGGGACTCGTCGTCGCATGGAATTGAAAGGGCAAACGCCGCAATTTCTGGTGTTGGACGATTATGCGCATCATCCGACTGAAGTGAAGGCGGTGCTTCGCGCGCTTCACGAGGCGGGAAAATATGTCCGGGTTGTTTTTCAGCCACATCGATACAGCCGGACGAAGAACCTTTGTAAGGAGTTCGGTCACGCATTTGATGACGCCGAAGAGGTCGTGCTGACGGATATCTATGGCGCGGGGGAGTCGAACCCGGAAGGCGTGGCGATCGATCATGTGTATGAAGAGGTTATGAGCGCAGGGCATCCGCACGTCCGGGTGGTGCGCCGGGAGGCTATTCTGTCGTATCTTTTGGACCATCCGCTGGAAAAAGGTGTGATGATCTTTATGGGGGCGGGGGATATCGGGGAGATCGCCGGCGAGTTTGTCGGGCGTCTTGCCCCTTGTGCGACCGCGTGATTTTTCTCTTTTGAGGGCAGGCCCCGAAGGAGAGGAGTCTCGTGGCTTTTTTTATTCACAGAGAGAAAGGTTTTTATGCCTCAAGAATTACTAGCAGATCCTAAGTTCGCTTTTTTGAAAAAGATGCGCGTGGGGGTGGTCCGGGGTGGTATTTCCGCGGAGCGCCGCATCTCGCTTCGTTCCGGCCGCGCCGTGATCCGCGCGCTTCGCCGTGTCGGTGTTCGCGTTTTTCCGGTGGATCCGGCGGACAAAAAACACTTTTGGGGTAAAGTCTCCCAGGCTGATATCCTTTTTATCGCATTGCACGGGATGGGGGGGGAGGATGGCTCTTTTCAACGGATGTTGGAGAAAAAGAAAGTTCTGTTCGCGGGATCACCTTCAGCGGCCTGCCGGAAGAGTTTCGATAAGGAAACCAGTAAACATTATTTTGTGAAGCTTGGGGTCCCGACTCCGGACTATGCGATGCTCGATCGGAAAAACTGGAAACGCGTCGCAGCCGCGTTCCCGACACCGTATTTCGTGAAGCCTCTTGATGGTGGTTCGAGCCAAGGTGTCTTCCTCGTTGAAGATTTTCGCGGATCGGCCGACAAATTAAGACGGTCTCTTTTGCGGTTCGGGCGGCTTTTGATCGAGAAAAGGATCGTGGGGCGTGAATTGACCGCCGGACTTCTTGGAGAATGCAAACTTCCCGTTGTGGAAGTGAAGCCCTCGCGGCCCTTTTACGATTATAAGGCCAAGTATACGAAAGGGATGACGATCTATGAAGTACCGGCGACGATCCCCGCCGCGGTCGCACGGAAGATCCAGAACATCGCTTACCGGGTTTACCGGGGGTTGGGGCTTCGCGGGTTTTCTCGGGTGGATGTGATGCTCGACCGACGGAACCGTCCGTATGTGTTAGAAGTCAATAGCATTCCCGGTTTGACCGAATTCAGCCTGCTGCCCAAGGCGGCTCGTGCGATCGGGATCAGTTTCGAGCAATTATGTTTGGAAGTGCTTCGCGAAGCTTATGAACGTAAACGAAAGCGGAACGCCTCATGAGTAAGAAGAAGAATAAGGGTGGAAAAAAAAGAGGGTTTTTTTCTTGGCTAGGAGCGCTATGCCTCGGGTTTGTGTGGCTACTCTGGAAGCTTTTGCCGTGGATACTTGTCGCGGGAGCCATCGCCTATGGCGGTTGGGTCGTTCGAAAAGCGTTGTATCAAGATCCGCGGCTGAAAGTCCAGGAGATCCGGATCGTTCCTCCGGATGTATTGTCGCCGCAAAGCGCTCGGACGCTCGAAGATAAGATCCTCGGGAAAAACATCCTGTTGCTCGATCTTCACAAGATTGAAAAGACCATCGAGCTCGGGCCCGGCGCTCAGAGCGTTCGCATCGTTCGTGAAATGCCTTCAACGGTTCGAATTGAGATCCAGAAACGCCGGCCGATCGCGAACGTTCAACTGCGGCCGAACGGCCCTTATGCCGTCACCGCGGAAGACGGGTTCATCATTGAAGTGCGCCCCGAACTGGATCCTGCTTGGATCCTGATCGAGGATTTTAGTGAGCCCCTCAAAGAACCGAGGGTTGGGACGCGGCTTCAGAATAAAGGTTTTCCGGAAGCGTTGCGCTTCATGAAGTCGTTTCGCCGTCATGAGCTGGCGCGCCGGGAATCGGTGACCCGGATCAGTCTGGACCCCTACGGGAACGTAACCGTGAGACTTGGGGAAGGGCCCGATTTTCAGATGGGCCGCAAAGCCTCCGAGCGTCTTTCGTTCCTGACAAAAGCCGTTTATCTTTTTAAGACCGAGCCCCGCGAAACGATCGAATATATGGACCTGCAATATGACCGCGTTGCTGTGAAAAGGAAATCATGACCGCTCCTGTTGATCTGAAGAATAAATGTGTTGTGGTCTATGTCGGAACTCGCAAGTTGATGGTCATGCTTGGGGATATCGGGACCGCCAATCCTCACGTGCTTCGCAGCGAGGAGGTTCTGTTCCCGGACGGTTTTGAAAAAGGGTTGGTGTCCAATCTTCAAAACGCGAGTTCCTCGCTCGAGAAGCTGATGAACGCGATCCTGCCTCCCGAGGCGTGGGATCAGGTGCCGGTCTACGTGGTGTTGGGGAATAGCCGGTTCAAAATGTACCGGTTCTCCAGTTGCGAATATTTCACTCCGGAGCGCCGGACGATCACGACCCATGAAGTGCAGTCCGTGGTCCAGCAGACCCGGAATGTCGCGACCTTACCGCTGACCGAATCGATCCTCCAGGCGATCCCGGAATCATTCCTGGTGAATGATATGCCCGCGGTGCGGAATCCGGTCGGACTTGAAGCGGAACGTTTGGGTGTGACCCTTCAGATCTATACCATGGAATTCCAATCCTTCCGCAATATCGCGAAGGTTTTCGAAACGCTGGACCTCGAAGTTGAAGGCTATTTCCCCAAGATCCTTCCTCTTTCGGAAGCGGTTTTAAGTGACGCGGAAAAACAGGAGGGGGTCATGATCCTGGATATCGCCGACGATGCGACGCAATTGGTCCTTTGGAAGAACGGCCTTTTGGCAGGACTTCGGACGCTTCCGATGGGCGGTCACTTTCTCACGCAGTGTCTGGCCAAGGACTGGAACATCGAGGAACGGGATGCCGAGAAGGTCAAAGAGAAATTCGCGACGTTGGATGCCACGGAGCAGGAAAGCGAAGAACTGGTGCCGCTGGTGACCCGTAACGACAAAGTGCAGCAGTCGATCCCGCGTAAGGAGTTTCTGGAGAAATTCTTCAAGCACGCGCACGGCTGGATGAACAACATCCTCGAATCCTCGGACGTTTTCATGCAGGAGGAGAAGATCCGCTACCCGCATGTTCTTTTTACCGGGGGAGCCGTGATGACCGAAGGGTTCTTGGAGTGGGCCCAGAAAGAATTCTCCCGGGACGGAAAGATCGGGATATCCCGCCAGGTCGAGGCCGCTCAGGAACTTGTCCGCGATCCTTCGATGGCTCCGGCTCTCGGCATGTTCCGCTGGGCGATGAACTACAAGCGGGCGCAGGAAGCGCTTTTTGCTCCCCGCGGCTTTTTTGCGCGTATCGCGGCTTCCGCGAGGGCCTGGTTCACGAATTATTTCTAGGCGCTAGGTCAGGGGAGCCTACTGTCTTCAACTACTTTGCTTTTTATGCGAAATTCGCCTTTCTTTTTCCTTCCCGAAATCTTATAATCGCCCATCCGTTTTCTTATTAACCCGATTTTTATTCTTTATGGCCATGACTTTGGAAACACAACCGACTCAGCTTCCGCTTCACGACGAACATCTTCGCAAAGGTGCCCGCATGGGCGATTTCGGGGGATGGCTTGTCCCACTCTACTACACCAGTATCATGGAAGAGCATGCCGCGATCCGGACGAAGCTCGGGATCTTCGATATTTCTCATATGGGGGAATTCATGGTGGAAGGCCCCCGCGCGGTGGCTTATCTCGAAGCGATCCTGCCTCGTCGCGTGACTCCGGTGAAATTGAGCCAAGCGATCTATATGCCGCTCGTGAATGATCAGGGCGGGATGGTGGACGATATTATCGTCTATCGCATGGAAGAGCAGAAATTTTTGATCGTTGTGAATGCTGGGAATATCGCAAAGGATTTTGCCTGGTTCAAGGCCCGCTTGACCGAGAGTGTGACGCTTACCGATCTGAGCGAGGAGATGGGGCTTTTGGCGCTTCAAGGCCCTCTGAGCCAAACCGTTCTTCTCGAATGTTTTGGCGCGTTCTATAAGGATCTCCGTCGGTTTCACTATAAGGATTTCGAAGGGGGCATGATCGCCCGGACCGGATACACCGGGGAAGACGGCTACGAGATCATGGTCCCGAAGTCCAAGCTCAAGCAGGTTTGGGATGTTCTTTTTCGTGTGGGGGAGAAGCATGGCCTTTTGCCGATCGGTTTTGGAGCTCGCGATACGCTGCGTCTTGAAGCCGCGATGCCTCTTTATGGCCACGAGCTGAACGACGAGTTGACGCCGCTTGAGGCGGATCTTGGATGGGCGATCGATCTGACGAAGGATCGTTTCCCCGGCAGCGACATCCTCAAAGAGCAGCAGCGGACAGGGATCCGGAAAAAAAGGATCGGATTTGAAATGACCGAGCGAGGGATCCCGCGTCAAGGTTTTGAGATCCAAAAAGATGGAAAGGCCGTTGGGACAGTGACAAGCGGCAGTTTTATTCCTACGACCGGAAAAAATATTGGCATGGCTTATGTCGCAGCGGCGGAAGCGCAGCCCGGCAATGTGCTAGATGTAATGATCCGCGGCAAAGCGGTCAAGGCCACTGTGGTTTCGCTACCTTTTTATAAGAGAAAAGGGTAAAATGCCCGCCATTCTCTTCAGTATTCTTCTCGATCTTTAACGGAGGCAATCATGAATTTCCCTGAGACGTTACGTTATACCAAAACCCATGAATGGATCGTCGCGACCGGCGCCAAGGCGAAGGTGGGCGTGACCGAATACGCGCAAAAAGAGATCTCGGATGTGGTGTTCGTCGAGTTGCCGAAGGCGGGGCAGGCTGTCCAGCAGGCCAAGACGGCGGCGGTTGTGGAATCCGTGAAGGCCGCGTTCGATATTTACGCTCCCGTCTCCGGAAAGATCTCGGACGCCAATAAGGCGCTCGAATCGAATCCCGCGCTGATCAATCAGAGCCCTTATGCCGATGGCTGGCTTTTCGAGATCGAACTCTCGAACCCTTCGGAGATCAACACCCTCTTGACCCCGGCGCAGTATGCGGACATGATCGCTCAAGCGCCGAAGCACTGATCTGAAAGAACCTCATGCCTTACCTCTCCCTTACGGATCAGGAAAAAAGAGATATTCTCTCTGAGATCGGCGTTCATTCTTTCAACGACCTGATCCGTGATATTCCCGTCTCGCTACGCGACCCCAAGATGGCCTTGCCCTCTTCCTTAAGCGAGTTGGAGGTCCAAGATCTCATGACAAAACTCGGGCGCAAGAACACCTCGACGAAGGATGCGCTCTCCTTTCTGGGGGCGGGGAGCTATGAACATTTCATCCCTGCGGCGGCGCTCGAGATCATCGGACGCCAGGAATTCTTGACCGCCTACACGCCTTATCAGCCCGAAGCTTCTCAGGGGACTCTCCAGGCGATCTATGAGTATCAGAGCCTGATGACCGAGCTGACGGGGCTCGATGTTTCGAATGCCTCCCATTACGATGGCGCGACGGCGCTTGCCGAAGCCGCGCTTGTGGCTCTCCGGCATACCGATCGGACGAAGCTTCTTGTGGCTCGTTCCCTTCATCCTCACTATCGTGAAACGATCAAGACGTATCTTGCCGGAACCCCCTATGGGATCGAAGAATTGGGTTTTGATGCTAAGGGGAATTTTGACAAGGAAGCCTTGACCCGCAAGCTGGACGGAACGGTCGCCGGCGTGATCTTTCAGACGCCGAACTTTTTTGGCAATATCGAGGACCTTGAAGGGGTGAGTGAAAAGATCCGTGCGAATGGATCGCTGCTGATCCTTACAGGAGATCCTCTTTCCTTCAGTTTGTTCCGGTCCCCCGGTGAATGGGGCGCCGATATCGTCGCGGGAGAAGGGCAGCCTCTTGGGATGCCGATGGAATTCGGCGGGCCTTATCTGGGTTATTTTGTGACCACGCAGGCTTTGATGCGCCGTATCCCCGGAAGGTTGGCAGGGCTGACGCAGGATGCGGACGGGAAGCGGGCGTTCTGTCTCACGCTTCAGGCCCGGGAACAGCATATCCGTCGCGAACGCGCCGCGTCGAATATTTGCAGCAATCAGGCCCTTTGCGCTTTGGCCGCTTGCGTGACGATGACGCTACTTGGCAAACAAGGGATCCGGGAACTGGCCGAGGTGAACTGGGACCGTGCTTCCTACCTGCGCGAGAAGATCTCGAAACTCAAGAATTTTGAAGTGGATATGGACCAGACGATCTTTAATGAATTCCGCGTGAGATCCCGTAAGCCCTTCTCAAAAGTCGAAGAAAAATTGGCGGGGCAAGGGATATTCCCCGGGGTGGCGCTCGAGCCGTTCTATCCGGAGCTGAAGGACCAGTTCCTTGTCTGCGCGACCGAAACGAAATCGAAAGAGGACCTTGATCGGTTCGTGGAGGCACTGTCCCAATGCTGATCTCCCAGGATGACCGTCTTAGTTTTGAAAAGAGCAAGCCCGGACGCCGTGCCGTCCGTTTGCCTGAGTCGCGTTTCTTTTCATCGCCCCCCCCACGGAGCGTTCCGCCGGGGCTTTTGCGCCAGACTTCGCTCGGATTTCCTGAGCTGAGCGAGCCGGATATCGTTCGCCATTTTATCAACCTTTCCAGGAAGAACTATTCAGTCGATACCCATTTCTATCCGCTTGGCAGCTGTACGATGAAATACAATCCCAAGGTCAATGAATGGGCCGCGCGCCAGGACAAGTTCACGGCGCTCCATCCGTTCCAGAAGGACGCAACGGCTCAGGGGATGATCGAGATCCTATGGGAACTCGAAGAAGGTTTGAAAGAGATCACCGGGATGGACCGGTTTACGCTGCAGCCCGCGGCGGGGGCTCATGGCGAGCTGACCGGGATGATGTTGGTGAGGGCCTATCACGCTTCCCGCGGCGATCGTCAACGTACCAAGGTGCTGGTTCCCGATTCCAGCCACGGGACGAATCCCGCGAGCGCGGCGCTTTTGGGCTTCCATGTAGTGGAGGTCAAATCGGACAGCCATGGCCGCGTGGATATGGCCGATCTTAAGCAGCATCTTGATGCACAGGTTGCGTGTCTCATGTTGACGAACCCGAACACGCTGGGCCTTTTTGATACGAATATCCTTGAGATCGCCAAGCTTGTGCACGCGCAGGGAGGTCTTCTCTATTACGACGGCGCGAACCTGAACCCGCTGCTTGGGATAGCCCGCCCGGGGGATATGGGCTTTGATATCATCCATGTGAATTTGCATAAGACGTTCTCGACCCCTCACGGCGGCGGCGGGCCCGGCTCGGGTCCTGTCGGCGTTAAAAAACACCTGGCGGAATTTCTCCCGGGCCCCCTTGTCCAAAAGACCTCAAAAGGGTTCGGCTGGGCGGCTCAGGGGGCGAGATCCATCGGGCGCGTGAAATTGTTCCATGGCAATGTCGGGGTCATGATCCGCGCGTACGTTTACCTCAAGATCCTCGGTAAGGAAGGCCTTCGGAAAGTGAGCGAGGCTGCGATCTTGAATGCGAATTACATGAAGGAAAAGTTGAAGGATGTCTATAAGGTCGCGACGGAAGGGCCGTGTATGCACGAGTTCGTTTTGTCGCTGAAACCTTTCGCGGTCCACGGGGTCCACGCCGGCGATGTTGGGAAGCGTCTCTTGGATTACGGTTTTCATGCCCCGACCGTCCATTTTCCGTTGGTCGTTCCCGAGGCTCTGATGATCGAGCCGACGGAGACCGAAGCGAGTGAAACGATGGACCAATTCATTGAAGTCATGAAGACGATCGCTCAAGAGATCTTGACGGACCCTGAGTTGGTGAAGACCGCGCCGCATACGTTGCCGGTGCGTCGTCCGAATGATGTGCTTGCCGCGCGTAAACCGATCCTGTCCTATCGGGATCAATTGCGCGAGAAAGTTCTGCTGGCTGAAGCCACCGCATGAACTGGAGGCTGTTGCCGACGATCAGTGCGCCGATGCCGCTCCAAATGGCGCTTGATGAGACCCTGTTCCTAGCCCACAAACAAATCCCCCAGGAAGCCCAGCTGCGTTTTTACGTTTCACAAGGGCCCTGGATCAGTGTGGGGTATTCCTTTTGTGGCGACGAAGAACTTTCAAAGTCGGAGCTGGTGCGCCAGAATCCCGGGGTGCCTCTCTGCCGGCGCGTGACGGGCGGAGGATGCGTGCTCCACGGGGACGATCTGATCTTTTCGCTTGTGGCGCACTATGACGTTGAGCCGATGCGTACCGCGTTGGGTGCTGTGAAGGCGAGTTACGCCAAGATCCACGAAGCGGTTCGTGTGGGGCTTCAGTCGTGTGGCCTTGATCCGAGGTTCTATCAAGCCGAAGAGGGGCTTCCCAAAGGAAGCGACTGTTTTGATTTTCCCGTCGAAAGCGACCTTTCCTGGAGAGGCGTTAAGATCGCCGGAGGGGCTCAGAAACGTTCCGAGGGAGTGTTGCTGCACCATGAATCGATCGCGCTGCCGAAGGGTGTTGGAAGGGAACAGCTGATCGCGGCGATAACTCGCGGTATGGAAACGGTTTTCGGTATAACCTTTGCCAAGACGGATCTTGATCCTGAAATTTATTTCCAAGCGGCAAATAAAGGACTACAGCCGATAGCCTATAGCTGATAGCTAAAGCGGAAGCTGTGATTTTTTTCGCTAGAGGCTATTAGCCATGAGCTTTAGTCTGGTGAAACCATGGAAGAATCCGGTAATTATCTTAAAAAGCTCAGCGACCTTGTCGCACGGGACCCGAGATATAAGCTTGAGGCCTATACATTCGTACTCGCGGCGCTTCACGACACCGTGACGAAACTGGAGAAACCCCGGCACGTCACGGGCCAGGAATTGGCCTGGGGGATGCGCCGCTACGCGCTCGATCAATTCGGTCCCATGGCGAAAACCGTTCTCCAGCACTGGGGGATCCGCCAGACCCTGGATCTGGGAAAGATCGTCTTTGCCCTGATCGACGTGAAGCTGTTGAGCAAGCAGGATCAGGACAAGCTTGAGGATTTTGATAAGGTCTACGAATTTGAAAAATCTTTCTCTGAATACACGATCAGTGATGAATAAATCGGGCAATGCTCAACGGTCAACGCGCAACGAAGCGCTCATTTGCGTTGTGCGTTGCGCGTTGCGCTTGGAGTGAGAAATATGGCTCAAGACCTTCTCGCCGGCCTGAACCCGGCACAAAAGGAAGCCGTGACCTGGTCCCCGGTCCGTCCGTTGCTGATCCTGGCCGGCGCGGGGAGTGGCAAGACGCGCATCCTCACGCACCGGATCGCGTGGCTGATCGAACACGGAGTGCCCGCTTTTAACATCCTCGGGGTCACCTTCACCAATAAGGCCGCAGCCGAAATGCGGAACCGTATTGAGCGGCTCGTTTCACAGCGCGTCTGGGTGAGCACCTTCCACTCCACGTGTCTTCGTATCTTGCGCCAGGATGGTCCCGCGATGGATCTCGACAGGAATTTCATTATCTACGACGAGTACGACCAGCTCCAGGTCATCAAGGAATGTATCGCGGAGCTCAAATTGAGCGAGAAGGATGTTAACCCCAAGGCGGTTCGGGAAGAGATCCAGAGGTCGAAAGATTTTCTGATCATGCCGGACCAGTATGCCGCCAAGGCGATGGAGCTTTTTCAGGATCGCGTCGGAAAAGTCTATAAGCTGTATGAGAGTAAGATGCTGCGGCTTAAGGCTTGCGACTTTGGCGATCTGATCATGAAGACCGTACTTCTTTTTGACCGGCATCCCGAGGTTCTGAGATCATGGCAGGATCGCTTTCAGCATGTCCTGATCGACGAATACCAGGACACGAACCACGCTCAATACCGGCTTGTGAAGTGCCTGGCCGCGGCCCGTCGCCAGATCACCGTGGTCGGCGACCCGGACCAGTCGATCTATGCCTGGCGCGGGGCCGATATCAAGAATATCCTGAACTTTGAGGCGGATTATCCCGACGCCGGGGCGATTCGCATGGAGCAGAACTACCGGTCGACGCCGGTGATCCTGAATGCGGCCAATCATCTGATCAAGAATAATCAAATGCGTCGTCCCAAGGCCCTTTGGACCGAACAAAAGGGCGGGGCGAAGATCGAGCTCTACAATGCCGAAGACGAGATCTCTGAGGCGAAGTATGTGGTCGGGACCATCTTGAAGAATAGGGCTATGGGAAGGACTTTCGCCGAGCAGGTCGTTTTTTACAGGGTTCACGCGCAGTCGCGCGTGATGGAAGAGGAACTGATGCGTTCGAATATCCCGTACAAGATCGTGGGCGGGACGCGTTTTTATGACCGCAAGGAGATCAAGGACATTATCGCGTACCTAAGGATCGTGGCCTACCCGCACGATGAGGTGAGCCTGAAGCGTGTCATCAATGTGCCGCCGCGAGGGATCGGCAAGAAAGCGCTCGAGACGCTTGATGGCGCAACGCGAAAAAGCCAGGATGACGGAGGGCGGATGGCGGATGACGTAAAAGTCGAAGCTCCATCCTCCAGCCTCCATCCTCCACCCGGAACGTGGGATTCTGTGCTGTCCAATGTCGAGACGATCGAGGGGCTCACGCCGCGCGTCAAAAAGAGCCTTTCTGCGTTCTACGCCTGGCTGACGAAGCTTCGCCGGAAACAGCATGAAATGACGATTCACGAGATCCTTGAAAGGATCCTGGAAGATACCGGTTACGTGACGGCGCTTGAGTCGGAGCGGACGCCCGAGGCGCAGGCCCGGCTTGAGAATATCGAGGAATTCTACAGCGTGATCGAGAATTTTAATGAAAAGCTGGATGGAGGATGGAGGATGGAGGATGGCGATAAGCCAGGGACTGCGTCCTCCGCCCTCCACCCTCCGCCATCCGTTCTTATGGCGTTCCTGGATTCGATCGAGCTGGTGACCGATCTGGATGCGTGGGACCAGGGAACGAACGTGCTGACACTGATGACGCTCCACACCGCCAAAGGTTTGGAGTTCCCGATCGTTTATATGGTGGGGTTGGAAGAGGGGATCTTCCCGCATGTGAATTCCTTCGCAGGTTCTTCTGATGAGATCGAGGAAGAGCGGCGTCTGGCTTATGTGGGCATCACGCGGGCTCGCGAACGGCTCCATTTTTCCTACGCGACCGAACGGCGCATGTATGGCGCCACACATCATAATCTTCCGTCCCGGTTCTTGACGGAGATCCCGTCCAACCTTTTGGACGCGCGTGTGTCCTTTTCCCGCAACAGTTTTCGCGATGAAGATGAGAACCAGGACCGCTACGGCTCCGTTCACGATCCCGATCCTCTCATCGAATTCGACGACTGATCGGCCTTTTTCGTTCCTTTCTCGCGGCCCCGCCCGTTCTGTCCCGTTCTTGAAATGGAACAGTATTTCCAAGGATCGATCGACTTCTACTTCATAATTCTTCAAAATAATCCCCCGATAGCTATATCTCTTTTGAAATGAATGGGTTACGAACCAAGCTGTTTTTGCCGTAGGCTTGAAATATATTAGAACTTAATGTATCTTTTTAATAAGGAGAGATAAATAAAATCATATATAACTGTAAAACATAGCAATCTATGACAAACACAGCTAAAAAAATCATAAGCTTGGTGGTGCTCGTCTGCTTTGCGATGACGCAAACGGTGTCCGCAAATCCCGGGGCGAGTATTGAGATCGCGACGCGTTATGAAACGCCCTCGTTCCTCCAGATCGATATCCCGGCAGAACTCGCGACGCTTGACGGGCTTTTTGAAGCGCCTCCGCGCCCTGATCCGCGTCTGGTGCTTCATGTTCAGAACGCGCACGCGAATTACGGCGCGCAGATGAAGATCAAAGAGCTGCTCCAATACCTGCACAAGACGTATGGTTTCAAAACGATCTTCGTCGAAGGCGCTTCCGAAGACCTGAATCCCGATTACCTCCGCATGTTCCCGGACAGGGAACGGAACATGAAACTCGCCGACTTTCTCATGCAACAGGGGGAATTGACGGGCGCGGAACTTTTCATCCTGGAGCAGGATGGCGGAGGGCGGAGGGCGGAGGGCGCAAAAAATCAGGATGACCGGGGGGAGAAAGCTGATGGCGTATATGCCGAGACCCCATCCTCCATCCTCCATCCTCTATCCGAGCCCAGTGTTCGGGCTCACGGGATCGAAAATGCGGAGCTCTATCGCGAGAACTACGACGCGCTCAAAAAAGTTTTCGGTTCGGGAAAGACCGTTACGCGTTATCTCGGAGGCTATGAGTCGCGGCTCGATGGCTTGGCCTCCAAAGTTTTTTCGCCGGAACTCCGTAAACTCCTGGGCGATTGGAAAAAATTCGAAAAAGGACAGCGCGAATTCATGCCCTATGTTCACGCGCTCACGGGGAATGCCAAAAAGATCCTGGGCGTTGACCTTGAGAGTTTGCTCGCGCAGGTCGAATGGCCGCAGATCTCGCGTCTTTTGCAGCTTCAGGTGATGGAAAAGGAACTTCAGACCGAGAAGGCTCTCGCTGAGAAAGATAAGCTGATCACGTTCCTGACGGCGAAACGGGTGACGCCGGAGCTGCTGGCGGCCATCAAGGATTTTCAGGGGCAGCGGGTGAGCGTGCTCCGCGGGAAGTCGGATGCCGTTCCGGCCGGCCTGCAACCCCGGGACCTAATGGAAAAACTGGTCCTTGAAGCCGGCCCGAAGGGATTCCGCTTTCAGGATTATCCGGCATTTAGTATCTACGCGGGGTATCTCATCCTCAAGAACGAACTTGATCCGAAGCGGCTTTTTGAGGAGATCCGCACTGTCTTTGCCCGTATGTTGGATACCCTAGCCAAGACGCCTCGCCAGCGGGAACTTCTTGCGATCTATCGTGACGAAGAACTTGTTCGTAAATTGCTCAACCTTGAACTGCCGCGCCGGGAATGGCGCGAGGCGGTGGCGAAACAGCAGGAGTTGGGAATGGATGTGATGGTCGAGCGGCTGAAGACGATCGGCGCACTCGTTAGCAAAGAATCCAATCTGCCGCTTTCCAGTTTTGAGACGAAAAAAGTGAGCGAGGCGTTCCGCCAGGAAGTTATGGGGATCCAAGCCGCCGCGTTCGGGTTCTACGATGCCGCACGGCGTCGTGAAGATGTGTTCTACCAGAAGATCGAGGAAGTGATGACCCGCAACGCGGAGTCGAAGGCCGTGCTCGTCACCGGCGGTTTTCACACGGACGGCATCACCGATCTTCTTCGTGAGCATCAGGTGAGCTATGGGATCCTCACCCCGCGCCTTCTCGAAAAATCCGACGAGAATCTCTATCGCTCCGTCATGTTGCAGAACAAACAAAGCACGTTTGAACTGTCTTATCTGGAGGCTGTTTCGCGATTGCAGGGATATCTCGCCCAAGGGGGGCAAGTCGGGGAGGTGGAGGTGGTGGCTAGTTTGGAGGCCGTGCTTCGAGCGATCGGTCACGCCGGCGATTTGGGGAATATTGCGGACGCCATCAAGATCTTCAATGAGTCCTCTTACGCGATCAATGGGAAAATCCAGATCGATCCGAATCCGATCAGCAATGATGAAAAGGGCCGTCCCGTCTACCAAGTCCTCCATCGGTCGGAAGCGAGACGTGATGATCTCCACGGTGTAGCGATGCCCTGGTATTCCCACGCGGTTGAGACGGGCATGCGTCTTTCCGGTAATCTTTTTTTTGATCGGGGTGTGGGGATGATGAATGATCTTTTAAGACGAACGGATCTGACGCCGGAGATCCTGGAACGGGCTTTTTGGGGGTGGCATCAGGTCATGGATGTGGCTCAAGGACAGAAAGATATTTATCGTGTTCAACCGGAAGCGATTCAGCAGCTTTTTGCGAAAGTCCTGTTCGATGCATCCCAGCCGGTGACTCGTGAAAATGTGTATGAGAAAGTGGCGGAGCTTTACTATGAATTGCACCGGATGCAGCCTTTTGTTGAAGGCAACCACCGTGCGATAAGCCTGCTCGTGAACTTTGTCTTTCTGAAGGTTGGGGTTCCGGCCTTTTATCTGAACCAGCGGAATACTCCGAATTACGACGAGATGCGAAAGCTGATCCGTCTGCCAGTCCAGACACGACGGAATGCTGACTGGGGGAAGGTGTCGAGCGATCGTTTAAGAGCGGCATTCAAAAATGCCGGGATGGAACTTCCCGTGAGGCCGGTTCGAGAGACGTCGGCTTTGAACGATGATAATCTCAAGAAGGTCATAGCCTCCTTCTTTATGATCGAAGCTGCAACGATCCGCTCGGAATCGCGGACGGGGGAGGTCTTAACGGAGTCGCGTGTGCAATCCGCCGCGGACTCGTTGGAACTCCAAATAGAGGCGGTTCGTCGCGAAAACGTAGGTAAGCCGACTTGGATGAGAGCCCCCAATAGTAGCGTCACGAATCTCAGCGAGCGTCATTGGCTTTTAGTGCGCACCCCTCAATTTAAGAGCTTTTTCGGTGACTGGGAGCATGACCCCCAAAATGCTTCCAAGGTTTTAGATGAAAATGGAGAGCCGCTCTTAGTCTGGCACGGCTCGCAAGCGGCGGCGGCATTCGATGCGTTTGACCCCGAAGCAAAACGCATTACAGATATCGGAGATCTCGGATGGGGCAGTTATTTTACGGGCTCTCGCGAAACGGCGGAAGTTTTTACCTGGCGGCTCAACGCCACACAAGGACCGTTGGTGAGTGCGTTTTTAAACATTCGAAATCCTGCGAGCGTTGAGACGGTCCAGAAGAATGGCGGGAATGGTAAGAGCCGTACTCCAGAAGCGGCGAAGTCGCTGGTCCAGACACTTACAAATTTGGGACATGACGGCGCCTTTCGCACACCCTTGGAAGTGGTGTTCGGCAAGCCAGTTACCGAATGGGTGGTCTATGACAATGCCAATATTTTTATGGTCTCACCCGATGTTCTTTCAGAAGAGACTCCCACTATCGACCGTCAGAATGTTCCCGCTCGTGTGGAGATGCGGACGATCGAGCAGACAAAGTTATCCCTCGATGGAGGGACGCTGCAGGTTCCTTCCATTGCTCCTGGGGCCGGGATTCAGATGGTCGTCGGGAAAGATGCTGAGTTCCAGAAAGCCCGCTTGGAATCGCGGCAAAAGACGGTTTCGAAGCGTGAGAAGCTCCTGCAAACGGTGGCGGTTGCGGGTTTCTTTGCGTTCTGGGCTGGTTTCCCCGATCTTTCCCTGGCGCGTGAGAAGACGGCCTATGTTCCCTATGTCGCCCGACAAGAAAAAGCTCCATCCGAACCCTCTCGCGTGGCCCCGGGGGTAGAGCTGTTGGATTTCACGAAGTTGTGGGCCGCTGTCATGTCACAAGGTGTTTTGCGAGGGGTTACCGAGGAAGATCTTAGACAGTCGATTGACTATTCAAACCGTCCAGATATCCGTGCGCAGGTTCAAGCCGCTTATGCGATGCTTATTCGTGATGGATTGCTGCCGGAAGGGACCAAGTTTCCTGTGGTTTTACTCAAAGGGATTGATGAATCCCTTTTTAGCAAGCTTGGCATATCGGCGGATAGCTTTGCTGTTGCCCCGAGGGGAAGTGGCGTTGTCTTTGTCCCCCGGGTTGCTTGGGATCGACTGGATCCCGATGTGTCAAAAGCAGCCTGGCTCTTGGTGAAGGCCGGGCATGAGGCGCGGCACCATATGGATCTTCTTAATGATCCGAACATCTCTACGCTGCGTACGGAAGCCAACGCGTACGCGGTTACGGCTCGCTCGATGGAGTTGGCGGGTTATCCGGAGGAGCAATTGATCTTGCAGAGACAGGTGGCATCGGCGTTCAAAGTCTTGGCGGATAGCGAAGAGGCGGTCTCGCGGATCTTTGGAAAAGGAACCCTTTTTCGAAATATTAATTACGGAAATATAGCCGTCGACGGAAGTGGCTTTGTCCGTGTTGAGCTTTTGGATGAGGTTAACGGAAAGAAAATAATGATCGGCGTCGATCTTAACGCTCCGTTGGGCAAGCAGATATTCGAGCTTGTTGCAAAACCGGCAGAACAATCATCAAATGCAGAGACTCAGACTCATGCGGTCTATGCCTCTCGAGAGAGTCTTGGAGGAGTGCTTACTCCGCTGACGGATATTCCCTCAAGTATGGTTTTGGCCGTTCTGGGGCTTATGGCCGCCGTTCCTCGTCGGGGGACGCGCGCCGGTCAAACAAGTGCCGCGCCCTCTAAATCGCAGGAGACGAAAAAGAAGTTGGCGGCCGTGCGATCCGAGTCGAGGGCCCAGGCTGCTGCGGAGGGGGAGGAGCTTACGTTGGATCAGGTCCGCAAGGAGTTTGCGGCGACCTTCAGGCACGAATTCGCGGATGATTTGACGGTACTTGCCGGTTTGCCCCAGTTGTTAATTCAGCCGGAGCTTTTTCCCGAGGCCCGTCGCACAAGCATAGATCTTGGGCGCAAGTCTCTTAAAGCTCTTCGCGCACAGGTGGAGCGACTCCGCCAGGAACAGGGTGAGAATTTTGTGCGAGCGCCTAACCATGGGGCTACCGACGGGTCCTTTTTGCTGGTGGATTCCCACACGCAAAGTTATGGGAACAACTATCATCAGCTGAGCCAACAGTGGCACCAGTATGCCCGCATGGAAGTTCTAGCTCTTGTGAACCATAAGCAGTTAGCGGCCAATTTAGAGATGGTTATTGATAAAGCCGAGGAGTGGTTGAATAAGGTGGCGGCGAAGCTTGCTCAAGGTGAAAAACTTGCCGATGCTGATCTGAAGGATGGGGACGATTTCGGGGAAACGTTCCTTTATGTACTTGATCAGCTGGGGCGAGGGGAATTCGAGTCCTGGGTCGGCGAGCCCCAGAGTGAGGGCGGTTCGCTGCAGGTGAACGAGGTCGGGACGCCTGCGCTACCGATGGTGTCGGAAAACCATGGCTACTGGGTTGATGCGATCACGAATCTGGCGAGGCAGTACGGGCGGACTTTGAGAAGGCGGACTTTGAGCGAGGAGCGTCTGACGGTCGTGGAGATCCCGGGCAGGGACCGTTATTTACCTGGAGCGTTCCATTTGTTGAATGCCGAAGGAAAGGTCATCGGTGTCAGCCTAGTGGAAGATATCATTTTCCGGGCCGTTGATCCTAAAACGGGTGAGCCGATTGATGACGAGGTGATCAAACGAGCTGATGGTGAATCCATGAGAGATGAGCTGAATGCCACCTGGGCGCTCGAGGAAGCCTGGGCGCTCAAGGAAGCCGACAAATATGGGTATCTGCGCGCGTGGGAAGCGGGTGTGATGGCGAATGGACAAGGTTTTTGGGCGCGGCTCAAAGGCCCGAAAAAAGGCCAAGATCTTAGCCAGGCAAATCCACGGCTTTCGGTCATAGATCTTTTTAAAGGCTTAGCTGGCGCGGGCGAGAGGTTTGTCCAACTACATCAAGCAGGCCTTATCCATGGAGATATTAAGCCCGGGAACATTCTTCTTGGGGAAGATCCGAAAGGAGCCCTAGACGTTTCAAATTCATACGTGATCGATCTCACAGGGGTTCAGCAATTGGGGGCTAACCCGGACGCGGAAACAGTGTTGGGAACGACGTGGATGAACCCCCTTATAAAAATGGAGGGACGTCCGGTGTTGCTGCAAGGGTGGTTGCGGACCCAAGAGGCTGATAACTTTCAATTTGCTATGACGATCGTGAGTCTCCTTCACCAGAAAGCGCGTCTTCCCGGGGCGAATGCCCTTTCGCCGGACGAGGCTGCTCGTTTGGAGACGAAATACCTTGGACGGATCTTTACCCGCTTTCCCGGCCAGAGTGCTCGCCGTATGTTCATTCAAAATAAAGACATGGAAAATTTTGCCTATGATATTTATTTTCAACATCCCGAGATATTTGGCGTCAGACCGATGTCTGAGATCCCCACGATGGCCCAACTGACCCAAATGCTCAAGGAAGATCTTGCCGCGATGGAGGCCTCGGCGGCGGGGCGCTCCGAATCCCGTGCGGAAACGCGGACGGAGGGAACGACGGCGGAGGATTTTGACGAATTTGTTCAGGGGTATTGGCGGGAGAATGATTTGGGCAGTGAGGAGGATCGCTTGGCTGCCGCGAAGTTCTATTATTCGAGCGATTCGGGCAGGGCGATTCAAAAGGGAGGCATCACGGCTTCGATGTTTTCTGTATTTATAAGGGCCATGGGATTCAGAGGAAAGGACAGCGCAGCCAAGACTTTCGCAGCCATGAGTGCGCTTCGGAAACTTCGGCCTCTCTATCCTGAGGTGAAATTGTCGACAGCCATCGACATGCTTTCCAAGGGCGAATTTGATTTTAATAAACTTGGGAATAGTGGCGAGGTTGCGCTTGCAAGCTTTCTGCCAGCGGTCAGGACTATTTTTTTGAGGAACGGGATCAAGGCGCAGGTTCTGAAAGTTGGTGTTGATGCGGCGGCCAAGGCAGCAGAAACCAAGACTGCCGCTGAGCTGGAGGCGGAATTTGTTGAAGCGATGCAGGCTCGAATGCCGGCGGCGGAGACGGCGATCGATCTCAGAAGTGTTCTAAAGGAACTTTCGTCTGAGGAACAAAAGTCTCTGGAATTCAAAGTGGCTGAGGTGAGGAACCGCTTGGGATTGGCAGAAGTATCGGATGAGGTGGTTCGTGTGGCGCTTTTGGTGGGTGGGATCCTGGATCTGAGCAAAGCGGATTTGCCTGAAGCTAAACGGCGGATGATGCTTCTGGCGGCCACGATCGGCGGGCAGGCGACGGTGGCTTTACGAGATGCCTTCAAGAAAGCTTATGAAGGTCAGAATATTCAATTGCCTGTGAGCGATGCGGTGGGGTTGGTGGTGGATATCCTTGATGCGATGCCCTCGTCCAAGAAGGTCGAGGCGGTGAAGGGGATGCTGGCCTTGAATCCGAACGCGCATTTTGCCTGGATCGTTCCTGCCGGGGTGGATGTGTCGGAAACGGTTCAGAAGATTACCGAATGGGGGAACCGTAATGATGTGAAAGTTGAGGGGCGCCTTCTTGTGAGCGGGGTCGGAGCCAGTCTTGCGAACAGCATCAACAGCGTGAAAAAGAGGATCAAACGTATCTACGCGTTTGTTGTTATCGGGCGCTCGGAAGATCTGGCTGACCTGAATGTGGAACAGGCGGAACTGATTGAGCGGGGGAACGAGATCCCTCAAGACGTTGCGGATGTGGCGGGGATAGTGGTGTCCGTCGAGCGGTCCCAGGAACTTGTCTATGGGGGCGAGAAATTTGGTGAGAAAACCGCTCAGGCCATCAATGCGAAAAAAGGGAAACGTTTTTCTTTCAACCTTAACGGACTTCTCAATATTGCCAAGAGCCTCGCAGCCCAACTTCAGGGCCTCCTGAGCCTCGAAAAATCCGCTTAGTCATTATCCCGGCACACTTTGTGGACTTTTGATTACTTGCCCGCTAAAATGCCCGCATGAAGATCCTCAAAGAGCGCGTGTTCAGTCCCGGAGAAAGTCTTTTTTATTCCACCGTCTTGTGGGCCGCGACGGTTTTCCTCACTCTTTTTTCCGCTTGTCTTGATCTTTTCGTGGTGTATCCGATCTCGCTGATCGTGGATCGTAAGGCTCGGAGGCTTTTGCACACGGTTTCCGCCGATTGGGGAAGAACCATTATTCGGTGGAGTTCGATCTGGCGGCTTGTGGTGACGGGGAAGGAGCATCTTGAAAAGGGGAAGCACTACATCGTGATCGCCAATCATCAGAGCATGCTGGATATCCTCGCCGTTTGCGCCGGGGTCCCCATTAATTTTAAGTTTCTCGCCAAGCGCGAGCTCTTTCAGATCCCGTTCATGGGATGGGCCATGGCCGCTGCCGGTTACATTCCCGTGGACCGCGCGAGCCATAAAAGCGGGCGCGAAGCGATGCACCGCATTACCCGGGTTCTGGATAAAGGGGTGAGCGTGCTCCTTTTCCCGGAGGGGACGCGAAGCCCCGACGGTAAGATCCATGCCTTTAAGATGGGCGCTTTCAAATTGGCACGCGATAATAAAGTGGAGATCCTTCCGGTGGTGGTGGACGGAACGGGACAGGCGCTTCCCAAGAGATCCTGGCTGATCAAAAAGAAAAGCGCGTTCATCGTTTCGATCGGGAAGCCGGTCTCGCTCGATGATTTTGCTGATGCCTCGATGGAAGAGGCGAAAGAGAAGATTCGCCACGAAATGATCGGGCGATTGGAACATATCCGCCACGGCAAGTGTGAGGCCGCGTGAAGATACTGACATTAAATACGTGGCAAGAGCGCGGGCCCTGGCGCGAACGTTGGGAACTCATCCTGAAGGGCCTCCGAGAGTACGATGCTGATATCGTTGCTTTTCAGGAAGTGTTCAATATGGACTGGGCTGAAGAAGTCCACCGCCGAAGCGGGTACCCCTACCTGGCTGTGAGCGGGGAACACTCAGGGCTTATTTTTCTTTCAAAATTCAAACCGGTCGAGCAGGAATGCTTGGTGATGGAGACGCGGTCGCCGACCGAGGATTATCATCGGTATGCTTTTTATCTCCGGGTGGATGTCGAGGGTCAGGACGTCGCGCTGTTTAATACGCATCTTTCATGGAAGGCGGGCGAGAATGAAGTGCGGATGAAGCAGACGCTTGAACTGGAAGCTTTTGCTACCCGGAAAGCCTCCACGCTTCCGGTGGCATTGATGGGAGACTTGAACGGCGCGTCGAATACGCCGCCGGTCGTGTATCTCCGGGAAATACGGAAATGGATCGACACGTTCTGGGTGAAGAATCCCGGCGTGCCTGGGTTGACCTGGGACTATCGGAATCCCTACGCGGAAGCAGAGCGGGATAAAATGGCGGAACGGCGCATCGATTATATTTTTATTCGAGAGAGGACGGGCCCCTTGGAGGCGATCAGGTCTTCGCGCGTTGTTTTTGACCAGCCCTCCGCTGCGGGGGTCTTTCCGTCGGATCATTTTGGGGTGCTTACCGAATTTTAATAGCGCAACGCACAACGCGCAAAGTTTAACGCAACGCTTTTCCGTCGAGCGTTGCCCGTTGCGCATTGAGCTGGAAAATGGATAACATGGTGCAACAAACCCGAAAAATGGATCAGGCGGTTGACTATCAAAAGATCCGCCGCCGGCTTTCGCTCTTTCAGCTGTTTTTGACGCCGGCGCTGCTAGGCATTCTGCTCGCGAGCGGGTGGACGTTCGGAATGCGCCAGAATGCGGCGCTTCTGGCCGGGCCGAATGAATGGGCGATCGTGGCCGTCTATTTTGTTCTCTTCTCTCTTTTTTTTCTTATCTTCGATCTGCCGCTTTCTTTTTATTCCGGGTTCATGCTGGAGCATCGATTCGGGCTCTCGAATCAGAACTTCGGACAGTGGCTAGGCGATCTCGCCAAGAAAACGCTGCTATCCTTTGGCTTTTCGCTCGTTCTTCTTGAATTTCTTTATCTGATCATCCGGCACTGCCCCGGGACCTGGTGGCTCTGGGCCTGGGTGGCCTACGCCTTCGTAAGTTATGTGATCGGGAAAGTCTTTCCGGTGCTGATCGTTCCGCTTTTCTATAAGTATGGGAAGTTGGAAGATAAGGAACTCGAGACTAAGGTCCTGGCTCTTGCCGCCCGGTACGGGATGCCGGTCGAGAATGTTTATGCGCTCAATCTGAGCAAAACGACCAAGAAGGCGAACGCGGCCTTTATGGGGATCGGTAGAACGAAACGGGTGGTCTTAAGCGACACGCTTATTCAGAATTTTTCACACGCGGAGGTGGAAGTCGTGGTGGCGCATGAGCTCGGGCATTACAAACACCACGATGTGTGGCGTTTGCTGGCCTTCGGGCTTGCCGCATCGCTTGTTGCTTTCGCAGCCGGGTTCTGGGGCATGGAGGCTTCGGCCCGAAGCGTGTCGCTCGATTCGACCGCCGATGTGGCGGGACTGCCGCTTTTTTTTCTGATCTTTTATGCCGTGAACCTGATCCTTATGCCCATGATGAACGGTTATTCCCGGCGGCGGGAGCGGGCCGCGGATCGTTTTGCCCTCAAGGCGTTGCCTACTCCGGACGTCTTTATCTCATGTATGAAGAAGCTTGGGACGCAGAATCTCGCGGATCCCGAGCCCCCCGGGTGGTACGAATGGTTCTTTTACGATCATCCTTCGATCCGAAAGCGTGTCGCGATGGCGGAAGCACAGGCCGCCGTCTTGAAATGAGAGGCTGATGAACATGAAAATGATGATGCGTTGCGTGATGGCCGTGATCTTGGCGGGGGCTTTTTACGGGAGCGCGCAGGCCGAGAACGATCCGGATGACCGCGGCAAGGATTCTGTGGAGCGTCGCCAGAAGATCGAGATCGAGCAATTCTTTTCGGAGAAGGGCGGCGCCATGCCGATGACGCCGATGGCGATCAGTTTCTACAATGATGGCGTGAAGTTCTTTGAAAAGAACGAGTTCGATCTCGCGAGGGAGGCGCTAAACCAGTCGCTGGCGTTGGAGCCCCGGAATGCCATGGCGCTGGAACTGCTGGGGGAGATCGAGAACCTGCAACAGAATTTTGAGAAGGCGGAATATTATTACAAACAAAGTTATCTCATTCATTCTTCCGTCCGGTTGCGCCAGAAGATCGAAAAGATCCAGAAGGAGCATGTCGTCGAAAAGGACCTCGACACCTATGATGAGGAGCATTTCATCATCAAGTACCGGAAAGGGGAGCAGGGTTATGAGGGCTATTTGCTCCGGGACCTTCTTCGGGATGCCTATCGCCAGATCTCCCAGGATTTCAGTTATTACTTTAATCACAAGACGACCGTGCTTTTTTATAGCGGCACGGAGTTCCACGATGTGACCGGCCAGGCGGCTTGGGTCGGGGGGCTTTATGACGGCAAGATCCGTTTACCGCCGTATCGGCAGGGTTTTAACGAGCTGTCCCTGCGCGCCGCCACGACGCACGAAATGACGCACGCGTTCGTGACCGCGCTGAGCGGTGGGCGGGCCCCGGCCTGGATCCAGGAAGGGTTGGCCCAATATGAGCAGAATCAGGTGGAAACGGTGAACACGCTTGTGTTCGATACGGCCGTTCGGATCAACACACTCCTGCCGCTCGATCGCCTGCTATCTGAAGATCTGAAAATGGATAAGATGGATCCTCTCGAAGTGTCCCTTTTTTATCAGCAGGCCTATCGGCTGGTGCGATACATGGTGGAACGCTATCAGATGTACCGCGTCAAGGAGATGCTCGTGAAGTTCAAGGAAGGGAAGCCCGCTGAGCAGGCGATCGAGGAATCTCTGGGCATTTCCTTCGCGCAGCTCGAGAAGGAATGGCTCGCCTCCCTCAAATGAAAGTTTCTTCCCCAAAATATTCCCCCGGGATGCTCTTGGCTGACTCCAGAACGTTAGAAACGGGCGGGCCTTTTCGCTATCGCTACCGTTTGGAAGACGCGGGACTTGAGGCTTCGATCCGTCAGTTCGGGATCCTAATGCCGATCCTCGTGGCCCCGGGGAAGCGCCCGAAGGTGATTGCCGGGCACAGGAGGCTTGGGGCGGCAAGGGCTCTTAAGATCAAAAAAGTCCCGGTGAGGGTGATGGATCCTGTTCGTCCTCGTGACGCTTTTCTTCTGGCGCTGGCCTCGAACTGGCGCCAGGAAGTTTCCGAGATGGATAGCGCGCGGGCATTGGGGATGGCTTCGCGGACTTTCGGTTTTTCAGAGCACGAGATCCTGACCGGCATCATGCCGATGCTAGGGCTTCCTCAGGAGCGGGCCCTCTTGCCCCATTATCTTGCGGCCGACGCTTTCCCCGTGGCGTTAAAGGAGCTTGTGGAAGACGGGCGCGTTCCCTTTCGCGGCATCCTTCCTTTGCTGAAGTTCTCAAAAAAAGATCAGCTCTTTTTTTCGACGATCGCCGCCAAGGCGAAATTCACGAGTTCCCAGATGCTCCAGGTCTCCGAATGGCTCGGGGACCTGATAAAACGTTCGGGCCAAGGTCTCCAGTCGTTGTGCCGGGGACACAAGCTCTTGGCGATGCT
>CAZDVO010000009.1:0-10053 GCA_964508905.1 uncultured bacterium
GGACGTCGGCTGGTGAAGCGCGATCAGATGACGGAGCAAAGTCGTCTTCCCGCATCCCGAGCCGCCCATGATCACGGTGATCTTGCCGCGCGGAATCGTGACGTTCACGCCATCCAGCACCGTCAGATCCCCAAAACGCTTCATGAGGTTCTTAACCTCGATCACAGGTTGTTCGGACTCGTTCATAAATCCCTCACGTCGGCAACGCGTAGTAGATAACGGCGGTGGCCAAACAGTCGACTACGATGATCAATACGATCGAGATCACAACGGCCTGCGTGGTCGCTTTTCCCACCGCGTCCGCGCCGCCGGAAACGGAAAGGCCTTGGTGACAGCTCACCAACGCGATCAAAATACTAAAAATAAAACTTTTGAGGAGCCCTGTATAGATATCCTTGAGGACCAAGGCGTCAATGCTCTTAGCGATATAAAGTGAGGAATTGATCCCGAGCCCCGTCGTTCCGATCGCCCAGCCGCCCAGCATCCCCATCACGTCCGCGATGACGGTCAAGCATGGGAGCATAAGCGCCAACGCGAGGACGCGCGGCACCACCAGATAACGGATCGGGTTGATCCCCATGGTCGTCAAGGCATCGACTTCTTCCTGCACCATCATCGTCCCGATCTCGGCCGCCATACGCGCGCCGATACGACCGGAGATCACGATCGAGGCGATCAAAGGGCCGAGTTCACGCGCCATGGCAACGCAGACAAGACTCCCTGTGTACATGATCGCGCCAAAGGTCTTCAAAGAATAAGCCGCCTGCAAGGCCAGCACGGTCCCGACCGAAGCCCCCACAAGCGACACGATCGCAGTGGAATCGATGCCGATCAGGACCATCTGATGGAAAAGGGACTCACGAGGCAGGACTTTCTTTTTAAAAAACGACGAGAAGGTATAACCCGCAACCGCAGTCCCGAGATCCCACAAGCGGGCCACCCCGGCGAGAATAAAATTCGTCGTCTGGCCGATCCTTCCCGCAAATACTTTCATAAGGGATATCCTCTGAGTGTCCCGCTCAAGCCTTGGCGCCGAGACGGGTCACCGCCTCCGCCACTGTACCCGTGATCTCGAAAATACTATCCAGCTTCGCGATCTCAAAAACCCCGCGAACCGACGCCGTAAGCGCCGCAAGCACCAGCCGGCCCTGATAACGTTTGGTCTTTTGGAACGCCTCGACAAAAGTGGCGATACCGGAGCTGTCCATATAATCCACGCCGCTCAGATCCACCAGGATCTTGGGAGACTGTTTTGCGATCAACTCCCCTAATTTTCCGCGAAGTTCCGGCGAGGCGTGGTAATCCAACTCTCCGGAAAGCCCGACCACCTGCAAGTCTCCTTGTTGCATCACTTGGATCTTCATAGCCACCGCCCCTTTTCAGACCTTCGTTCTGTGTTTGATCAAACGAAGCCGGTTCACATCCGGCTCCAGCCTTTCATAGACCATATGATCCATGATCGTCCTGATAAAATGAACGCCAAGCCCTCCCGGCTTATCCCTCGGAAGCTCCGGCGGCGGGACCTGGGTCGGGTCGAACGCCCGTCCCCGATCCTCCATCACCACTTCGATCTTATCGAAAGAAACATCGATGGTCACGCTGATCTTGCCCATCTGCCCCTGATACGCGTGACGGATCACATTCGTCAGGGCCTCATCAACCGCCAACAAGATTTCCTCGACGGCCTTCTTCTCCCAGCCCGCGCCGCTGAATAGCGCCCGCAATTCCTTGCGAAGCGGCGGCAGAACTTCCGAAGACGCTATCAGTTCGAAACGTTTTTCCACTCAATCCCCTGGCGGAGAAGTTCCCGCAGGATCGTCCGCGACGAAAAAGTTTTCCGCGACTTTTCTTTCGCGAAACACATTTGAAGATAACGCGCCACAATGTCGACTTCAAGATTCACCTCAGAACCGACCTTTTTCGTTCCCAAGGTCGTCACCTGAAGCGTATGCGGGATCACCGCG
The DNA here is from genome assembly GCA_964508905.1 of uncultured bacterium. Classification (GTDB taxonomy): domain Bacteria; phylum Omnitrophota; class Omnitrophia; order Omnitrophales; family Aquincolibacteriaceae; genus Aquincolibacterium. Next base: position 1,965 of record CAZDVO010000009.1, read on the forward strand.
ATCTGGAACAGGGATCCCCGGACCTTCTGGACCGTCAGACTGATGCCATCGCAGGCCACCGATCCTTTGTCCGCGAGCAGGGCGATTATAGCTTTCGAAGCTGTGAGGAACAAAGTGGTATTTTTATTCCGCCGCTCGATCTTCACGATCGTGCCCCTCCCGTCGATATGCCCGGTCACAAAATGACCGCCCAGACCTGATCCCATCTTTAGTGAACGTTCAAGATTCACTTGCCCCCCGAGTTTCAGGCCGCCAAGCGTCGTTGCCTCCAAGGTCTGGCGCACCACATCCGCCTCAAACCCCCGGGAACTTACCCTCACCGCCGTCAGACACACGCCGGATACCGCGACGCTATCCCCGACCTTCAGACCTTTTTCTTTCTTCTGAAAGCGAAATCCGAACCGAACCTGCCCGCCGCGTTCCTCCCGTTTAAAAACAAAACCCTGATTTTCAACAATACCCGTGAACATAAAAACTCCTTATTTGCCTGTTATAAAAACGCCTTCAAAGATCCAGTCTTCCCCCGAACGCTTGGCCTTCGAGATCTTGAACGGAAAAGCCTGATCCGGAGATTTAACCCCATCCCCCTCGACGGAAGTTTTTGCGGTTCGCCCACCGAACACCTTGGGTGCAACGACCCAATAAGCACGATCCACGCATCCCGCTTCGAGAAAGGACCAGGCCAATTCCCCGCCTCCCTCTACTAAAAGATTGTTGATCCCGAGCAACGCGAGCCTTTCCAGAAGATGCACCACATCGATCCGCCCGTGTTTTTCCCTGACCGGCAGAAGCAACAGGGATCCCTGCTGCGTTTCCGTCTTTTTCACCATCAGCCCTAACTCTTTTTCCGGAAAAACAGCGATCGTAAGCCGTTCATCTTTCAACGTTCGAGCTCGAGACGACCACTTTGAAGCGGAGGTCATGACGATCTTCCAGGGTCTTCCCGCCAAGGCAGCCCTCGAGCCTTGAGGGGCAGCGAGAAGCGGATCATCTTTAAGAAAAGTATTCTTCCCTACCAGAACCGCATCATGCTTCGCGCGAAGTTCATGGACAAATTTGCGGGACGCGGGAGACGAGACCCAGCGGGAAAGCCCGGTCCGTGTCGCGATCTTGCCATCCAGCGTTTGGGCCATCTTGAGCGTCACGAACGGGCGTTTCGCGGTCATATGCTTGAAAAACCCTTCGTTTTGCTCCCGGACCTTCGACTCCAGCACACCGACGGTCACGCGGATCCCGTGCTTCCGCAAGAACCGGACGCCTTTACCACGATTCAGCGGATTGGGGTCGAGAGACCCGACCACCACCTCGCGGATCCCTTTTTCCTTGATCAAGGGAGCGCACGGCGGCGTCTTTTGCCAGGTCGCGCAAGGCTCGAGGGTCACATAAAGCGTCGCGCCCTTCGCTTGCTTACCGGCTTGGGCAAGGGCATTCGGTTCCGCGTGGGGGCCGCCAAACATTTCGTGGAAACCGGAGCCTACGAGTTTTCCTTTCCGGACGACACAGGCACCGACCATGGGATTGGGGCTAACGGTCGCACGCCCTCTTTCGGCAAGCTGAAGGGCTCGCCGCATCCAGAACTCATGCAGCGGAAGGGTCATGGTCCTTGGGGTTCTTCGGTTTTTCGGTATGATTGATCTTATCGAGGACACCGTTAACGAACTTTCCGGATTCTTCCTGAGAGAATTTTTTGGCAAGATTGACGGCTTCGTTCAGGGTCACTTTGGGCGGGACATCAGCCAGGTAGAGCAGTTCATACGTGGCCAAGCGCATCACGTTGCGATCGATCATCGCCATCCGGGAAAGTTCCCAGTTATCGGCGCAACGTTCCAAAGCCTGATCGATCTCGGATTGATGCTCAAGCGTCCCCTGGGCCAACTTCTCGGCGAACGCCCGGACTTCGTCAGAAAAAGATTCTTCCTGGCGAACCCAAAAATCTTTCAACACATCCGCCAAAGGTTCAGGGTTCATCTCATGCTGGTAGAGGATCTGCAGCGCACATTCTCGAGCTTGGGTCCGTTTACGGTGCATCGTGTTCCCCTTTTTGATTGTCAAAACCCTGGTAGATAACCGCTACTTTTTCTTACGCGACTTCGAACGGCTGGCTTTCACCGTCAGTTGCTCGTTGAGGCTGGCGATCTCAAGCGCCGCAAGGGCCGCCTGTTCGCCTTTATTCCCGTGTTTGAGGCCCGCTCGATCGATCGCCTGTTCAAGATTGTCCACGGTCACGACTCCCGTCGCGATCGGGGTCCCGGTCTCAAGCGCCACCTGGTTGATCCCCCGGGTTAGCTCATTGGAGACGCATTCAAAGTGGAAGGTCCCGCCGCGGATCACGCAACTCAGAGCGATCAGCACATCACAATGTTGCTGTGTTTTGAGCTTTTTGCAAAAGAACGGTACCTCCAGGCCCCCCGGCACCCAAACCACCTTGATATACGAATCAGGGACACCGGCTTTTTTGAGAGTACGCAAAGCCCCGGCCAGAAGTCTCTCTGTAATATAGTCATTGAAGCGGGAAACTACGATCCCGAATCTCTTTTTTCCCGGGGTTAACAGCCCCTGATGAACGGTCATGGATTGGTCTCGCTTTCAAAAAGATGCCCGAATTTTTCTTTTTTGGTTTGGATATATTTCGCGCTCACGGGGTTCGCGGGCATGATGATCGGAAGTCGCTCCACGACTTGAAGGCCATAACCTTCAAGCCCGACGATCTTGCGCGGATTATTCGTCATAAGCCGCAGTTTGGAAAGTCCCAGATCATGAAGGATCTGAGCTCCGATCCCATAATCCCGAAGATCCGGTTTGAACCCCAGCGCTTCGTTCGCCTGGACCGTATCCAACCCTTGTTTTTCCTGGAGAGCATAAGCCTTGATCTTGTTGGCTAGCCCGATCCCGCGGCCTTCCTGCCGCATATAGAGGATCACACCCGATCCTTCCTCCTGGATCATCTTCATCGCGGCATGCAGCTGCCCCTGGCAATCGCAACGAAGCGACCCCAGGACATCTCCCGTAAAACATTCTGAATGAACGCGAACCAGCGCAGGTCTTTCGGTGATATTCCCCTGAAAGAGGGCCACATGCTGTGAACCGTCAAGCGCCGATTCGTAGATCCGGATGGTCCAGACGCCGAATTCCGTCGGCAATTGCGCCTCACTCAACTTTTTGACAAGTTTGTCGGTCTTCGTCCGGTAAGCGATCAGATCACGGATCGTGCCGAGTTTGAGGCCATGTGTTTTTGAAAAAGCGATCAGTTCCGGCAATCGAGCCATTTTTCCGTCATCGTTCACGATCTCACAGATAACTGCCGCGGGCGGCAATCCGGCCGCCACCGCGAGATCGACCGCAGCTTCGGTGTGACCCGCGCGACGGAGAACTCCCCCTCGCTTGGCTTCTAACGGAAAAATATGCCCCGGTATCACCAGATCTTCACGTCGCGTCGAAGCATCGGCTAAAAGTTCGATCGTCCGATGGCGATCATAAGCAGAGATCCCCGTCGTAACCCCGATCTTCGCGTCCACGGAGACCGTAAACGCCGTTTTCATCGGATCTTCCGGATTCGGGTTCATTTGATCCAGGCCAAGTGCTTTGATGCGATCCGTCGCCATGGGCACACAGATCAACCCGCAAGCATGGCGCATCATAAAGTTGACCATCTCCGGGGTCGCCTTGGAAGCCGCGAAAACAATATCGCCTTCATTTTCGCGCGTTTCGTCGTCGGTCATGATGACCATACGGCCTTGGCGAATATCTTCAATGATCTCTTCGATCGTACTGTGCATATCAGGGCCCTGTAACGTTAAGATACAAATGCGGGGCTATGCTAACAACATCCCCTTTTTTTGTCAAAATCTGTTTTCCTAAGTCATTCATTATGATGCACTTACGCAACTTGACAGGTCTCCCCGAAGCGGGTACCTTTATTGTAGAGGGCATTATAACTTATTTCTTTGACAAATAGGAGCCGCTTGAAGGGCCGAGAGCCCGCAGGTCCGCTCCTCAAAAAGTTAAAGCCTCAACGTGAGCAAAACAGCCACAGCCTAGAGGGTTTCGCCTGACGAGCAATAAGCATTTTTATATTATCCAATTGCTAGATAAAGCGGGATTCTCGAACTCACAGTTGGGGCTTTTTTTTGCCTTCACCCACTCCGATTACGCGGGCTTATTTGCCTTCGTTTTTAGGAAAGGCCCAAGCTGATCCAAAGCATCCATGATATTCACCGGCACCGCCAGCACGACGGTGTTCGACGCCGTAGGCCCCAACCCGTCAATGGTCTGCAACGTCCGCAGTTGCATCGCACCGGGACTTTCCGCCATCGTCCGGGCCGCTAACGCGAGATTGGCCGCCGCATCACGATCACCCTCAGCCTTCGTGATCGTCGCGCGTTTTTCTCTCTCGGCCGACGCCTGACGGGACATCATTTTCTTAAGTTCTTCCGGCATATCGATATCCTGAATGCGGATCCCCGTCACTTCGAGGCCCCAGGCCTCCGTATCTTTTTCCACGTTCGATTCGATCTTTTTTCCGATCTCCTCACGCTCAGTCAGAAGCTGGTCCAGCGTCATCTGCCCGATCACATCTCGAAGCGATGTCTGCGCATACTGAGAAATCGCATAGCGATAATCCTGCACCTTAATGATCGCATTCGACGGATCATCCACTTTAAAAAAGATCACGCCATTGATCTTCACGGGAACGTTATCTTTGGTAATCACCTGCTGCGCGGGGATATCCATCGTCAGAACACGCATGTCGATCTTGCGCACTTCTTCGATGACCGGAATGATAAAAAAAAGCCCAGGGCCCGCAATACGGCTGAACTTGCCGAGTTGAAAGACCACGCCCTTTTCCCATTGAGCGGCCATCTGCACGCCGTTGGCGATCACCATTGAAAGAAAGAACCAGACCATCCCAAGGAACCCGCCCAAAGCCTGATGGGCCATAAAAATCGGCGCCCCGAGAGCAAATCCAAGGATCAGAAGGGCTACAAAGATAAGCGCTGAAATGGGATTATTCATGGAAGACCTCCTTATGGAAGCTGTGGATGGAATTCTTGGGGTACGCGACACAGGCTGATCCGCATTAAGGGATTCCACCATGTCCTGGAAAATTTTTTCTGTTTCCATACGCACCTCGCGGCCAAAAAAACAGGCAAGGGATTCTAGCTTGCGAGGAGGATTATTGCAAAGACGAATTCTCGTTTCTTTTGCCTCGATCTCAGCAAACGAGGAAAAATAAGACCCAACGAACTAGGATAGCCCCAGTTCCAGAAAGATATCCCCGATCTCATAGCCCGCACCAACGCAGCTTCTATCAACAACGATGCTGACCGACCTAACACGTGTCAAATCCACACTCCCCGCGGCGCTGGCTGACAAGAACTTGTAATAGTTTCGACTCACATCCACATTTTGAGCGTAATAGACCGCCCGTTTGCCGTTCGCGTCCTCGATCTCTATTTTGGCCATCTTCGCTTGGCTAGAATTCAAGCCAAAAACGATCTGGGAGAACGCCGAAAGATCAACACTGCTGCCGTCATCCTCGGGATCGTAATCAATGCCGGTCGCAGCATAGCTGTTAACGCCAGTTAGATTAAAATGGAATTGGATCCCTTTGGGCAATAGCGGCTGGATCGTACTGTTCGGAGTATTGTAGCCGACCCCCGTCGAGGGAAGATCCGTGACGTCGGCCGCACCCAGATCTTCGTTTGGCATCAAGCTTTGCGTTGAGACAAAGTGCTGGAACATGAGGGAATGGATCGTAAAATCAAAACTCGTATCCCCCGTCGCATTCTGGTCCACCACAAGATCAACCTCTTTGACCTCGTTGAGCAACGTTTGATTCGGCAACTGGATCACAAGCCGGCCAAACCTCACACCATCCGCCAAGGCCTGCACCGTCGTGTAAAGGACATTGCCGCTCACATCTTTCAATTCAATCTTGATAGCCTGGGGAGTGTCCGCGGTGGTGTAGTGGATCACAAGCTGGTTCGCCTGAGCGTCGTAGGCCTGATCGAGCATCCAGTAATGACCGCCCCACCCTGCTGAAAGCGGTGAAGTCTGTTTGAACTGAGCTCCGTAGATGCCGGTAGACCCTGTCCCGTAGACAATCGGAAAAGAGCCGATCATCCCTTCAGGTTCCGCCGGGTCCAAATTGTTGAAAACCGAGAACGAACGATCGGGAATTACCGGCGCGTCCGGAAAGCCTGCCGTAGTCCGGGTAATGAACTCCAGCTTCTTACTGGCCCGGTCATAGAGCAGGTTATAAGCCGCCTCCAGACCCTTATTCCGCAAATAAACCTCAAAATCCTTGGGGCCATTCCCACCGAGCCCCAAAACCGCAGAGGCAAGATCGATCCCGATATATTCATGGGCTATCTCGGTAGCAGAACGCGCCGAATCATAAAAACCGTAAAGATTATTCAATCCCGAAACATTGTCGAGAGCATCCAACCATCCCAGAACGGCATAAACGTCGATTGAACAAGCGGAGGCCAAGGCATAAGTCGACCCCGTATTCATCACCACCGTATCGTAATACCCGGCTAAATGGCTCGGGTTTGAAGTCTGCTCCGCAAGTCCCGGAAGTCCAATCGCTCCATAATAGCCCCCTTCGGGGAGCGCGCTTGCCGACAAAAGCCCCGGAAGATTATTTTGAGCCGCCCAATCCATTTGGCTGACGAGTTGGTTGTAAAGCAAGTTGCGAAACCCGATGAACGAACGCTCATCATTACGGAGCCCAGGCCAGAACATCTGGAAGGCGGCGCCATCCCAAGCCACGACGTTCTCGATCACGTTGCCCTGGGAATCCGTATAATTGGCTGATTTGATCACAAGGTTATCCCACACAGAAACAGGGATCGAAGGATAGCGGATCTGAACAAAAGCAACTGCCCCGCGCACTTCCGACGCCAGACGGTCCACAAAAGAAGAGAACGATCCCGTATTCCGGTCATAGCTCATATGGAAAACTCCGAACTCGGGATGAACAAAAGCCTGATAACCCGGAGCCTGGGCGTCTAAAAATTGTTCCGTTTTTAAAATGATCTGGTTTGCTTTAACGAGATCAGCACCGCTCAGGCCGGCGCGCTGAAGGGCTCCGACCATCACGGCCAGACTCTGGGCCATATTCGCATTATCGAGGAAACCGATATAGGAATTCGAAGGCTCTCCCGTATTAAGATCCAACCAGGGAATAAGCCCGTTCCATCCGTGCTCTGACTGAACGCTCTGGAGATTAGTAATGACCAGGTCCAGCTCGCTTAGCGCTTCAGCAACATTCATCCCATTACTCAGATCTCCATTCACGACATCCCCGAGGATCTGAGCATAGAAACCGATCAGCGTCGGCTGTGTGAAATGGGCGAACGTGCCGCTTGCGCTTCTGTTATCGTATGGGAAATGCGTCTCAGGATCGATCCCCGCGCCCACCTCGAAATAATCCAATCCGCTGGCAACAAGCGTATCCTTTATCTCCTGCATATTGTCTGGCAACGACTTCGCCACGTAGCCTAACCCCGCCGTCTGGACCGATACAAAGTCGTTCAAAGCAGGCGAACCGATGTTCCGGTCCTGCACAAACATGATCTCCACGACCTGGGTGTTATCGAAACCCACAGGAACATTCCCGCCGCTAAGAACAAGCGTGTAATTCTGGTACGTGGGGCTTAGAATCAGTACGAAGGTCGCCTTCACTCGGTTCACATCGACCACTTCGACCTTGACCCGCCCCCCATCGCTTCCCCGAGCCGCAAACACATAATTCTGAGAAAGATCCATCGCGACGCCCTGAAACAGCCCCTGGCCATCAAAAAATCCGGGGCTCACTCCCGCATAAGTAAACGAAGAGCTGCTGACAGACAGGTCATAATCGTATTCAAACTCTGTAGACGAAAGCTGTGTGTAATTCAAAATGGCATCCGGCTGGCCCGCGACCGTGTTCCCGCCCTCGGCAAAAGTAACCGGATAGTAATCCTCGAGCGATGTAAAAACCACGGGGTCATAAGTATCCCCGGCGACCACTTCGACAGGGACATAATCCAATCCCTTCGTCTCCACCGTGTAACTGGTACTCCCCACTTCATCACTCACGAAA
>CAZDVO010000009.1:10153-13325 GCA_964508905.1 uncultured bacterium
TCACACCGATCGTCGCACTGTCACTTGCGACCGTCGTCCCGTGATTACTGCTCACATCCGGATCCCCAGGAAGTGAAGTGAGAGCCGCGGGGTTATACGCACCCCCTGCGACAACAGGAAGGTAACTCAATCCCTTCGTCTCCACCGTGTAACTGGTACTCCCCACTTCATCACTCACGAAATTAATGAGTGCCACGGTCCCAAACCCCGTAATATCAAACGTGTAGTTCTGTTGCCCGGCCACGAGATTCACTAAAAAGACTTTCTTCTCATCGGGATCCGTCGGGCTCACAAACTCTACCTTCACACTCCGACCCGCGGTCCCGTTCAACGCTAAAGTAACGCTATTTCCAAGCGCCGCGCCCGTCCCTTGGAAAACATCCGAATCGTCAAAATATCCCCAGCCGATCGTACTAAACGTGAACTCCCCAACCGCATTCACCACCGAGTTCGCGCTAAATGTCGTCGTGCTCGATTGACTCACACCGATCGTCGCACTGTCACTTGCGACCGTCGTCCCGTGATTACTGCTCACCACAGGACTCCCCGGCAAGCTCGTCAACGCGCTCTGACTGTACGGATCCGCCACCACCACCGGCGTGTACGGGATATCCCCGAGCCGCACCGACAGCGTCCCCGTCGCAGGCATCTCCCCGTGCTTCACCACCAGATTGATGCTCGCGATCGCGCGAAGATCCACGTCACTGAAAAGACTCAACGCCACCTGATAAAATTGCTCCGTTGTCCCGAGCCCCTTCAACAATACGCTCGATTTCACGCCCAACGCGTCCTGCAACTCCAGGTACACGTCCCCCGTCCCGGCCGCCAACTTCAGGCCCAACACCAGATTCCCGAGCGAACTCAGGTCCTTCGACTGAACAGACTCGTTCCCGTAATCATCGAACGTCGCGATCACGCCGCCAAAACTCTCGGCGTTCGTTACGTCATACGCCAAACTCAGTTCACTCTCCGAAACCTGCGCCAAAGTCGCGCTCCCGACCCCATTCGGAGCCTTGGACGCAAATCCCACCGCCTGCAAGAACCCGCTCAAATGACTCACATCCGCGCTCGTTAACGACGGGTCATGTTCAATGATTGGTGTGTAGGCAAGGTTCTGAGTTTCTACATAGATATGCCCCGAAGAGCCCGCGTTCTTCGTATCCACAACATAGGTCATCGATGTCACCTTAGCGCCATTAAGCGGCGTAAGATCAAGAACATAGTTTTGCATCGCCCCGGTCAAAGCCAACCGATAGATGAATTTATCTCCCGCCTCCGTCATCAGTTCCAGCTTGAGATACTTCCCAGCGGGACCATTCGCCGCTACCGTAACAGAAGAACCGAGACTTTGCGGATTGTCATAAAAATACCGCTGTGTTTCGGCAACCACGAGTTTATAGAAACGAGAACCCGTTAACGGCGCTGTCTGAGAGCCATCGTCTACCCAGGTCGTGCTCCCGGTCCCGCTGACCGTAACAACATCCAATGCTCGCTTCCACGCTCCGGTAAAACCATCCCGGTATTCGATGTAGTAGCTCTTAACTCCTTGAGTATCCTTCGTGGTAAGAGTATTTTTATTGCCCCCCACGGAGATTGAAGTGATCGTGGGCGGGTCCTTCACTTCATCGGTAAGATAGCCCCAATTCACCTGGGCGAAAACAAAATCGTCCGGATCCGGAAGGCTATAGGTAAAATCAAACGCATCAGCCGACGTCTGGTTGAAAGAAAGATCCGCATCATCATCGCCCCCCGTCATCGTCTCCGTATTTCCCGACACCGTGGGATTTCCAGGCAATGTTGTCACCGCATTGGAATCATATTCCGAAGGCAACACATCGATATACGGCCATGCAAGCCCCTGAGTCTGGACTTCCACCCCCCCGCTTGTCGCATTCGGATCATCCAGAACGATCGAGACGGTCTGGATCTGATCCGCATCAAAACCCGCGATCTCCGCACTAGCCAACAACGCTTCGGTGATCTTGATCTTGCCGTGCAAGGCAGCCCCGGAAACACGCACGGTCACTTTCTCGCCCTGCGCGTCAATAAATTCGAGTTTATAATAGGAAGAACCTATTACCGCGACATCAAGGACGAGCGGATTGACATTCAAATCCAACAGATGATCCGCATCGAATGCGAGCGAAGCGCCGCCCCAACGGGTCAAACCGCTCCCCGAGGAAAGATCATAGTCAAAGGAAAAACGGTTGGCGTCAGCTTGCTCAAAATTGAGAATTGTGTCAACCGTATTGGGACAAGGATCTTCGTCCGTCGAGCAAGGCTCCATCTCACCCACCCCTGGCTTCAGACCACTAAGATCTGTCAACGGGTCCATCGTTATCTGTTCGATCGTCGGCGAAAAATCAAGCCCTAAAGTCTCAATGGTAACAGTACCGTTCTCTCCCATCTGCTTCTTGTCAGCAACGAAGTTCACCATCGCAACTTTGGCCGCAGCGAACCCTTCCGGAATATTGTCGCCATCAAATGTCAAAGTGTAATTCTTTACCGCGCCCTCGAGATTGATGAAGAAAACAGCCACTTTCCCCGCTTCATCAACAACCTCGACTTTCAGTTTCTTCCCCGCGGGGCCATTCGCAGCAAACGTCAACCCTGCGCGCAGGTCCTGTTCATTACCGTTAAAATCCCGAACATAGTCCGCCACGGCAACACGATACCAACGAGTACTTACCTGTAAAGGATCGGGCTCCGTGGCACTCCCGTCATCAAGCCATGTTGTAGCCCCGGACGAAGTCACGGGGAAATTGGCCTGGGCGGTTTTCCAAGTCTTCCCGTAATCGTCGCTATACTGGATATCATAGGCAAGGGCATCGGCAGGATCCGTGATCGTCAGCCGAAAGCCGACATCCCGTACATAACTAATCCTGCTGATCCTGGGAATCCCCGGAGCCTCAAAATACCCCCACCCGATCTGGGAATAAACGAAGTCATCATCGTCCGTAAGATCGTAATCAAAACTAAATCTTCGCGCGGAATCCTGCGTCGAGGAAATGATCCCATTCGCTGTCCCACTGCCTGCCGCCCCAGAACCAGAACCCAAAGACGGATACCCCGGCAGCGAGGTGAACGCATTTGCATCGTAATTTGTTCCATCAATCTCAGGGATGTAATCCAGCCCAGCCGTCGACACCGTCACCACCCCGGCATTCCCGCT
>CAZDVO010000009.1:13425-60048 GCA_964508905.1 uncultured bacterium
TCCCGGGAAGCACCGTCACTTCCGCGCTCGTCGTCCCAGCCACAGGGATGTAATCCAGCCCAGCCGTCGACACCGTCACCACCCCGGCATTCCCGCTCCGCTTCACATCGCACACCAGATTGATCATCGCGATCTTCGTCTCATCCAGCGCGCTCACATCAAAACTGAATTTCTGAACGCTACTCGTCAGATCCACCCAGTACTGAACCTTCGCTCCGAACTGATCCAAGACCTCCACCTTCACACGCATCGACTTGTCCGCCTTCAACCCCAACACCAAAGAACCCCCCACGTTCCCAGCCGTCCCCTGGAACACGTCCGAATCATCAAAATATCCCCAGCTGATCTGGCCGATCGCGAAATCATCATCCAAAGCGTCCGCGTCCACCGCCGTCTCGGACTCCATCGGCAAACTATAATTGAATGAAAAACCGTTCGCGTCCGGCTGCGTCAGCTCGTTCGTGCCGTCCCCGTCCTGACCGTCGAACGTCGTCCCTAAATTCGCGCCAGCCTCAGGAGTCCCGGGAAGCACCGTCACTTCCGCGCTCGTCGTCCCAGCCACAGGGATGTAATCAAAACCAGTCGCGGCCACAGTTACGGACCCCGTGGAAGTCGCGGAGCCCGTGACGCCGTCATTCACAAGCACGGTGATCGCCTTAATGGCGGAGGGATCAAAACCGACCGCCCCAGCCGCATCGATCATCGCCGTCGTGATCTGATAAAGCTGCTGGGAGGACGTCACATTTTGAAGGACCAAAACCACTTTCTTTTCATTCGGCTTAACACCGCTGACAAGTTCCACTTTCACCTTATTCGTTCCAGTCGCGCTCACCCCAAGGATCAGATTCGTCGTATTAAGATTGAAGCTACCATCACCAAACCCCAAAATACTCCCAGCCCACGTGGTATTACTGGTCCGGCTTCCGCGGGAAAGATCATAGTTAAAGGAATATGACGTGGACGACTCAAAGGAAAAGGATGTCACCGTGTTGACACTGTCAGCCTCAGGGCAGACGCCGTTGACAAGGGTTCCCGTACACGGTTCCATTTCGGCAGGGACCACCGCTTCATTGAAATCGGTTAAAGTCCCCGACGCGATCGGCGGGACGGGCGGCTCATAATAGAGACCGCCCAATCGAACAGTAAGCGTGGCTGCTTTGACGGGATTTTTATATTTGATACCACTCACATACATTTCATTCTCAAAAACAAACCCAATCTGGGTAATGTGTTGAAGATCCAGCGCTGCGCCCGTTGATTTATCCGTCAAGGAAGACAGAACAAAAGCATAGTTAGTGTAGCCCGATGACGTCAGCGTTTTGATCGGAATAGCGGCAACACGTCCCGACAGATCTTTGACTTCTACTTTGAGACAACGCTCGTCACCCGTCGCGGAGCAAGCCACTGTCGTTTGGATGTCAAAACTCAGATACGTCAGACCTCTCAAGTCTGTAGAGGTAGTGCCATTTTTGGAAAGATCCACCGCCACTCCTGAATAGGAACCCGTCGTATCTACATCATAACCCACGGTAAATTCATCAGAGGACAACTGATTCACAACAGGTTTGACCGCAGTGGGCTTCACACTGTTCCAAGCACTAAGCGTTGGCTGTCCGGGAAGTTCCGTCACAGGTTGCGCGGAACGGAAGAGTTCGGCGTTTTCCTTCTGGCTGTTATAGTCATCGATCGCGGAAATGAATTGATGAAGCACCTCACGCGTCTCGACCGTTGAGGCACCTTCTGTCGACGAAGCCTTCAAAAGATCCGCCAGGTCTTGTTCATTTAATGAGGTCTCCGAAAGACCTTCGTGATTGTAAGCAAAAACCCCGGCCTGGGTGAGCACATATTCAACAGCATCACCGGCCAGTTCATAATCGCTCTGGCTCGGTTGCGTACGCTGCCCCACAGGATGCGTGTGGATGATCACGGAAGATTCCTTCAAGAGGGCTTGCGCCACGGCATTCGCACGGATCTCCTCTTTGCTCCCGCTTGTGAAGAAAACGATCTTACCGCGAATGATCGCAACCCCGACCTCCACATCCAATTTCACAAGCTTGCGAAGATCCTCAGCCGAAACATCTTTCACAATGACGGCCGCGGCATAATCCAGACGCAGATAGTCAATGGCTTCGTCAAAGGAGTATTCCTCTACATCGCGGGATTCATTCGGAGACGTTTCTGGGGCTTGAGTTTGAGAGGCTTGTTTGGCATCCGAAGGCAGAACCGAATTCCCTTGTAAAAAAGCCGCGTTGGGATCGGGCGGAACAACGGGCAAATTCTGCTCGGGCGAATTAACAGAATCCCCTGTCGCTTCTGTCTCGGGCTGATAGTTGATGACGCGAGTCTCGGGGCGAATCGAGACATCCGCAAATCCGGCAGGAATCAGTTGGGAGAAACAAAAGGAAAGCGCTACAAAAGAAGCCAATAATTTTTTGGGAACACTATCTCGCCGAACGCAAAAATAACTCTCTCGCTGTCTCATTTTTTCGCCCTTTCGCAGCCGGATTTTTTTGCATTCCCCCCATAACATAGCAGGGTAGAAATACCTTAGACATTTATTTACTACTCGCCCGTCTAAAGACTAACATGTCATTTTCAGCTTGTCAATGTCCACAACCAATTGCAAATAAACAACTTACAATTATTTTCATCTTTTATTAAAGTGCTTCCAAAGGTCTATAATACACTAATACTTAGAAAAATGTTAAAAAAATTTCATGATTTTAAATCTTATGCGGGCCTGAATTTTGGGATGGATCTAAGAAGAGGACTCGGGAGAGAAAGGGAGAACCGCTAAAAAAAATGCCCGAGGCCAGACTTGAACTGGCACAGGGATTTAACTCCCCAACGGATTTTAAGTCCGGTGCGTCTGCCGATTCCGCCACTCGGGCACTTTACTGAAAGGCAGATAACTGAGAGAAGAATGGAGGCGCGGGGCGGAATTGAACCGCCGATAGCGGTTTTGCAGACCGCTGCATTACCACTTTGCTACCGCGCCGTGTACAGCAAGCTCGCGAGACCGAGCCATTGATTCAAAAAGAGAAGAATAAACTAACGTCCAAAACTAATCCCGACAGCTTCGCTTGCGACCACGATCGAATTGTCCGGGCAAACCGTCTTGAGCTTGTTAACAGCTTCCTCAATAGGGATGGATTTTACCACACTCCCCTGGATACAAACCATTTGCCCCCATTTGCCCTGACGGATCAAGTCCACGGCGTGCGTGCCGAACAAGGTTCCGAGATTACGATCGAATGGCACCGGCGATCCCCCACGCTGAATATGCCCCAAGTTCGCGGACCGCGTTTCCAATCCCGTGCACTTCTCAATGCGCTCCTCAAGATATTTTCCAACACCACCCAGCTTGACCGGATAAGGGTTCTTCAGGTCCTTCTTTTTTTCGATAACCTTCCCGCCCTTCTCCCGAGCGCCTTCCGCCACCACGATCAAGCTGAATTTTTTTCCGTGCTGGGCCCGTTTCTTAACCGTCTTGCAGATCGCATCCATTTGATACGGCATTTCGGGGATCAGAATGACGTCTGCGCCGCCCGCGGAACCCGTATGAAGCGCGATCCACCCGGCGTTCCGCCCCATCACTTCCAGGATCATCACCCGGTGATGTGCCGCAGCCGTCGTGTGAAGCCGATCCAAAGCCTCGGTCGCAATGCTGACCGCGGTTTGAAAACCAAACGTATAATCCGTCCCGCTCAGATCGTTGTCGATCGTCTTGGGGATCCCGACCACCGGGACACCTTTCTTGCAAAGCTGGTTCGCAATCGAAAGCGTCCCATCTCCGCCCACAGCCACAAGAACATCTAGCCCCCATTGACGAAAATGCTCAATGGCCTGGTCCGAGTGATCCTCAAAAACGATCTTCTTCCCCTTCAGCGCGGGAACCCGGAACGGATCCGCCCGGTTAGACGTCCCGAGGATCGTCCCTCCCAGCGTCAGAATGCCTGACACCTGAGCCTGGGTCAACTCGTGGCCCCGCTTTTCGATCAGCCCCGCGTACCCGTCCTCGATCCCAAAAACTTCCCACCCCTGGCTGATCGCTGATTTCGTGACCGCACGGATCACGGCATTCAACCCCGGACAATCCCCGCCTCCGGTCAGAATCCCGATCTTCTTGATCTGGTGGGTTCGCATGGGGTTACTGAAGGAGCTTCAATTCTTCGCCGGTGTTAGGGTCATAAGTATAATTCGACGGAAAGGTCTGCCCCGTCCTCGGATTATACTTGGTATTCATCTCCTGACGCACCGGAGCCGTCGTGGGGACCGGCTGGGCCGTGACAGGCTGCGGCGCATATTGCGGCTGATATTGTTGCTGCATCATTTCCTGACGGAGCTCTTTCTTGGTCTGCTCCTTTTGACGACGCGCCATTTCTCCGGCCACCGCACCGGTCAAAAGGCCCGCCCCGGCACCGATCGCCGTTCCGACACCGGCATGCCCCGTCGCGGCACCCGCAAGAGCCCCGATCCCGGCGCCCAGCGCGGCACCCGCCAGACCGCCCGTCTCGCGTTCGGTCAATCCACTCTCGGTTGCACATCCGCTAAAAACAAGGGACAAGATCAAAAACACCGCACAATTTCTCGCGAAGCTTTTCATAACCTTCTCCTTTTTAAAAACAGAACAGCCGAGGCTGCCTGGTTAAAAATTCCGCTCATTATAATCGTTTTTCCGATTTGCCAAATAAGATTTTTGACGGCTTGCCGCAAGCGTCTCCGCCCAGTTTAGGATCGCCTGAGATATCCGCACTTTGGGCTGCCTGAAAAGCTTACGGATGTCCCCCGTCGCAGAGATCAATTGAACATCCACCTTGCGGCGGCCGAAAGGTATCCGTTTTTTCGGCTCATAGAAATTCGCCACGATCCCGTCCAGGTTCTTCCGCACCATTTTTTCCGTCGCGCGCCGCACAAGATCCCTCGTCTCAAGACAAAACCCAATCACGACACGGCGCCCCTTTCGCTTTGCCAAAGACGCCAGAATATCCGGCGTCCGTTTGAGCTTCAGCACCAGCCCCTTGCCGCTAGGGATCTTATGCTTTCCGGAAAATACCGGCATAAAATCGCAAACAGCCGCTGTCATGATTAGACCGTCATGGGAAGGAAAAAGTTCCGAACAAACTGATTTCATTTCCGCGGCAGAAACCACGGGATAGAATCGGACCCCGTTAGGGGTCGGCAACCCGGTCGGACCGCTGACAAGACTTACATGATAACCTTTTCGGACAGCGTTCCGGGCAAGCGCATACCCCATTTCACCCGTCGAAAGATTAGAGATGAAACGAACGGGATCGATATGCTCCCGGGTGGGCCCAGCGGTGATCAGAAGTTTTTTTAAACGGGGAGCCACAAAATTACCCGCGGCGACTTTTAGAGGAGATCAGCTTCGTAACCGCATCCAGGATCGAATCTTCCGACGCGATGTGACCGACCCCTACCCGTCCACAGGCAAGATCCCCTTCAACAGGCTCGGCGAAGTGATACCCGATGGCTTTCAGCTGGGCGATGTTCTTCTGGGTCACGGGATGCGTGTACATATTGTCGTTCATCGCCGGAGCGACCAGCACCGGCTTCCGCGTCGCGAGGACAAGACAACTCGCAAGGTCATCCGAGATCCCAGTCGCCATTTTCGAGATAAAATTCGCCGTCGCGGGCGAAACAAGCACCAGATCCGGAAGATCCGCCAAGGAGGTATGCAGTACCCCGAACGGGGCGTCCTGCGGGAACATCTCGGAATAAACGCGCTCGCCGCTCACGGTCCTGAGTACCGTCGGCGTGACGAACTCCTTGGCGCAGTGCGTCATGACACACACCACCCGAGCCCCGGCATCCTTCAGCTTCTTGATGAGCGACGGGGTCTTGTACGCAGCAATGCTGCCGGTCAGGATGTGGAGGACCGTCTTAGTCGAGAGTTCTTTTTGCTTTGGCTTTGATCTCAACATAGTTGACCTTCTTGGAAGCCATTTCGTTCAAAGCGATCGTCGAAACCTTTTTGGAATCCGTCTTGATGAGCGGCTGAGCCCCTTGAGCGAGTTCATTCGCCCGGGCGGCCGCGGCCAATACGGTCTTGTAGAGGCTCTTGTTCTTGGTGGGCAGGATCTTCTCGAGTGCGATGTACGCCATGATTTGTTTGTTCCCCCATTAGAGATGGAGGCGCTTTTCAAACGCCGCCGTCCGTTGTTGAAAATTCATTCTAAAACTCTTATCCAAAAAAAACCAAAAACATCGATCCCGCTATCTCTAACGGGGCGAGCTTTGTTTTAATGCGTTCAAAATGATCTCTTCGACTTCCAGGACTGCCTGGTCCAAACTTTGGTTGATCACCGTATGATGATAAAGTTTCGCCGCCTTGATCTCATCCTGTGCCAGCTCGATCCGTTTTTCAATCTCTTCTGGCGTTTCCGTATTCCGGCCCGTCAGACGTTCTCGAAGCACCTTCACGGACGGAGGAAGAACAAAAATACTGAGCAACGGGTGTTCCTTCCCCCAGGAAGCCATGACCTGCTTCGTTCCCTGCACATCGATCGTCATGATCACGGTCTTCCCCTGCGCGACCTGCTGGGTCACAAAGACCCGGGGGGTTCCATAGAGATTGCCGTAGATCTCGGCATGTTCCAGCATCTCCCCCTCGTGGATCTTTTGCTCAAAATCCGGACGGGAAAGAAAAAAATAATCCTGGGCGTCTTTTTCGTCGACCCGCGGTTTCCGCGTCGTCGCCGAGATCGAACGGACCCAATCCTGGTTCCGTTTAAGAAGCCTCTCGACAATACTCGTCTTCCCGCACCCTGACGGCGCGGAGAGGACCACCAGAAGTCCCGGCTCTGTCACCTTTTTCTTACTCGACATTCTGCACCTGCTCGCGGATCTTCTCGATCTCGCTTTTGACCGCGATCGTTTCCTGGGACACTTCAAAAAGCTGCGCCTTGGATGCCATGGTATTCGCTTCGCGGTTCATTTCCTGACAAAGAAAGTCCAATTCGCGGCCGATCTCGCCCTGCCGCCCCAGCCATTTCACGAAAAGTTCCAAATGACTTTTCATCCGCACGGTCTCTTCCGTAATATCCGAGCGCTCGGCAAGGAACGCCACTTCCCGGTGCAACCGGTCGGCGTCCATCTTTTCATCCCCCAGGAGCTCTTTCAAGCGGCTTTTCAGCCTCTCACAATGGACCTTCGTTTGCCCAGCCACAAGGCTTTCGATCCGCTCCGTCGTCTTGGCGATCTTCTCGAGCCGCTGCCGGAAATCCTGGTCGAGTTTTTCGCCTTCTTCTTCCTTGTGGGCAATGGCTTTATCGAGCGCCTTTTTCAAAAGAGGGCTCAACGCCGCCCAAGTCCAAGCCTTGACCGTATCCGAAACTTTTTCCTTCACGACGCCTGGAAGACGCATGAGGTCCTCGACCGTCAGTTCCCCGCCCAGCTTAAACTTCGTCTTGATCTTCTTGGCCGAAGCCAGATACGACTGGATCTGATCCTGATCGATCTCGTAAGGCAACGAAGTCTTATCGTGCCCTTCTTCAGCGATGCTCAGCGTCACCTTGCCTCGGCGCATCGTCGATTGAACCAGCTGCCGCACCTGCGACTCCAGGGCGAACATCGCGGGCGGCAATCTCAGCGAGAGTTCAAAATACCGCTGGTTGAGCGACCGGATCTCCACAACCCATTGCTTGCTCCCGGCCGCGATCGAAACGCGGGCAAAAGCGGTCATGCTTCGTATCATCGATAAGGAATCTCAGGAAAGTTATAGGACATTTGGATATGTGGAAGGCGTATTATAAAAGGTTTCAAAGCGGTGTCAAGGGAAAGAGACCTCTTGAATTCTCTAACCTATTCATTTCAAACAGGTTAACAAGAAAGAAGTTCAGCAGGAAGCCATTGCGCCAAGAATGGCGGATGCGACTTCCTTGGGATTCGCCGCTTGCGTGATGGGACGCCCCACCACGATATGATCCGAACCGGCTTTCACCGCTTTTCCCGGCGTAAAGATCCGTTTCTGGTCCCCTCTATCAGCCCCGATCGGGCGGATCCCCGGCGTGACGATGAGAAAATCCTCTCTGAATTTCTTGCGGGCCCAGGCCGTCTCCTCGGGAGAACAGACGATCCCGTCAAGTCCGGCCTTCTTCGCGAGACCGGCAAGATGGAGCACTTCTTTCTTGATGCTGCCCCGGACCCGAAGATCCTTCGACAGGGACTTTTGATCGTGGCTCGTGAGGATCGTCACCGCGATCAGCTTTGGCCTTTTGACGCGCCCCGCGGAATACTTGTCCACCGCCTCACGGGCCATCTTCATCATCTCGAATCCTCCGAGCGCGTGAACGTTCACCATGTCCACGTCGTGTTCGCATACCGCCGCGAGCGTCCGGCTGACGGTATTCGGGATATCATGCAATTTGAGGTCCAAAAAGACTTTCCCACCGTAATTTTTCACCAAATTCACGGCTTTCCAGCTGTGCGCCGTAAAAAGCTCCAGCCCTACCTTGAAATAGTGGACCGATCCTTTGAGCTGAGAAAGCCAGACATCCGCGACTTCAAGCGTCGGGGCATCAAGCGCCACGATCAGACGATTTTGAGGATCCACTTCACTCACGACTGACACCCCTTCCCTTTCTCCATAGCTGTTTTATAAGTTCCGCGAAGTTCATCCAGCGAGACGATCCCTTCTTTCCGGCAAAAGTCCTCAAGCCCTTTAATGATCGCCACCGTCGCGCCCGGCTCCACAAAATTCGCCGTCCCGACCGCGAGCAGGTCCGCGCCCACGATGAGGAACTCCAGAGCGTCCTGAATATTCGCGATCCCGCCGGAGGCGATGACCGGAACCTGGAACTCTTTTTTTACCTGATAGACATAACGCAACGCGACCGGCTTGATCGCCGGGCCGCTCAATCCTCCAAAATCCTTCGCAAGCCGCGACCCGCGCGTCCGGATATCAACCGACATCCCCCGCAACGTATTGATCACGCTCAGGCCATCGGCCCCGCATTTCAGGACTTCACCGGCAATCGCAAGAAGGTCGCCCAATTCCGGTGAAAGTTTCGCAAAGACGAGAATTCGAGTCCCCTCACGCACCGCCTTTACCGCGTTCAGGATACGATCGACCTTTTTCATGCCGCTCACCCCCGCCGCTTCGACATTTGGGCAGGACAGGTTGATCTCGATCGCGCTCACCACATCCCGGTGCCGGTCAAAGGCTTTGGCCAGCTCGGTAAATTCCGCGGTTGTCTCTCCCGCAATGCTCACGATCAGAGGGACGCCTAGTTTTTTAAAGTAAGGGATCTTATGCTCGAGAAAATCCTCGAGACCTTTATTCTGGAGTCCGATCGCATTGAGCATCCCCGAAGAGGTCTCACAGATCCGCGGCATCGGGTTGCCAACACGAGGCTTTACCGTGATCGTCTTGGTAATGATGGCCCCCAGCAACTTCGGATCGACATAGCCGGCATATTCATCCATCGTCCCGAAGGTCCCGGAGGCGACCGTCACGGGATTTTTCAGGATCAAGTCCTTAACGCGTGTGGTCAGATTCGGCTTCATGGCACAAGCTCCTCAAAGGAGAACACCGGGCCGTCCGCGCAGGCCCGTTTCAAGCCTTCCCGGGTCTCCACCATACAGCCCAAACAGGCGCCAACGCCGCAGGCCATGCTCTCGTCCCACGAAGCTTCGCCGGAGATCCCGTATTTTTTCGCGATCGCGATCACGGCCTTCATCATCGGTTTCGGCCCGCAAGTCTGAATGAAAAGCTCACGGGGATCTTCGGAGGCGATCACCTTCTCCAGGACCGTCGTCACATACCCTTTCGTCCCGACCGAGCCGTCTTCCGTGGTATGCAATACTTTGGCTCTGATCCTCTTCAATTCGTCTTTCGGAAGAACTTCCGCCTTGGATTTCGTCCCGATAAGGAGATACGTTGTGGGATGCTTTTCCGCGAGGAACACCATCGGGGGCACGCCAACGCCTCCGGCGACAAGAATACGTTTCTTCTTAACGATCTTGCCAGCAAACCCATTCCCAAGCGGCCCCATGACTTTCAAGACGTCGCCTTTCTTCTTCCCGGAAAGAAGTTGCGTCCCCCTGCCGAGAACCTCGTAGAGCACCTCCACTTTATTCCCGGTCACACGGTAGTAGCTGAACGGCCGACGCAACAAGGGATCATTGCCCTGCGAAAGTTTAACATGGAGGAATTGCCCCGGCAGGACCTTCCGGGAGAGCTTGGCGCTGCAGAAGATCAGTTTGTAATACTTCCCGTTGACCTTTCGGTTCTCGAGGATCGTTACCGTCTCGTCCGAAGTTTGTTTCGGAGCCATGCGCTAGCCTTTCTTCTTCACACCGTGATAATCGTGGATCGAGCACACATCAAGGTCGTCGTCCTTCACCGATTGAAGCCCGCATACCGCGGCACGCGCCGCATTCAGCGTTGTGATGCAAGGGATGCTGAAGGAAACCGCCAGAGAACGGATCTTGCCTTCATCGACCATGGGACCCTTCCCGCTCGGGGTATTCACGATCAAGTCGATCTTCTTTTCCTTGATCATATTCGAGATGTTCGGGGTTCCCTCTTTCAGCTTCAACACTTCCTCGGCGGGAACACCGGCCTCTTTCAACACCTTCGCCGTTCCCTTGGTCGCCACGATCTTATACTTCAATTTATGGAATTCCAGGGCAATATCCGGGATACGAGTCTTATCCGAATCCTTCACGCTGATAAAGACCGTCCCCTTGCGCGGAATATGGCTCATCGCCGCGTCCTGAGATTTGTAAAACGCGCGTCCAAAATCCTTATCGATCCCCATCACTTCCCCGGTCGACTTCATCTCCGGCGACAGGATGATATCCACACCCGGGAACTTCACGAACGGAAAAACGGACTCTTTCACCGCCACATGTTTCGGAATGATCTCCTGGGTGAATTTCAATTCCTGCAGCGTCTTCCCCACCATGAGCTGGGCGGCCAGTTTCGCGAGAGGCACGCCGATCGTCTTACTGACGAACGGCACGGTCCGCGACGCGCGAGGATTCACTTCAAGACAATAGACCGTTCCGCGCTGGAGCGCGTACTGCATATTCATGAGCCCGACCACCTTCAACTCTTTGGCGATCGCCTTGGTCTTGGCGGTGATCTCTTCGATCACGTCACGCCCAAGGGAGAACGGTGGAATGACCGAGGCGCTATCGCCGGAATGGATCCCCGCTTCTTCAATGTGTTCCATCACGGAACCGACCACCGCCGCCTTGCCATCCGAGATCAAGTCCACATCGACTTCGGTCGCGTCCTCAAGAAATTTATCGATCAGGACGGGCTGGTCATCACTCGCCTCCACCGCGGTCTTCATATATTTCTTCAGCGAGGTTTGATCGTAAACGATCTCCATCGCGCGGCCGCCCAACACGTAGGATGGACGGATCACCACGGGATATCCGATATCTTTGGCGATCTGACAGGCTTCATCCATGCTCGTCGCGATCCCGTTCGCTGGCTGGCGCAACCCGATCTTCTGAAGCAGCTCCTTGAACCGGTCGCGGTCTTCCGCGCGATCGATCGCGTCGACCGAAGTCCCGAGGATCTTGACGCCGTTGGCCTGCAGGGATTTCGCGAGATTGAGCGGCGTCTGCCCTCCGAGTTGTAGGATCACGCCCAGCGGCTTTTCATTCTCGTAGATATTGAGCACATCCTCAAGCGTCAGCGGCTCGAAGAAAAGCTTGTCCGACGTGTCATAGTCCGTACTGACCGTTTCCGGGTTGGAATTGACCATGATGGTCTCGTAACCCATTTTCTTCAGAGCTTGCACGGCATGCACGCAGCAATAGTCGAATTCGATCCCCTGCCCGATCCGGTTCGGACCGCCACCGAGGATCATCACTTTCTTTTTCTTGCTAGGATTTGCCTCATCCTCATCCTCATAGGTCGAGTAGAAGTACGGCGTATAGGCCTTGAACTCGGCTGCGCAGGTATCCACCAATTTGTAGACCGGTTTGATCCCCAGCTTCTTCCGTTTCTTGCGAACGGCCTTCTCCTCCACGCCCCAGTAAAACGCCAGCTGGCGGTCGGAAAATCCATATTGTTTCGCCTTGCGCATCAGAAGATCCTGCGCTTTGAGCTTGCCTTGCGCGGCCAGAAGCTCTCGTTCAAGCTCGATGAGCTGCTGAAAATGCGCCAGAAACCACGGATCGACGCCCGTTTTCTTATAAATTTCTTCGATGCTGTAACCCGCCAGAAGGACATACTTCAAATAGAAGATGCGATCCTCACAAGCAACGCTCGCGTTGGCGAATATCTTTTCACGAAGTTCCTTATTCCCCGGCACGTCTTTGATAAAGCGCACATAATCCTCGCGAGTCTTCAGCGCGAGATCGAACACCTTATCTTTGCCGTCGCCCCCGAAACCAAACCGTTTGGTCTCAAGCGAACGCAGGCCTTTCTGGAGCGCTTCTTTGAATGTGCGACCGATCGCCATCACTTCCCCCACCGACTTCATCTGGGAGGTCAGACGGCTATCGACCCCTTCAAATTTTTCGAAGGCAAAACGCGGGATCTTGACTACGCAATAATCGATCGAAGGCTCGAAGGACGCCGGCGTGTATTTGGTGATATCGTTCGGGATCTCATCCAGGGTCAACCCCACGGCGAGTTTCGCCGCGAACTTAGCGATGGGAAAACCCGTCGCTTTGGAGGCGAGCGCCGAGGAACGCGACACGCGCGGGTTCATTTCGATGATAACCATGCGGCCCGTTTTCGGGTCCACGGCGAATTGAACATTCGAACCACCCGTCTCGATCCCGATCTCGGACATGACCTTGCGCGCGGCGTCTCGCATCCGCTGATACTCGCGATCGGTCAGGGTCTGGGAAGGCGCCACCGTGATCGAATCCCCCGTGTGAACGCCCATCGGATCCAGGTTCTCAATCGAACAGATCACAACAAAGTTGTCGTTGATATCCCGCATCACTTCGAGTTCGTATTCTTTCCACCCGACGATCGATTCTTCGATCAGGATCTCATGCACGCGGCTGTAATCAAGCCCGGTGCGCGCCGTCGCGCGAAGTTCTTCGACATTATGGCAAACACCGCTTCCCGAACCGCCAAGCGTGAAACTCGTGCGAACGATCACCGGATAACCGATCTTTTCCGCGACTTTTTCGGCCTCTTCCAGGGAGTAAGCGAAGTCACTGCGAGGAAGATCCAGTCCTATCTTTTGCATCGCGCGTTTGAATTCCTCGCGATTCTCAGCCTTTTTGATCGCCTCGTATTTGGCGCCGATCATCTGCACGTTATGACGTTTGAAGACGCCCTTCTCGTAGGCCTCGACCGCCAGATTCAGGCCGGTCTGCCCGCCCATCGTCGGCAGCACCGCGTCCGGCTTCTCCTTGATAATGACCTTTTCGAGGCATTCCACCGTCAGCGGTTCGATGTAGGTGGCGTCCGCGAGTTCCGGATCGGTCATGATCGTCGCCGGGTTGGAATTGATCAGGGCAACCTGATACCCCTCCTCTTTCAAAGCCTTGACGGCCTGCGCGCCCGAATAGTCGAACTCGCAGGCTTGTCCGATGATGATGGGTCCGGAACCGATGATAAGGATCTTTTTGATATCTGTTCTTTTAGGCATGGGATTGGGTCTTCTCGATAAGTTCGTAAAAACGGGTGAAGAGATAGTCGCTGTCATGAGGCCCCGGGGCATTCTCCGGATGGTATTGAACACAGAAGATCGGATATTTCTTATGGCGGAAACCTTCAAGCGTCTTGTCGTTCAGGTTGATGTGGGTCATCTCCACGTCGTCCTTGGGAAGCGAATCGATATTCACGACGAAGTTATGGTTTTGCGAGGTGATCTCGATCTTGCGCGTCTTAAGGTCCATCACCGGCTGATTGTTCCCGTGATGACCGAACTTGAGCTTCGAGGTCTTTCCGCCAAGCGCCTGCCCGATTATCTGGTGTCCAAGACAGATCCCGAACATCGGAAGTTTCCCGATCAAGCTCTTTACGGTCTTGACCAAATACTGAACCGCCGCCGGATCGCCGGGGCCGTTTGAGAGAAAAAGCCCGTCCGGTTTCACGGCGAGGATCTCTTCCGCCGTCGCGCTGGCCGGCACCACGTGAACCTCAAATCCGTGCTGGTTGAGCTTCCGGAGGATATTCTGTTTGATCCCGCTATCGACCGCCACCACCTTGAATTTCTTTTTCCGGTTATCGCCCCACGCGAACTCCGCGGGCATAACTTCTTCGAAGGCATGCGCTTTCGAACACATCACCTCTTTGACCAGATCCACCCCGACAATGCTCGGTGAGGCCTTGGCCTTCTTGACGAGCTTCTTCGGATCGAATTCGATCGTCGAGATCACGGCCTTCTTCGCGCCAACGGTCCTAAGATGCTTCACAAGTTTCCGCGTGTCGATCCCCTGGATCCCAAGGATATTGTATTTTCTAAGATACGCGTCAAGCGTCGTGGTCGAACGGTAATTGCTCACGATCGGGCTTAGTTCCTTGATGATGAACCCTTCGACCCACGGCCGTGAGGACTCCACGTCCGCCTCGTTGATCCCGTAATTTCCGATATGCGGATAGGTCATGCAAACCATCTGCCCCTTGTAGGACGGATCGGTCAGCACTTCCTGATAACCGCTCAGGCCCGTATTGAACACCACCTCACCGAAAGTCTCCCCCTCGGCGCCAAAACCTTCTCCTTCAAACCACACACCATCCTCGAGTGCTAATATCGCTTTTTTCATTGAGATCATTCCCCTAGAGGGCGTAGTGATAACCCTTTACGAACGTATGCAGGACTTTGCCTTTGAGTTTCTTACCATAAAAACACGAGTTAAACGACTTGGAATGCACCTGATCTTCTGCGAACGTCCACTCTTTATCCGTATCCACCAGAATGAAATTCGCTTGTTCTCCAGTCTTGAGGCGGCCAAAATTCCCCTTCTTCAGGATATCCGCCGGCGTCAGGCTCATCTTCCGGACGATCTCCTCCAGCTTCCATTTCCGTCCATGAAAAAGTTCCGTCATCACAACCCCGAAAGCCGATTCCAGCCCGATCGTCCCGAAAGGCGCCACCTCAATATCCCCGTCCTTTTCTTCGAGCGCGTGCGGCGCGTGATCCGTCGCGATCGCGTCGATCGTGCCGTCCTCAAGGCCTTTCAAGATCGCCTGCCGGTCCTTTTCGGTCCTGAGCGGCGGGCTCATCTTATAGAAGGTGTCATACTTCACGAATTCCACGTCCGTGAGCGCGATATGATGCGGCGTCGCCTCCGCGGTGATCGGCAACCCTTCCGCCTTCGCGCGCCGGATCATCTCGACGGCGCCGCGCGTTGAAACGTGCTGAAAGTGCAGTTGGCATTTGATCAGGCGGACCAACTGAATATCCCGAGCGGTGGCGATGTCTTCCGCCGCGTTCGGACATCCCCGGAGCCCCAATTTCGACGAAACGATCCCTTCATTCATCACCCCGTTGGCGCTCAGCGCGTGATCTTCGGCGTGGGACATGATCGGCAGCCCGTAGGTGGCGGCATATTCATAGACCCGCCGCGCGACCCCCGAATCCGCGACCCAGCCCCCATCATCCGTAACCGCCACCGCTCCCGAGGCTTTCATCTCCGCCATTTCCGAGATCTTCTTCCCTTCGCGCCCCTGCGTGAGGGTCCCGGAGGGGAAAATGTTGAAATTCAGCACGTTGGCTCGTTCCATCTGGTACTTCACGACCTGCGCGTTATCGCAAGGAGGCTTCGTGTTCGGCATCGTCACACAGGCGACGAACCCGCCCGCGATCGCGGCCTGAGCGCCGGTCTCAATCGTTTCCTTATGCTCATAACCCGGTTCACGGAAGTGGACATGCAGATCCACGAGCCCCGGCAAGAGGTGCATCTTCTTGGCATCCAGGATCTCCGCGTCTTCCGCGGCAAGGTCCTTGCCCCATTTCACGATCCGGTGACTTTTGACATGCAGATCCATCACTTCATCGATCTTATTGGCGGGATCCACGACATGCGCGTTCCGGATGATCAGATTCTTGACGGACTCTCCATTCAGTTTATTTTTCATCTTTTAGCGCTCCGCTCAGAAGATACAGGACCGCCATACGGACCGCGATCCCGTTCGTGACCTGTTTGAGAATATAGGACTGGGCACTGTCCGCAAGCGCGCTCTCGATCTCGATACCGCGGTTGACCGGACCCGGATGCATCAGGATCGCGTCCGGTTTCGCTAGCTTGAAAAGCTCCATGTTCAGACCAAAGGTACTCGCATATTCGCGGATGCTCGGGAAAAGTGTCTCATTCTGCCGCTCCATCTGGATCCGAAGCAGCGTCACGGCATCGGCGCCATCGATGGCCTTTTTCACGTCATGGACCACTTTTACTCCGAACTCTTCAATACCCCACGGGATCAGGGTCTTGGGACCGCACAGAACCACTTCGGCGCCGAGCTTCGTCAATCCCCAGATATTCGAACGCGCGACCCGCGAGTGGAGGATATCCCCGACAAACGCGACTTTAAGACCTTTGATCTTTCCTTTGATCTCCCGAAGCGTGAACATATCGAGCAAGGCCTGGGTCGGATGCTCGTTGATACCATCCCCTGCGTTCACGATCCCGCACTTGGTGTAATTGGAGATGCGATGGGGCGCACCCGAGGAACCGTGCCGCATGACGATCAGGTCCACTTTCAAAGCTTCAATATTGGCGATCGTGTCCCAGAGGGATTCCCCCTTGGTCATACTGGAACCGCCGCTCGCCATACTGATCGTGTCCGCACTCAGGCGTTTTTCCGCCAATTCGAAAGAAACACGCGTCCGGGTGCTCGGCTCGAGAAAAAGGTTCACAACCGTCCGTCCTCGAAGCAGCGGAACTTTTTTCACTTCACGCTGAGAAACCTCACTGAAGGACCTTGCTGTTTCCAGGATCAGCTCGATCTCCGCAGCAGAAAGGTCCCTCAACCCCAACAGGTCTTTTTGCTTCCATAGCGTTTTTGCAGGCTGTGTCATGCTTTAGACCCTCCTGAGATAACCGCTTCGTCCCGTCCGTCCACTTCCTTGAGATAGATCGTCACGCGATCCTGGAACGCTGTCGGGATATTCTTCCCGACATAATCTGCCTTGATCGGAAGTTCCCGGTGTCCCCGGTCCACAAGCACGGCAAGCCGGATAACCTTCGGCCTTCCAAAATCAATGAGAGCGTCGAGCGCCGCGCGAATGGTTCTCCCGGTAAAAAGAACATCGTCGACCAGAATCACGACCTTTCCTCTGAGATTGAATGGGATATTGGTCTCATGGATCTCGGGCTTAGGGCCGACTTCACTCAAGTCATCGCGATAAAGGGTAATATCGAGAATACCAACGGGGATCTCTTTTTTCTCGATCTCGAAAAGCTTCTGCTGAAGGCGCTGGGCGAGGAATACGCCGCGGGTGCGGATACCAATCAGGGCAAGGTTCGCGGTCCCCTGGTTACGCTCGAGGATCTCATGCGCGATGCGGGCGATCACACGCTCGATCCCGCCTTCGTCAAGGATCTGTTTCTCGGGGGGGATCACGAAATCACCTCGGTAAGCGGGCATAAAAAAACCCCGCACGTCTGTGCAGGGACATTATAAATTTCCGAGGGATGCTTCATTGGGTCCGCCTTTGTCGGCGTCTCAGCGCCGTCTTAAAAGGAATTCCGAATCACATAAAACTGCTGAAGACTACCCGCTTTTTCCGGGCCTGTCAAGAGAACAAAAAAATGAGAAGGCCTTCTCTATAAGCCGAGTTCTGTCCTCACCCTTGCGGGTAATCGATGACCATCTATCTAGGACCTGCATTGCTGCAGGCCTCGGTCGGCTTACCCGACGGGGTTCCCGCCTTTCGGCGGTCTAGGAACGGGCCGTTCCCGCTTTCGCTCCCCATCCGTTTAGCCTTTCTTCACGTAGAGATTGCCGCGTTTCACCCCTTCGGCGCGTTCCGTTTTTCAACAGAACTTGCTCAGGGCTTTGCCCCCTCGAACAAGTCGAAGGACCTGTCCTGAGCCTGCCGAAGGACTCGTCTCTGTGGCTCTGATCCGCTCCAGGACCGAAAATCGACCCCGAAGGGTGGGCGTTACCCACTACGCTACCCTGTGAAGCTCGGACTTTCCTCCCACAGCGGTTGGACAGGACGTTTCCCGTCTCTCATCATCTGTGCGCGGTCATCCGAGAAGACCTTCTCAAAATCCGTTTTCCTCAAAGAACAATATTTAGGATCAACTTTATGCGGCCTGGATCGCTGCCAACTGATCCTTAGAGAATTCAGCCCAGCTAGTCCCCGGAAAATCCGTCACCACCTTAGCGTAAAACTCCAAAGCCTTGACCTGATCTCCGGAAGACGCATAGCTTTTCCCGATGTAATAATTCGCGATCGCCGCCAGATTCCCCTTCGGGTTACTCGCCAGATACTCCTGATATTTCGCGATCGCCTTGGGATAATCCGCTTGTTTGTAATACGTCTCCGCCGCCGAGTAAGGCCCAAAAGCATTGACGGAAGAACGAGAAGCGCACGATGCGACCCCTAGCCCCATAAACACGAGCAACACCAAAAGGCTCCACTTTTTCATAAAAAGGCCCCGAGTTAAAGATTCGTACCGTGACTGTCTCAGTCTACTTTTTGTATTAAAACAGTGTCAACAGAGAAAATCCGGAAATGGCTGGGCCAACCTGTCCGCCTGAAGCAAGGCTTCAGGCGGATCCACCCTTGCCAAAGGCAAGGGGGAGACTCGGCCCCATTCAGAACGGATGGGCCCACCTGGACTCGAACCAGGAACCAAAGGATTATGAGTCCTCTGCTCTAACCGATTGAGCTATAGGCCCTTGTCTTGCGCTCTTATCTTATCAAAGACTGAGAAGACCCCATCCAATCAACATTTTCCTCGTCCACAACGAATGGGATCGTCCCGCCCGCCTTCGAAAAAAGCAGGCCAAATGACAGTAGGATAGCGAAGAAGAAAAGGCTAATGCGTCTTGAGGACCGACTCGACCTTGCTCTGGAGATTGGAAAGGTCGAACGGTTTTTCGATGAAGCCGCTGATCCCCTCAAGCTCGAAAAGCTGCTGCATCGTCGCACCCGCACCGGTCAGCATGATCACAGGGGTCTTGCGGATCTGGGTCTGTTCTTCGAGGTCATCATGGCGGTAGGAACGCAACTTGCGAAGGTAGGTCAACCCGTCCTCGCCTTTAGGGATACGGATATCGAGCATCACACAATCCGGCTTGCCCTCTTCCGTCTTGATGAAGCCTTCGGCGCCCTCATTGGCAGTCAGGACCTTGTAGCCGAGATGCTCGAACTTCTCTTTAACAATCTGGCAAACGTCATCTTCGTCATCAATGATCAGAAGGCGTTTACGTCAAAAAAGGCCTACAACACGAACAGATTCTATTACTCGCTCAGTTTAATATCCAGAAAATTCTTGAGCTTTCTCGAGCGGGTCGGATGGCGGAGCTTCCGGAGCGCCTTCGCTTCGATCTGGCGGACGCGTTCGCGCGTAACGTTAAAGATGTGTCCCACCTCTTCCAGGGTCCGGGGATAGCCGTCCCCGATCCCGAAACGAAGACGGAGCACCTTTTCCTCGCGCTCCGTCAAAGTGAGCAACACATCGTCCATTTGCTCTTTGAGCATGCTATACGCGGTCGCATTCGCGGGAGAAACAGCCGTCTTGTCCTCGATAAAATCCCCAAAGCTCGTATCCCCCTCATCCCCGATCGGGGTCTGAAGGCTGATCGGCTCCTGCGCGATTTTGAGGATGCCTTTCACTTTTTCGACCGGCATCTTCATGACCTGGGCGACTTCTTCCGGCGTCGGCTCGCGGCCCGTTTCCTGAACAAGATGACGGGAGGCGCGGAAGAACTTATTGATGGTTTCGATCATGTGCACGGGAATACGGATCGTGCGAGCCTGATCCGCGATCGAGCGGGTGATCGCCTGCCGGATCCACCAGGTCGCGTAGGTCGAGAACTTGTATCCGCGCTTGTATTCGAATTTATCGACAGCCTTCATGAGACCGATATTCCCCTCCTGGATCAGGTCCAGGAACGAGAGGCCGCGATTCGTGTATTTCTTGGCAATGCTGACGACCAAGCGGAGGTTCGCCGCGACAAGCGCTTTCTTCGCGTTGGAAAGCTCCCATTCCTTGCGGATGATCAGGCGAAAATGCTCGAGAAGTTTTTCTTCGGGCTCACCTAGCTCGTGAAGAATCTGACGGTTACGTTCTTCGATCTGGCCGATCTTGCCACGCACGGCACTGCGGCGCAACTTCTTGATCTCATCGCGGTTCTTCTTCAGTTCCTTGAGCTTCGCGCGAAGGCTGGCAACGATCTGTTCCACGATCGCGATACTGAGATTGAACTGCATCAGCAGTTCGACGACGTTCGCTTTTTTCTTGGATGCCCGAAACTTGCGGATCAAGAGCTGCAGCTTCTTCTTCATCGTCTGGATCTGCGACTGCTCTTCGCTTTCGATGATCGCTTCAAGCTGGACCTGCCCGTCAAGGATCTTCTTGGCCAACTCCAGAACTTCGAAACGCGCCGCATGCGTCTGGTAAACGACCCGCTTGAGCGCTTCTTCGCAGGACTCGATCTTTTTCGAGATCTCGATCTCCTGCTCGCGGGTCAACAGGGAGATCTGCCCCATCTGGCGAAGATAAGTCCGCACCGGATCATCGATGCGGCCGCGCTCATATTCCTCGACCGCCGAATCCTCTTCCAACTCGGACTCTTTTCCTTTTTTGACTTCCACATCCTGAATCGCTTCGGTGGCCGGCTTGGCCGCATCACCGATCGCGGCGGAAGAAACCTCGATCCCTTTTTCATTAAGCGCGGAAATGACCTCTTCCACTTTCTCGGGGTTATTCATCTCTTCGGGCAATTGCTTCTTCATCTGCTCGATCGTGACGAAGCCCTGCTTCTTGCCGAGGGCCATCAGTTTTTGAAGCACTTCGGAAGAAAGTTTGCTGGACACAGCCGCCTTCTTACCGGCGCCGGCTTTGACCTTCGGGGCCGGAGTCGCCGTCGCTTTCCCTTTGGAGGAAGAGGCCGACGCTTTAGAGGATGATGCCTTGTGAGATTTCCGGGATGCCTTTTTCATAGAGTTGGGTATTATAGTTATCCGGGGCTTTGAAACCAAGCGAATTTTAGAGCTTCTTTGTTTCGCGGGGATCCTTCAAAAGTTCCTGATACTGCCGGGTCGCCTCCCGGAGCCTGACCTCGTCCCCTGCCAGTTCCGCTTGCCGGATCTCGAGGCGAAGACGTTCCCGCTGTCCGGCGTTCCGAGCATTACGGATCCTGTCCACACAATCCTTAAGAACCCTCTCCCGCTCCGCAGTGTCATCCAAAGTAGCCATCGCAGCCACGAGTTCTTCCCGGTACCGGACATCCGGGACCCGGTTCAGAAGTCCGGACAGCGTGCATTTCTTCCCCTGGAGGTTCATCTGGGTCAAATATTCGAAAAGTTCCCGCGAGAACGGAGACACAAGATCCTTAGCGGAGATCTCCCGGCAGGCCTTTTCACAGAAAGGCGGGATCTCGGACATCAGAACGAGCAGGAGCAATTCTTCGGGCGAAGGCTTCGCAACGGATCCCGGCGCCGCCGGGGCCGATTCCTCCGGACGCTTCTCCCCGGACGCTGGGGCTTTATGATCAAGACGCATGTATTCAGCCCTGAGCGAGGATTCATCGACCTGAAGCCCCCTCGAAAGGCGCTTGAAATATTCCGCGAGCATGACGGTATCCTTAACCTTCCTTAGGGTTTCGAACATTTCACGGCTGATCTTGGAAAGGCCGAGCGCGTCCTGGCGCGGGTAACGAACCAGAAGCGCCTGAAGCTTATAATCAAAGAAATCCTTCGCACCTTTCAGGATCTCGCCAAAGGCGTCATTTCCCCGCTTGTTCAGAAAATCGTCGGGGTCCTCACCCTGCGGCAAATTCACCAGCTTGACCTGCATCCCGCCCTCAAGCAGTACCTCAAGGCCCCGAAGCGAAGCGGCCGCGCCGGCCTTGTCCCCATCGTAAACGACGATGACTTCTTCCACAAAGCGTCGCATGATCCTCACATGGTCGTCGCCCAGCGCCGTCCCGAGGGTCGCCACGGCGTTCCGAAAACCATGCTGGTAAAGCGCCAGAAAATCCATATACCCTTCCACCAGGATCAAGCTCGGCCAATCCCGATCGATATATTTCTTCGCGAGGTGAAGGCCGAACAATTCCCGGCGTTTGGCAAAGATCGGGGTTTCGGGAGAATTCAGATACTTGGGCCCTTCTTCATTTCCGATCAGCCTTCCGCCAAACGCGACCACCTTATTCTGAAGATTCTGGATCGGGAACATAAGCCGGCCCCGGAACGTGTCGTAATAGTTCCCCTTGGAGGACTGCTGGATCAGGGCGGCTTGTTTGAGCAAGGCTTCCGGATATTTTCTGCGCGTCAAATGATCAAAGAGGGTCCGCCAATCCATCGGCGCCCAACCCAGACGGAATTCTTTAATGATTTCCGGAGAGATCTGCCGCTTCGCCAAATAAGCGCGCGCCTCCGCCCCCGCGTCTTTCATGAGCAATTCGTGATAGAAATTCGCCGCGGCCTCGCAGACCTCATAGAGTTTGTCCTTCTGACCGCCGTCCTCCCGGGGGAAATGCTTTTCAGGAAGCGTAATGCGCGCCCGGTCCGCGAGTGTTTTCAGGGCCTCGGGGAACGACATGTTCTCATGCCGCATGAGAAAACTGAAGACATCCCCGCCCGCCCCGCAGCCAAAGCAGTAGAACATTTGTTTTTCCGGCTGGACCATGAAGGAAGGCGTTTTTTCCTGATGGAAAGGACAACAGGCTTTGAGATTCCGTCCGGAACGTTTCAGAGGAACATACTGAGAGATGATCTCGACAATGTCATTCGCCGCGCTGACTTGCTCGACGACATTGTCATCGTAGCGGCTCCCGGCATTCTTCGGCTGCGCCATAGGTTCGCTCTAAACGCCGGTCCGGCGCGCCGCCACCGCAGCCTTCGGCTTTTTGAGAGGGTTCATGAGCATCTTGTGGAGATCCGGAACGAACCGCGACACCGTGTAGCCGGTGTAGGTACGCCCCGGTTTAAAGAGCTGCTGGATAGGCTCTGCGGGAATAAAGAGCAGGAACTGGGCGAGAAAGCTAAGCAAAAAAAGGATGTGTAGAACACCAAAGGCCATCCCCCCCAAGGTCTTGAGAAGCCCCTGGGCCTCGATCCGAAAGATCTTGCCCAGAAAGGTCACGCACCAG
Organism: uncultured bacterium; assembly: GCA_964508905.1. Lineage (GTDB taxonomy): Bacteria > Omnitrophota > Omnitrophia > Omnitrophales > Aquincolibacteriaceae > Aquincolibacterium. The sequence continues at coordinate 36,650 of CAZDVO010000009.1, forward strand.
GAGACGGAAAGCCAAAGAAAAACGCTTAGGAGAAAAAAAGCTAGCGGTTCGGCGACCTTGGGTGTCAACATGGGAAGCGCCGAGATCAGAGCCCTTGCGATCTGGGGATAAAAGGAAAGGGTCGCCATGGTCACCACCACGATCCCCAAAAGATGCCCGAGCATATCGCTGAATCCCAGGCGGCTGCCGCGGACCATCCCCCACAAAAGCGCGCAAAAAAAGACCCAGTCGATCGGAGAGAAACTTTGCAGAGCCGCGAAAGCGGCATTCTTCTGAAGCTGCTCGATCATCTGCCAGAACCATTCCATCTAAGGATTCCTCCTTTGTTCCCGATCGGGTTCGCCCGGGACACCCTGAAAACCGTCCTGAAAAAGTCCGGTCAATTTGAACGGTATGATACACCCTTGCACGTTCTGAGGGTACTCAAAAAAGACTTTGAGATAATTCGGCGTGAATCCTTCCGTCACTTTTGTGCGCGGGTCCGCGTGTTCCGCGAGGATCTCGACCGTCCGCCCCAAGTAGCGGCTCCGAACGTCGACGGAGATCCGCTCGGCCTGTTCCATCAAGCGCCGCACACGGTCGCGAACCGTATCCCGGGAACATTCTTCCCACGCCGCAGCAGGGGTTCCGTCGCGACGGCTATAAGGAAACACATGGACCTTCAGTGGCTTCAGCATTTCGAGAAGTTCCAGGGTCTGAGCGAACTGAATTTCTGTTTCACCCGGGAAACCGGCCATCACATCCACGCTGAATTCAAAGTCCGGGATCACGCGTTTCAAATCCAGCACCACATCCCGGTACATTTCGCGCGTGTAGCGGCGATTCATCCGTGCCAGGACTTCATTATCCCCGCTTTGAAGCGGCAAATGGATATGAGGGCAGAGCTTCGGGACCTCACGGAACGCATCGCGGACAGGCTTCCCAAGATCGGTCAACTCGATCGAACTCAAACGAAGCCGATCAATGCCCGCCACGTTCGCGCAGGCGTCGATCACATCGCGTAAAAAATAATGCCGCTCCCCCGGGGCGGCCGCGGGAGCCAGGTCCGTTCCGTAAGCCCCCAGCTGGATCCCCGTCAGAATGATCTCGCGATAGCCACCGTCTCGGAGGCGCTTCACCTCGTCCAGAATGTCCGGAAGCGGCCGGCTGCGGGACGGCCCGCGAACCACCGACACTTTGCAATAGCTGCAGGCATGATTACAACCGTCCTGGACCTTAACGAACCCCCGGGTTTTTCCTTCCGAACGGGAAACCGTAAGCGGCGTGTAAGAAAGGGGATCCTCCGTACGAATTCTCCCGTCGACGGGAGAATCCTGAAGGAATTCGAACAAACGGTCTTTTTCGTGATTGCGAAAAATAAGCCCAACTTCGGGGAGAGCTTCGATCTCGGCGCGGTTCTTTTCGACATAGCAGCCGGTCACGGCGATCTTCGCCTCCGGATGCTCCCGGCGAAGGCGTCTCACCCAATAACGGTTCGTCCGGTCCGCGTCCTGCGTCACGGTGCAGGTATTGATCACCACCAGATCGCAAGGAACGCCCTTCTGACCTTCAATGTCTCGATACCCATTCCGTTCCAGCGTTTCGCGCATGGCTTGGGTCTCATATTGATTGACCTTGCAACCCAACGTGTAAAAGCGGACCGTCTTGAGGGAGGAAGGATCCGAGGACATGACTAGGCGGCCAAAAGCCCCGAAAAACGGAGCGCGGCCACGATCCCAATGAACGCGGTGTCGGCCTTAAAAAGCACTTCGCCAAGGCCCACCACCCAAAGGTTCTTCTCCTGCCGGTGCCACCGCAGCCAGCGGATCTCTTCTTCGGAGAAGCCGCCTTCGGGACCGATAAAAATGTTGAGCGCCTTCGGGAACGGCTCAAGCATTGCGAGTTGATCCATCCATTCCGGAAAGGACACGGCATCCGGCGACGGATGAAAGACCACGATCGGTTCTTCGGGGGCAAGACTTTCCACCGCCGCTTTGAAAGAACGCGGTTCGCCGATCTGCATGAGGCAAAGGTTCCCGGACTGTTTGCTCGCCTCACAGGCGATACGATGCCAGCGCTCCACCACTTTCCCGGTTTTTTCTTTGGCAATCTGGACTTCACAATGCTCGGAAACGATCGGGACGATCTCATGCACTCCTAATTCCTGGGCCTTCTCCACAAGAAGGTCCGTCTTCCCTTTCCTGAGCATGGCCGGGAAGAGCCGCAGCATCACCCGGTCCTTGAAAGCGCCTGTCTTGACGAGCACCCGCGAGACCTCCAGTCGGGCGCGTCCGTCCGCAGCAAACTCCCCGATCACTGCCTCGGCCTCGGCCCCTTGGCCATCGGTCACAAGACACGTGTCGCCGACTTTGAGACGAATGCTGTCTTTCAGATGATGCGCTTCCGCCACGTCAAGCCAAAGGTCACAGGGGAAAACCCCGAGAGGCTGGGAAGTAAAGAAGCGGCGTAATTTTCGGTTTTTCTGTTTGTCGGACATGGCTGGTCTCTAGGATCTTATGGGTGACGAAAAAAAGACCCGCGGGAAGGTTCTCCCGCGGGTCGATCCTGATCTTGAAAGGCTATCAAGAAAAGTCGAAGGACTACTTCTTCTTCCCTTCCTTCTTGCCCTCGGAAGCACCTTCCGCGGCGGCTTCTTCTTTCGGCTTCTTATGGCGAACGACGTTCTGGGCAAGCGGTCCTTTTTCGCCCTGGACGATATCAAACTCCACTTCCTCGTCAGGATTCAGGCGTTTGTAGCCTTCGCTCTGGATCACGGAATAGTGAACGAAGATATCCTTCTCTTCACCTTCCTTGCGAAGAAAGCCGAAGCCTTTGACGTTGGAGAACCATTTTACTTTCCCTTTTTCTGCCATAACTGCCTCCGTTGAAAACTTTAACCGCACTTTCGCGCCGCAGACAATCCGGGCGCGCCCTGCTCCATCGTTACTTCACCTTGATTTTTAGAATAAGTCCCGGCTTGAACACCACGACCTTCTTCTCAGGAACGGTCACTTCCTCACCCGTCCGGGGGTTACGCCCCAAACGGCCGCGACGGCTCTTCACCTTAAAAACGCCAAAATTCCTGAGCTCCACGGTTTCGCCGCGCTGCAGGCTTTCGGAGATCACATCGAGGGTCTTCTGGACGATCTTCTTGACATCGATCTGGGTAAGATTCGTTTCATTCGAAACTTTCATCACAATATCTTTTTTCGTCAAGTGCCCACCTCCTTATATCGAAGAAGCAAGGGAGTTTTTACCCAACTGCTTGTCCTGTTTGAAGATGCAAAAAAATAGCAAAAGAGCATCCCCTTGTCAAGGATTTAAGTTGTAACTTCAAGCATTACAGAGGGTTAAAGAAAAATAGGCCGTGGAATGGGAAGAAAAACGGCTAGGAACGGATCTTCACGCAGTTTTCACCGAGAAGGTGCTCGAGCTCTTCAAAAAGAACGTCCGAGATCGCAACGCGGAGATTATCCCCGGAATCCAGAACGGTCATACGTCCTTTCGGGTCCTGCAGGGTCAGATAAACGGGGGTATTCCCCTTGTGTTTGACGAGGATCCTCCGTACCTCCCGGAGCACTTCGGGCCCGAGTCCGGCGGTCTTGAGGTTGACCGCGATCATACGCGTAAATTTTTTAGGGACCTCGGTCAGAGGGATGATCTCGTCGGCCAAAAGCTTCGCCACGTCATCGCGGGCATCGATCTTCCCCTTCACGAACACCAGCGCGTCCTTCTGAAGCACCGATGTGGTCTCCTTGTAAACGCTCGGGAACACCACAACTTCGCACGAACCGTTCAGGTCCTGGAGCCCGACGAATGCCATCTTGTCCCCTTTCTTCGTCAGGATCTCCTTCATCGTATCGACAATGCCGCCGATCGTCACTTCGGCCTGGTGATTGAACTCGGAGAGGTTCGCCGTTGTTGCGCTCGCGTAGCTTTTGAGGATCTTCGCGTACTTGGAAAGCGGATGGGAAGACACGTAAAAACCGATCAGCTCGCGCTCGTAGGCCAGTTTCTGGTTCTCCGGCCATTCGGGAATATCCGGGATGGTCGCCTGCTGGTCATGAAATCCTTCGGCCCCGCCGCCGCTTTCAAAAAAGGAAAGCTGGCCGCGACTCCGGTCTTTCTGCAGGTTCGCGCCCATATCGAGGACACCATCGAGCATGGCCAGGAGCTGAGAGCGGTGCAGTTTCCACTCGTCGAACGCCCCGCATTTGATGAGGCTTTCAAGCACCTTATGATTACAGGTGCGGAGGTCCACGCGCTGAACAAAGTCAAAGAGTGAACGGAACGGGCCGTCCTTCGTCCGCGTCGCGATGATCGATTCGATCGCGGTCGAGCCGACGTTCTTGATCGCAGCAAGCCCAAAACGGATATGATTACCCGCGCAGGTGAAGTCCGAAAAGCTTTCATTCACCGCGGGCGGCAGCACCTCGATCCCCATCTTCTTCGCCGCCTCGATATATTGAACCACCTTATCGGTATTGTTCATTTCCGAGGTTAGAAGCGCGGTCATGAATTCCACAGGATAATGAGCCTTGAGATACGCGGTCTGATAGGACACCGCCGCGTACGCCGTCGAATGGGATTTATTGAACCCATAGCCTGAAAAGTAATCGATCAACTCCCAGATCTTCTCGGCAACTTTTTCCGAAGCGCCGTGTTTCAGGGCGCCGTCCATAAAGGCCTTCTTCTCCTTCGCCATGACCTCCGGGATCTTTTTCCCGATCGCGCGTCGCAGCGAATCGGCCTGGGCCAGCGTGAATCCGGCGAGGTCGCTCACGATCCGCATGACCTGTTCCTGGTAAAGGATAACGCCGTAGGTCTCCTTGAGGCTCGGCTCCAGGGCAGGATGATCGTACTTGATCAGTTTCGGGTCCCGCATACGCTTGATAAAATCATCCACCATACCGCTGCCGAGAGGCCCCGGGCGATAGAGCGCGAGCAACGCAACCAAGTGCTCGAACTGGTTCGGCTTCATCTTTTTCAAGAGGTCCCGCATCCCCGAACTTTCAAGCTGGAACACCCCCAACGCGTCGCCGCGGGCGAGCATCTCATAAGTCTCGGGATCGTTCTCCGGGAGCCGAGAAATATCGATCCGAATATCGCGCGTCTTCTGAACGATCTTCACGGCATCGTCGATCACCGTCAGCGTCTTAAGCCCCAGAAAGTCCATCTTGAGCAGGCCGATCTTCTCCAGGTCCTTCATGGTGTACTGCGTACAGATCTGGTCTTCTGCTTTGTAGAGCGGCACGTGCTCGATAAGCGCCACGTCGGAGATCACGACGCCGGCCGCGTGAACCGATGCGTGGCGGGAAAGGCCTTCAAGGGCCTGGGACGTTTCAACCAGCTGCGCGATCCGGGAATCCGTCGCAACCAACTCCTTGAGCTGCGGCTCCCGCTCGAGGGCCAGTTTCAGTGTCATCTTGAGCTCCAGAGGGATCAGCTTCGCGATACGATCCACTTCCCCGTACGCGAGCCCCATGACCCGGCCTACGTCGCGCACCGCAGCTTTCGCCGCCATCGTCCCGAACGTAATGATCTGGGCGACATTGGAAACGCCGTATTTTCGCTTCACATACTCGATCACTTCCTCACGGCGCACATAGCAAAAGTCGATATCGATATCGGGCATGCTTACGCGCTCGGGGTTCAGGAAGCGTTCGAAGTAGAGGTGATAGCGGATCGGATCGACATCCGTGATGTGAAGCGAGTAAGCCACAAGGCTCCCCGCCGCGGAACCGCGGCCGGGCCCCACCGGGATCCCCTTTTCTTTGGCGAAACGAATAAAATCCCACACGATCAGAAAGTAGCTGATAAAACCCATCTTGCTGATCAGCGCCAGCTCCAACCGCAATCGTTTGTCGTACTCCGGGGGGATCTCCCCGCCAAAGCGTTCGCGGAGAAGCCGGACGCACAACTCTTCAAAATACGCGTCCTGGGTCTTGCCGTCAGGCGGCGCGAACTTGGGAAGAAAAAGTTTATTGAAGTTAAGTTCCAGATTACAGCGGTCGGCGATCTCCACGGTGGATCGGATCGCCTGAGGACAATTCCGGAAAAGGGCCTTCATCTCCTCCGCGGATTTAAGGTAATACTGGTCGCCCTGGTAGCGCATCCGGTTCTGCTCGTCGAGCTTGGCGCCCGTTCCGATACAGATGAGCGCGTCATGGGCCATCGCCTCATTCTGGCGAATGTAATGGGTGTCGTTCGTCGCGACGATGCCGATCTTGAGTTCCTCGGCAAGCTGGAGCGATCCTTCGATCACTTTCTTTTGCGGCTCAATGCCGTGGTCCATTACCTCCAGGTAGAACCGATCCGTCCCGAATATCTCGATATATTCCTTCGCCACTTTCCGCGCGTCATGCATCTGATCATGGTAAAGGTAATAAGGGATCTCCCCTTTCAGCCCTCCGGAAAGCGCGATCAGCCCTTCCGAATGTTCCTTGAGGACTTCCTTATCTACGCGGGGACGGTAATAGAACCCCTCCGTGTAACCGATACTGGAGAGCTTGATGAGATTGCGATACCCCTTCTCGTTCATCGCGAGCAAGGTCAGGTGGAAAGAAGCTTCCTTGATGCCGTGGGCCTGCTTCTCGAAGCGGGAGCCCGGAGCCACATAGGTGCTCAGGCCGATGATAGGCTTGATCCCCGCCTTCATAGCCTTCGTGTAGAACTGGATCGCACCGAAGAGATTGCCGTTGTCGGTCATCGCGAGCGCGGGAAAACGAAGTTCCTTGGCGCGCGTCATCAGATCGTCGATCTTGCAGGTCGCGTCCAGGAGGCTGTATTCGGTATGGCAATGAAGAGGAACGAAGTCGCTGTGGCTCATTTAAAAACGCTCATCGGAGGGTGGATGGAGGATGGCGTAAAACTAAAAAACCAAGGCCTTGACGCAATCCGCCATCCGCTGAGCGCCATCCTGTTTCCCGTTATTCCCACTCAATCGTGGCCGGAGGCTTCGAGGAAATATCGTAACAGACGCGATTGATCCCGCGAACCTCGTTAATGATCCGATTCGAGATCCGGCCCAAAAGTTCCGGAGGCAGCTTCGCCCAATCCGCGGTCATGCCGTCCAGCGAGGTCACCGCGCGCACGGCCACGGCATTCTCGTAGGTACGCTCATCCCCCATCACGCCGACACTTTGAACGGGAAGCAGCACGGCAAACGATTGCCATACTTTGTCGTAATGGCCGGCTTTTTTGATCTCGTCCACGACGATCCAGTCCGCCTGGCGAAGCAGATCACAGCGATCCTTGCGGACCTCCCCCAGGATACGCACTGCGAGTCCCGGCCCCGGGAACGGCTGACGGCCAACAATATCCTTGTCGATCCCGAGGGCGGCACCGACGGCCCGGACCTCGTCCTTGAAAAGTTCTTTCAAGGGCTCGACCAATTTGAATTTCATGTTCTTCGGAAGGCCGCCCACGTTGTGGTGGCTCTTGATCATGCTGGTCGGGCCGCCAAAGAAAGACACCGATTCGATCACGTCCGGGTAAAGCGTCCCCTGCGCGAGGAACGGAACCTTACCGAGCTTGTTCGCCTCTTTCTGAAAAACATCGATGAAGGTCTTGCCGATGATCTTGCGTTTCTTTTCCGGATCAATGACGCCCTTCAAGCGCTGAAGGAAGATCTTCTCCGCCTTCACGACCTTCAGGTTCATCTTGAAATGACCGCGGAAGGTGCGATCGACCCGCTCCACCTCGTTCAAGCGAAGAAGACCGTTATCGACAAAGATACAATTCAATTTCCTGCCGATCGCCTTATGGAGAAGCCCCGCCGCGACCGACGAATCCACGCCGCCGGAAAGCCCGAGCACCACACGGTCGCTCCCCACCTGCTGGCGGATCTTGCGAACGCTTTCACGGATAAAAGATTCCGGCGTCCAGTCTTGCGTACAACCGCAAACCTTCGTCAAAAAGTTCGAGAGGATCTTGGCGCCAAATTCCGTGTGCGCGACTTCCGCGTGGAACTGGATCGCGTAGGTCTTGAGTTTCGGGTTCCCCATCGCCGCGAACGGCGCGTTGTCCGTGTACGCGAGACGCTGGAAGCCGCCCGGAAGACGGTCCAACTTGTCCCCGTGACTCATCCAACAATTGAGCGTTTTCGGGATCCCGGCGAAAAGAGGGCTTTTCCCGGCCACGTGAAGCCGCGCGAGACCATATTCCCGCTTGTTCGACCGGTGCACCCGGCCACCAAGCTGGTGGGAAAGGAGCTGCATCCCATAACAGATCCCAAGCGTCGGAATCCCGCTATAAAAGAACCGCTGGTCCGAGATCGGGGCCTTCTTGCCATAGACGTTCGCGGGCGAACCGGAAAAGATGATCCCCTTCGGTTTGTCGGCGAGGACCTTCTCGAACGGCACTGAGAAGGGGTACACTTTCGAAAAAACTTTCGCTTCGCGCACGCGGCGTGCGATCAATTGGGTGTACTGTGATCCAAAATCAAGAACAACGATTGTTTGATCCATGGTTGGTATCCTGTCTGCATAATTTTTCTTAATCGAGAGCGTAACCCGTCACAAAAAAGGCACAAGACCGCGCGCCTGACGCGTCGCCTTGTGCCTTGAAATATACTGGATAGATGATATCTGCGGCTCCATTCGCGGCATCATACTAAAGGCCTCGACATCTTGTCGAGAAGAAATTTCCGCCTTCGCTCGCAACGCAAAATCCAAGCATCGAGACACCCGCGTCGACGGCTAACACTTGCTCTTTGCCGAACTTATGCTAGATTATCCGCCATTATGCTTAAGATCTTTCGCCAACACACAAAACTCATCATCTGGATCGTCGTAGGCTCTTTCATCCTCTGGGGCGGCTATTCCGCCAGCTCGCTCAAAAAGGAAGGCCGTTACGCCGGCGAGGCCTTTGGCAAACCCGTCACCTTCCAGGAATACAACCGCTTTTATCAGGCGACTCAGCTTTTCATGCCTGCAGAAAAACCCCTCGAAGACCCCGAGATGCTACGCAACTATACCTGGCAGAACATCGTTTATGCCCGTGAAGCCAAGCGCGAAGGCATCAAGATCAGCGATGAGGACGTGCGGCGTGAGATCTCCGCCATTCTAAAACAACAGGGATTGATCGAACCGACGCAGGAACAATACCGGATCTGGCTCACGCGGACGCTCAGGATCTCCCCTAGGGAATTCGAAGAGGGCCTTCGAGAATTCATGACCATCCAGAAACTGCTTCGCACCAAGATCGGCAGCTTCAAACCAGCCGAGGGTAGCGAAGTTACGGATCCGAAGGCAAAAGAAGCATTAGCGGCAAATCAGAAGACAGCTTTTATGACGTGGACCGCAGAGGTCAATCAGCGGGCCCACATCAAGGACTACCTCGCGTTACCGATCGCCCACGAGACGGCTCCGGAAGATGCCGCAGAAGCGACTCCTGCACCTGTCACAAAATCCGCCTCTCCGACACCTCAACCTTCCAAATAAAAGCGCCGGAGTTCCGAAGAACCCCGGCGTTTTGACCACTCGTTGATCGAGCTGATATCGCTCCCCGCATCCCTTCCAGGATGCGAGTTCTTATGACTTCTTCTCCGGTACCGCCACGACAGGAGCCTTGACCGTTGCCGTATTCGCAATATCGGTCGACGAGGGCCGTTTCCGGGCCTCAGCCATTCTCTTGATCTCCTCCAGCGAAGGCATTCCCGTGCGCGTCGTACGCGCTTTCGGGAAATAAGGGGCCTGTCCACCGTCCATCATCGAAACCGGCATACGCCCCATCGTCCTCTTTTGCGCCATCGCGCCTCCAAAGAACGTGTTGAAATAGAGCCACACGACCACCAACGTGGCTAAAGCCAGCAAATAGTTGATCTGATTCTTTGTCATACGAACTCCCTTTCTCGTTGTGTTCAATCCCCCACAGGATTATAGGACCGCCAGGGACTGCTTCAAAATTGTTTTTGAATGCCCTTCTCCTCCTTGTTATACTTGCCAACACTTGTTCAGTTGTACTTAATACCGCAACGGGTCAGAAGGGCATCACCAAAGAAATATCGGCTATCTTGTCTTTTTCTTAAAGTTCTAGCCAAGGGGAGATCGTTCCGTGAAAACAACCGTAGAAACATTCGCAAAGATCGTCGGCGGCACTGTGGTCGGAGACGCCACGACCGTGATCGAAGGCATCACCAACTTTGAAAACCCTCTGAAAGGGCATATTTCCTTCGTTCAGGATGAGAAGGGATTCAAAGCGCTTGAGGCATCCGAGATCACCTGTCTCATCGTACCCAAACAGATCAGCGCGTCCTCCAAGGTCTTGATCCAGGTCGAGCACCCGAAACGCGCGTGGGCTCAACTCCTGCGAAGTCTCTTCCCTGCTAAACAATATCCGGGAACGATATCGCCTCAGGCTTCGATCGCCAAGACCGCCAAGATCGGCGCTCATGTTACCGTGGAGGCTTTCGTAACGATCTCCGAGAACGCAGTGATCGGCGATCACTCGGTCCTTTGCGCGAATGCTTATGTGGGTGAGAATGTCCGGATCGGCGAGCGGTCGGTACTGCATCCGAACGTCACGGTCTATGAAGGGTGCATCCTTGGGAAAAATGTCGTGATCCACGCCGGCAGCGTGATCGGAGCCGACGGATTCGGTTATGTCGCGACCCAGACCGCACATGAAAAACTCCCCCAGATCGGTAACGTGGTGATCGAGGACGATGTGGAGATCGGCGCCTGCGCCACCGTCGATCGCGCCGCGATCGGCTCCACACGGATCGGCAAAGGCTGTAAGGTCGACAACCTCGTTCAGATCGCGCATAACGTCCAGCTCGGCGAACACACGGTGATCTCGGCGCAAACGGGCATCTCCGGAAGCTGCAAGGTCGGCGCACATGTAACGATGGGCGGCTCCGTCGGACTCGGCGACCATGTGGAGATCGGCGACTGGGCGATGATCGGCGCCGGAGCGGGATTCCCCTCCAACAAGAAGGTCCCGGGCAAGCAGGTGTATTTCGGCCAGCCGGCAAGACCTTATCAGGAAATGAGAAAACAGTTCGGAGCCCAGCTCCGCTCCGCGGAGACCCTGGACGAGGTTCGCGCGCTCAAGAAGAAGGTCGCCGCGCTTGAAGAAAAACTCGGCATCGTTTCGGAAAAATAATTTCGGGCAATAAAAAAAGCCTGACGAGCAATACCGTCAGGCTTTTTTTACAGCGCGCTTTTTCAAAAAAAATCCTCCGACTACCCTCCTCGCTTAAGGTTTATCAAACTGAGGAATTCACTGCGGGAGCGCGCGTCCTTACGAAAGGCCCCGAGCATCGAACTGGTGATCGTGTAAGCATCGGCTTTCTTCACTCCGCGCATACACATACAAAGATGCAGCGCCTCGATCACGACCGCGACCCCCTGCGGGCGAAGGGCCTTCATCAAACATTCCGCGATCTGCGTGGTCAACCGTTCCTGGACCTGCAACCGCCTTGAGAAAACCTCAACAACGCGAGGGATCTTACTCAACCCGACGATCTTGCCGTTCGGAATGTAAGCAATGTGGGCCTTGCCGTAGAACGGAAGCATATGATGCTCGCAAAGGGAAAAAAGCTCGATATCCTTCACGATCACCATTTCATCATAAGGCTCCTTGAAGATCGCATGCTTCAGGATCTCGCGAGGGTCCATTTGATAGCCTTCGGTGAGATAATGGAGTGACTTCGCGACGCGATGAGGCGTCCGCACGAGCCCTTCCCGTTTCGGGTTCTCCCCGAGCAACCCCAACATCTCCCTGACGACTCCTTCAAACCGATCTCCCGCTTGCGCCGGAGATACTTTCTTTTTCGGCATGGATCACTCCTTATGATTTCAGGGCTTTATGAACCGCTTCCGCGATCGTTACGAATTTTTCGCTCAGAGGGCTCTTGGGATGCGCGGCCACAACGGGCAACCCGGAATCCCCGCACTCCCGTACCTGCGCCTCAAGCGGAATATCCCCCAGGAACGGGATCTGGAACACTCCGGCCATCTTCTCGCCTCCGCCCTTACCAAAGATCGCCCCGGTCATATTCTCCACCACGCCCAAGATCCGGACCTCCAGTTGACGGAACATATTAACCGCCTTACGAACATCGGCCAGCGCGACCTCCTGGGGCGTCGTAACCACCACCGCTCCGGCAAGGCTCACCCACTGAGACAGCGACAGTTGCACATCCCCTGTCCCCGGAGGCAGATCGATGACGAGATAATCCAACTCGCCCCAATCGACGCGATGGAGGAATTGTTCCATGGTCTTGTGAAGAAGCGGCCCGCGCCAGATGACAGGCTGTTCCGGATTCGCGAAAAATCCGATCGAGATCGCCTTGACGCCATGAGCCTGAAGCGGCTGGATCTTTGCGTCCGATGCGACTTCCGGCCGCTGGTCGGAAGGGATCCCGAGCATGAGGGGGATATTCGGCCCGTAAATATCGGCATCCATCAATCCGACCTTGGCGCCGAGCTGCTTGAGCGCGAACGCGAGATTCACGGCCACCGTCGACTTCCCCACGCCGCCCTTACCGCTCGCGACCGCGACCACATGCCGAACACCCGGGATCGACCGCACGGCCTCAGCATTCACCCCGCATTTCGATTCATGGCTTTGGAAAGGCCGGGAGGGTTCTCCCTTTTTTTGAGGCGCCCCCGAAAAATGGACATCACAGGCAGAAGCTCCCGCCGCCATAACAAGCTTAACGATCTCTCCGCGCAATTTTTCCTGCACGCAGGGGTCCTCCGCGGAGGTCTCAAGATGAATGAACGCACGATTCTGCTCGACCGAGATCTCTCGCACGAGCCCGAGCGAGACGAGGTCCTCTCTCAGGACAGGCTCCTGGACCTGCTTCAATAACTCCAGGATCTTTTCACGTGTCACTTTATTAGTGGTCATAAGAAATCCCCCCCCATTCACGCCGCGGGCTGGGTCTCCGGTTTTTTAAGCAATTTGCTCAACACAAACCAGATCACCAGAAGGAAGATCCAACCCACAACCCCGTCGTAGACTTTTTTCGTGGCCCAGAAAAAAACATTCTTTTCCGCGAACCCGACAAATAGGCCGGCACTCTTGATAAAAAAGACACAGCCCGCATGAAGGCCGATCGCGGGATAAAGGGACTTCGAACGAATCAGACAATAATTAAGGACCATCCCGAAAAGGAACAGACCGACAAAGGCTGGCCACACCGCCTGCCAGTTCGCGAAAGATTGGATCGGCGCCGCGATCAGTTTCAGGCTGTCCATCAACCCCGGATCCGCACTGATCTCGGGCTTACGGATGCTCACAAAATGAAGCGCGGAATAAAAAAGGCTCGTCACGACCATCGCCCACGCCACACTCCCGCGGCACACCTTATCCCGAAGCCCCGAAAAAACAAACCCTCGGAAAAAGAACTCCTCCATCACCCCGATCAAAACCGCGCCGCCAAGACAGCCGATCAATTTCCGGCCCCATTCAAGCGCCGCAAGGTCCCGCAATGAAACATGCGCATGCCCCGCGGCCAGCGAGATCCCCGTAAAAACGAGAAGTACGCCAAGGCCGGTCCAGAACCCGGTTCCAAAAAGCCCAAGACTTCCTTTGTTCCAGCCCATACCGTAAGAGACAAACATCTCTTTACGGAAACGAACAAAGATCAGAACTGCAGCTAGCGTAAAGATCATCACCAGACGGTTGAAGATACGTCCATACTTGTAGGGGAAAAGATCGTAGACAAGCGGCGCCAGGACCGCGCTCAGCACCAGGATCGTGACGAAGATCGCTATAAATTTCAGAAAACCTTTCATGAAATGCCTTTCCGTTATTTGAGTTCCAGAATAAGTTCGATCTCGACCGCGGCGTTCATTGGCAAGCTCGCCACCCCGACCGCCGAACGTGCGTGGATCCCTTTTTCCCCGAGCACTTCCCCAAGCAACTCCGAAGCGCCGTTCACGACCGCGGGGATCTCATAAAAATCAGGCGCCGCCTGAACAAATCCGGTCATTTTAACAACGCGGTTGATCTTCTCAAAGCCGATCAGATGCTTCATGATACTCAACGCGCTCAGAGCCGCCGAACGGGCGGCCGCCTTCCCCTCGTCCAGCGAAAGCCCCGCGCCAACCTTTCCCGCCAGGATCTTTCCCGTCTCGTCCTTTGAGACCTGACCGCTCAGGAAAGCCAGTTTTTCCGACACGATGACAGGCTGATAAAGCCCCAGAGGCTTGGGAGCGGGAGGCAAAGACAGCCCTAATTGTGCAAGTTTTTCGTCAGGAGTCATCATATGAGGATTATTTCGAACCTATGATAAGCGTAGCCGCTCCAAAAGCAAAGCTTTTACTGGTACAGCCCTTATAGCCAAGGCTTTCCATGAGCCGAAGCGTCGCATCAGGAGATTGAAACCCCTGGATCGAACTCGACAGGAATCGGTAGGCCTCCCGATTCCCTGAAATAAGCCCACCCAATATTGGCAAAATGAATCTCAGATAAGGATAAAAAAAGAAACGCGCCAAAGAGTTCCTGGGGCGCGTCAGGTCGAGAAACGCCACCCTGCCTCCGGGTGTCACGATGCGGCGGACATTCGCCAGAAATTCCGGAAGCCGCTGAACGCTCCGGAGGGTAAACCCCGAGATCACAAGATCAAAACTATCCTCCAGGAACGGCAGGGCATCAAAATCCCCCTGAAGCCACATCACATTCCCCGCGACCGTGCTCCGGGCTCTGGCGAGCATTGCCGCGGAGAAATCCAGCCCCGTCGCGCTCTCCCAGGCCTTTTTATGCAAGAACACTTCCAGGAATTTACCGGTCCCACACCCAAGGTCCAGAACCGTCTTCGGGGCGAATCCGGGAAGCTGCAGCACGATCTCCGCGGAACGTTCTCTCCACGACTTCGACATCCCAAAACTCAGGATCTGGTTTAACAGATCATAGCGGGGCGTGATCGAATCGAAGGCTTTCCGGATAAAAGCTTTATCGGCCACAGGCATCTTGCACCTCCTCAAAGACCTTGACCACGTTATAATTCGTATCGCGTTGTACCGGAACGAACCCAGCATCCCGGATCAAACGGACCAGATCCTCCTGACGCGTCCGGACCGTGATCCCCGTCGGTTCCAGGACCTTATCCTCCAGAAGCGTCCCTCCCATGTCATCGCAACCGAACGCAAGCGCGATCTGCCCCAGCTTCAGGCCTTCCGTCAGCCAGCCGCTTTGGATATGCTCGATATTATCCAGAACCAGCCGAGAGATCGCTACGGTCTTCAAATAGTCGTCCCCGCCCGAGGCTTTTAACCCACTCATCCCGGGCGTCTCATTCGGGACAAAGCTCCATGGGATGAACGAGCGAAAACCGCACGTCCGATCTTGAAGCTCGCGAAGGCGAAGCAGATGAACGATCCGCTCCTCCTTGGTTTCCACATGTCCGAACACCATCGTCGCCGTCGTCTTAAGCCCTGCTTCATGCGCAGTCTGCATCACTTCAAGCCAGCGATCGGAAGAGATCTTTTTCGGACTGATCTTCTGACGAACCCGCTCCACCAAGATCTCCGCACCTCCTCCCGGTAGCGAATTGAGCCCGGCCTCCTTGAATTTTCCGAGCAACGCTGGCAACGCGATACCCGATCTTTTCGAAAGCACGTCTAGCTCGATCACTGAAAAGGAGTGGATGGCGACTTGTGGGAACTCCCGATGGATAGCGTGAACCATATCCAGAAAATAGCCAAGCCCAAGGTCCGGATGGATGCCGCCCTGAATGAGGACCTGTGTCCCCCCCAGCGCCACAAGCTCACGAACCTTCTCCAAAACCTGTTCGAGCGTCAAAACAAAAGCTCCGGGAGCTCCGGGAGCGCAGTGAAAGGCGCAAAAATCACAGCCGATCGTACAAACATTGGTATAACTGATATTACGGTCCACCACAAAACTGACCGCACGGGGCCGCAGGCGCGGCACCAGCTGCTGCGCGGCCTGCCCCAAACGGAGGAGGTCGCAGCTGTAAAGTTGAACACCGTCTTCGAGGGTCAGCCGTTCGCCGGCAAGCCGGCGTGAGAGGATCTTACCGTAGAGATCCATTATTTGAAAAATTCCAAAGGCTTCGGGGCCGCGGGGACAAGACCTTCTTCGTAGGCAAGTTCAAAAAAACGCAGAACACCTTCCTGCATCGTCTCGTCGAGCGAATACTGAAGATTCACCAAATACCCGAGTAACTGGCAAAAACGCTTATCGGAAGGCGCGACGCCGAGGGCCCGCTTCAAAAGTTCCTCGGGCTGGGCCAGATTACTCAGCGTGTTCTCTTTCAAAACGGTCGCAAAATGCCGAAGCACTTCCGGATAACGCGTCGCGAAAGACCGCCGCACCGCCCAAAGCGAGAACACGAAGGGCTTCCCGGTCCACGACTGCCATAATTCTCCAAGATCGTACTTATAAACGAGGTCTTTAGGCTGACAAAAAAGGGCCTGATCCCCGATCAGAAGCGCCGCGGGATATTTCGACAACATCGCCTCCGGGTCCTGCTCCACGATCTCAAACGTGTTCCGGTGATCGTATTTCCGTTTGAGCAAAATACGGACAAGCCCCGCCGAACTCAGGCTCTCACGAGAGAGAGCGATTACCGCGCCGTTCAGCGCTTCGATCTTTTTCCTGGAGATCAAGAGTACGCTTCGCACAAAAAGCCGCGTCCCGATCCCAAGATCCGGGATCAACACATACTCATCTTGGTGCTGCAAATATTCCAGAGATGAGACCGGCGCCGCATCGATCTCCCCGCGTTGCATCGCTTGATTGATCTCCGCGGGATACGATTCAAAAAAGCTCATTTCCTGCTCGACACCACACGCCTGGAGCCGCTCCACAAGCCCCGTGTAGAACGGAAGGCAATTCAAATATCTGATCTTCCCGATCCGAAGTTTGGCCATCGTTTCCGTGCTCATAGACACCTCGAATTAGTTCGCCCGATCATAACTTCCCACCCATCGCGGATACAGGGCATGAGCAACGCCCATCTGGTCGAGTACTTTGCCTACGACAAAATCAACAAGGTCGGCTATCTTCTGTTGACCCGAGTAGAACGCCGGCATCGGCGGCACGATCTTGACCCCGAGGCGTGCGAGCTTCAGCATATTTTCAAGATGAATGGCCGAAAGCGGCATCTCTCGTGGCACCAGAATAAGCCTGCGTCCTTCTTTGATCGTGCAGTCTGCGGCACGATGGATGAGATTCTGACTAAGACCCGAAGCCACCGCCCCCAGCGTCCCCATGCTGCACGGGATAATGACCATCCCCGCCGTCGGGTATGAACCGCTCGCGATCGGTGCCGTAAAATCGTGAAAGTCGTGAATGCGCAATTCCCGCGAAGGCTCAGGCAACCTTGCCCCGGTCCCTAACTCCTCACGCATCACGATCCTGGCCGTGTCCGAGACTACGAGTTCCACGGGGCATTGTTGCTCCATCAGCACTTCCACAAGGCGCAACCCGTAAGTGACCCCGCTCGCACCGGTGATCGCGACGACATAAGGTTTTTTCATTTCCGATACCACCTCAAAGTTTTTACGCGTCAATATGCAGGAAGAACCGAACGCCGAGCCCGATCAGAAAAGACAGGCCGGCAACGCCCAAAGAGATCGAGACCATCTCTAGAAAACGTTTTCGGAAATCCAGTCCCTTCGCGACTGAAATATAGAAAGTGAACGCGTAGATGATCGCGACCGCGTTGGCAAGCATCCACCCCAGCGAAACAAGCAGATTCTCCAACAAGAGGTACGGGAGAATGAGCAGTGTCACGGTCAGAATATAAGCAATCCCGGTATAAGTCGCGGCCTTGACCGGGTCCTTGGCGTCCTCTTCCGATTTCGTCGAAAGGAATTCCGAAGCCGCCATCGACAAGGAGGCCGCGATCCCCGTGATCGCGCCGGCCATTGCCACCAGACGGGCATTGCCCAACGCAAAGGTCAACCCCGCAAGCGCCCCAGTCAACTCAACCAATGCGTCATTCAAGCCGAGGACCATCGACCCGGCATATTTCAGCCGTTCTTCGTCGATCATCTCGAGAAGTTCTCTCTCATGAGCATCTTCTTCGGCCGCAATAGCGGAAGCCTCTGCGGCGCCTGAAGCGATCTCCCGATACGCGTCTTGGGCCTTCCCCTCTCCACCTTCCATCAATTTCAGCCCGAACGTAAGCCCAAGGACCCTGGAGATCCAGACATATTTCGCGATAGTCAAGCGGCAGGGCAAAACTTCCTGCCCGGTATGTTTCTTCCAGATCTCATAATGTCGCAGCTCATCCGCGGCGATCTTTTCTAGCACGGCCTTATTCTTCGCGTTCTTTTCGATCGCTGTGAGCTTTAAGTAGATAACATGCTCGGTGATCTCGCTTTTCTGGAACGATAACATTTTTTTTCTGATAACATCATTCATAATTCCCTCCATTCACTCATGCGGATGGCATTAAGGATACTGCGCATTCCTCCGATTGTCAGTACAAAAGGCCTTCCCCGGTCGGTTTCAGCCACGCAAGTGAGAACCGATTCACCGGAAGGTAACATCAAAAACCACAGCAAGAAAAAGCGTCAGGCTCACAACGGCGTTCATCATAAAAAACGCTTCGTTGATCTTCGCGACTCCGAACGCACGGACCATCTGATGTTCCCGGATCAGGAATCCAGCTACCACAGCAAGCCCCACCCCATAGCAAATCCCCATGCCCGTGCCAAGCCCCGCCATCGCCCAGCAGAACACGGCAAGAATGTGAAGTCCTCGCGTCACTTTTAATGTAACCGCGATCCCGAAACGGGCGGGAAACGAATAAAGGCCGTGTTTCACATCAAAATCAATGTCCTGAAGCGCGTAGATCATGTCGAATCCCGCAACCCAGAGCGTAACGCCTGCCGTCAGGAAAGCGGGAGCCCAGTCGAGAGTTCCCCGGCTCGCAACCCAAGCGCCATACGGGGCAATCCCAAGGACGAGTCCCAGAACAAAATGTGATAGCCAGGTAAAACGCTTGGCGAACGGGTAAAGCCACGCGAGCACAACCGGGATCGGTGAAAGCCAAAGGCAAAGCACGCCGAGCCTCCAGGCGCTCCATTCAAAGAGAGCCAGCGAAAGCACCACGGCGATCCAGACGAACCCGGTAGCCAGTTTCTTCTGCGGCAAAGCGCGCCCTTGCGTCCGAGGGTTCTCAGCGTCGATCTTCCGGTCAAAAAGACGATTCACGGCCATCGCCATGGTCCTGAAACTGACCATGGCAATCGTTATCCAGAAGAAAAGAAAAGCGCTAGGGAATCTCCGTTCGGCGAGAAAAAGCCCGACATACGCGAAAGGCAACGCGAAAAGAGAGTGTTCGATCTTAATGTCGCGGGTAAAGATTCTCAGTTTTTCAAACATCGGGTTCCATTCAAATTCACGTTCAAAAGAAAAGGCAGGACCGCTTAGCGGTATTTCTCATCCAATCCGTACTCACGCCACCGGGTCTCGACACGCCGGCGGATCTCCTCGTCCATCACGATATCCTCAGGCCAAGGCCGCTCCATGCCTTCGGCGTCACTCTTCCGCGTCGCGTCGATACCGATCTTCGAGCCGCCAAAATCTCTCGGCGCACCGTGATCCAGCTCATCCAACGGCCCCTCGCCGAACACAAGATCGCGCTTGGGATCCAGGTTATTCAGCACACGCCACGAGACCTCCTTCAAGTCCTGGATATTCGTATCGTGGTCGAGAACAATGATCATCTTGGAGAACATCATCTGCCCAAGCCCCCAGATACCGTGAATGATCTTCTTCCCCTGCTCCGGATAGCTCTTCTTGATCGAAACGATCAGGCAATTATGGAACGCTCCCTCCCAAGGCAGGCAAATATCCGCGATCTCAGGGAACTGTTTCTGGATCATCGGCAAAAAGATCCTTTCGATCGCCTTTCCCATGTGGCAATCTTCCATCGGCGCGCGCCCCACAATGGTCGTCACATAAACAGGATCTTTGCGATGGGTCATACAGGTCACATGAAATACGGGGAAATCTTTGGCGCGAGAATAAAACCCGGTATGGTCGCCGAACGGCCCTTCTAGGCGCATCTCGCCCTCTTCCACATACCCCTCGAGCACGATCTCCGCTTCGGCGGGCACTTCAAGATCGACCGTTTTGCATTTCACAAGCTCGACCGACTTCTTACGAAAAAACCCGGCAAGCATCAGTTCATCCATCCCCGAGGGCAACGGACACGCCGCCGCGAACATGGTCGCGGGATCGGCCCCGATAACGCACGCGACCGGCAACCGTCCTTTGACGCCTTTCTTCAATTTCCGAAAATGCTCCGCGCCATCCTTATGGATCTGCCAATGCATCCCGGTGGTCCGGTCATCGTAAACGTGCATGCGATAAAGGCCGAGATTGCGCTGATTGGTTTCGGGGTCTTTCGTGACCACCAACGGGAATGTAATGAATTTACCGCCGTCCTTAGGCCAACACTGAAGCAGGGGAAGGCTGTCGAGTAGCTTCCCCGCACCCGCCATCACGACCTTTTCCTGGCAGGGCGCGTGCTTCACAAATTTAGGAAGCACGGCGTTCAACTCCGTGAGCTTGGGGATCATCGCCAGCTTCTCGAAAAGATTCTGCGGCGGTTTAAGTTCAAGAAACGATCGGATCCGGGCGGCGATCTCGGAAGTATCGCGAACCCCCAGGGCCATGCCCATGCGCTTGGCCGAGCCGTAAAGATTGATCAGGAGCGGCACTTCGGAACCGCGCACATGGGTAAAGAGCAACGCGGGACCGCCCTTTTTGACGACACGGTCATAGATCTCCGTCACCTCAAGCAGCGGATCCACCGGCGCGGAGATCTCGACCAGCTCTCCCTCCCGGCGCAGCACTTCAAGGAATTCCCGGAGATCTTTATAGCCCATAGTCCGTCCCTCCTTTTCCAAAGAGGCAAAGGCACTTATTGAACGGCGCTCGAACGATCGCCCCAAGCCCCCAAAGCGCCATGGCCTGATTGAGCTTTTTGAGGTGGACCATCTCGTTCAGCTGAAAATGACCCGAGGCCTTCAGCAAGCGAAGCGTCTTCTCCTCCACATCCAGCTCGAAAGGAAGATCAAAGACCACGATCGCCAGGACCACGCTAAAAGAACCTAACGCAAGATTCACAAGCCCTCGAAGCCCGGGGATCAACATGCCGACAAAGAACAGGATCCAGCCGGCAAAAACCGTGAATCGGATCACGAACGCCATCCTCCTTTTGAGACGCACCCAGAAGGTCATATTCGAGAGTTGGCTTTTAAGGAACGCTTGCCGCGCGGCCTGGATCATGGAGAGAAAATCACGGCCCTCGTAGGTCTTGGGAGCCAGAAAAAGACCCTCATTTGAGGGATACTCTTCCGAAGCGGCGATAGGCGTCACAGGAATATGGACCAAGCCCGCCTTGTCGAGGACAAAACGGGCGATCTCGCACCCGGTCACGGCCGCGCGGTACGATGGGGCCTTGAATTTCCAGAGCACCCAGTGTCCGTAGATCGCAAACCCGAGGGAAACCACGACGGTGCCGATGAAGAAAAACCAGTGAACGGGATTCATGGAGGTCATTTTAGCGGGAGGAAAACCAATTGCAAACAGCTATTTAACCGCACGAACAGGAAGGTTTTTCAGCCCTAGGACTTCGATCCGAGGCAGCGCAAGAGTTCCTGCATATCCTCGGGAAGCTCGCTCCGAAGATCGATCCATTTCTTGGTGCGGGGTTGTTCGAAACCGATCGACAGTGCGTGCAAGGCCTGGCGCTGGATCGGAGGGAAAGGAATGCCATAAAAGGTATCCCCAAGCACGGGATGTCCCATATGCGCGAAATGAACGCGGATCTGATGCGTGCGTCCGGTCTGAGGGCGGATCTCCACCCAGGTCGCGTTTTTAAAGCGTTTCAGCACCTTGAAGAACGTCAACGCTTCTTTTCCCCCGGAGGGACGGATCACGACCTTTTTCCTGTTGAGGAACGCACGGCCCACGGGCTCATCGCAATACCCTTCGTCGTGCTGGACGACCCCGCGAACGACCGCGTTATAAACACGGTCGATCGTATGTTCTTTGAATTGAAGGGCCAATTTCGCGTGGGCGTAGTCATTCTTCGCGACCACGAGCAAGCCGGAGGTATCCTTGTCGAGGCGGTGAACGATCCCGGGGCGGACCTTGTCCTTCGCATGACCCAGGCTCTGCACGTGAAAAAGAAGCGCATTCACGAGCGTGTGATTCGGATTCCCGTGTGCCGGGTGGACGACCATCCCCGCCGGTTTGTTCACCACAAGACAATCGTCGTCCTCGTAAACAATATCCA
Source organism: uncultured bacterium (assembly GCA_964508905.1). GTDB lineage: Bacteria > Omnitrophota > Omnitrophia > Omnitrophales > Aquincolibacteriaceae > Aquincolibacterium. The sequence goes on from CAZDVO010000009.1 coordinate 58,866, forward strand.
GAGGGATCGCTTCTGCGGGCAAATCTTCGACTGGCATGTCGAGCTTTTCAACACGGATCTTTTCCCCCAACTTCACCGCATAGTGCGGCGTCACGGTCCTGCCATCCACCAGAACGCCGCCATTTTTGATCAACTTCTGGAGATGCGCGCGGGAATGTTCGTCGGACATTTTATGGGCCAAAAAAACGTCGATCCGCTGTTCAGCCTCCAGGTCCCCCACTTCGAATTCCTTAAAACGGTTCTTGGCCATATCAGTAACTCCGTGTTCGGCGCCACTTAAAGAGAACGAACGCCACGGTAATGATGAGCGCGCTCAACCATTGGTTCGAAGTAAGCCCCTGCCAAGTCCAGAAAGGTTCCCGAAGGAATTCGATGGCATAACGCCCCATCGCGTAAAGAAGGAGGTAAAGCAAGCTAACCTCCCCCGTGAACTTCGCGCGTTGGGTCCGGGCGCGAAGGAAAAAGAAAAGAGCCAGATCGAACAGCGCCTCGTAAAGCTGGGTCGGATGCACGGGATGGGCCAGTTCCGGAAAACGGACAGCCCAGGGGAGATCACAGACCTTTCCGTAACAGCACCCATTCAAAAAACAGCCCAATCGTCCGAAGGCGTGCGCAAGCGCAACGTAGGGCACCACAAAATCCAGCAACTTCCAAAAGGGCAGCTTTTTTTTCCGAACAAACCGGATAAACCCTACCATTCCACCAAAGATCCCCCCATAAAAAATGAGCCCACCTTCCCAGACCGCGAAAAACTTGAGCGGCGCTGTCGCGTAATACTCCAGGTTCTGCAATACATAAAAAAGTCTCGCTCCCAGAAATCCCCAAAGGACGATCACAAAAGCCATGTCCATGATGTCCTCGGGCCCGGGAAATCCTTCCCGCTTTGCGCGTTTCTGCATGAGAAAAAGGCAACACAAAATACCAACGGCGATGCACAGTCCATAGGAATAAAGATGCAGGCCGCCGAACGAGAAAAGGACCGGAATCATGACTTGTCCTTGGAGGTCATAACCCGGATAAAATAGAGACAAACCCCGATCGTGATCGCGGTATCCGCGAGGTTAAAAACAGGCCATATGCGAAAATCAATAAAGTCCACGACCGCGGTAAAGCGAAGCCGATCGATCCAATTCCCCACAGCACCCCCAAGAATAAGACTGAGGGCCCATCGGTCGAGTGTGGA
>CAZDVO010000010.1:0-2555 GCA_964508905.1 uncultured bacterium
CGGAGAACGGCGATCTTTCCCAGCCCCAATTTTGTTTCGCCCATGATGACCATATCCAGGTCCGAATAGGGTTTAGCCTTCCCTCCGACGCGAGAACCGAACGCGCGAACTTCGCGATCCGGGACATGGGTCTTGAGGATCTTTTTCACAAGGGCCAGGTGAGCGGCAGAAAGATCAATCATTTTTGGAGATCAGTGTTTCCAGAAAAGTCCGCGCGTCGCGGGCAAAGCGAACCGCCACCGCATAAACCGCATCGGCTTTGTCCTGGTCGTAGATATGAGAGGTTTCGTTCCGCGCGTGGTGGTATTCGAACCAGCTTTCAACGTTCAGGATCAAATGATGCTCAGCCGCTATACGGAACAGCTCTTTTTTACTGATGCCGTCCACATAAACGCTTCCCAGGTTCTTTTCGAGCCAGCGCTTCATGAATTTCCAGCAAAGTTCATAGGTGAATTCGAAATGCTGTATTAGCCCGGCTTTTAATCCCTGACGGGTCACTTCGTCCAGGCTATCCCCCAACGCCTTATCTTCGGTTTTCGCCAAGAGCGCTTCCATGGAGCCTACGGCTTTTTGAAGACTTCCCAATTGCAAAGGCATCTCAAACCTCCTCATGAGATCGTTGCGTCCGTTTCAGACGGACCCCAAAAACCTCTTTAGCTTGTTTTTAGGGTTCATCCGCTTTTTCGATACCACCCGCTCAGCGTTAATGTTTAGCCGTCGCCCGACTGTGAATTTTCCGGATGAGCTGCTGATAGCCGCGGATGGAGCGATAAATCATTTTTGCGATCTTTTCACGATAAGTATGAGTTGTGGCGTTTCGCTTGTCCGTCATCTCGAGAAGCTTGACGCTTTCCGGTGCAGAGCAGAGACCCGCTTTGTACAAGTCTTTAAAACAAGTTTTTGGAGAATTCGCGATCACGCCTTCTTGCTGCTTCAGGTATTCTTGAGTCCATTTCCAAAAAGCCTCAAAGGTGTATTCGAACCTCTGGATCGTGGCATTTCTTACGATCACAGAGAAGGGCTCTTCCAGGATCGCTTCCAACGTTCCGAGCGCGCGCTCCAGATCGATTTGCTTCTGGGTTAATCTTTCCATATTTTGCCCTCCTTCAGTGCCTGCTTAGCGAACGAGGAAGATACTTCCGAGAAATCGACAACATCCACCTTGTAGGGAATGTTCATTTCCTCGACTCTGTCACGAAATGCTGTGATCGCCCGGAAGTGCCCCTTTCCGGAGCGCGGGATAATTCCGATATCGACATCGGAATAACGTGTTTGGTCGGCACGGGCACGGGATCCAAAAAGGACGATCTTGACTTGGCAATCCTGGAAAGCACGCAAGGATTCCATTTTAAGCAATTTAATATAGCCGTCACTTTTTGTCATGATCTTCCTCCTTTCGAATGACCGGCCACAAGGCATTCCAATCAGCTTCAGCGCGGATCATTTCTTTCATCCGGAATGGCCGTGATTCTAGCATAGGTTCTTGATTTTTTGAGCATTTTTGACACGCCGACTTTATTTTAACGCCATGAGGTCAGCGGACGACGAGGCGTGTGAGGCGTCATTCAGGGACTGAAGCACCTCTACCCCTTTAGATGCAACGTCATTGCGAGCCTGATGCTTTCTTGCCTGCCTACCGGTAGGCGGGCGAAAGCAAGAATCAGGCGAAGCAATCTCGCTTTTGTAGAGAGAGATTGCCGCGTCGCCCTTTCGGGCTCCTCGCAATGACAAGCCATTATTGAAGTTGCGTGGACTTATAAAACTGCTTCTAACTCTTTATTTTAGGCTGATCCGTGGTCGGCGCGGATATCTTGAGGTCCGGCTTGTTCGCTCTCCCCGCTTTTTCGGTTGATGCACTGCGAGAAAATCAAGGTTTTTACTCAGTATGATGAGATTCGTGAGGATGATGCCCCTTAGACCGAGATCTAAAGCGAGATCCTTCGCGATGCTGCGCATCACTCAGGATGACGAGATGCTTGTTCGAACCCCGTCATCCTGGAGCCGTATTTTGGCGAAGGATCCCGGGATTAAGCCTTCGAGATTAGCGCCTCACACGCCCGGAAGGCCTCGTCGACGGTGACGCCGGTCATGCACGCGACCTGGTGATGGCATTCACTGAGCCGGAATTTGTTGTAGCAAGGGCGGCACGGCATGGGATGGGTCAGCACCCGGTGGCGATCGGCGCTCAGCGGGAACGGGCCATAAACCCGCTCATCGACTGGGCCAAAGAAAGAGACGCTCTTTTTGCCGTGGGCGTCCGCGAAACGCAAAAAGCCGGTGTCGTTACTGATAAAGAGATCGCATTTCCCCGTTAAGGCGATCAGTTGAGGCAGCGTGGCGGCGGAATAGTCCCGGACGGCTTCTTTGGCGACCGAACTCAGCCCGGCCAGGATATTTGAAATTTCAGGTTTCTCATTAGGCCCGGCGAAAATAAGAACTTGAGCGTCAGGGTAACGATCGACAAGGCGGTTGATCAAGGCCGCGAAATGTCCTTCCGGCCAGCGTTTCACTCCGGCGGACTTTCCAAAGGTCTGTCCTCCGCAAGGCGCGATCCC
>CAZDVO010000010.1:2655-53633 GCA_964508905.1 uncultured bacterium
AGCGTTTCACTCCGGCGGACTTTCCAAAGGTCTGTCCTCCGCAAGGCGCGATCCCTATGACAAGTCTATGGGAAGCCACTTGAGAGAGAGAGATTGCCACGTCGCCCTTTCGGGGCTCCTCGCAATGACTGCGAACCATTCGGTCGGCCCATTCCGCGCTTGCGGGATCGTCATAGATCTCCATCGGGGTGATCCGCGGCGTGATCCCGATCAGACTCAGGATATCGAGGTAATATTCCGCCGCGTGCTTTGATTCAAAGCCTTCGAGCGGCAGTTTTCGATTTAAAAAACGGCCTCGTTTTTTATGGTCAAAGCCGGCGCGGACCGGGATCCCCGCGAGGATGGCGTAGAGGCCGAACTTGGAATTCAGCGAAAGATCGATCGCCGTGCCGATATGTTCCCTCCAGATGCTGAAAAGGAAGCGGATGAGCATCGAGGCTCCCGCCCAGAAGGAACGCTTTTCCGCGGCACGGAACTCGTCGCGCTCGTAGATGAAGAGTTTGTTGATGAGCGGATGGTTCTTGAGAAAGGTGCTGGTGCGGCGATTGCAGAGGTAATAGATCTTCGCCCCGGGATGCGCTTCATGGAGCTGACGGATCAAGGGTGTCGAGAAAAGCACATCCCCGATCCCGAACGGGTTGATGATCAGAAAGGAACGGCTTTTGAGCGGTTTTTTTTTCTGAATCGCCATCACGTTTGTCCTTTGTCGCATCAGATAAAGGCGCGAATGTCTTCGATGCTGAGGCCGCGCCATTCGACCTCATATTCCGGAAAATCTGCCAGAAGCCGCGCGGCGCTGCGCTTCAGGGCTTCGATATTGATCTTTTTAGGATTCAACTTCACCTCTGCTAGGACCATTTGTTTTTTTATGTCATGGATGGCCACAAGATCGATCTCATGCTGATGACTTCGGTCCCACCAGGATCCGATACGATTGTAACAGCCCGTTTCGGCAAAAAGGGCCCGGAAGAATCGTTCGAGGATCTTGCCCGAATAGGTCGGGTAATCCCTCAGGATCTCGTCTTTGATGTATTCAAAATTCCCCGTCTCGATCGCGGAACGGTTGCGATAAATGAACCGGAACCAGAAATTAAGGAAGTTATCCACGATCACGTACTTTTGCGTCTTTGAGTTGGGTTTTGCGTTGACCGGTTTGCGTCTTTCGATAACGGCATAATCCTTTTCCAGACGGTCCAGATAGCCGCCGACATTTATTTCAAGCATGGATTCGATCTCGGAACGCCCTGTTTTCCCGGCAGCGATCATTTCAAGGATTGAAAAATATGTGCCGTATTCCTTGCCGAATTCTTCGATCAGGAGATTCTTTCCTTCGCTGATAAAGGGCGAGTCAGCCGCGATCATAAGATCCAATATCCCTTTAAGTGAAAAAGCCTTGTTTTCGACAAGAAGTTCGATGTATTTCGGACTGCCTCCAGTAAAAAGGTAATAATCAAAAAGGAGGCGGGGCTCTTTCTCTTTCTGGTCGTGTAATATCTCGGACAGGGTCTTGATGGGAAATGGCTTGAGTGTCAAGATCCGGTCCGCGCGGTTGAAAAGCGGTTCCTTGGAGCCTTCAAATATCTTGTGCATGAGAGAATACACCGAGCCGATACAGACCAGGTTCAAGCGGCTTGTAGTCTTATGGAGATCCCACAACTTCTGGATCTCCGAATAGACAGCGGGGTTAATATTTGTGAACTCCTGGAATTCGTCGATAATGAGCGTGAAGGTTTCCTCTCGGGCGAGCGTAAGCAGTAAGTGGAAAAGGTCCTTAAAAGCGCGTATCCCGTCCGCGATAGCCGCCTCCGGAAAAACCTTGCGGATCTCCCCCGCGTATTCCTCGCACAAGAGCGCCTCTGATTTTTTTGCGACAAAGAAATAGAGGTGCTTTTTATTTTTGACAAATTCCAGAGAGAGGAGCGTTTTGCCCACGCGCCTCCGGCCGGTCAGAACAGCCATGCGGGAGCTCTCGGACGTCTGTCCCAGAAGCTTTTCCAGCTCGGCATACTCTTTCTCTCTGTTATAAAATTTCATAAAGCAACCTCCGTTACCATAACTAATGTTACCATAATGACCCGATAGAGTCAATGTTCGGGAAAATTTAAGCCTTCTTTAGCGAGGCCTGCCACTATCATTGAAATAATCAGTAAAAAGGCTGATTTTTGCTCATCCAAGCGGGTAAGCGGTAGATGCAATAGGTTTTCCCTTAACGCGCTAATGTCACGTGTACATCTTTTTCTCTGCAAATGCCTGCAATTCTTTCAGTCTGGCAAAATGAGTTTGTTTGATCTTACTGTAGATCTCAGTCGAGACTTTTTCTTCATAATAATGGGCGATTTTGATGCGATCATCGAGCATATCGATCCATCGAGCGCCATCCGAGAGCCATGTCGCCCGATAAGCTTCTTTGAGTGTCTCCCGGGGCGTGTTGGTTTCAATCCCCTCAGCTAAAAGCATCAAACGAAGAAGTTTCCATGAAAGCTCCACTGTAAATTCAAAACGTTGGATCGTTCCGTCAATAAGCGTTGTGCTTTGGGACACATCCTCGGCCAAAGATTCTTCCAGGCGGGTAAGCGCATCCGAATAGCTTGCTAGCAGTTCCTTCATTCTTTCAGGACTCATAAAGAACCCTCCCCGTCTTTTGGATATTTTCGCGCAGCCTCGGATTCCCGAGCGCATCAAAGTGAACCAAATCGAACTTGAGGGGAGTTTTCAACGACTCTTCCAGCAGACCATGAGCTTTATTGATGTCTTGATCCGTCCAATCGGCGCCAAAGACCGCAAGATCGATATCCGAAGTGCGAGAGGCATCCCCTTTTGCCCGCGATCCAAACAGAACGATCCTCTTGGGTTCTCTTACGCCCCTTATGACCGCTATGATCTCGTTTTCGAGCTTCGTATCCATCGCTAAAACTCCGCTGCTTACTTCTTGAAGGTCTGCTCCAGAAGCGCGTCGATCCGGTCCATATAGTCGTTGCGCTGCTGGTTCACGGGATCGATCGCTTTCTTCACTTTGCCGATGTGGGCCAGGTCGACATCGGTGCGGCGTGCCTGGTCTTCCAGGTTCCAGAGTTCGAAATTCTTACGGATCAGGCCGTCGATCGCTCGTGAGAGCGACGTCGCGTCCTCGATCCTGCCCACCTGATTACGGGGGTTGTAGAGTTTGATCTTCTCGTCCCGGAGCGGCACAAGGCCCCTTTGAGCCGCGGCCACGAAATCCTCAATCTCTTCATGGAGCTGCTTTTTCTGTTTTTCAAGGAGTTGGAGGCGCTCATCGATCTCTGCCGCGCTGAACTTGGAATTCCCCTCTTCTTTCATCTGGCGAAGGAAATGTTCCCGGATGCATTTGATCGAAAGCTTGTCCACCAGACTGCCCAATGTTTCCGCCATGATAAAAATCCTCTCTTATCCTGTGAATGTTAACAACAAAGCCTTCCGTGATCATCTTCGAGGCGTTCAATGTCGGTCTCGACCGTTTTGGAGCCGCACTGGACCTCTACGATCCTCAAAAGTTTTTTCCGGTCGAGATTCTCGAGACGATGCAAGGTGTTCTTCGGGATATAGCTGCTCTGGTTCGCGCCAAGGACCAGGATGTCCCCGCCATTCACGATCTTGGCTCTGCCGCTGACCACGACCCAATGCTCGCTTCGGAACTTATGGCGCTGAAGGCTGAGCCGCTTTCCCGGAAGGACCTCTACCAGCTTGACCTTGAAATTCTTGCCGTGATTGATCACGGTATAAAAACCCCAGGGGCGGCGAATGCGTTTTTTTTGCATGATCTTTATTCCAGGTCTCTAGCGTTTCCGTCAGACGGCGCGAGCTTTGGCGGAGACATGACCCAGCACGCCCGGGAAGAGTTTTCCCCAGAACTGGTTGAGGTCGAACCACCATTTAAAATTTTCGAGAAAGTGACCGCGTGCCCGGATGAAGAAGTCGCCACGCGCCACTTCCATGGAAAAGCCATGGTTTTTAAGGAGCTTTCTCAGGTCCGGCAGGGTGAAGAACGTCACATGGCCGAAACGCTTCAGGGACTCCGAAATGCGGTGGCGGGGGCAGAAGATCGGCGTGATATGACGCCGCCAGAGGATGCCTGGTAGGAGGCCGATCGGAACGCCGACGACCAGGATACCGCCCTTTTTGATCACTTGCTGGATCTTATCGAGGACGAGGCCGGGATCTTCCAGGTGCTCCAGGATATGGCTGCAGATCACGACATCGAACGTATGCTCGCCAAGCTTTTTGAAATCCAGTGTGCGGAGGTCTTCCAGGATCACCTGTTTGTAGCCGCGGGATAAGGACTTTTCTTTTTTCTCCGGGAGAATATCGATCCCGTGGAATTCGGCTTCAACCCCGGCATTCCGGGTGTAGAGGATCATCATGCCCTCGTTGCAGCCGATATCGAGGACCTTGAGCGGGCGTTTCTCCCTGACGAACTCATCTTTGATGAATTTTGCGGCAAGCAGATAGCGGGCTTTCTCCAGGGGGTATTTGTTCCGGTTCTCTTCGACCCCGAAGGCCAGGTACTTGTTCGAACCGCTGATTTTGGGTGAAATATCCATGAAATAGCCCTCAGTGATCGTTATGGAAGCAACGCAACACGCCGACCGGCGCGTTCAAAACGTGCGCAGTATAGCATCAACCGGAGGGTTTAGGCTAGCGAGCTTGTGAAAACCCCGTCATCCTGACCGCGCGTCCCGCGACAGAGGGACAAACGCTGTGAAGGATCCCGCTTGAGATTCTTCCCTCGCGTCTTGCTGAGGCAAGACAGTAGCGAGGTCAGAATGACGAAAGGGCTATTTTTAGCAGCTTGCTTGAGAAGCGCTATACCACGCGTATGTTTTTGCCAAGCCGTCCGCAAGGGAGGTCTTGGCCGTCCAGCCCATTTTCGAAAGGCGCGTGATATCGAGGAGCTTTTGCGGGGTTCCGTCCGGTTTGGAGGTATCGTAGACGAATTTCCCCGTGTATTCGATCGTTTGTGCGATCGCCCGGGCCAGTTCCGCGATCGTCAGGTCTTTACCGCAGCCGATATTCACGATGCCGGCAAGATCCTTCGCGGTATGTTTTTGCATCAGGAACACGCAGGCTTCCGCGAGATCATCGACATAAAGGAATTCCCTGCGGGCCTTGCCGGTCCCCCATAGCGTGACCTCAGGCTTGTCCCCGGCTTTGGCTTCATGGACCTTGCGGATCAGCGCGGGAAGCACATGGGAGGTTTCAAGGTCAAAGTTGTCGCCGGGGCCGTACAGGTTGGTCGGCATGACTGAAATAAAATCTGTGCCGTACTGGCGGTTATAAGCTTCGCACAGCTTGATCCCGGCGATCTTGGCCACCGCATAAGGCTCGTTGGTGGGTTCCAGCGGTCCGCTCAGGAGGTACTCCTCCCGGAGAGGCTGAGGCGCCATCTTGGGATAGATACAGCTTGAGCCCAGAAAGAGAAGCTTTTTGACGCCGTGCTTGTAGGCCGCGTGGATGATGTTCGATTGGAGCATGAGATTTTCATAGATGAAAGCACCGCCTTGGGTGTTGTTGGCGAGGATGCCCCCGACCTTGGCCGCCGCGAGAAAAACATAGGCGGGTTTTTCTGAGGCAAAGAACGCCTCAGCCTCCGATTGGCGGGTCAGGTCGAGTTCGGCGTGAGTGCGGGTCACGAGGGCGCGGTAACCGGCACGTTCGAGCGATCGGCAGAGGGCTGAGCCCACCAAGCCCCGATGCCCCGCGATGTAGATTTTATCTTGAAGATCCATGGTCATGATTTATTTTGAAAGTTTGAGTTCGCGCTCGGCGAGCTTCAGATCCTCACGGACCATTTCTTTAACAAGTTCTTCGAAGCTGGTCTCCGGTTTCCAGCCGAGCTTGGCGTTAGCCTTGGAGGCATCGCCCAAAAGGGTTTCGACCTCGGAAGGCCGGAAATAGCGCGGCGAGATGGCGACGATGACTTTGCCTTGTTCGTCGTAGCCTTTTTCGTCCGCTCCTTTCCCTTTCCAGGTGAGCTTGATCCCGAGCTCGCGGCAGACGAATTCGACGAATTCTCGGACGCTGTGCTGAACGCCGGTGGCGATTACGAAATCTTCGGGCTTGTCCTGTTGAAGCATCATCCACATCGCGCGCACGCTGTCTTTTGCGTGACCCCAGTCGCGTTTGGCATCGAGATTTCCGAGATACAAACACTGTTCGAGACCCAACTTGATGCGCGTCAGCGCCAGTGTGATCTTGCGGCTCACGAACGTTTCGCCGCGGCGCGGAGATTCGTGGTTGAAGAGAATGCCATTGCAAGCGAAAAGTCCGTAGGCTTCGCGGTAATTGACCGTAATCCAATAGCTGTAAAGTTTTGCGACGCCGTACGGTGAGCGCGGGTAGAACGGCGTCGTCTCTTTTTGCGGGGTTTCCTGGACCTTGCCGTAAAGCTCCGAGGTCGAGGCTTGATAGAACTTTGTTTTTTTGCCAAGACCGAGAAAACGGATCGCCTCCAGGAGACGGAGCGTTCCGACCCCGTCCGAATCCGCGGTGTATTCCGGCTCTTCGAACGAAACGGCTACGTGGCTTTGAGCCGCAAGGTTATAGACCTCATCCGGCTGAACTTTCCGGAGAATATTCGTCAAACTACTCGAATCGGTCATGTCCCCGTGATAGAGGATGAAATGGCGATTTTCCTTAAAAGGGTCCTGATAAAGGTGGTCGATCCGCTGAGTGTTGATCGATGAGGAGCGGCGTTTGATGCCGTGGACCTGATAGCCCTTTTCAAGTAAAAGTTCCGCAAGGTAAGAACCGTCCTGCCCTGTAATGCCTGTGATCAGCGCCTTTTTCATGTCCCCTCCCAAAATAAATGCTGTGGTTTCGCGAAGCACCTGTACCGATATAGTATCGGTTAGGAGGGAAAAAACATTATCTCAAAGAAACAGTGACTAGGCTTTGGGGCGCATGAGGTCGGCGCCGACGGAGAAGGTTTTTTGCTTCTCCTTAGATCTTGCGTGCGGGGACGTGCTCAACGCGGCCATTTCTCCAGACAACAACCTTTTCATTCGTCAGGCGTCTTGCCTCGATGAGTTTGCGTACGGCGCTTTTGAGTGCTTTATCAGCTTTTGTTGGAATGCTTTCTTTTGCGGGCATTTTATAGTCTCGCTTGTCGTAAGATCTGTTCGTATTTGAGTTGATTGGAAATGTTAACACCGCTCTTTTCGATCCTGGAAATTTGCTCGGGCTTTCCCGTCGCGTTATCGAAAATACTACAGGTGTCAAATAAAGGCTGGTAAGAATGAAAAAGATTTTTTAAGCCTCTTGAAAAACGTCGCCGGACATCTGCCCCGGGAATATCATGTCCGCCTTTTCTTACGCGATCTGCGATCCGGGCCAGAGAAAGATCCACGGCGGGTAGCCAAAGAAAAAACAAATGGAGTTCGTATCCTTTTCTTTTTATCTCCCGAAAGAGCTTTACATAGGATTTTCCGGATAAAGTCGTTTCAAACGCAAAATCGACCCGTCTCCGGCAACAATCGGATATTTGCGTAAGGAGTATTTTCCCTGCCTTAACAGCCACCCGGTTCGGGGCAAAAGGAGATAGCCCTTTAGCGATCATGTCGGCGTTAATAAATTCAAAGCATGTCGTATAATTCGGGAGGAACTCTTCTGCAAAAGTCGTTTTCCCGGAACCATTGGGCCCCGCGATCACGTAGAGTTTTGGCTTTTTCATGGGAGGGATTATAGCATAAAACAAAAAAACGCCATGGAGGAATGGCGCGGCGGCCCGGAGCTTTTGTTATTTGGCCTGGCGCATGAGGTCGGCGCCGACGGAGAGGGCTTTTTCGTTAACGTAGACGAGGTCTTTGCGGAGGCCTTTGAAAACCTTGCCGAGGGCTTTGAGCGTCGAGGTCATCTTGACGATGCCCGTTTTCTGGATGGCGGCGCCGAGCATGATCATGTTGGTGACCTTTTCATTGCCGATCTCCCGGGCGATCTGGGTGGCCGGGATCTCGATCAGGTTGCCGGTGGTCCCCGCGCGGTCGATCTGCGTGACCTGAGAGGAATCGATGAAGAAAAAACCGTCGCGGCGGGTCTTCGTCTTGAATTTCTCGTAGGCGGCCTGGCTCAGGGCGAATCCAAGCGTGGCTTCGTCGATGATCGGGCAGTCGATCTCCTGGTCGGAGATGATCACAAAGCTGTGGGAAGCGCCGCCGCGCACCTCGACCCCGTAGGAGACCATGCCCAGGATATGGCGGCCTTCTTCCAGCGCCGCGTGAGCGAGGATATTCCCCGCGACGACCACGCCCTGCCCTCCGAATCCCGCGACAAAGATCTTTTCTTCCATCATGCGTCCACGTCCCTGAATTTTTTGATCGGATAATAGCTGGCCATTTCATTGCCGACGAACTGGCACGCATCCTTCCCCGCCATCTTCCAGTGGGTCGGACACATCGACAGGATCTCGATAAAGGAGAACCCGCGGCCTTCGATCTGGTTCATAAAGCCTTTCCGGATCGCCTGCTTGGCCCGCTGCATATGCGGGGCGTCATGCACGGCCACGCGTTCGATGAAGACGGGCCTCGTTAGTGTGTCGAACAGCTCGCAGATCCTCAGGGGCGCGCCGGTCGTGGTCGCGATGCGTCCTTCCGGGGTCGTGATGGTCTTTTGGCCGATGAGCGTGGTCGGCGCCATTTGGCCGCCGGTCATGCCGTAAACGGCGTTATTGATAAAGATGAGCGTGATGTTCTCGCCGCGGTTGGCGCAGTGGATCGTTTCGGCCAGTCCGATCGAAAGCAGGTCCCCGTCGCCGCCGTAACCGAAGACCACATTGTCGGGGCGCATGCGCTTGATCCCCGTCGCAACGGCCGGGATGCGGCCATGGGGACATTCAATGATGTCACAATTGAAATAATCATAGAGCAGGACCGCGCAACCGACCGGCGCCGTGCCGATCGTCTTTTCGCGGATCCCGAGCTCGTCGATCACGTCGCCGACCAGGCGCTGGGCGATGGTGTGGCCGCAGACCGGACAGTAATGCATGCGGCCGCTGCGGATCGTTCTGTTCTCGGCGTTCATGACTTCGCGATCTCCATGATCTTGGCGAGCATTTCTTTGGGCTTGGGGTACCAACCGCCTCCCCGTCCCAGGAATTCGATCTTCGGGTCAATATCCGTGCCCGGGACCCTCGAGAGCCGGACATCTTCGATCATCTGCCCCTGGCTCATCTCGACGACCAGGAGTTTCCGGCAGCGCGCGGCGACCTTTCTGAGTTCAAGCGACGGGAATGGCCATAAAGTGATGGGGCGGAAGAGGCCGACTTTGACGCCGGCTTCGCGGGCGCGTTTGACGGCCCAATGCGCGATGCGGGCGGGCGTGCCGTAAGCGATCACGCAGATCTCGGCATCATCCGTGAACCGGGATTCCGAAAGCTGGAGTTCTTCGGTGATCTTCGCGTATTTACGCTGAAGCTCCAGATTCTTTTCTTCCAGAGCGTCTTTTTGCTGGAGATAAAGCGTTCGAATGACGTTGGGCTGACGACCCGCGCAGCCGGTCAGAGCCCAAGGCTTCAGGACCGGTTTTTCCTTGGCCGGCTCTCTCAGCTCGATCGATTCGGCCATTTGCCCCAGGATGCCATCCGCCAGCAGCATGACAGGATTGCGATAATGATCCCCAAGCTCAAAGGCCCGCAACGTGAGGTCATACATTTCTTGCACGGACCAGGGCGCCAACACGATCAGCCGGTAGTCCCCGTGGCCGCCGCCCCGGGTCGCCTGAAAATAGTCGGCCTGGGAGCCTTGGATATTGCCGAGTCCCGGACCGCCGCGCATGATGTTGGCGATCAGACACGGGACTTGCGCCGCGGCGAGATAAGAGATCGCTTCCTGCATGAGGCTAATGCCGGGACTGGAAGAGGATGTCATGGCCCGGGCTCCGGTCGCGGCGGCGCCGAAGACCATATTGATCGCCGCCAATTCCGATTCGGCCTGGACGAACGCGCCGCCGGCTTCCGGCAAGCGCTTGGCCAGATATTCGCTGACCTCGTTCTGAGGGGTGATCGGATAACCGGCATAGAAACGGCAGCCGGCCCGTACCGCGGCCTCCGACATCGCCACATTCCCCATTACCAGTGTCTTCTCTTGTTCCATCGACTCGGGATTCCTTTTTGGGATCAAAATAAAAGCGGTCTGGGTATTGTACGACAAGTCGTCACGATTGCAAGGCTTGAGGCGATATTTTCTTCGGGGCTTTCAGGTGTGCAGGCGGCGGATCTTCAAAATATCCAGGAACATGCGGATCGGGTCGAGGAGGATATGCACGCGGCTTTGGGGTGAATTGCGCCAGATCACCGGAAGCTCCCGGAGCCGGAGCCCTTTTTTTTGAGCCAGGTAGACGATCTCGGCGTCGAAGCTGAAGCCGTCGAGTTTCTGCGCGGCAAAAAGTTTGAGTGCGGCCTCCCGGCGGAAGCCTTTGAAGCCGCATTGCGAATCACGGACCGCCGTGAACGCGGTAAGGCGCGCGATCCGGTTGAAGATCTTCCCCATCGCTTCGCGGAGCGGGTTCTGGCGGATCTCGATCCGGGACCCCGGAAGCGCCCGGGAACCGATCACCACGTCCGCGTCTTTTTCGAGAAGCGGCAGGAATCGCGCGATCTCTTCGATCGGCGTCGACAGGTCCGCGTCGGTAAAGAAAAGGTATTCTCCCGAAGCGGCCAGCATCCCCTGCCTCACGGCATGCCCCTTGCCTTTGTTGCGCGGGGTGGAGAGGATCCGGTATTCGAAGCCGCGGAGGCGCTCTTCCGCCACGCGGACGGTCGCGTCGGTGCTTCCATCGTCGGAGACGATGATCTCGGAGGCATAGGGGTGTTTTTTGAGGAAAGCCGTGACGGCGTCGAGGGTTTTCCCAAGACGGAGCGCTTCGTTATAGGCCGGGATGACGATCGTAAGGAAGATCGGACTCACTTGATGTGAAGGGCCTGCTTGAAATACGCTACGGTACGTTTGAGGCCCTCATCCAGATGGATCTCAGGCGTCCAGCCGAGGTATTTAAGCGCCTTGGTGATGTCCGGCTGGCGCACCTTGGGATCGTCGACCGGGAGCGGCTTGTGAATGATACGGCTGGAACTTTCGGTGATCCGGATGATCTTTTCAGCGAGGCTCATCATGGAGATCTCATTCGGATTCCCGATATTGACCGGAAAATTCACTTTGGAAAGGAGGAGCTTTTCGATCCCGTTCACAAGGTCCGTGACGTAGCAAAGGCTTCGGGTCTGCAGACCGTCCCCGAACACAGTGAGCGGTTTGCCGGTCAGCGCCTGGGAAAGAAAGGCCGGGATCGCGCGCCCGTCCCTCAGCCGCATGCGCGGGCCGTAGGTGTTGAAAATGCGGACGATCTTGGTATCCATTTTGTGCGTGCGGTGATAAGCCATCGTGAGGGCTTCCGCGAAGCGCTTGGCTTCATCGTAGACGCCGCGGGGACCGACCGGATTCACATTGCCCCAATAGGCTTCGGTCTGGGGATGTTCCAGCGGGTCGCCGTAGACTTCGGACGTGGAGGCCAGAAGGAACACGGCTTTTTTCGCTTTGGCGAGTCCGAGCGCGTTATGCGTCCCCAGAGCGCCGACCTTCAGGGTCTGGATCGGGAACTCGAGATAATCGAGAGGGCTTGCTGGCGAGGCGAAATGAAGCACATAATCGACGCGCCCCTTCACCTGGATCGGTTTACTGACGTCATGACGGATCAGCGAAAAATCCTTGTTCTTTTTAAGCGGCGCGATATTTTTTTCGCTGCCGGTAAGAAAATTATCGATCGCGATCACGCGGGCCTTACGCTCGATGAATCGCTCACAAAGATGAGAGCCCAGGAATCCCCCGCCTCCTGTGATCACCACTATTTTTTTTGATTTCATAATGCTCCCTATTTAATTTTAAGGAAAAGGTCTATTCGATCGCGTTCTCTTTGGCCGCGGCGGCGGCTTTGGCTTTCGCCTCCGCATCTTCCAGGGCGTCCTTCAGTTTCGGAAGGAATTCCGCCGTCGCGTCCTGCCAGGAGCGAAGCTTCAGGCCCAGTTCGGAGGCCGCCTTGGCGGATGTCATGACGGAATTTACGGGGCGTGGAGCCGGCCGATTCATTTCCGCCGTTGAGACATCAATGACTTTGGCCGGATCCAGCCCGGAACTTTTCAGGATGAAACGGGCGTAGTCGGCCCAGGTGACACTGCCTGAATTGTGAAGATGATAGATCTCGCGTCGGGGCGCCAGGACCTTTTCTTTTTGGTTGAACAGCAACTCGCGCATCGCGGCGGCAATATCCCAGGCCCAGGTGGGACTTCCGGTCTGGTCGTTCACGACTTTCATCGTTTTCACCTCTGCGGCCTGGCGGAGGATCGCCTTGGGAAAGCAACGCCCCCAGATCCCGAAGAGCCAGGTGATGCGGAAGATCATGGCTCGTTGAGCCGTAGCCAGCACGCATTCCTCCCCCATTCGTTTCGTTTTTCCGTAGAAACTGAGCGGCGCGGGGATGTCGGTTTCCGCGTAGGCGCCCTTCTTTTTACCGTCAAAAACGTAGTCCGTGCTGAAAAAGATCACGGGGGCATCGATCTCCTGGGCCGCACGGGCGACATTTTCGGTGGCCGTGACATTCGCGGCCAAAGCCTCGTCGTGATGGTCTTCGCAATAATCCACATCGGTCAGGGCCGCTGTGTGGAGAATGATCTCCGGACGGTGGCTTAGAATCGCATCGCGGGTCTGGCGGGCCTGGGTCAGATCGCAGAGATCATAGGGCGCGGTGCTGTGTCCTACGGGACGGCGGTCGAGGCCGACCACATCAAAATCGGGGCTGAGCAAGGCGCCCAGGTCCGTGCCGAGCATGCCGCCCGCGCCGGTGATGAGCACCTTGGTCTTGGAGGTCATGCTTTGACCGTGTATTTGTCGTGTTTCAGCGGACGCCACCATTCCGGATGTTCGCGATACCACGTCGCGGTAGCAGCAAGTCCTCGGGTAAAGTTCCAGCGCGCCTTGAAACCGAGTTTCTTCAGTTTGTTCAGGTTCACGGCGTAGCGAAGATCATGGCCCAAACGGTCGGCAACGTAGCGGATCCGTTCTTTTCCGGCCTTAAAATGCCGCAGGATCGCGTGCGTGAGCTCCAGATTGCTCATTTCTTGATGGGCGCCGACGTTGTAGATCTCAGCGGGGGTCCCTTTCGTCAGGACAAGATAAAGGGCCTGGCAGGCATCCTCGACGTAGATCCAGTCGCGGCGGTTCTTGCCGTTCCCGTAAAGCGGGACGGTCTTCCCCTCGAGAAGGTTCGTGATGAAAAGCGGGATCACCTTTTCCGGGAATTGATACGGGCCGAAATTATTCGTGCAGCGGACGATCATGGCCGGATGGCGGAACGTTTCCTGAAAAGAGCGGACCAGGAGATCGGCGCCGGCTTTGGATGCAGAATAAGGGCTGTTCGGCAGGAGCGGCGCCCGTTCATCGACGAACCCCTTGGCGATCGAACCGTAGACCTCGTCGGTGGACATATGGACAAAACGCTTGATCCCGCACGCGAGCGAAGCTTCCAGCAGGGCCGCGGTGCCGAGGATATTCGTTCGCAGAAAATCATCCGCGCTTTCGATCGAGCGGTCGACATGCGTTTCGGCGGCAAAATGGACCACCGCGGAAACTTGCTTCATGAGTTTGAGGACGAGTTTTTTATCGGTAATGTCGCCTTTGACGAAGGTGTAGCGGGAAGACCCCTTGAGATCGCGGAGATTGGCGGGATTACCGGAATAGCTCAGCTTATCGAGATTGATCACGCCCCAGCCGGGCGCGCGTTCCAGGAAATAACGGACAAAATTGGAGCCGATGAAGCCGCAGCCGCCGGTGACCAGAAGTTTTTTCATGAGATCTTGTCCCCCTGCTGACGGGCCACCAGCATGTTGGCGCGGTAGAGGGACTCGAATTGCCCCGCATCGGTCCAGAAACCCTTGATCGTGTCATATTCGAGGAGGCCGCGTTTGAGATACCAGTTATTCACATCGGTGATCTCCAGTTCTCCACGATGCGAAGGCTTGAGCGTTCTGATAAAGCTGAACACGCTTTCGTCGTACATGTAGACGCCGATAACGGCATAAGGGCTTTTGGGCCGCGCCGGTTTTTCGATGATGCCGGTGATCTTGCCCTGTTTGAAGGTGGCCACGCCGAACCGTTCCGGATCGGGGACTTTTTTCAGAAGAACGCGCGCGCCTTCCGGCTGAAGGTCGAAGCGGCGGACATAGGGCGTGATATCTTCCTGGATGATATTGTCCCCCAGGATCACGACCATCTTATCGTCCCCCACGAAGTGCTCGGCCAGCCCGAGCGCGTGGGCGATCCCGCCTTCGCCTTCCTGATAGGTATAGTTGATATGTTTCAGGCCGAATTGCTTGCCGTTCCCGAGCAATTTGAGGAAATCCCCGGAGGAGTTGCCACCGGTGACGATCAGGATATCCCGGACGCCGGCGCGGACCAGGGTCTCGATGGGGTAATAGATCATCGGTTTGTTGTAAACCGGGAGAAGATGCTTGTTGGTGACCTTGGTAAGCGGGAAAAGCCTGCTGCCAAGTCCGCCCGCGAGAATAACGCCTTTCATAGTCGCGTTCTCCTTTTGGTTCCGGGTTTAGAGCGTGGGGCGTCCGATACAGTGATACCGAAAACCGTTCTTTTTCATTTCATCAGCCTGGAACATGTTGCGACCGTCAAAGAAGAAGCGCCCTTTCATGTTCTTCTTGAGCCGGTCCCAATCCAGATTCAGGAACTCACTCCACTCGGTCAGTACGGCGACCGCATGCGCGCCGCGCGCCGCGTGGTACGGGGTGGCCATATAATCCACATCAGGCATCAGCGCCGCCGCCTTTTCCGTGGCCTGAGGGTCGTAGGCTTGGATCCGGGCCCCTTCTTTCTGAAGCATGCGGATGATCGGAACGGAAGGGGCACAGCGCATATCGTCCGTATCCGATTTGAAAGCGAGGCCGAGAATGCCGATCGTCTTGCCACGGAGGTTCTTGACGGAGTTCTTGATCTTTTCGACGAAATAACGGGCTTGCGCGTCGTTGATCCGGAGGACATCGGCCAGGAGTTCAAATCGGACGCCTAGTTTCTCGGAGATATGGAGGAACGCGCTCACATCCTTCGGGAAGCAGGAGCCGCCGAATCCGATCCCGGCGCGCAGGAACTGTTTGCCGATACGCGGGTCGAGACCCATGCCGAGGGCTACTTTTTCAATGTCCGCGCCGGTCGCGTCGCAGATCCGGGAAACGGCGTTGACGAACGAGATCTTGGTCGCCAGGAATGAATTGGACGCGTGCTTGATCAACTCGGCGCTCTTGATGTCGGTGACGATCAGCGATGTCTTAAGCGGGCTGTAAAGGGAACGAAAGATCTTTTCCGCGCGTCCGGTGGAAACGCCGATCACGATCCGATCCGGCTGAAGGAAATCATGGACCGCGGAGCCTTCGCGGAGGAACTCGGGGTTCGAAGCCACGTCGAAATGGACGCCCTTCTTGACGTTGCGCATGATCGTGCGGCGGACCCACTCGCCGGTCCCGACCGGGATCGTGCTTTTTTCAACGATCAGGCAATATTTCTTCAGATGCTTGGCGATCTGTTTGGCAACCTTACCGACAAAGCTAAGGTCCGCTTCCCCGTTCGGTTTAGCCGGAGTATTGACGCTGATAAAAAGAACTTCGCAGCGGTTGACGATGGCCGTGATCTCGGAGGAGAACGAAAGACGCTTGGCGGCGACATTGGTTGTGACCATCTCCTGAAGCCCCGGCTCATAGAATGGAACTTTTCCGGACCGAAGCGCCTGGATCTTTTTTTTGTCCTGATCGATGCAGATCACAGTATGGCCTAAATGCGCCAAACAGGCTCCCGTGACAAGGCCGACATATCCGGAACCGATGATCCCGATCTTCATGAATAAAACTCCCTAAAAAGAGGTTAGCGCTGCATGAAACGTTCTTGTTCGGAGAGAAGCGGCGACCTGTCGGTCCACGGCGCGTAGGCGTTCGCCCCCGCCACGGTTTCGCCGATCCGGGGTTCCGAGAAGGTGGCGCGGCCGCCACTTCCGGCAGAGATACCCGGGATACCTTTCATCCGCAAATTAAAGAAAAGCTCATTGTTGTTTTCGTTGATCTCCGAGCGCCGGCAGTTGTAACCGAATTCCAGGATGAAGTCGTGCAGGTCGCGGGTCGCGGAGATCTGCCATTCCTGCAAACCGTCGCCGGCGGAGTTATTAGAATCGCCGTTGTCGACGACCGAAGAATCGAAACGAACGAACCCGCCCACTTCCCATAACGGATTCACCTGGTACCGCGCGTCGAACGTGAACTGATCGCTTCCCTGGATCATCTGGTCTTCATACCAGTTATTATGCTGATGAACGTAACGGTGGCCGAAAACAAATTTGAGAGGCCCCGTGCGGATCAACATGTCGTTGTTGGCGAATTTCAGGAAATTCCCCGCGAAATCATAATTAATGCGGGTCTGGAACTGAAGCCATTCGTACGGGCGCAAGGTCAGCTCGTTCTCAAAATCGGTCAGGGATGCCCCGCTCACGGTCGTGTCGCGCGGGGAGCTTTCAAAATGAAGGAATGTGTTCAGGCTCACGATATCGACGCGCTGGTTCTTTCCTTTGACCACACGCTTGGTCTGGAGCCGGTTCGCCATTCCGAGGATGACCTCCTGGTTGCTGTCGATCACGTCCACGGTGTCGAACTGGGTCAGCTTGTTGCGGCTCACGGTTGATTCGGTGCCGAGAAAGGTCACGCTCGGCACAAAAACGTGCCGTAACTGGTTCACCTCGACGCCCAACTTCTCGAATGAAACATCGAACATCTTGTAATAGTGGGTGCGGAGGTCCGCGCCGTACTCGATGACGTTCCGGAATTTGGAATGATCGCTCGCGGCCTGCTTGCTGTATTCCGTCGCGCGATAGCCCGCGAACGGCATCAGGTTGATATCGTTCCACTTGAGCGGCATGTACCAGCGGCTGTAAGCGTCGGTTCGGATCGCGGTCTGGCGGCTGGGGTTTTCGAATTCGTAGCGCTTGCCGAGGTTATCGAACTGAACACGGCTTTCGTTGTAGACGAGTTCTTTATAGAAGGGCTGGTTCTTCCAGTCCAGGCGGATCTGCGGCTGGCGTTCCACCATCGCTTCATAGCTGTTCATCTTCTTTGTGACGTGGGCCAGGACCCCGTAGCGTTCCGTGTTGTGCGTGCCTGTGACGAACGAAGTGGGTTCCATCTCGGAACGGAATTCATCCTCAAAGAAATCCTGGAGGAGGTATTTGTCCGCGACCCGGTGATAGCGGAGGATCACGTTGGTGTTTTCATTGATGTCGGTCCGATGACGCCAGGTAACCCGTCCGCGCGTCCGCTCCTCCCTTACCTCGTAAGGATCCGCGAGCTCCGGGGTCGGGGCTTTTTTGTCTCTCGTCAGGTAAGTTTTGATGCTGCCCTGGGCGTATTTGCCAAAATCATAATACTGGTCCCAGCCGGCACCAAAGCCCCGCCGGGAACGCCAATCAATATGGGCTTTTCCCCAAAGGTGTTTGTTGAAACGGATCCCCTTTTCAAGTTCCAAATAAGTGCCGTATTGACTTGAATGGCCTGCCTTTGCCTGAACGGGGATGTTGGGCCAGTTGAGCGGAACGTCCATCACGGGGAACCAAAATACGGGGGTCCCCAGAACGTACAGTGTGACATTCTGCATGATGATCTTTTCATTCGCGTAAAGGGTCGCTTTTTTGCAACGGAACTCATAATGCGGTTTTTCAAGGTTACAAGTGGTGACCCCGCCATTACGGATCTTGCTCACCCCTTCGCGGACCTGATGGACTTCGTCGCCGCGGGCATACCACGGGTCGTTCATCGCGCGGGCATTGGGGAACGTTCCGGTGTGATCGCTGAAGTCATAATAGATCTCTTCGCCTTGGAGGCGCGGCTCGGTGCCTCGGAAGATCATCACATGCCCTTTGGCGTACGCTTTTTTGGCATCCGACTCCACCTCGGCGTAATCCGCCACAATACGGGTGCCTTCATAGCTGATAACGGCATTGCCTCGGGCGATCAACTTACCGGTGTTTTTCTGATATTCCAAACTATCAGCGACGGCTTCGACCTTGGCGGGTTGAGAGCTAAAAAGGTCCTGGATCGGAACTCGTGAGGATTTTTGGGGGGAGGTCTTGGCGGCAGCGGCCGGTTCCGCGGACTGGAGCTGGGGCATGCTAGCCCAAAAAACACAGAAGGCCAAGATAACGATCTTACCGGAAAAATCTCTTTTCATGAGGCTTTCATGTCCCTATGAATGCAAACGCGATTACGGCCTTCTTCTTTAGCGCGGTACATGGATTCATCCGCTTTTCGGACCAGTTCCATCGCGATCATCTTGAGATCGGAGACTTCTTCAGCGGTCACGGATTCACCGTCAAAGACCGCGATCCCCTGACTGACCGTGACTTTCGTCCGCACGTTATAGAGTTGAAAATCATGGCGCGCGATATTCGACCGGATACGTTCCGCAACCTCCGCGGCATTCCCGACCCGAGTCTCCGGCATGACCACAATGAACTCTTCCCCGCCGTAACGGCCGACAAGGTCCACCCGGCGAAGGTTGCGTTTCAGGAGATCGGCCACTTCTTTGAGCGTCGCGTCACCGACAAGGTGTCCGAAGTCGTCATTATATCTTTTGAAATGATCGATGTCTAACATTAATACCGTCAGAGGTAGCTTAAAACGGATACTGCGCCGCAATTCTTCCTCCAAACGGTCGAAAAAGTGCCGGCGCATGAACACTTGGGTCAATTCATCGACGATCGCGAGTTCCCGCACCGTTTCGTAGAGGCGGATCTTCTTGATCAAGAGCACAAGATAGGCGCTCAAGACCTCGACTCGGGCGAGATCTTCTTCCCGGATCCCGTGGATCGCGAAAACCGCGCAGAGTTCACTGCCCTCCATGATGGGAAAATACCAGGCCTGCTCCCGGTGGACCATCGCTTTGGTGGCGAGCAGTTTGGCGAAATCGCCGCGCTCTTCAGGGCTCAGAGGCCGTTCCTCGACTCGAACGTCCTCCGGAGACATCGCATGGATCTTGATCACGGCATCTTCCTGAGTCAGAGGCGGGGCCGGGAGCAGGAATATCTCCATTCTCTGGAACGCAAGCTCGGTACGTAATTTTTTCATCAGGAATTCCGCGAGCGTGTTGAAATCCATGCATTCGCTGAAATCGCGGGCGATCTCAAAAAGGTTCATGAGGCTGCCGACCTGAAGCTCCAGGTGATGGAGGCTGTTGAGCCTCGTCTGGTATTTTGCCTGGAACGATTCGAGATTTTTTCGGACCGTTTCCTTAGCGTCAAGGACGCGGGATTGAAAATGGTTGAGCTCCCACCGGTAGTAGGCAAATCCGGCCAGGAGCAACGCTTCGACGGCCCAGAGTGCCAGCATCCGGAGATGCGGATCCGTCCGGAAGAACCAGGCGTGTCCGAGGCAGACCCCCACCGCGGAGAGCGAGAGAAAAACATAGGCGCGCTCTTTCAGGAAATAGTAAAGAGGCAGGATCCAGATGACGGAAAAAAGGTAATAGGACAGGATGATCTCCTGGGACTGCCAGACCACAAAAAAGACGGCGGCGGCGAGAGCCGCGAGGATCAGGAGGCGGCGCTGCATACCCGGTTCCTCCCTTCCCGCTTGGCGCGATAAAGAGCCTGGTCGGCTTTTTGGATCAGTGCTTCCGCGTCGAGCGTATCGTCCGGCAGGCTCGCTACACCGATCGAAACGGTCATACTGACCTTTTCTCGGCGGATATTGAACGCGGACTTTTCCACCGCTTTGCGGATCTGTTCGGCGACCTTCAAGGCTTCTTCCTTGGGGGTCTCGGGAAGCAGGATCGCGAACTCTTCTCCGCCGTAGCGGGCCAAGAGCGACCCCTTCAGACACTGGCGGAGGATCTCCGCGAATTGTACCAGCATCAGATCGCCTCCCTGGTGTCCGAACTTGTCGTTACAGGCTTTAAAATGATCCAGGTCGCACATAAAGAACGAGAGGCTTTTCTGGCTGAGGAGCGCGCGGCGATGTTCTTCTTTCAGACGCTCAAAGAAATAACGGCGGACAAAAAGACCGGTGAGTGAATCCCGGATCGCCAGCTCCTCGGTTTTTTCATAAAGCATGGCGTTCGAGATCGCCGAGGACGCCAGCGTCGCGATGGCATCGAGCAGGCGGAGGTCATCATAGCTGAAAACGTTGGGGCGGGTGGCGTGAATCGCGAGTGTGCCCGCGACGCGGCCTTCGTGAAAAAGAGGCGCGATGATCAGACTGCGGACGTTATCCTTTTTCTCGTCCTCGCTGAGAACAAAACGAAAATCCTGCTGGGTATCCATAATAATGAGACGTTTGCGGTTCTTGATGCACCAGAAATCGAACAGATCGCCCTGCTTGGCGCTCCAGTTGCCGACAGGACGAAGACGGCGTTTCGCGACGACCGGCAGTTTCTGCTCTTCGCCGTGCGCGAGCGTGACCTTCGCGAAGTCCCCGCGAGGGATAAAATCCATCGCGCGATCCACGGCTTTTTGCGCGAGATCGGCCCAGGAAAGACTGACCGTCATCTCCTCGGCGAGTTTGCGAAGGTTGTAATAGGTGGAATATTTTTCGAAGAAGGTACTGATCCCTTCCCCTTTGGCCTTGAACGCGATGGCGAGATTATTGGTCTCGTCCTCATATTTTTCCTGCTCGATCCCGATCATCGCGATCTGGGTCTCGAAATGCTGCTCCGTGCGGTAGAGCACGAGCATGATCAGTCCGTAAGCGAAAAAACTCCACAGAAAGATTGGAACTTTGGTGATCGAGACGACGAAAAGCACGAGAGGGATCAGGACGACACCGGACAGGATATTGACGCCCACCCATTTGTAGCGCCACCAGGTCGTAAAAAGCGGCAGGGTCAGAGCGGTCAGTAAAAGGGCAAGACGCTGGAGATGGATCTCGGGAACTTCGGTGTTCTTCAGCTGGGCCAGCGAATAGATCGTCAGATAAAGAAGGAGAAAAACAATTCCAAGCCCGAACGCAAAAGCAACTTGCCGGCGGGTCTGTGAGCCCATGGTTTAGGCCTTCACCGTCTAGGAGATCGCAACGCCTGTTTGAGGGTCAAAGAAATGCGCCTTGCTCATATCGAATACCACCTGCAGGTCCTGGTTCATGGCGGCCGTGTCCTGGTTGGAAACGCGGACGACGAAATTATTACTGCCGCAGGTCAGGTAGAGGTAGATCTCCGAGCCCATGGGCTCGACCACATCCACCGTGGCGGTGATCGTGAATTCCGGGCGCGCGTCCTGGGCGAAAATTTTGTCGTAGATGTCTTCCGGACGGATCCCCATGGTCAGCGCCTGGCCCTTGAATTGCGCGATGCGGGAATAGAAATGCGGGAGGATGCGAAGCTTGATGCTCCGGTCATGGAAATAATAATCGCCGTCTTCTGCGAGGATCGTCCCTTTCAGGAAGTTCATCGGAGGTGAACCGATAAAACCCGCAACGAACTTGTTGTGCGGTCGCTCATAAAGGTTGACCGGGTCGGCCACTTGCTGAACCAGCCCATGATGCATGACCACAATGCGATCACCCAGCGTCAAGGCTTCCACCTGGTCGTGGGTCACATAGATCATGGTCGATTGAAGGCGGTTATGGAGTTTCTGAAGTTCCATGCGCATCTGCACACGGAGCTTGGCGTCAAGATTGCTCAACGGTTCGTCAAAGAGGAAGACCTTGGGTTTTCGGACGATCGCACGGCCCACCGCGACGCGCTGACGCTCCCCGCCCGAAAGTTCCTTGGGGCGGCGCTTCAGCATTTCCATCGTGA
The DNA here is from genome assembly GCA_964508905.1 of uncultured bacterium. Lineage (GTDB taxonomy): Bacteria > Omnitrophota > Omnitrophia > Omnitrophales > Aquincolibacteriaceae > Aquincolibacterium. The sequence goes on from CAZDVO010000010.1 coordinate 24,483, forward strand.
GGCCCAGGATCTCGGCGGATTCATGGACGCGCCGCTCAATCTCTTTATTCGGATAGCGACGGAGCTTGAGTCCGAACGCGAGGTTCTCGTAAACGGTCATGTGCGGGTAAAGGGCGTAATTCTGGAACACCATCGCGATATCGCGATTTTTGGCGGGGACATGATTGACAAGAACATTCTCGATGTAGATCTCGCCCTCGCTGATCTCCTCGAGGCCGGCGATCATCCGCAACGTGGTGGATTTCCCGCAGCCCGAAGGACCGACCAGGACGACGAATTCGCGGTCCGCGATCTCAAGGCTGACGTTATTGACGGCGCGAACTCCGTCCTTATAGATCTTCGAGATATTCTTTAAAGTGACATTGGCCACGCCGGATCCCCTTGTCGTTCGTTAGGCGAGATATTCGAGCAAAAGTCCGAGTTTTTCTTTCAGTTCCTGACGCTCCACGACCATATCGACCATACCGTGATCGAGCAGGAATTCCGAAGTTTGAAAATCGGACGGGAGCTTTTGCCGGATCGTCTGTTCGATGACCCGCGGCCCTGCGAATCCGAGCAGCGCGCGGGGTTCGGCGATGATGATGTCGCCGAGCGAAGCAAAGCTTGCCATCACACCGCCCATGGTCGGATTCGTGAGGACCGAAATGAAAGAGAGGCCTTCCTTTTGATAGCGAGCGAGCGCGACCGAGGTCTTGGCCATCTGCATCAGGCTGAGCGCGCCTTCATACATGCGTGCGCCGCCTCCCGATCCGGAAATGACGATCAGCGGCAGACGATGCTCAAGCGCGTGTTCGATCAGGCGGGTCAACTTTTCGCCGACCACCGACCCCATCGACCCCATGATGAAACGGGAGTCCGTGACGCCGAGGGCGCATTCTTTACCGAGGATCTTTGCGGTGCCGGTAACACAGGCTTCTTTGAGCCCGGTTTTTTTCTGATCCTGCTTCAATTTATCCAGGTATCCCTTGACCGCCGAGAACTTGAGCGGATCTTCAGACCGGAGGTCTTCGTTGATCTCTACAAAAGAACCCTCGTCCGCGAGCTGATGAAGCCGCTCCATCGCGCCCATAATAAAGTGATAGGAACACTTGGTGCAGACCAGCTGGTTCTCTTTGAGGGTCTTGTGGAACATGACCGACTGGCAGCTGGGGCATTTGGTCCAAAGCCCGAAGGGCATGCTGTTCTTGCGAAGGCCTTTCGTGACTAAGAGCGCAGGCGATTGAGGCATCGAACTTCTTCCTTTCGGAAAAGCGGGGCATTCCCCTTTGATAAAAAAACCACGAGCAAGCTTCTGCTGCTGGGAGCGCCCCGTGGTCCGTGAATAAAACAAACTGGGACATTATAAAAAATCCGAAAGGAGTGTCAATCGGTTTCTTCCCCCTAAGTGCCGAAATCTCATGACTTTACAACATTTTTTCGACGTGTTATGTTCTCCGCATGGAACCGAGATTCAGTCAAAATCAATCTCAGAGGATGTCGTTGTCCCCTCAGATGCGGACGTATCTGAAACTGCTTCATCTGCCGCTCGCAGACCTCCGTCAGGCGGTCGAAGACGCCCTCGAGGAGAATCCGATGCTCGAAGAGGTCCCCCGGGACGCCGCGATCGAAGCCGTTGAGGCCGCCGCAACCCCGGCCAAGAGTGCTGATGAGGATGACGACTCCGAAGCTGCGCTTCCCGATGACTGGGGCGCCAAAGATCCCCTCGCCTTTTCCAGCCGTCCTCAGGACCTGTCCCGCCGCAAGCCTGAAGACGCGCGGAAGGTCCTGGATTTCCAGGAAACGCTGATCACAAAACCCGAAAGCCTTTTTGATTATCTGGAATGGCAGGTCCATTTTCTTGAGCTGACCCCCTCCGAGCAAAAGATCGCGGCCGAGATCATCGGGAATATCGATCCGGATGGTTATCTCAAGGCTTCGATCGAGGAGATCGCGGCCTCCACCCAATCGCCCGTCGCTGACGCGGAGGCGGTGCTGCGTAAGGTCCAAACAATGGACCCTCCCGGGGTCGGCGCTCGGGATATGCGGGAAGCGCTGCTGATCCAATTGGAACGGAAAGGTCCCTCTGCGGCGCTGGCGGCGGAACTAGTTCGCGAGCACCTGGACCTTATCGCCAAACACGATTGGAAAACACTTTCCAGGCTTTTCAGCGTGAGTGAGCCGGAGATCAAAAAAGCCGTCTGGGTTATTTCACGCCTGGATCCGAAACCCGGCCGGAGTTTTTATGCCGAAGAAGCGATCGCCGTGACGCCTGACGCGACCGTGTCGATCAAGGACGGAACGGAAGAGGGTCTTGAGATCGAGATCCACAATGAATGGATCCCCGAGCTTAAGATCAACGCCGAGTATCGCCAAATGCTTCGGGAAAAAGGCCTCGATGACAAGACCAAGGAATTCCTCAAGACCCGGCTTGCTCACGGCGTGGAGTTCCTGAAGGCGCTGGAATTGCGCGGCTCGACACTGCGGGCGATCACCGATGAGTTGGTCAGAGCGCAGCCGCTTTTCTTTACGCGAGGGTTCTCCCATCTTCGGCCGCTGCGCCTCAAGGACATCGCGGAGCGGCTTAACCTGCACGAATCAACGATCAGCCGGGCGATCCATGGCAAATACCTGAAAACCCCTCAAGGGACGATCCCCTACAAAAGCTTTTTCTCCCAAAAGATCGAAACGGCGGATGGAGACGGCACCTCGCAGAAAAGCATCATGGAACATATCCGCGCCCTGATCGAAAAAGAAGACCGCAAAACTCCCCTGAGTGACCAGGCGATCGTTGAGAAGCTGAAGGAAGAAGGGATCGCGCTCGCCCGCCGCACCGTCGCGAAATACAGGGAAAACCTCAAGATCCTCCCCACGAACCTCCGGCGCACCCGCTGAAATAAAAAAGCCCCATCTCTGTGAAGAGATGAGGCTCTATAAGAAAGCTGGTGGTCGGAGTCGAACCGACGACCTACGGTTTACGAAACCGTTGCTCTACCAACTGAGCTACACCAGCCCGAAGATCCCAGCTTTTTTTAAGAAATTCCCTGCCGCAACCCGATTCTAAATATTTCTCTATCACGGGCAAGAGGCGATACTCGTCAGAAACGTTTGGGGATTATACCAGAAGAAATAAAAAATCGAAGCTAAGACTTTAGAAAAAGATCGATCGCCTGCGCGGCCTGGCGGCCCTGGTTGATCGCCCACACCACAAGGGACGCACCGCGAACCGTATCCCCGGCGGCGAAAACACCCGGAACGGAGGACTGGTAGCCTCCCTGGGTCTGGACATTGCCCCGGGCGTCAAATTGAACCCCCAGATCGGTCAGCAGTTTTGAGTGCTCAACATGGACGAACCCCATCGCGAGGAGAACGAGGTCCGCCTGGAGCACAAAGTCCGAACCCGGGACCTCTTTCATGGAGTATTGCCCGGTGGTCTTGTCCTGTTCCCATTGCACTCTCGAGCAATGGACGCTGTGAACTTCGCCGTTCTTGCCTTCGATCTTTTTGGTGGTGATCGCCCAGTCCCGCTCGCAACCTTCCTCATGAGACGTGGACGACCTCAAGATCTGCGGCCACTGGGGCCACGCGGGGTTCCACGGCTCTTTCCATTCGCGGGGTTTCGGCAGGATCTCGAATTGATAGACCTTCTTCGCACCCTGGCGGTTCGATGTCCCCACGCAGTCGGAACCCGTGTCTCCGCCGCCGATCACGAGCACCGTCTTGTTTTTCGCCGAGATGATCTGATCAGGCCGGATCTCCCCGGAAACGGCTTTGTTCGACAGGGTCAGAAAATCCAACGCGAAATGAACGCCGCCCAGTTCTCGTCCGGGGACCTTAAGGTCGCGAGGCGCGCCGGCCCCCATCGTCAGGAGGATGACATCAAAATCTTTTTTTAGCTGCTCGGCCGTGATCGTCACCCCGACGTCCACCCCGGTCTTAAAAACGACGCCCTCCGCTCGCATTTGTTCCATGCGGCGGTCGAGCACCCACTTTTCAAGTTTGAAATCGGGGATCCCGAAACGAAGAAGTCCTCCGATCCTGGAGGATCTTTCAAAAAGAGTCACGCTGTGCCCCATGCGGCGAAGCTGCTGAGCGGAGGAAAGCCCCGCCGGCCCCGAGCCCACCACGGCGATCTTCTTACCGGTCTCCTTGGCGGGAGGCTGGGGTTTTACCCAACCTTCGGCAAAGGCCTTTTCCACGATCGCCAGCTCGATCTGCTCGATCGTGACGGGGGCGCAATTGATCGCGAGCGTGCAGGCCGCTTCGCAAGGCGCCGGACAGACGCGGCCCGTGACTTCGGGAAGATTGTTCGTCAACGAAAGACGCGCGTAGGCATCCTGCCAATGGCCGCGGTAGACGGCATCATTCCACTCCGGGATCAAATTCGAGATCGGGCAGCCCATCGCGTGACAGAACGGGATCCCGCAATCCATGCAGCGGGCGCCCTGTTTGTGGATCTCTTCGGTCAGGAGCGGCTTCGCGATCTCCTGATAGTCCTTCAGCCGTTCGGCCACAGGCCGTTTTTTCGCCAGAGTCCGCTGGTATTCTAGAAATCCGTCAGATTTTCCCATTAGTTAAAAACCTCTTCTGTCATTTCCGCCGATTCAGAGTTTTTATGCTGTTGTTCTTTCATTTTGGCCATAGCTTTCTTGTAATCCATCGGCATGACCTTAACAAAACGCGGCAGCATTTCGTCCCAGCTTGAGAGAATCGCCTTCGCGTAGGCGCTGCCCGTGAACTTCACATGGCGTTCAATGGTATTCTTCAGGAATTCCCGGTCCTCTTTTTCCGCGACGGGCTCCAGGTCCACCATCTCGAGATTGCAGCGCGTATCGAATAGTTGATTTTCGTCGAGGACGTAGGCGATCCCACCGCTCATTCCGGCGGCAAAATTGACGCCCGTCTGCCCCAGAATGATCACGCGTCCGCCTGTCATATATTCGCAGCCATGATCGCCAACCCCCTCCACGACCGCGAGAGCGCCGCTGTTTCGAACACAGAACCGGACCCCTGCCCGTCCGTGAATGAAGGCCTCACCGCCCGTTGCGCCAAAGAGGTTCACGTTGCCGGCGATGACGTTATCCTGAGGACGGAACGTCGCCGCTTTCGGAGGGTAGACGATCAGCCGTCCACCGGAAAGGCCTTTTCCGAAATAGTCGTTCGCGTCCCCTTCCAGTTCAAACGTCACGCCGTGAGCAAGAAAAGCCCCAAAACTCTGTCCCGCCGATCCTTCGAATTTGATCTTGAGCGTATCGTCCGGGAGGCCCTTGAGGCCATAGCGTTTCGCGATCTCATAACTGAGCGTGGTCCCGACCGTACGGTTACAATTGCGGATCTTCTGTTCGATCGCGGTCGGTTGCTTGAACTCGATCGCCGGCTTCGCTTTCCGGATCAATTCCGCGTCGAGAGAAAGCGAAAAATCATGCTGCGGCGAGGAGGAGGAACGGATCGCGCCTCCGGGCGGCACTTCGGGCACCGCAAGGACCTTCGAGAAATCGAGGCCCTGGGCCTTGTAGTGATTGACCGCGTCGAGCACTTCCAGGAGATCCACGCGGCCGACCATGTCTTCGAACTTACGGAAGCCGAGTTCCGCCATGATCTCGCGAACTTCCTGGGCGATGAATTTCATGAAGTGGATCAGATACTCCGGTTTGCCGGCAAAGCGTTTCCGCAATTCCGGGTTCTGGGTTGCAACGCCCACCGGACAGGTGTTCAGATGGCATTTTCGCATCATGATACAGCCTTGCGTTACGAGCGAAGTCGTGCCGAATCCGAATTCTTCCGCGCCAAGTAGCGCGCCGATCACCACGTCCCGCCCGGTCTTCATCTGCCCGTCGGCCTGGACGCGGATCCGGTCGCGAAGCTTATTCATGACAAGCACTTGCTGGGCCTCGGCCAATCCGATCTCCCACGGAGATCCCGCGTATTTGATCGAGGAAATAGGCGAAGCGCCCGTTCCCCCGTCATGCCCGCTGATCAGGACCATATCGGCTTTCCCTTTTGCGACCCCGGCAGCGACGGTCCCGACGCCGACTTCGGAAACTAGCTTGACCGAGATCCGGGCTTCAGGGTTCGCGTTCTTCAGGTCAAAAATGAGCTGGGCCAGATCTTCGATCGAATAGATGTCGTGATGGGGCGGCGGAGAGATCAGCATAACGCCCGGGGTCGAGTGACGCACCTTGGCGATCATCGCGTCCACTTTATGCCCCGGAAGCTGCCCGCCCTCGCCCGGTTTGGCGCCTTGGGCCATCTTGATCTGGATCTCACGGGAATTCGCCAGATAATCAATGGTCACGCCGAATCGTCCCGAAGCGACCTGTTTGATGGAACTTTTTTTGGAATCGCCGTTCGGCAGCGGAATATAACGGGCTTCGTCTTCCCCGCCTTCTCCAGAGTTGCTCGCAGCACCCAAACGGTTCATGGCGATCGCGATGGTCTCGTGCACTTCCTTGCTGATCGACCCGAACGACATGGCCGAAGACACAAAACGCTTCACGATCGATTCGACGGGTTCCACCTCGTCCACCGGCACCGGCTGCGTCTTTTTGAACTTGAACAGGCCGCGAAGCGTGCAGAGGTTCTTGCTGATATCGTTGACCTGGCTCGAGTAAAGCTTGAACGTCGCATAATTATTTTCGCGAACCGCTTTTTGAAGGTTCACGATCGCCTGGGGCGAGAACAGATGTTTTTCCGAACTCTGGCGGTAATGATAGATACCTCCGGGCGCCAGCGCGTCCGCTTCCAAAACGGCGGCTTTGAAGGCTTCCTGAAAGCGTTCGACCGTTTCACGCTCCACGATGTCCAATCCGATCCCCTGAATGCGGGACGAGGTGCCGGGGAAATAGCGTTCCACTAGCGCGTCGTTAAGCCCAACCGCTTCAAAGATCTGAGCCCCGCGGTAGCTTCGGATCGTCGAAATGCCCATCTTCGACATCACCTTAAGGAGTCCCTTTTTGATCGCGGTGATGTAGTTCTCGATCGCGGTCTCAAGTGTGGGCCCCTTGGGGAAAGCTCCCCGCTTTTCAAGGGCGGAAAGGGACTCAAAGACAAGATAAGGATTGATCGCATTGATCCCGTACCCGACAAGACACGCAAAGTGATGGACCTCTCGGGCCTCGCCCGTCTCCAGGACCAGTCCTGCCATATAGCGTTTGCTCTTCCGGATCAAATACTGATGGACCGCTGTCGTGGCCAGAAGCGCGGGAATCGGCGCTTTTCCCGGGCCGACCCCGCGGTCGCTCAGGATCACCAGTGAATAGCCTTCATCCAGTTTCTGTTCTACCGCGAGACACAGGGCGTCGACCGCTTTCTCGAGTTGCCCGGAAGCCGCCGCGGGATCAAAGACCATCGGAACCGTCGCGACCCGAAAGCTGGAAAGATTCGAGGCCTTCAACCGTTCGATGTCGTCGTTCGTGAGGATCGGATGCGATAATTTCAACTGATGGCAATGAGCCGGTGTTTCATCCAATAAATTCCCCTGGCGTCCCACAAAACTCATGAGCGACATGACGAGATTCTCGCGGTAGGGATCGATCGGCGGATTGGTGACCTGCGCGAACAGTTGACGGAAATAATTGTAAAGAAGCTGCGAGCGGCTGGAGAGAACGGCAAGCGCGGCATCATTCCCCATCGATCCGACCGGTTCCTGGGCATTTTCTGCCATCGGCAGGAGGATCATTTTTTCGTCTTCCCGCGTGTAACCGAAAATACGCTGTCGCAAAGTCAGGGTCGTTTCGTCCATCTCAACCGGCCCCGGCACCTGGAGAAGCCCCTTGAGCTCAATGCGGTTCTCTTCGAGCCAGCGGCGATAGGGTTTGCGGCGCGCGATCGCGGACTTGATCTCATTGTCTTTGATGACCCGTTTGGATTCCGTATCCACGAGCAGCATTTTCCCGGGAGAAAGCATTCCTTTTTCAAGGACATCCGGAGGGTTCACGTCGAGGACTCCGACTTCGGAGGCCATGATCACAAGGCCGCTTTTGGTGATGACATAACGGGCCGGGCGAAGGCCATTGCGGTCCAGGATCGCGCCCACCTTCCGGCCATCCGTAAAAGCGATCGCCGCGGGGCCGTCCCACGGTTCCATGATCGCCGCGTGATATTCAAAAAAAGCGCGTTTGGCTTCGCTGATATGGTATTTCACGCCAAAGGCTTCTGGCACCATCATCATGATCGCGTGCTCCAGGGACCGGCCGCCAAGCGTCAGAAGTTCGTAAACATTATCAAAGACACCGGAGTCGCTGAGGTTCGGGGTGATGATCGGCAGAAGCTTTTTGATCTCGGGCCCAAAGAGTTCCGAAGCAATGCGGACTTCGCGGGCGGCCATCTTATTGATATTACCGCGCAAGGTATTGATCTCCCCGTTATGCGCGACAAAATGAAAGGGATGCGCCAAGGGCCAGGAAGGAAACGTGTTGGTGGAATAACGCTGGTGGACGACCGCCAGGGCGCTCACAAAATCCGCTTCGGAAAGGTCGGTGTAAAAATCCTCAAATTGGGGCGCCGCGAACATCCCTTTATAGACCATCGTTCTCGAGGAAAGCGATGGGATATAAAAGTCTTCAATGCCCCAGCCCATCTTGGCCGCGGCATTTTCCAGCACTTTGCGAAGAATATAGAGACGGCGTTCCAGGGCCAGGCCTTCCAACCCGGCAAAAGCAACAAAGACCTGCCAGATCGAAGGCATGACCGCGCGAGCCATTTCGCCCAGGCAATCCGGATGGGTTGGAACTTCACGCCAGCCCAGGACCTTGCCACCCTCCCCGGCGATCTTTTCAGCGATCATTTTGCGGGCGCGCTCCGAGTCCTTTTCCTTCTGCGGGAGAAACAACATGCCGGCCCCGTAGGTGCCTTCAGCCGGAAGCGCAAAACTTAGGACCTTGGAGAAAAACTTGTGAGGGATCTGGAGGAGCATCCCCGCCCCATCTCCGGTCTTCAGGTCCCCGCCGACCGCCCCGCGATGAACAAGGCTCTTCAGGATCTGCGCCCCGTCACGAACGACCTGATGCGAACGCGTTCCATCAATACGGACGACAAACCCCACGCCGCAAGCATCGTGTTCCTGACTGGGATGATAAAGCCCCTGAGCCTTCATTTTTGTTGTTTTCTCCTACATTTTTGTATGTTTTGAACGAACTGAAACCCGAGGATCGTCTTTCCGTCAACGATCCTTCCCGAGGAGATCATGGCCTCGATCTCCTTCACGCTCCAGGATTTCACTTCAAATTCCTCATCTTCGTCCTTCTCAGCTGTTTTAGGATGCAAGTCCTGTGCCAAGTAGACGACCATTTTCTCCCCCGAGACGCCCGGCGTGGGGTAGAACGCCAAAAGCTTCTGAAGTTTTCCGGCGCGCATTCCGATCTCTTCCATTAATTCGCGTTGTGCCGCGCGCGAGAATGATTCGGCGCTCTCGCGGCCCCCGGCCGGGAACTCCCAAAGCTGCCGTTCCAGCGGGAAACGGTACTGCCTTACAAGAACATACTTTCCGTCCTTCGTCCGAGGGATAATGACCACACAGCCGGGATGCTCGAGGATCTGACGGGAGAGGACCTTTCCCTGGGGCGTTCGCACTTTGCAATCCACCAACCGGATCGGGCCCTTGGCAAAGATCACTTTTTTTTCGAAAACGCGATAGGCTTTTGGGGTCATAGAACAAAAAAACCGTCCAGGGGGACGGGGCGTTATGCGCCTTTTTTAAGAGATTGGAGCGGGATACGGGAATCGAACCCGTCTGACCAGCTTGGGAAGCTGGGACATTACCACTATGCTAATCCCGCTCAATAAAGAGAACGAGTCGAAGGGCCCCACAGGGGGCTTTTCAACGGCACTAGATTTTACAGATTTTTTTCAAAACTTCCAGACGTTTATCGAACTGATCGCGCTTCGCTTCGCGGAGCCGCTCAAGGCCGAACTTCTCCACGGTAAAGGACGCGACGATCGTCCCATAGCCGATGGCGGTCTTCATGATCTTGAGGTTTACTTTGCGTGCGGCCGCCAGATATCCCATGACCCCGCCAGCGAAACTGTCTCCCGCGCCGGTCGGATCATAAACGCTTTCAAGCGGGTAAGCGGGATAAACAAAAACCCCCTCGTGGCTATAAAGAAGCGCGCCGTGCTCCCCTTTCTTGATGATCACGTATTCAGGTCCCATGTTATGGATGGCCTGAGCGGCCTTGATCAGATTCACCTCACCAGTCATCTGGCGGGCTTCCCCGTCGTTCATAAAAACAGCATGAACACGGCTCAAGACCTTCTCCACAGAGGCCCGTTTGCTCTGGATCCAGAAATTCATCGTGTCGCAGGCCACGAATTTGAGCGCCGCGCCGTGCACCTGATCCAAAACGCGCAGCTGAAGATCAGGGTCCACGTTGGCCAGGAACAGGAATTCCGGCGTTGAGGGATACTTCAGTTCCGGCTTGAAATCAAGAAGGACGTTCAGATCGGTTTGAAGCGTGATGGCCGAATTCATGTCGGCTTCATATTTTCCCTTCCAATGGAACGTTTTGCCCGGCAGGGTCACGAGATGGCTGAGGTCGATCCCTTTTTCCTCCAGCACCTTCCGATACTCGGCGGGGAAATCCTGTCCCACGACCGCGACCACGCCCACCTTGGTAAAAAAACTCGCGGCGTAGGAAAAATAGGACGCAGAACCGCCGAACACGGTTTGCTGGGCGCCAAAAGGCGTTGAAAGTTCGTCCACAGCAACGGTACCGATCACCACAAGATTAGGCGTTTTTGCCATAAGAAGCCTCTTTGAGTTGTTGTTGAAGCGCTTGGGCCGCTCGCGCCGAATTTTTCGATGAAAAGATAGCCCGCACTACCGCGACGCGCCGGGCTCCCGCCGCAACGACGTCGCTTAAATTGTTGGGATCGATGCCCCCGATCGCGACCCAGGGGATCGAAACCCTCGCGGCGGCTTGACGCACGAACTTCAATCCCACGCATGGAACGCCGGGTTTTGTCGGCGTCGAGAACACGGGGCCGACCCCGATGTAATCCGCCCCCTGCCGCTCCGCCTCGAGCGCCTGTGCGAGGCGGTGGGTTGATCGTCCGATAAAAAGCGATTGGTCGGCCCGCCGACAAATCTTTCGAGCTGCTTCGATCGGAAGATCCTCCTGACCGAGATGAACCCCGTGGGCTCCGCAGGCCAGAGCGAGATCCACACGATCATTCACAATAAAAAGTTTTCGATGCTGTTGGGCGATCTTTTGGATCTTGATCCCGAGGCGCACAAGCGCTGCGTCCGTCAGCATTTTAGAACGCAACTGGACAATATCCGCGCCTCCCCGGTAGGCCTGTTCGATCTTTCGGAGTATTTCCGCCCCCTCCGTGCGAAGATCCGTTACGGCGTAAAGCCGAAAATTCTTAAAAACTGTTTCGGCCCAGCCCATCTTCAGGCCAGTTTCAGGATCTTGATCACCCGGGTCGAAGAACGTCCCTGGACCAGAGGAATACGCTTCACCTTCCCGCCCCACGAAAGCACTTCTTTCGCTCCAGCAATATCCTTGATCGCCCAGTCCGCGCCTTTCACAAGCACGTCCGGTCGGATCTTGTTGATCAATGCCAACGGTGTCGGATCATCAAAAAGGATCGCGTAGCTCACGCATTCAAGAGCGGCCAGCACTTGGATGCGATCATTCTGGGGGTTCACGGGACGGCTCGGGTCCTTATAGCTTTTGACCGACCGGTCGGTGTTCACGCCTACGATCAGAACGTCCGCGGTTTTACGAGCCTTCTGCAGATAAGTCACATGCCCGAGGTGCAGGATATCAAAAGTGCCGTTCGTGAAGGCGACAGTTTTCTTCTGGGCCTTGAGCCGGCGCAGAACGGTCGGCAAACTTTTTGAGGTGAGGATCTTGGTCGACATCATCGCTTTCCGCTATCCGAAGAGAGCCGTCTCAACGACCTCGCAGATCGCGTGGAGCGCGGCCATATGCGCTTCCTGGACATACGTGGTCTTTTGGGCTTTCGTGATAAAGCACAGATCGACGCAATCCTTGAGGATCCCACCGTCTTTTCCCGTAAAACCCAACGTGAGGATCCCCTGCTGCTTGGCTTGCGTGATCGCCTCAAGAACGTTCGGAGAACGGCCGCTCGTGGAAAGAACGATCAATACGTCCCCCTTGCGCCCCAGCCCTTCGATCTGACGGGAGAAAACCTTGTCAAATCCAAAGTCATTCCCGATCGCCGTCAGTGCGGCAATGTCCGAGGTCAAGGCGATCGCGGGAAGGCTTTGCCGGTTCTTTTCAAAACGGCCGACGAATTCCGCGGCGATATGCTGGGAATCCGAAGCGGAACCGCCATTCCCGCAAAGAAGCACTTTGTTCCCGCTCTTAAGCGCCTGGATGATGGCGCGAGCCATCTTGTCCAGAAGCTCATATTGAGCGGGAACAAAGGTCTTTTGGAAAGCGTCCTGATGCCCCTGAATAAGAGACTCGAAGGTCGTTTTCATCGCTTAGCCGAAAAAAGCCTTCGCGACGTCGTACATCTCCGTCGGCACCGTTTTGAGTTCACCAACGGCTTCCGCCATCGGAACGGCCTCGATGCGGCGACCACACAGGCTGGTCATAAAACCGAACTTTCCCTCTTTGACCAGTTGAGCGGCTTTCACGCCAAAGCGGGTCCCGAGAATGCGGTCAAACGCCGTCGGGGTGCCGCCGCGCTGGATGTGACCGAGCACGGTGCAACGTGTTTCAAAGCCCGTGTTCTTTTCGATCAATTTCGCAAGACGATCGCCCACGCCGCCCAGGATCACATGTCCAAAAGCGTCGAGCTCTTTCTTGGCGGTCACGAGCTCTTCTCCTTTGATCGAGAATCCTTCGGAGACAGCGACGATGCTGTAGTTTTTGCCGCGCGCGCGCCGGGACTTCAGATAGGCGCAGATCTCGTCGATCGTCATCGGCACTTCGGGGATCAGCACCACGTCCGCGCTGCCGGCGATCCCGGATTCAAGCGCGATCCAGCCCGCGTGGCGGCCCATGATCTCAACCACCATGACGCGATCGTGGGATTCCGCGGTCGTGCGGATCCGGTCAAGACATTCCGTCGCGATCGTCAGCGCGGTATCGTAACCAAACGTGTAGTCCGTCGCGTTCAGATCGTTGTCGATCGTTTTCGGAATGCCGATAATGGGCATCCCGTCCTTGGAAAGTTTGTGTCCGGCGCCGAGCGTATCTTCGCCGCCGATCGCGATCACCGCATCCAGTTTGTTCGCCTTGATCGTCTCGCGGACTTTCTCGGAGTCCCCAGAGTTCTTGTAAGGATTGGTCCGTGACGTTCCGAGGATCGTACCGCCGCGAGGGAGGATATCCTCGACCTGAGGAATATCCAATTCCATGAACTTATTCTGGATGATACCTTTCCACCCCTGTTTGAACCCGATCACATGCCACCCTTCAGCCTTCGCCGTGTACACGATCCCGCGGATCACCGCGTTCAGTCCTGGACAATCCCCGCCACCCGTCAAGATGCCAATACGTTTCATCACTTGCTCCTTTAATGTTAATTGCGCCGGCCCGTTGAGACCTGACGCGGTTTAAAATACCTTTACTTCTGTAATGTTCCGAGCTCCTGGAGGGACGCTCCCGCTTCTTCAATCCCGCGAACATCACAAATCACGATCAGCTGATTTTCCGGACCCAAAAGACGCGTCACGCGTTTCTGCACCTCTTCCTGAACCGAGGAGAGGGCTGAGGAGACCTGCCCCCCGGACCAGAGGACGAGCCGCAGTTTAAGCTCGACGTTCTTTCCGAGGATATTCACTTTCGTTTTAACGCTCTTTACGAAAGGAACCCGCTTGGCCGCCTTGACCGCCGCATTCGCGAGCGTCCTGGAAGAAACGACCATCGGACCGATCTCACTCTGAAAGATGATCGCCTCATTCGGCCGGCCGGCTTTCACGAACAGTTTCGCAAAAGCGAGGCCCAACACGATAAAAACAAGCCCGGTCACCCCAACCTGGGTCGATCGCCAGGAACTCTGGTAGATCTCCTGCACCTTCAGGATCGCGTCATCGAAGGCGAGCAGATGCAGCGCGACAATGATCATCATACTTCCCAAGGTCAGGAACGCGAGGATCGCGAAGATCTGGGCAAAAGCGGTGGTGACCTTCATCTTATTTCTTTTCTTTACCGGACCCCAACTCCTCCGCCTTTGCGTCGCCAAAGATCGTGGTCTCGATGAACTTGGTGTTCACGCCGCCTTGGCGAAAACGCGGATGGCTCAGGATCCTCGCATGGAGCGCCGCGGTCGTTTTGACCGGTTTCACATCGATCTCACGCAACGCGCGGAGCATCACCGTGATCGCATCCTGCCGGTTCTTGCCGTACGCAATGAGTTTGGCGATCATGGAATCATAGAACGGAGGAATGGAATATCCGTTGTAGATGTGACTGTCCAGACGAACGTTCGGTCCGCCCGGCATGCGCCAGGTTTCGATCTTTCCCGGCGAAGGCATAAAGTTATTGTCCGGATCTTCGGCGTTGAGGCGACATTCGATGGCATGGCCCCGAAATTCGACCTGTTCCTGGGTAAAGCTGAGTTTTTCCCCCGAGGCAACGCGAAGCTGTTCCTTGACAAGGTCGATCCCCGTCACCATTTCAGTTACGGGATGCTCGACCTGAAGTCGCGTGTTCATTTCCATAAAATAAAAATCTTCGTTCTTGTCCAAAAGGAATTCGATCGTCCCGGCATTCTCATATTTGAACGCTTTGGCGGCACGAACCGCCGCCTCGCCGAGCCTCCGGCGGATCTTGGCGCTCAAACCGGGCGCTGGGGATTCTTCGATCAGTTTCTGGTGGCGGCGCTGGACCGAGCAGTCGCGCTCGCCGAGATGCACCACATTCCCAAAGCTGTCCGCGATGATCTGAACTTCGATGTGACGGGGCTCTTCAATGTATTTTTCGATATAGACTTCACCGTTACCGAACGCAGCCGCCGCTTCGGTCTGAGCGGTCAAAAACGCGCTGATCAGTTTCCCATCATTGTGAGCGATCTTGATCCCTTTGCCGCCGCCGCCCGCGGAGGCCTTGACGATCACGGGATAAGCCAGTTTTTTGGCAAGACGGAGAGCGTCTTCCTGATCGGTCACAACCCCTTTGCTGCCGGGAATGATCGGCACGCCGGCTTTTTTCATTTCATTCCTTGCCGTAGATTTATCGCCGGCAAGGCGGATGCTTTCGGGACGGGGACCGATGAATTTGATCTGACAGGATTCGCAGATCTCGGCAAAATGCGCGTTTTCCGCCAGGAATCCGTATCCCGGATGGATCGCTTCCACGTCCGCGATCTCCGCGGCGGAAATGAGCGACGGGATGTTGAGATAGCTTTCCGAACTCGGCGACTCACCGATACAGATCGCGTCATCGGCTAACTTGACGTGGAGTGATTCGCGGTCGGCTTTCGAAAAGACCGCGACGGTCTGAATACCCATTTCCCGGCAAGCGCGGATGATACGGACCGCGATCTCGCCACGATTTGCAATGAGAACCTTAGAGAACATGATTTTTCCCCGTTGTGAAAGGGTTAAAGGGACGCCTCAGGATCACTTCTTGATCTTGAGGATCGGCTGATCGTACTCAACCGTTTGCCCGTTCTGGACGAGGATCTCGATGACGGTGCCGCCGAGCTCGGACTTGATCTCGTTCATGAGCTTCATCGCTTCAACGATGCAAAGAACATCGCCTTCCTTGACGGTCTTCCCGACCGACACGTAAGGCGGCTGATCCGGGGCCGGAGCGGCGTAAAAGGTCCCGACCATCGGCGAACGCACGATCGTCACGCCTTCTTCGGCGACAGGGGCCGCAGCAGACGCGGCGGCAGCTGGAGCAACCGGCGCCTGCATCGCGGGATGCTGGACCGGGGCCATCATTGCGGGAGCCTGGGTGACGACCACATTACTGCTCGAAAGCTTGCTGAGCTTGATCTTGGCGTTGTCCTTCTCGATTTCGATCTCTCCGACGCCGTGCTCGGTCATCAATTCCAGAAGTTCCTTGATCTCCTTGATATTCATTTTCTTTTCCTCGCAACGAGTGCTTTTTTGACAGGTTGTGATTTGATCGCGCAAGCCACCAGACCGCGCAGGCCCAGGACATAACTATCCTTACCAAACCCCGTTACCTGGGCAACACATGCCGGGGCGGTCAGCGAATGCTGTCTAAAATCTTCCCTCTTATAGATATAGCTGAGATGGACTTCAACGGCCGGAAGACCGCAGGCCGCCAGCGCGTCACGGATCGCGACGCTGGTGTGCGTGTACGCCGCGGGATTGATCAGGATACCGCAGAATTCCTTGCGGGCAGCGCCGATCCGGTCCACGATCGCCCCTTCATGGTTGCTCTGGAACGTAACGAGCGAGACCCCCAGGGCCTTGGCCTCTTTTTGGAGGGCCGCGTTGATCTGCTCAAGGGTGACCGTCCCGTACACCGATACTTCCCGTTCGCCGAGAAGCTGGAGGTTCGGGCCGTGCACAACCAGGATTTTCTTCATAGCGTCGTTCCTTTCGGGTCCTTCTCCGGAGTTTCAATCGCTTCTTTCAGTCCACCCCGGAACGCATACCAGATCCCCGAGCCGATACTGAACGAATAGATAACCACATCCGTCAAAAGCGTCAGCGCCAGGGCCCGTTCTGCCGGGAGATAGCGGCTGTAGAGATAGATGAGGCTCGCCTCACGCACGCCGAGGCCACCGATCGAAGGCGCCATACTAACGATGTAGCAGACAGGTATCAAGATAAAAAACTTCCAGAAATTGATGTCAGCTCCGATGGAAAGGGCCGTCCAATAGTTCGTGGAGATAAAAACAGCCTGTCCGACGAAGGAAAGCCCGATTGCCGCGAGCACGGAGCTCCGGTGATGCCGGTACCCGTAGATCGCGTGATAAACCTCGGCCAGCTGGAGCTTCCAGGCCTCACTCGGGATCAGCCGTCCGAGCCCCTTAAAAAGACGCGCAAAAGTGCGGCTTGTAAAAAACGCTATCGTAAAAACAAGCAACCCGCAGGCGCCGTAGACCGCATAATCAATATAGGGATTTTCCGCTTCACGACTGAAGAAAACAAGGCCGATACAGGCCATGATGATGATCGCGACGAACCCGAGAAGACGGTCTAAAAGGATCGAGGTGGCCGATTCGATCTTCTTGCCCGAGCGTTTGTACGCGTAAAAGGCCTTGGCCACATCCCCTCCCACAGCCGACGGAAGGATGAGGTTATAGAACAACCCCACAAATCCCAGATGATAGCAGTCACCAAAACTGAGCGCGACGTTCTGAACGCGAAATACAAAAAGAAGCCGGACGGCGATAATGGCCAGGCCGATAAAGTACCCGATGATCGCCGCGGCGAACCATCCCCAGATCACCTCATGGCAGAGGATCGCAAAGGCTTCATGCAACTTATCCCTCATGAAGTAGACCACAAGGGCGATCGCGCCAAAGCTGATCAGAATGCGGAGGACCTTTCCCTTAGCGCCGCTCATACGCTCTGGGAGAACTTGATCTGAAGCTGGGTGAGAAGCGTCTCGAGCATTTTCTTTTCTTCGTCGCTTAAATTGCCCTGCGTTTTTTCGCGCAGGATACCCAGCAGGTCAATGGCCTCCTTGGCGGCTTCCGCATTAACCTGGCGTTCCTGGGTCATCGGATCCGGGATATCGCCCAAATGCATGAGAGCCTGGTAGCCGAGCGATTGGACCAGCCCAAGAAAAACCTTGGAGGTTTCGGCCGGAGCCCGGGACGCCGCAGCGGGAGTGGGCGTCACCGCTTTAGCCTTGATGCTTTCCACCTGTTCCTTCCAGCTATCATCTACTTTTTTTTCGGTAAACCGTATGTCTTTGTCGGAAGTCATGGCTGATCACTCCTTTGGGCCATCTCAGATCGTGAGCGAAGACCCTTATTCTAATCGATCCCGGCTAAAAAAAAAGAGGTTCGTGACCGAGTGGGGATCTGGTGGCCACGAACCTCTGCAGGTGAGTCGAGACCCGTAAGTCTCGCATGGGGGTATTCTACTCTCCCCGACATTCTTGTCAATCACCACGACCGCATCCCAAAAGGCTGTGAGCGACGGGCGTTGGAGTAAAAAAACAAGGGGCGAGGATCACTCCCCGCCCCTTCTTCAAACCACCCCAAGAAACAGCGCCGATTACGCCGATTTGGCCGTAGCCGCAGCACTGATCAGCTGCTGCAACACATTCGCCAATCCAGCCAGAGCGCTGTTCTCGAGATTAACCTGATCTTTGCCAGCAAATTTGAAGACATTCGGCAATTCTTTAAGGAGTTCAGCCAGGACCGCATTCAGATCGTCCGGCGTATTGATCTGACGCACTTTCTTCTGCTGAGACAGCTTCATCGCCGCCAGATCACGCATCGGCGCCAGCGCGTTGTCATCCGCCGTTTCGTTCTTGCCGAACACGACGGTCCCGAAGAGAGAATCCGCCCGATCAACCAGGGCCTGGCGCACGTTCTCCGTTTCGGTATAAAGCACCGGATAAAGACCTCCCGAGGCCTTGCCCAAACGCTGCGCCTGTTCGATCATCTCCCCGATCACATCAGTTTTAAACGAAACGGTCAGACGCTCCCGGATACCCTTCCCGTCAGCACCCGTCATTTTCCTGATCTGACTCAAGTTCGTATCGATTGCGCTGCAATTTTCTTCGCTGATCATAGCCTTGTTGACCACGACCTGAACTCTTTGTTTGGCGTTCGTGGCTAATTGGAGCGCCAGGTTCCCGAACCAAGACGAAGACGGCATCGTTTGAACGTCCCGGATTATGATGCCCGGGGCTTCCGAAACCTGGAACACCTGGTAATTGGCGACAATTCGGCCTACATTTTCGATATACCTCTCAAAACTGAACTCGCCTGAGTTCAATTCGGTTAAATACGACCGAAGGGCAACTAACGCCGCTTCCTGAGCTCCCGGACGCGTCGTATCCACAGCCACCACGATCCCGCAGAAGACTTGAAGGATTGACGCAGGGCTGAATCTCGTGTGGCCTTCCCGCAACATCGCGATCTCAACCGGGGTCAATTCCTGGATGAGTTCTTCCGCAAATTGCTGCCTGGACCGTGTGCTCACCTCGCTCTGCTCAAAGGCCTTGGCTAGTTCCTGCTGGGAGGTGATCTTCGATTCCATCGCTTTCATGCGCCCGACCTTATTAGCTCCAAAGTTCTGGGCCCAGTTCGGGACCCCATCGCGGGTTTTGGAACGCTTTTGCGCTTCCAAAGTTCCGGTGAGCTTCCGCAAACTTTCCTGACCGTTCCCGATTTGAGTCGCCAGACGTTCCACACGCCGACTGACGTTCGAACGTTCCGGATCGTCTTTTTTTAATTCTCGAAGCAAATCGGACTGTTGCTGGTACTCCGTTTTCAAATCAGCCAACTGGGCAGTGACGAGATCGATCTCACCCGCGATCCCATCCATTTGGATTTTGGTCTCGGCAACAGAAACGCCTGCAAGCGGCTGAGCCTCAGACGGCTTGGGCTTGATCCCTAGCAGCTGATCTAACATTGCCGCCCGTTTTTCTTCAAGCGCCACGATCTCATCCATTGTCGCATCCTCTGCGATCAACTTGCGGATATGCTGGTCCAACAACTCGATCCGTTTTAACGCCTCGGCACCAAGCTCGCGGGACTCGCTACGGCTTTGAATCGCGTTCAGCTGGGTAAAAAGGGCGTCCATCTCCGCCCGCAACATCCCGAGCTTTGCCGTATCCCCCAATCGATTCGCCATGTCGGATTCATCAAGGATCACCGGTATCCGCCGCTGAACTTCCGCAAGAGACATTTCAGAAATAGCGACATGCGCAGGAACAGATCGCTTAACATTCTGACGCGGATGCTCTTGTCGGTACTGTTCAGCGAATCGGATCATACGTTCCGCTAAAGTCGACAAGGCTGCCAAGGCGATCATAGCCGCGGCCAGCGCCGATCCAAAAACCGCCGTATGCAGAAAGGACACAGCCGCTACCGCGCCCGCGCTCAAGCGGATCACAGCCCACACTCCCCAGAGCACGAGATCCAAGACCGTTGCCGCCTTGGCGATCATACGGATTGGGCGTTGCGGATCAGCAAGCCTTTCCAGGCGCTTGGCCTCACTCCAAGACATCAGCTGACCCAATTCCGGCTGAACGATCTGTTTGGAAATCGGTTTGAGCCGCTCGGTCGGCGTCCGGGATTCGCTACGACCGTCACTTTTTTCGATTGCAGTGGAGAGCCGATCCCACAAATTCTCTAACAGGGCTTTCTTGGCACCCCCCTCCGGCAAAACCTCAGTAACTGCCGCAATATTTGCTGCGATCTCGCGCGCATCATAGTACGGATCCACCAACGGCGCCTTTCTCACGATGAACTCTCTCAACTGGAACACAAGGGCCAGCGCTCCAAAGATCACCGTTCCCGCAAAGGTGATCCCCGTGGCAGTCAAAATCGGAAGCGGATTCCAGCTGTTGGCAAGCAGGGTAACAAGCCAGAACAGATACAGCAATCCCGTGATACCCGCCATAACCTTGGAAGCCTCCCATAAACCAGCCGAGGCCCGAAGGTGTTTTGTCAGATATTCCTCGATCTCGATGCGCCCCTGCTTTACGGCCGCGTCAAAATCAACGACCGGCACGTCCTGAAGCTGAGGAATTTCCAGTCTTTCGTTCCCGTTGAGATGATTGGAAATACCAGCCGCGAAATCGTCCATGATCGGAGCATTTCCTTTAAACACCTTAAAACCGAACTGAAGTTCCCCGGTTTTCGGATCCACCACTTCATTATGGCTCGCTGTCCCCATCAAAGTGGTGTAATTCTGCTGCGCTGCGGGATAAGACGGGCTTGTCGTAGCG
This sequence comes from uncultured bacterium, assembly GCA_964508905.1. Classification (GTDB taxonomy): domain Bacteria; phylum Omnitrophota; class Omnitrophia; order Omnitrophales; family Aquincolibacteriaceae; genus Aquincolibacterium. Next base: position 45,278 of record CAZDVO010000010.1, read on the forward strand.
ATCATATGCCCGGAGCCGACAGGCTTCGCGTAAAAACGAACGGGAAATCCATAAGCCGCCAACACTTCCGCTTCTGCTCGCGTATAGACCATCCGCTTTTCAAAATCCATCGAAAAACCTTCTGTGCCCTGAGGGCGAGGATCCACCGCCACGCCGAGCGTTGGCAGCGGCTGACCGGAATGGGTGCGTTCCCACTCAGCTTTGAGCTCGATCGCCGTGGAAGCAGTCATACGACGGATCTCATCCACATTAAATCCCGTGCCCCGGATACCATTCGTTCCAAAAGCACGCGGTGTCGCTAGAACCTCCGGAGAGATCGAAACCCACCTTGCGTCAGCGACAACACCCTCCCGCGCCTGTTCGCCTTGTGCCGTCTGGCGGGATTTGGCGCTTTCGAGCACGTACTGGATCGCGGTCCTGAGAATCGCGTCGCGCATGGCCGTAAAAAGATCCGGTGCGTTGCGAACTTCCGGAGCGTTGATCGCGTTCCGGATCGCCGAACCGGGCGCCGAAGAAGCAAGCGCCTGCGCGGCCGCAGCCGCCACAAGGATCGCCTGAAGCTCGGCCGAAGTCTGAGCTCGGGCGATCACCTGACGAAGGGACAGAGCGCCCCGAATGCCTTTGGTTTCAGAACCGGAAAACCCTTCATCGAACAATGTTTTGAACGGGCTGAAGCGTTCATCCGAGGCACCCGAAACGATCCCTCCCCGGGCGAGTTTTTCATCTGTGGGAACAAGCACTGTCCAGAAAGCGTTTCCCATGAGCCCCAGCGTCTGAGCCGCTTTCATGTCGCTCGGCTTGCCGCTGTAATCCATCGTCAAAGCGGGCATGTGTTGCTGGATGAAAGTGATCACATCGTTCTTTTCCTCTTGCGTCACCCGCGATTCCGAGCGGTCCGAGCGGGCAACCGGATAGACTCCGTTGATAAGAACGGTACCCGAAGGATCACCTGGATAGAGGATGACGTAGATGGCATCAACGTATTGGGTGCCGCCCTTCGGTGAAGTCGGAAAAGGGCTGATCGGAGCGGTGACAACTTGCGGGCTACCTGTTCCTGTAAAAATCTTAGATCCGATGTTCCCGGTATTGGCCTGGATCACAACTTGGACCCGCATACCGACAGGAATGGTCAACTCCACAGCAACGGTTGAGTACTCCACGCCTGAGATGTTCAAAGGAGAAAGCACCGCCCAATGAGTTTCATTCGAGGGGGGATCAAAATGGATCTTTAGTCCCGCCACAGTCCACACACCGGTCGTGCCATTGGGATAACTCCAGCGATTCGTGGAAGAACTGTAGCCCAGTATATTCTGCCCGGGAGTCACTTCGATCGCGTCTGCTTTAAAGAGCCGCTCGCCTCCGGGGGTCCCCACGACCTGCCACAGCGGTAACTCTTCGCCAGGATTGATCGTGGAACCGGGAAGATCACCGCTCAAATTCCTCCAGTCCTTCAAATCGGCGCTGCCGAGGATCGAATACGTTAAAAAACGGACTGGCTTCGTTGCATTCGAATTCCCCATCACCAAAGAAACAACCGCGGTTTCCGGAGAGTACGGCACTCCTTCCATCATCTGGATCCAAAGATCTCCGGCAAAACTCCGGAGTGGCGCGAACGCCATAGAGAAACCGAGCGCGAGCGCCTTAACCACCTTCCCTATTGCCTGCCGCGATTCGGAGCGGCGGGCATACCGATCGTATGCGTTGAGAGCACGATTCATCGCCTCTTGTCTTGCCCCATCACGCCACATCTGGACAGCTTCTCTGATAGCCTGGTTAAAGGCCGTCCGCGCATCGGTGTTCCAATACTCACCCGTCGCAATTCTCTCAAAAGCCAAGAGAAGGTCAAAGATCACTGCATCGCTCTCTGAAAGGTCTTTCCCTTGAGCGATCAGCCGCGCACGTTTTACCGCCTGGAGCCTGAGGCTTTCAGCAATGGCAACGATGGCTTGCAGTCTATCAAGGTCCGCGGCCGTCTCCGCCGACAGCTTTCCTTCAAATTCTTCGAGGAATTTTTTCGCGTCCATGCCGTCCTCGTAATAGGAATACAAAACACTGTCATAACCCTGATCTTTCAAGATCACCTCGGGGACTCGCACCGCCGTAGCCACGCGGCCAAGCGTCACGGGGCTTTCGCTTACGGAAAGGCCTTTCATCGCTTCTCGCGAACGAGCCATCCGCTCCGCGATCCGCATATGGTAATTTGTGGACACCAGTCCGATCAGCCCGAGCATCCCGGCAACGCCAACCGCCATCGCCGCCTCGACGATCACTTTGCGCGACTCTGAGCGGGCATAGCGTTCGTAACCGAGCTGTTTAAAAAGAGCATCCTCTTTGGCAAAAACTTGCAGCAAGGTCGGAGTGTTTTTCGCTTCCTTGAAATCATTGATCTTGCGATTCGGTTGCCGCACCGCGCGGGCATTGAGGAAGTACGCCATATCCCCAGTTACGGTCTCGCCGGCAAAAGCCAACGGTTTTCCGCTGTCAAACTCGCGGAACCGCAGATACACCGGGATCCCTTTTAAGCGCCCATTTTTCCGCGCGGCCGAAAGTGAGGCCAATTTATAACTCTGGCTCATCCGGTTGTGCGGCATCCCTCCGCCGATCGCTGTTTCAATGCGTTCTACGGCTCCGTTCGCGTCCGGATCCGCGGGAACCCCCGTCACCTTGTCGCGATTCGCGTCGAACGCCAGCGTGTCAGGCATGATCCCGAACCCCTGAGCTTTAAGCGCCGGGGTCGCGGGGAAAATACCGCCTTTCGCCTTGGCGGGGTTATCAAGCAATTCAAACACCTCATCCGCGCCTTGCTCCGGATCATCCAACGCGATAAAGCCGCCCATCTCCTTGACCTTCGCGATCAGCACCGGAATGTCCAACGCGTTCCCCTGCGCCTGAGGGCTGTCGAAATCATATTGAATGATGTCGTTGATGCGGGTGATGCTTAATATCTTGCCACCGTTGGCATACAGCGCGTCAACGAGCGGCACCGTCAAATACTGAGGCTCGCCGTTCTCCGCGACCGTAAACGCCTGGCCGGCAAAGAATTTCTGCATGGAAGGATGCCCATGACCGTTCACGAGCTCCGAGTCGGTCACTTCGCGGATCGTTTTTGAGACATCATTTGCGGGAGCAAGCCCCTTGAACGTCGGCTGAACGGTAATGTAGATATTCTTCCGATCAAATCCGAAAAAGTCGCGGCTATGCAGATACGCAATGGCTTCCTGAGCCACATCTTCATTAAGGAGGATGCTGACCTGCTGTCTCGCGAGACTCTTTTCGATCTGATGTTGAATAAGAGATTCATCCATGCCGGCATAGCGCTTCCGGACCAGCGCCTCCACCGAAGCGCGACGATTCAGAAGAACGCGGGCACCCATCGGAAGATCGAAGAACTCGGGATTGTTTTCCAGCATTGCGCGCAATGACGCGATGGAAACCTCGGCGACAGCTTCCAGCGCCGCAAGGTCCTTGTCTTCCCGCCCCGCCAACCGGGTATAGATCTTCATTGAGGCGGCATCGAGCCCGGAAGGATCCTTGGCGCGAACGCGCGGCAACATTTCAAAAACCTTCAGGAATTTACGAGGGCTTAAAAGGAACATATTCCCCAGCCCAAGCCGTGTCGCGGCGCCGGCGGCAAAGAACTCGAGAACTTCGGCGCCTTCCAGGACCAGATCTTCCCCTTTAAGGGTTTCTTCCGCCGAATAAGCATCAGCCACGGGGGCGACGTCGGCTTGAACAAGGGTCTTGTAATCAAAATTCTGGATCCGGCTCGCGTAGGTCCCGACGTGGTTGATGGCGCGGTTATACTGGGTCACCAGCGCATCGATCTCTTTGGCAAGCGCTTTCGCTATAACTTTATCTCCCGCATTGAATGCCGTGCGATATTCCTGGTATTTGTTCCTCGCCTCCGGGTACGCGTTGAAGAAATGCGGTAATGCGACATTTTTCAGATAATCCATGAAGTCTTCGGGCGAGGCATACGCATCCAGCAGCGTCCTCGACTCGGAACGGGCGCGGAAAGCACCGACAAACGCATCCCAGGCGGGGGCATAGAACTGCTTATTATCGTCAACAAAATAGGATCGCAAAGCTTCCGCATCCATCACGGCGTTTTCGGCCCGCAGCACCGGCTCGGTCGCCGCGGCCACCCGTTCAAGAACATCCTGAACCATCTCTCCTGTAGCAGACAGCTCCGCCTGACGCGCAGCCGAGGTCAAGGCAGCTTTAATGTCAGTGCCATTCAAGTCGGGGCGGGCAGCGAGATCGGCCAGCGCTAGTTCGCGCCATTTAGGAAAGGCCCTTTCCGCATTCACTCCCACGGAATTCTTTAATAAAAGTTCAATAGCCTGGCCCAGCGCCTCATCCTGAACGGGTAAAATTTCCGAAGAGACTTCGGGATCCCAACCCATAAGCAGAATAGAAAGAGTCTCAGACCTCTTCAGCGCCCTGTCAATCCGCGACTTGTTAAACTCTGCATTTTCAAGTAAAGAATCGATATCACTTTTTACCGTATCCGCATCAATCTCTAGGCCTCGAAAAGCCTCCAAACCAGCATCGGTTTTGAAAGCTATCGTTCGAGTGCCGCTTCCTCCGCGCAGATCGACACGAAAAACGTCCCCGGGACCGGGCTGCGGGGCTGGGCCATCCTTTCGATGCGTAAACACAAAATGCTCGCTTCCCCAATAAGGGTCCTTCAACCCCGTGTGGCCTCTCGACTCGGAGCGGGTGATCGACATGATCTCTTCGGCAAGAGGCTTCACTTGGGGATCTTGCAGACGCCCGCCATCCCAAGCTTCTTGCACCATTTTCCGGAAACCGGCGATCCTCATTCTTGCGTTATTAGACTTCGTCGTGGCCTTCTGTGCTCCCAAGATCAGATTAAGATCATTCACTAAAGTCGCAACCGGGGTTTCGGAATTTGCGAGATCCTTCATGATCATTTCGCGTTTGCCATCCAGCGCGCGCACAGCTTCATGACTATCCACCTTAGCGCTCACAGCCTGCGGCGCGGAGATTTCCGCCGTGCCCTTCGGAACATTCGTCGTGGCGCAGCCGAGAGCCAGGTAACCGACCGCGGCCATTGAAACAACCAGATTCACCATTTCACGAGATTCGGAACGGCCGGTCGCGACCGCGCGAAATTTTGTTTCAAGCCTTTCCGGAATACGAAGTCCGAAAGCAACCGTTGCCCCTTTCGGCATTGCGCCGTCATAATCAAACTCCAGGATCGAGGCCCAATCCTTAAGGTCGGCAGTGCCGCGGATCTCAAAATGGAATCCGGAAAGCGCCGCTTTTTCAGCAGCGACAACGATCCCCAGCACCGTGTCCCCGGCATCCTGCAGGATCGAGGTAAAGACCGGCGTGGCAGCATTCGTCACCGAAGTGGTCACACCCTGCGCCGCGGCAGCAACGCCGGCCACCGGCAGCGTGACGCGAATATCAGAAATAGTAAAGACGCCCTTTTCACCGCGAATGACGGGCTGGATCGCCGGGGCCGTGTTCGCCGCAGGAGCCGCAGGTTCTTCCGTCGTGGCCGGCATCTCAGCTTTAAGGCCGAACGGAGAGATCGCGGCGCCCAGCGCCAAAGCCTTCACCACCGCCGTCAACCCCCTCGACTCGGAGCGAGAGAGCTGAGCAAGAAAAATGCTCCGGGCCTCTTCGCCCAGAGAGCTATTTTCGAAGTGACGCCTCAGCTCCTCGACGGTTTCGCTGGCGGCGCCGGCGTCGCTATATGCCGTGAAGGCGTCGTTGGTGACACGAGCAAGATCCTCGTGCTTGGACGAGCCACGCGATACCTCAACAGCCTCCTGAAAAGCAGTAACGATCGCTTTAGGACCGAACACAGCGCGGATCAGAGTGATTCTGCCGTCCGAGATGACCACATCCAGACCGCTGGCGAGGAGTTTTTGATAAGCCGGAGTTTGCGCCTTATAAGCCGCGAGCACTTTGACCGGGTCCGTTTCGTTGATCTTTTTCATGAATTCTTCAAAGATCTCCGTGGCGTCATAGTGGCCCTGCTGATCGAACTGGATCATGGGATCCATCATCTTGACCGTCGCTTCAAGGTAGGATACTGAGAACGCGTCGGAGTGTTTCCCCATCATGATGCTGCGATAGAGGCCCTCATTGGAGCGTTCTGAAAGACGCGGCGTCACGATCCCGTAACTTACCGCGTTCTGACGGAACATATCGCTCATGCCGTCCGTGTGGAAACCGCCGGTGATGAGCACGGCCTTGGTGATCTTGCGCTCGGCCATGGCGTTTTTCATTTCCTGATAGAAAACATCTTCACGCTGGCGGGCATAGTCATAAAAGTTGAGCCCTGCGTCAAAGATCTCGGACATCTTTCCGTTAAAATCTTTGGACATAACATCTTTGTTCTTTGCGACCGAAGCATCCCCCGATGCGATCACGGCGTCTTTGAGGCGGGTCACAAGGGCTTCGACCGTCATCCGATCCCGATTTTGAAGCAGTTCGCGCCACTGAGCCCGGTTGAGTTCCAGATGAAGCAGTTTACGAAGCAGTTCGCCGTCGCGATAAAGAGATAAAAGGGATTTTTGCTGGGGGTCCTGGGCCATGGCGTCCAGCATTTGGGTAAAAAGGTATTCGATCTCTTCGAAAAGCACCTTTGCGTCAAGCTCGGAACGAAGGGTGACATAACCGGCGAAAAGGCTGAAGGCGGGATAGTCGCTGAATTTGAACCCCTGCGGGCCCGCTTCGCCGTTCAATCGTTCCAGGATCTCGCGCGGAGAAACTTCCGTTGCAGACTTCCCGACAGCGATACTGCCTTCGTTAAAGGACTCCAGCGTCGCGAGAAGTTCTTTTGAGACATGCTTCGTGCGGAGCATCTTGATCAGGGCTTCCTTTTCCGCGAGTCCTTTTTCTTTATCGAGGTCTTTTTCAAGCTGCTGGATCGCCAACAACCGTGATATCTGCGGCCAGCCAACCTGGGCAAAAAGGCTTTCCAGATCAAGGTCCAGCGTCTTTTTGGCGCGTTTGACGAGTTCGCGAACGAACGGCATGAATTCACGACGCCCCTGCTCAAATCGCTTCCAGTCCGCGATCAGCTGCCTCGTCTCCGGAGTAAAAGTCTTGGACGCCACGCGATCCAACTTTGAATCAAAGCCGGAAAAGAACCGGTTCACATCCGTCTCAGCGCCGAACACTTTCTTAAGCGCGTCATAATTCGAGCGATAGAGCGAAGTCTTTTCAATGCCGAGCGCTTCCACGGCACTCTGCGTCGAGGATATAGGATGGAGGATGGAGGATGGAGCTTGCGTTGTTACGCCCTCCGCCATCCGCCCTCCGTCATCCTGTCCTGCCGATTGCTCCATCAAGAACAGCTCCGCGCCGGTCAACTCCCCTCGCTTCGCGAGAGCGTCGCAAAGTTCCCTGTTGCGTTTCGCATCGGGGAAAAGACGAAGGTAATCCGCATCCATCTTGGATGAGGCGCCTTCGACGAAGATGGTCTTAAAACCGTATTTCTTGTTCATGTACTCCAGAAGCTGCTTGATCTTGACCTGGGCGTCGTAATTGGCGTGGGCGTTCTGGATATGAAGAATGAATTGCGGGTGCGCGGCGCCGGGCGCTTCGTAAAGAGCATCCACGGTCCCAAGCTCCGCGGGAACATCAATGCTTAAATAAGTAGGCAGTTCTCGGGCGTTGGCGATTTCGATGCCGGCGGTGGGGGCTCCCCAGACAGACTGCGTCGTCAGGAAACACACTAATGTGATCGTCGCGACCACCCTTAGCCCCTTTTTCATGAACAGATCCCCCTTTGTATTTGATTTTATGAACGCTTTTTAAACACGTAATAAATCTTTAAGAAATTTAACATATGTTCGAAAAAATACAAGGGTCAATTCGAAAAATAGAGAATTTACTGAAAAACGTCCTAACCTCTTTAAAATAAAGAAGATACGTCGTTTCCACCTCTAAGTTCGACTGTTCTCCTGAAATTCAATGCCGAATCCAAACTGCTCTTTGGTCCTCTCTTTGCGGCGGATCTTGCCTAGCACGTGATACTCTTCTTCAAAGTTAGCACTCGGGAAGATGTGGATATCTACCGGCAACCCCTCGATCGGCTCCAACGCCTCCACTTTGCCCGCCGCCGCAAGGTCCAGATACTCCACGAACATCCCGCCTTCGCTGATATTCGTCGCGATCGCCTTCGTGACTTCGATCACCCCCGCGGGGCTGGTGATCCTGAGCTCCACCGGGATCGCCACATGCATGCGGTGCTTTCGGCGGCTCTCCAGCTGATACCCGAGCGATTCCTGCAGTGTCTTCGCCCGAGGATCGAGGTAGCGCTTCTCCGGGTCCTTATCGAAAAGGAACGGCCCAAAACTCTCCGCCACTT
>CAZDVO010000011.1:0-51614 GCA_964508905.1 uncultured bacterium
GCAAGCGCCGCAAATTCCATGATACCGGTCACGGCCAGAAAATAGAATGGGACGTAGGCCGGAAAAAAGAGCCGAGCCTCGCGATGCTGAATGATATGCCCCTGAAGCAGAAAAATGACCACGAACCATAAAAAGCAAAAGACTCCCGTCCTGTTTTTTCGGATCCACGTAACCGCAACACCCACTACGGCCAGGATCACGGCAGGCCACCCGCATGCCTTGACAAGGAACACATAGGCTTCGAGCCCGCTTTCTTGATACTCTTTCAAAAAACTAAAATGGGAAAGGATATCCTTCACAAAAAGAAACGGCGCGACAAACCATGGACTTCGCCCGGAGATCCCATAGGCGGCCACAGGAAAGACCATCCCTATCAGAAAAGGAGCCACGACAAAAGCAAGCAGTGTCTTTAAAAGCCATGCCCCTCTTTCGCGTAAGCTCTTCCCGGACCTCCAGGTAAGCACAACTTCGTAGGCCAGAACCACGGCGGGGATCACAATAAAAAGATTATGACGCGTGACCCCGGCCAACGCGGCCCAGACCATCCCGGCAACGGGGATCCGCAGCTGCCCCTCCCCGCGCCACTGAAGATAATTATAAAAAGCCAAAGTTAAAAAAAGAACTCCGGGGATATCCTCCTTGGGGAAGGGCGCGTAATGGATCAGGAGTGGATTGAACGCGAGAAGCAACGCCCCCGCGACCGCACCAGGAACGGCGCGACCGAGGCTGAAGAAACGATAGGACGCGAGAGCGAGTCCGAGGAAGAATAGCACCGCGGAAACTCTGGCAGCAAGCACCCCAAAGGCCTCCCATCCTCTCAGGTCGCCCACCGCGAAAAAGAGACCATAAAGAAGCGACAGCGCCGGAGTCCCCCGTGGATAGTAAGGAAATTCAAACCCGTAAACGATCTGACGGGCATTGAGGAACAGGCCGTAACTATCGAAAAGATCGACCCGGAGAAGGACGGCAACCCGGATCAGATAACCTCCGAGAAGAGCAACGAGGCCCCCCCCCGCGAAAAGAACCATTTTTCTGAAATCAAACGTTCGAATAGATTTCATGTAGATCAAAGCTTGCAAATAAACAGGGGTTCACTGCTTGATACAAAAGCACCCAGATTCTCGGCAAAAACGCCCTAACCTTGAACCTTAAGAAGCGCTACGAGCCAGGGGAAAGCGGTCTCAAATCGAAGGACCTCGCCGTAAGGCTCAAGTAATTTCCGGAAGGTCCTCTTCCCCCAGAAATGAATATGTTCTTCGTCGCTTCCCCACCGGGACCAGTTCTTTCCGCGTAAAAAGTTTGCGGCCATAAAAAAAGGTTCGTGGGGTACGCTGACAAGAAGGTACTCCCCGACGCGAGCGGCTTCGTAAAGGGCTTTCGCGGGATCTTCCAGATGTTCAAGCACCTCCAACATCATGACACACCGACAACTTTTGTCCGTCAAAGGCAACTCATAGGCTGAGGCTTTTTGGAAGATCGCCCCGGGAACCAGTGACGCCGCAAAACCAAGAGACTCTTCCCGGATATCGATCCCTGTCACCGAGCGATCCTGTAAAAGCCCGTGGTCAGCAAGGTCCTTGAGGGCGAATCCTTCACCACAACCCACCTCGCACAGAGGCCCCAGAGGGATCCTTTGATAAAGAGAACGGACTTGGGCAAAAAAGCGGCTGATCAAAAACTTCTGGAGCGGATTCGGAGAACGGTATTTCCCGAGATTGCCTTTCGGTCCCGGCATACGCGATCAGGCGTTCCCGTCAGAGGGCGGAAAAACTTCTCCGGGGATCTTTTCCCGGCAGCGGAAGGAATAAAGCAGCATTTCGGACAAGAGGCCGAAGAACACGAACTGGATCCCGACAAGCAGCAACGTGATCCCAAGGATCATATAAGGATAATGCGGCGCGATCGTCCCGCCCAGCAGTTTGGTCACGAACAAGTGAAAGTTGATGCCGCCGCCCGCCAGCAGAAAAAGAAATCCGGCGCCGCTAAAAAGATGCGAAGGTTTTCCTTCGTAGCGCATAAGAAAAGCCACCGTCAAAAGGTCGACCGTCATGCCAAAAACACGTCCCGCACCGAACTTCGACTTGCCATAGCGGCGTGCCCGGTGCTCCACAGGCTCTTCGGCGACCCGAAAACCTTTCCACGAGGCCAAAGCGGGGATGAACCGGTAAAGCTCTCCATAAAGAGGGATCTCGCGGACCACGGTAGCCCGATAAAGTTTAAGCCCGCAATTGAAGTCATGAAGAGGAACCCCCGTAACCCAGCGAACCAGGGCGTTAAACAGACGGGAAGAAACGATCTTGTGCCACGGATCATGTCGGACCTTCTTCCATCCGGAAACGAGATCCGCGCCTGTCCGTTCCATGACCTGCCAAAGTTTTTCGATCTCCTTCGGCTGATCCTGGAGATCCCCATCCATCGTCACGATGTACTGCCCCCGCGCGTGCCGAAAACCCTTGGCCAACGCCGCGGATTTGCCGCGAGGCCCTGCGAACGTAAAAACGCTTACAAGCGGATCGTTTGAAAGCGTTTTAAGCACGGAGGCCGTGCCATCGCTACTGCCGTCATCAACAAAGAGGATCTCAAAACTGGACCGGCGGGAAACCATAAAAGCCGTGATCTCATCGTAAAGCAGACGGAGATTCTGCTCTTCATTCAAAACCGGTATCACGACCGAGAACAAAGGGGCATTCTTCATAGGCGGGCGCATTCTACCATAAAGCGAAGAAAACGGATCTGAAATGCTTGCGCCCGATGTCTTCATGAAGCCCCGGTCCAATCCAGCAAAAAACCAAAAACGGCTTCGCAAAGAAATGCGCCCCGATCCGTAAGCTTCAGACGGTCCTCGTTCCGCTCCATCAGCTTTTCCCGGCATAGCGTTTCGATCCTCTCCCCGAAACGATCCGTCACTGTGCGGAAATCTCCGGGGCGGATACCCTCTTCCAAGCGAAGGCCGGTCACGAACGTCTCTGTTTCCTTTTCTTCTTCCGAAAGGACATCTTCAACGGCCTTGGTCCAATCTCCGCGGTCACATTTTTCAAGGTACGAGGGAAGGTCCAGCGCGAACTGGGAACGGACCCCGTTCAAATAAGTAAAAGCCCCGGGACCCAGCCCCAGATATTCCTGATTGTGCCAGTAGATCAGATTATGCCGCGAGGCCAACCCCGGCTTCGCGAAATTAGAGATCTCGTAATGTTCATGCCCCGCGCCGGTCAGAAGCTCGATCGCGGACGCGTACATGGCCGCGTGGGCTTCTTCGCCGGGAAGCGATAGCATCCCTTTTTTGTGCATCTCCCCGAGCGGCGTCTCCTCGTGGACTTCCAGGTCATAAAGCGATACCTGGGAAGCCCCAAGATCGATCGATCGGCGCACGGAATCGCGAAACGCCTCCACCGTTTGCCCCGGAAGCCGCAGCATCAGATCAAAACTGATGTTCGAGATCCCGGCCCCCCGGATCTTCGTGAGGGTTTCAAGAATATCCCGGACCGTATGCCTCCGCCCGATCCGCTCCAGGACCGCATCCTCAAACGACTGGCATCCGAGGCTGATACGGTTCACGCCTATCTCCCTGAAAACCTTCAGCTTAACCTGATCGCCGTCGCCCGGATTCCATTCACAAGTGATCTCGGCGTTATCCCGGATCAAAAACCGGCCCCTCACTTCGCGCATCAGGCCCGCCATTTCCTCCCCGGTCAGGATGGAAGGCGTCCCCCCGCCAAAATAGACCGTATCGAACTCCCGCTGGCCGTATTCGTTCGAGACTTTTTTTATTTCGGAATCGAGAGCTCTGAAGAAACGTCCACGCAGGTCCGGAGAGCGCTCCGCCGTAGTGACAAAATTGCAGTAATGGCATCTCGTCTTGCAGAATGGAATGTGAATGTATAAGCCTTTGGGCATGACAGGATTATAAACTTAAATAGCCCGTAGACCATAGCCAATAGCTGATAGCTCCAAAGCTATGGGCTATCGGCTATAGTCTTTTTTGTGAATTGGCACACCTCTTGCACTGGTCGAATGGATGTATAATCAACCCAAACGAGGCCCCTTATGCCCAAGATCAACGAAAAGCTTGAAGAGTTGCTGCAGAAAAGAGAATTCGTCTCTGTTGCGACGGTGGGGCGCGATGGCCAGCCGAATTCCGTCCCCAAATTCCTTTTCCGCGGCAAGGGGAATTATCTCTACCTGGTCGATTACGTCTTCGGAAAAACGGTCACGAATATCCGGGAGAACCCCAGGGTTTCCGTTTCCTTTATGGACCTCGACAATCTTGAAGCCTACCGCTTCAACGGAACCGCCCGGCTCATCGAATCCGGTAAGGTCTTTCAAACCGTGCTCAAACTTTGGGATGCCAAGGTCCTGAAACTCTCCACGGACCGCGTCATCGAAGCGGTCCGGACGGGGAAAAAACGTCATCACTATGAAGTGGAAATGACGGAACGGTTCGTCATCCTCAAGATCCACGTAGAGAACGTCATTAAGATCGGACGCCGGGGCGATATCTGGAAAGAGACGGACTAAGGCTTTTTTGCTATAATCTCCTCCGTTGTGCGCCCCTCCCGCGCCTGAAGTGGCTTTTCCCGCCCTCCTTCCGTAAGCGGCCGTAAGGTTTCCCTGCAAGAAACCCCTTGTTTGACGCACTGGTATCTTTTCTTTAAAACATTGAAAAGGAGTCCCGTGTCCTATGTTAAAACCAAAACTATTCACGACACTTAAAAATTATTCCTGGGCCCAATTCCGCGCGGACGGGATCGCCGGCGTGATCGTAGGGGTCGTCGCTTTTCCTCTCGCGATCGCGTTCGCCATCGCCTCGGGGGTTTCACCGGACAAAGGGCTCGTCACCGCCGTTATCGCCGGAGCGATCATCTCCGGGCTCGGCGGCAGCCGCGTCCAGATCGGCGGACCGACCGGCGCGTTTGTCATCATCGTTTACAGCGTGATCCAGAAATTCGGAATGGACGGACTGCTCGTTGCAACCCTGATGGGCGGCGTCGTGCTTGTGATCATGGGACTTTTCCGCTTCGGCTCGATCATCAAATTCATCCCTTATCCCGTGATCGTTGGGTTCACAAGCGGGATCGCGGTCATTATTTTCTCCTCCCAAATCCGGGATTTTTTCGGCCTGACGATGTACACCGTGCCCGCGCCTTTTGTTGAAAAATGGGGCGCTTACGCGCAGGCCTTTCATACACTCGACCTGCCCACGCTCGGCATCGGACTTTTTTCGCTGTTGATCCTCATCCTCTGGAAGAAGATCTCCAACCGCATCCCGGCCGCCCTGGTCGCGTTGGTCGCCAGTACCCTGATCGCGCATTACTTCCGGATCCCGGTGGAGACCATCGGCAGCCGGTTCGGGGAGATCCCGCATACGCTCCCGCCGCCGGCTTTCCCCTCTGTTCACTGGAGCACTTTGGGAGCCCTTCTTCCGAGCGCGATCACGATCGCCGTGCTCGCGGGCATGGAATCGCTCCTTTCCGCCGTCGTGGCGGACGGGATGATCGGCGGCAAACACCGCCCGAACATGGAACTCGTCGCGCAAGGGATCGCCAATATCGCCTCCCCTCTTTTCGGCGGCATCCCGGCCACAGGAGCCATTGCCCGGACCGCGACAAACGTCCATAACGGCGGACGCACTCCGGTCGCAGGCCTCATCCATGTGGTGGTCCTGGCCGCAATCATGTTCTTCCTCGGGAAATGGATCGCCTGGGTACCGCTCTCCTGCCTCGCGGCGATCCTGATCATCGTCGCGTGGAACATGAGCGAACGCCGCTCTTTCGCCATGATCCTCCGAAGCCCGAAAAGCGACGTCGCGGTGCTCCTGGCCACGTTCTTGCTGACCGTCTTTGTCGATCTCACCGTGGCGATCCAGGTCGGTCTTTTCCTCGCGATGCTTCTTTTCATGCGCCGGATGGCCCTGGTCACGAATGTCGGGGTCGTCACAAGTGAACTGAACGACGCTGAAGAAACCGACGACCCGAACGCCCTGAGCAAACGCAAGGTCCCGGCGAAGGCCGAGGTCTATGAGATCAATGGTCCCTTTTTCTTCGGCGCTTCTTATAAATTCATGGAGGCCATGGGAGAGATCGGGGTCAAATCCAAGGTCCGGATCCTCCGTATGAGGAACGTGCACATGCTGGATGCCACAGGACTCCATACGCTGACGGAAGCCTACAAGACGCTCAGGAAGAACGGCGTCACGCTCCTGATCGCGGACCTGCACACGCAACCCTTGTTCGCGATGGAAAAATCCGGCCTTTTGGAAGAGATCGGGCTGGATAACATCTTTGGGAATATTGACGACGCGCTGAACCGCGCCCGGGAGATCCTCGGCCTGCCTCAAGTCCCGAGGCCTGTCCCCTTCGTGCCGACCGTTGCACGGGAAAAAGAATTCTCGGGATCCTGAAGCTGTTACACGAGATAATGGTTAAGCCAAATGTTGGTTCGTACCGCGTCTGAGAATACGAGCGACAAGCATTGAAACCACGTTATCGCCGGCGGCGTTGACCATGGTCGCGGGAGGATCGATGAGCGTGCCGACCATCGAAATCAGCGGCAGGGCCTCAACGGGGAATCCGTAAAGCGTCACGATCAGAAGTTCTCCCAGAAATCCGCCTCCAGGGATCCCGCTCATCACCATGCCGGAAAGGATCGCGATCCCGACAGCCGTCGCGATCGTCCCCACGCCGGCAAAGGGCACCCCGAAAAAGGCAAAAAGAAGCGCGATCTTCAAGATAGCGCCCATGCAAGTGCCATCCATATGGATCGTCGCGCCAATCGGGATCACGATGCGGCTTACATCCTTGGGAATACCGATCTTGTCCGCCGCTTCAAGGTTCACCGGGATCGTGGCCACGCTACTTCCGGTGCCCCAGGCCGTCAACGCGGGAGCCAGGATGTTCCCCCAAAAAAGCTTCATGCCTTCCTTACCTCCACCCAGAAAAGCGTAGAGGGAGAACCCGGCAAAAAAATAAAAAAGCGCTACCGGATAGTAGAGAGCCACCACGCGCAGGTAAGAACCCAAAAGTTCCGACCCCATCGTCCCGACCAAATACGCGAAATAAGCCCCCAGCCCCAGCGGGGCACAAAACATGATCAGATGGATCACTTTCATCATCACTTTGTTTGCCGAAACGAGGAACGCGACGAAGGGCTTGCCGTCTTCCCGGGCCAGCGACGCCGCAAGCCCCACAAGCATTGCGAAAAGAATCAGCGCCAACATGTTCTGCTTGGAGAGAAGCTGCGCAAAATCAGGGACCGTAAAGGCCCGGACGATCTGGGAGGCCGTCGCGGTCTGCTGAACAGTTTCCGGAAGCTGAAGCATCGGCTGGGAACTGAAAGCGGGCGGGAACAGCTGAACGCCGGCGACCATGAGGAGCGACGAGAGGATCCCGGTCGCAACAAAGATCAGGATCATCCAGCCCATGATCTTACCGAGGCGATGAAGGTCCGACATCTCCGCGATCGCCGACGAAATGGAAAAGAAAACGAGCGGAACGACCGCCGTGAAGAGAAGGTTCAGGAAGATATCCCCGAGAGGCTTTACCACCGCCATCTTCGGCCCGAAAAAGACGCCCAGTCCCGCGCCAAGCGTGATAGCGGCAAGCAAGGTCAGTGAGAAGGAGTAATGCTTCAAAAAGTTGTTTTTCACTAGGCATCCTTTTTGCGCGCAACGGTCAACGCGCGACAAGAGAAGGGAAAGTTTTTACGTTGTGCGTTGGGCTAGCAGCACACATTGTATTTGATTTCGGATCTAAAATCAGTAAGCTTCAAGCCGTGGACGAGAATAAAAGAAAAGCGCTCCGCAGCCCCGCCAAAGACACAATCCTCTCGCAAGAAACGCGGGACAGGGTACGGGATCCTGAACGTGGCTTATGGCCTCGCGATGCTCGTCGGAGGCGTGGTCATGGGATTTCTTTATGAGCGATCGCTCCCGATACTCATGCTCGGCGTGGCGACGCTCGAACTGCTCTCATTGCCATTTTTTTTCGCGATGAAAAAAGAGATCCTGAAGAACACCGCTTCCTGACAGGGGGCCGGCGGGCCCGTCACTCGTTCATGATACAGGTCTGATTCTTCCCGTCGGCTTTTGCCTTGAGAAGCGCCTTACGAGCGCGTTCGACGACCGCGTCGGAATGTTTCTCTCCGGGACGCAGCACCGAAACCCCGGCGCTCACGCTTACCATGAATTCCGCATCACCGGCTTTAAAACGAACCCCCTCGATGGTCTTGCGGACCCGCTCGGCAACGCCAAAGGTGACCGCCGACAGGTTGTAACCGACCAGCAGGACAATGAACTGCTCCTCTCCGTAGCGTCCCGCGATATCCGGCATCGCGCGGCCTTTCCGGCGGATCGTATTCTGAATGACGTCTGCCGTTTTTTTCAGCACTTCGTCCCCCGCCCGATAGCCATAGAGATCGTTGATCTTTCGGAAATCATCGATATCCAGCAGGATCACCGCGAACGGTTTACGGAAGGTCCGGGAATAAGTAAGCGCCTGCGAAAGAAAGGTCGAGACGTAGCGCATCGCGTAAAGCCCGGTCAATTCATCGCGCGCGGCCAAACTCAAGAAATAGAGCCGTTCCCTATATTCCTGGATGCGCGAGATCACGAATGAAATGAGAAAAAAGGAAAGAATGATCGCAAGTGGCGCTGCCACTCCGACCCAAAGCCCCGCCCACACGAAGAGCATGAAGGACGCGACGATCCACAGCACAGCGATCCCCAGGATCGCCAGCGCGGAAAAGACGCTTCGGAACGGGACCAGAACCCACGCCGTCACGAGGGCCACGCCAAAGAGAAGGAGGTTGAAGATGCCGGGAGGAACGCACCGGATATACTGCCGTGTCAAAATTGTATTGATCAGATTCCCGAGAGTCCCGACGCTCGGGCTGGCGCCCTCGAGAGGGGTTTTCTGAAAATCCGAGGTAGTCATGCCAATGAGACAGATCTTTCCACGGAAATCCTCCGGCTTGATCGACGCCAGCTTTCCCTTCGAGAGCAGCGCGTAACTGTTAAGGACATCCACGAAAGGATAGTAGCCGGACGTGGTATTCCAGGATTTAACCCAATGGATCAGAAAGTGGCTTCGCGGGTCACGAGGCAGATCACATGTTTGAGGCGTTGGGACCGGCTCTCCCAGAAAGTCATAGGCCACCCGGAGCGCAAGATGCGGAACGATCTGCTTGTTGAATTTCACGAACGGATAAATACTGCGGACCACACGATCGGGATCCTGATTGTAATTCACATGCCCGATCCCTTTCGCCAGGGCCGTAAAGGGCGCCGCCGACTGATTCACATAGTAATAGCCGCTGAACCCCTCGGATTCGAAGGAAAGCGGAAGATAAAGGTTCTCCGTCTTTTTGAATTCCTCAAGAAGCGCCTGGTCCTCCTCCGGCTGATCGCTCCCTTCGGCAAAGAAGAGGTTGAACACGATCGCCTTCGCGCCCCATTCTCGGAGGATCCGTGTCATCGCCGCATAATACCGTTTGGGCCAGGGGAAAGGCCGAATGGCCTGGAGACTACTCATATCGATCCCGATCGAGACCACGGCAGGATCCACCTTGGCGGCGGGCTGGAGACGAAGCCACTTATCATAGAAAAAGGTATCGAGGGAACGGATCAACGGAGCCCCCGAGAAACTGAGAGCCAGGACAAGCACGAGGGCAAACCCGAGGATCTGGATCGTCCGGAGCGGTGTAAAAAAAAGCACCGCCTTCCTTAAAGGTTCGGTCGCCGAACCCTGACGTTTTTGTACAAGTCCCGCAGGCGGTTTTTCCATGGTCTCCTCGCAAAGGTCGATGTTTTAAATACCTCTCTAAATAACGGCTTTCTGACGGATAACTTTGATCGGAAGATAAAGTCCGTCGATGATTTCTCACCCCTCGGGGGTGAAAACCTCTATAATCCCGGCCTCAACAAACAGAAAGAGGGGGCTTTCGTGGCGATTCGGGGCTGGTTTAAATTTAAAAAAATGCGCTTATTGCTCGCTTGGGCGGCGATCCCGCTTCTGCTCCTTTCGTCCAACATGAACGACCGGACCTTCCGCTGGGGGATCATCATCATGATCCTCGGAGAGTTGATCCGTTTCTGGGCGCTCGGCTTCATCGAAAAAAAAGGCGAAAAACTCGCGATGAGCGGCCCTTACGCCTTTGTCCGGAATCCCCTTTATGTCGGCAATTTCTTTCTTGGGCTCGGCATCACGGTCCTGGTATGGAACTGGATGATCACGATTCTTTTCTTGGTGGGATTTCTCGGGATCTATACGGGAACGATCCGGGGGGAAGAAAAATATCTCCGCGAGCGACATGGGAAGACCTTCGACGACTATTGCGCTCATGTGCGGGCGTTTCTCCCGCGACTGACCCCCTACAAGGTCCCGCAACAGGATTCATTCCGCTGGGACCGCATTATCAAACATCATGAGTACATCACGGTCTTAGGCATCATGCTGATCGCCATGCTCATCCATCTCTACGACGAGATCATCCTCGCTAAGGAACCCGTCGGAGATCAACTCCCCCTCCTCTTGGTCACCTTGGCGGTGATCCTCGTCCTCGCCCTGGAGCGGTTGTTCATCAGCCGGATCCATATCAATTTTTTCAAAAGGCTTTTCGAAAAACATCACGACACAAAGAAAAGCTAGCGACCTTCCAAAGCCAGAGAGTTTCTCGTCTCTCCTCCCAAATAATCCGTCATTTTTTTGCGGCATTTCGCAGGAAAAAGTTGACCCGGGCAAGCGGGACTGCCTATAATCCCCCACGCGAATTTTTCTCAGGAGGGAATGATCATGATGGAATTCAAGCAGAAGGTCCTTTGCATCGGCTTCGGCTCCGTGGGGAAATGCACCCTTCCCATCCTTTTGAAGCATATCCGTATCCCTTACAAGAACATCACCGTTCTTGATTTTGCCGACAAGCGCAAAGAACTCGCGCCCTGGATCAAAAAAGGCGTCCGCTATTCCCAAGAGCGGATCAACCCGATCAATATCGCCCGAACCCTTTCCAAATATGTTTCCCCGGGCGGCTTGATCATCGACCTCGCCTGGAACATCGATTCCATCGACATGCTATCGTGGTGTCACGAGAACAAGGTCCTTTATGTGAACACCTCGGTCGAGGAATGGGACCCCTACGCCAATATCGATAAAAAGACGCCGCTTGAGAAATCGCTTTATTTCAAGCAGATGGAGATCCGGAAAATGACGGCCAAGTGGACCGACGGATCCACGACCGCGGTGCTCGATCACGGCGCGAACCCGGGGCTTATCTCGCACTTCACCAAACAAGGGCTCCTGGATATCGCCGAAAAAGCGACCCATGACAAGACCACGTCGAAAAAGGACAAAAAAACCCTTGAGCATCTGATCCGCGAACAAAAATTCCACCGGCTCGCCATGAAGCTCGGCGTAAAAACGATCCACATCAGCGAGCGGGACACCCAGATCACGGACCGCACCAAGCAAGTGGATGAATTCGTCGGCACCTGGTCGATCGAAGGGCTTCGCGAAGAGGCCCTCTCCCCCGCCGAAATGGGCTGGGGCACTCATGAGAAAGAATTGCCCCCGCTGGCCGCGATCCCCGAATATGGCCCGCAAAACCAGATCTTCCTTTCTCAAATGGGTATGAACACCTGGGCGCGGTCCTGGGTCCCGAACTATGAGATCGTCGGCATGGTCATCCGTCACGGCGAAGCGTTCAGCATTTCTGAAAAACTGACCGTCTGGAAGAACGGAAAGCCCGTATACCGCCCGACGGTCCATTATGTTTATATGCCCTGCAACGAGACGATCGCCTCGATCCATGAACTGCGCTGCCGCAATTATGAACTGCAGCCCAAGTGCCGGATCATGTCGGACGAGATCGTCAAAGGCTCCGACATCCTCGGCGCGCTGATCATGGGCCACAAATATAGCTCCTGGTGGACGGGAAGCGTGCTTTCGATCGAAGAAGCGCGCGACCTCGTACCGCATCAGAACGCGACCACGATCCAGGTCGCGATCGGCGTGGTGGCCGCCGCCATGTGGATGATCGAAAACCCCACCAAAGGCGTTTGTGTGCCGGACGACATTCCCCACAAGGAAGTGCTCGAAACCGCGAAGCCCTTTCTCGGGACCTTCGTCTCGGAACCGTATGACTGGACGCCCTTTAAAAATTATCAGGTCTTTTTTCCGGAAAATCCGAACTCGCACCTGGACCGGAAGAATCCTTGGGGATTTAAGAACTTCCTTTTTAAGCAGTAATGCCCGGCAACCTTTCAAAGAAAGCGGACCACCTTATGCTGAAGAAAAAAAACGACCAGGCCGTCGAAAAACGCGCCGCGATGCGCGGCGGCACGGGCGAGATCACGATCCGCCACTATTTTAAGCCGGAAGAGATCAAGGCGCGAACGCGCCTTTGTTCCGAAATGACGCTCCCTCCCGGCGCGAGCGTCGGCCTTCACGACCACGTCGAAGAAGATGAGATCTACATCATTCAAAAGGGCCGAGGGATCATGACCGACAACGGTCAGGAGTTCGAGGTCACAACCGGCGACGCGATCCTGACGGGACAAGGGGCCTCTCATTCGATCCGCAATGCCGGCACCGAAGATCTGGTGGTCACCGCCATCATCATCAAATACTGATGCTCCCTCTCTTCCCTCAAGAAACCCTCTTTCCTTCGCGCGTCCTTTTTAAACGGGGCGCGATCGCTTCGCTTATCGCGGAAGCCGCGGTCTTCGGTCCTCGCGGGCTGATCGTTCACGGCGCCTCGTTCGAAGAGAACGGAGACCGGGACGCGATCGCCGCAACGTTTCCCGCGGGTCTATCTGTCGAGTTCTTTTGCCGGGGGCATGGCGAACCGACGCTCCAGGAGATCCGCGCCGTGATCGACAAGGCTCAAAGTCTCCAGGCCGCCTGGATCGCCGGGATTGGCGGCGGAAGCGTCCTCGATCTCGCGAAAGCCGCGGCCGGGCTTTTCCACGCGAAAGAACCGGCGGGGTATTACCAGGAAGGTGGCGCCCTCAGGGAACCGGGCATCCCTTTCATCGCCGTTCCGACCACGGCGGGAAGTGGCTCTGAAGCCTCCCCCAACGCCGTCATCATCAACACGGAAAAAAACCTGAAACTTTCCATCCGGGACAAGACCTTTCTGGCGCGCACGGTGATCCTGGACCCGAACCTTCTCAAAGGCCTGCCCTTCTCGGTCCTGTGCTATTCGGGCATGGACGCCTGGGTACAGGCTTACGAATCCTTCATTTCAAAACACGCCACCTGGTTCAGCGAAAGCTACGCCCTAAAGGCCATGCAGCTGATTGGTCGCCACCTTGTGGGGGCCTTGAACACCGGACGGGATGAGGACCTGGAAGGCATGCTGCTTGGCAGTTTTTTTGCCGGCGTCGCTTTTTCCCATTCACGCCTCGGCGTGATCCACGGGATCGCGCATCCCCTCGGCGCTCTCTATCATGTCCCGCACGGACAGATCTGCGCGCTTTGTTTCGCGCCTTCGATCAAACTCAATCTCGAGGCCATGGGAAACCCCAAATACGCCATTATGAGCCAGGCGGTCGGCATGGACCTGCTTCAGAAGGTCCACGAACTTCAGAAAACGCTTCGGATCGTTTCTCCCTTCAAGGGCAAACCCATCCGGGAAAAGGAAATGATCATCCGGGAAACCCTTCGCTCGGGCTCGACCGCCGCTAACCCGAAACCCATTACCCGGGAAGACGTCGAATACCTCCTCAAAGAGCTGTTTTAAAAAAGGACCCCGTTCCTTTTTTAATTTTTTATGTTACGATGCCTCATGCAGGAAAAAAGCACTCACTCTCATCATTTTCAGTTCGGCATCGTCCGCCTTTTAGCCGCGCTCGCCACGGCTCTCCCGACGGTCTGGGCCCATCATCTCTGCTGCTGGTTCGGCGATCTCTCGTTCCTCGTCCTCGCCGATCGCCGCAAGATCGCGCTCGAGAACATCACCCGCGCCTTCCATGATTCGATCCCGGAAGAGCGAAAGCGGGAGATCGCCCGCGCCGCCTTTCGCAGCGCCGCGCTTTCCATGATGGAACTTTTTACGGTTGAAAAGACCTTCAAGGAAGCCGCCGCCCGATTCAAACTGTTCGGGAACGAATACCTCGAGGAGGCCTTTGGCCGCGGCAAAGGCGTGGTCCTCGTGATCGCCCACCTCGGTTCCTGGGAGTATCTTTCATTCCTTCCCTATTTTACAAAGCGCCGCTGGTCGGTCATTGTGAAGGATATCAAGAACCGCGTGATGAATAATGCCGTGAACGAGATGCGCCGTGTCATGACCGTCCACCCGGTCAGCAAAGACAACTCCGTCAGGACCATCCTCAAGGAACTCAAGCACGGGAACGGCATGGCGATCCTGATCGATCAATGGTCCGGCGCCGAAGGCCTCTGGACCGATTTTTTTGGAGAAAAAACATCGACGACTTCAATCCCGGCAAGGCTCGCGGAAAAGACCGGCTGCGCGTTGGTCCCCGCCTGCTGCCTCAGGAAAGAACCCGGGCACTATGAGATCCATATTGAAGAACCCCTCGCGTATGACCTCACTGATCCGGACTGGGAACGAACGATCACGCAAGCACTGAATGATTCTCTGGAACGCCAGATCCTCAAAAATCCCGATCAATGGCTTTGGGGACATCGCCGCTGGAAAGATCAGCCCGCCAATCTCCGCGCCGCTTGATCTCGTCACCGCTCCGAATGGCCAAGGGAGACAGAAGCATTCATGGAATTTGAACTCACGATCGAAAAGTTGGTGTTCGGCGGGGACGGCCTGGGTTTTGTCGACGGCAAGGCCTGTTTCGTGGAAGGCGCGCTCCCCAGCGAAAAGGTCGTGGCCCGCGTCCTGACCGACAAGCCGAACTTCATGAAGGCCAAGCTCATCCGTATCCTGGAACGCTCGCCGGTCCGTATCCACCCTCCCTGTCCTTACATCGAACGCTGTGGCGGCTGCCAGTACCAGCACCTTCCCTATCCCGAGGAATTGAAATGGAAAGAACAACAGGTCCGCGAAAGCTTCGCCCAGGCCTTCAAGGGTGAACCGGTCCCGATCTTTCCCATCCGGTATGGAAAAAAGGAATACGGTTACCGTAACAGCATTACGATCCACCGTACCGCCGAAAAGAACCATCGGCCCCAGCGCCTCGGATTCATCGGCCACGACAACTACTCCAAGGTCATGATCGATTACTGCATGCTCGCGGATGAAAAGCTCCGGGAGGTGTTTGTCACCGAACACCAACTGAACCGTCAGGAGGAAAAGCGGGGGTTCAAGTTGGATGAAAAAGGGCGGATCTTTACAAGCGATGATGAGAAACTCTATCGCGTGAAAGC
Organism: uncultured bacterium; assembly: GCA_964508905.1. Lineage (GTDB taxonomy): Bacteria > Omnitrophota > Omnitrophia > Omnitrophales > Aquincolibacteriaceae > Aquincolibacterium. The sequence continues at coordinate 15,330 of CAZDVO010000011.1, forward strand.
GGGCGGCAAATCGATCTGGACCAGTTCGATGGGGTTTTTCCAGAATAACATTGAGGTCACGGAACTGATCGCCGTCGAACTCGCGGAAGATCTCGCCGCGATCAAGCCGGCCCGGTTCCTGGACCTCTACGCCGGAGTCGGCACCTTCCCGCTTCTCGCGGGCGCTTCCGTTCCCGAGATCCATTGCTTTGAGGAAAATCCGCACAGCATGGGCTGTTTAAGGCGGAATTTCAGGGAGCCTGAGATGCCGATCGCCGGGATCTTCACGGGAAAAGTCGAAAAGACCTTCCCGAAATTCATCGCCCAGAAACCCAAACCCGGCACCGTGGTCTTCATGGACCCGCCACGCATGGGGATCGCGTCATCCCTGGCGAACTTCCTCGCCAAAGAGAATGTCGGCGAAGATGTTTTTTATCTCGCATGCGATCTGCAGATCCTCTTACGCGACCTGCGCATGATCCTCGCGCAGGGTCACTACCGGATCGCGGAAGTCACGCCCTTCGACATGTTCCCCCGCACGAAACACATTGAGATCCTGACGCATTTAAAGAGGATCTGAGGCAAGAAAAGCTTTAAGACTCGCGGGCAACCGCGTGACGCGCGGCCACAGCGCCGCTGGCCCAGGCCCAGGCAAGATTGTAACCGCCGCGGCGGCCCTGCACATCGAGGATCTCCCCCGCGAAATAGAGGCCCCGCCGCAACTTGGACTCGAGCGTTACCGGATCCACCTCCGCTCCAGAGATGCCACCCGCCGTAAATTCCGCTTCGTTCCAGCCGCGCGTCCCCAACACCTTGAACTCTTTATGTTTCAGAAGATGTGCGATCGACGAAGCGTCCAGCTTTTGAATGGCCGCGCGGAACGCCAGGAAGAATTTATGCGTCAGAAGCCCTTCCAGCAGATTCTCCTGCGCGATCCCTTTTTCAAAACGACGGAAAAGCTCTTCCGTCAGGGCCGCTTCGTCCATAAAGGGGACCAGATCGGCGATCACAGAAACGTTGGGGTTATGGCCCCGGTTGAACGCGACCGAGATCTCATCGCTCACATCCAGGATCGCGGTACCGGAAAGACCGTATTGCGTGAAAAGGAGCTCCCCGGATACGGTCCTGATATTTTCTCCACTCACACGGCCTGTGACCCGCGCGCGGATCTTCTGCCCTTGAAGAAAATGACAGCACGGGTCTTTAACGACCAGCGGCACCGTGCTCGGCACCGGTTCCAGGACGCTATGGCCCAGCGCGGCCGCCAGCATGTAACCGTTCCCGTCCGCGCCAAGGGCCGGATAGGACTTCCCGCCCGCGCACAGGATCACCGCTCGCGCCGTCTCTTTTTCGCCCGTTTTGGCACAAACTTCGAACCCCTCCTTCACGACCTGGATCTTTTTAATCTCACAGCCAAGATCGATCGTCACTTTCAAGCGTTCGAGCTCCAACTCGAGCAGCTTGAGAACCGAAGCCGCCTGATTCGTAACGGGAAAAATACGCCCCGATTCATCCGCGTAAACCGCAAGGCCCAGGTCTTTAAAAAACGCCAGGAGATCTTTTTTCCCGAATTGACCCAATACCGAACGGACAAGCGGTTGCCCCGCGGGATTATAAAAAGAAGGGTCCAGTGTCTCATTGAGGAGATTGCAGCGTCCGGCGCCGGTCACAAGGATCTTTTTCCCGAGTTTCGGCATCTTCTCACAAACAAAAACGGAAGCGCCCTGCCGCCGCGCGATGATCGCCGCCATAAGCCCCGCGGCGCCGCCGCCCACCACGATCACATCATAAGGAGTCATAGTCACCTCCCGCGCGCAACGGTCTACGCGCAACGCGCAACGCATGGGTGCTGTGTTTGTGTCGTTGCGCGTTGCCCATTGCGCGTTGCGCGGTCCTTGGTTGCACCAATTCACGCTGGTACTGGCGTTCTTTGTAAGTTTTTGCAGTAGCCACTTGCTGACCCGTCATCGGGTGCTTTCCCGTGTAATACATGCAAGTCGAAACCGTCATAGGAAGCGGCATAAAATCCTGGACCTGCTCGGGATGCATGCCATGCGCCCTCAAATACGCCGCAAGCTCTTCCGCGTCCGCGTCCGTGCAACCGGGATGCGCACTCACGAAATAATTCACGAGATACTGTTCCTTGCCGACCTTGCGGTTCATGGCGCGGAACCGCTCCGCGAACTGCTCGTACACTTTAAATGAAGGCTTGTTCATCATCTTGAGCGTCGCATCCGACGCATGCTCGGGCGCTACCTTGAGCTGCCCGCTCACATGGTGACGGCAGAGCGCCTCCAGGTACGCGTCCGACTCCTTGGCCACCAGGAGATCATAACGAAGGCCGCTCTGGATAAAAAGATGCTTCACGCCCGGCACCGACAGGACCTCTTTCCAAAGGGCCATCGCCTTATCATATCCCAGCTGAAGATTCTCGCACGGCTTTGGCATCATGCATTGTTTATTCCGGCAAGCGCCCGAATGCTCCCACTGGCCGCACTGGGCTTGATAAAGATTCGCCGTCGGCCCACCGATATCGGTGATCGTCCCGCGAAAGGCTTTGTCCGAGGCCAGGAGCCGCACTTCTTTTAAGATCGAATCCTTACTCCGGCTCTGAATCATGCGCCCCTGATGGGCGAACAATGAACAAAAATTACACTCTCCCGAACACCCGCGATGTGCCGTGATCGAAAAACGCACGGTCTCAAATCCGGGGATACCGCCCAGCTTATCGTAGACGGGATGCCAGGCCCGCGCGAATGGAAGACCGTAGAAATGATCGAGCTCTCCTGTTGAGAGCGGCAGCGGGGGCGGGGCTTGGATCACAAAACGCGTGCCGTGCGGCTGAACGACCGTTTTCCCTCGGATGGGATCGCCTTCAAGGTACGCGAGCTTAAAAGCTTCATTGAACTTATTTTTATCGGTGCTGACCTCCTCGTAAGAAGGAAGTTTCACGGCATCTTCAAAACCTTGGAGGTCGCTCCTCACCATAACCGTCCCGCGGACATCTTTCAGGCCCTTCATCGCTTCGCCCTGGCTCACGCGCCGCGCGATCTCAAGGACCGGCCGCTCCCCCATTCCATAGACCAGAATATCCGCTTTGGAATCGAGGAGCATCGACCGCCGCACGGCTTCTTCCCAATAATCAAAGTGGGCCAGCCGGCGCAGGCTCGCCTCCACCCCTCCGATCAGGACCGGCACCCCGGGGAAAAGCTCTTTGACCTTGCTCGTGTACAAGATCGTCGCACGCTTCGGGCGAAGGCCGGAGCGGCCGCCGGGCGCGTAGCCGTCCATGCGCCGCGGTTTTTTGCTCGCGGTGTAGTTACTGACCATCGAATCGAGATTGCCGGCCGAGATCCCGAAAAAGAGCCGGGGCCGACCCAGCGCGAGAAAATCCTTGGAAGTCTTCCAGTCGGGTTGCGCGATCACGCCGACCTTGTAGCCGGCGTCTTCCAGCACGCGTCCGATGATCGCCGTGCCGTAGGAAGGATGATCGACATAGGCGTCGCCTGAGACAAGAATGATGTCACACTCTTTCCACCCGCGGTCCGCCATATCCTGTTTGGAAATAGGAAGGAACTTTTTTCGATCTTTCATGGAGGGATTATACCTCAAAACACACAAACTCAATGAACCCATATCCAACCTACGAGGTGGGATATGGGGGTTTAGTCTACGAGTAAATGCTTGATCATAGCCAACGAGCGCTGCTCGCTCTGACGCGTTTCAACAAACGCCCTATAATGCTCCGCGGACATCGCAAACAGGTGCTTAAACTCACAAAGGGCCTCGCCTGGGTCGGTGGAAAGATACTCGTGATAGGAAGAATACTCCCATTCGTAAGGTTGACTGACAAGCGCGGCCGTTGTCGGATTTAAATGAATATACCGCGAAAGGTGAATGGCCTGTTCATCCGTCTTGACGCGAACATTCTTAAAGCGGCCTTCCCACAGAGGGCCCTTTCGTTTATGTCTCATGTTGAAATAGCGCGCATAACTATTCAGAAGCCTCCCCAGATAAAGAGATATGCCGTTCTCCATTAACTGCTGTAGGAATAAATGAATATGGGTTGGCATAAGACAATACGCCACAATACGAACCAACTTTTCAGCTTGCCTCTCCGGCACCGCAGAATTTATCCCTGTTTTTTTAAAGCGATCAACCCAGGAAAATTTTGTTCGTGGCTTTGCGATACGATGAAAATCCAGTAGCGCCTCCATCCGAATGAATTCATCACGATCATTAAAAACAACATATCCTGCAATACTTTTCGTAAAAACGTGGTAATACTCTCCTACGGCTAAAGGATCTCTTCTTCTCTGCATCTCCCCTCCCTTTGACCGCTCCAACCTACGAGGTTGGATATGGTTATAAATCATTTATTATTTTAATAATATACATACAAAAGAAGGCCCTGTCCAGGGACATTTCTCCCAACATCCAACCTCGTAGGTTGGATGCGGTTAAATTAGGCGGAGCGGAGGATGGACCGGGCGGCTTCGGCGGCGATGCGGAGATTTTCAGACAAAAGTTGCGCGGCAGACTGGACCGTCCGGGGCAATTGCTGCTGATCGAACAATTTATCCATCGCGGCAAGAAGCGCGTACGCCTTTTTATTCAATTCAACGGCATCCGACACGATCAACGTCTCGCCCCGGGCGATCTTCAGCGCCAGGCTTTCCAATTCGGCCTGGACGTTCACGCGCATATCATAGACAAGCGTCCGGACCTCTCCACCGCTCGTGAATTCTGTGACCGCAGCAGGTTCCGGGGTCACAAAAAGTTTCACTCCCTTGGCCGAAGCCCCTTGTCCCTTCCTCGAGATCATCACCTGCTTCGTCAGTGCCTGCTGAAACTGACGACTCTCATCCATCGAAAGCCCCGGCGCCACGATCTGGACCGCAATGCCTGGCTTTTTCACAAGCGTTTCCGACAACAACCGGATCACGGGATCATTCACGGAAGGCTTCCCGGTAAGCGTCACGGAAACTTTGAACGGCGCGTCTTTTGCCTTTTCCAAAACGTCGTGAGTCAGCGTCTGCATCCCAAAGTCTACAACCTGATCCGCATAGGCGTTCGGAACAAGGCTTGTCCAAAACCCGCGCCACGCCTCATCACTGAATAACCCCACCTTTTCAGACCGTAGCGTCTGTTCCGCCACATCCATCGCAACCTGCTTTTCTGACTTTGAGAATTTCACCTGCGTCCCAAGCTTCAGAGGCGATACAATCGTTTCGCCGGGCCCCTCGATCCTGTCGGCTTTCTCGGCTATTGGCTTTGCGAACCGGACGTTATCACGATCGGGTACCGGCGTCTCCGCTTCCCGGCTTTCCGAACGGGGCTCGGAAGAAACCGACGAATAAGATGCGCCTTCCCGTTCATACCAATAGGAATCTTTCGACCGCGAAGATCCCAGCGGATCCGCCTTCAACCGCAAGAACAGTTCCCTGCCAAAAACGATCCCGCCCGCCAAGAAACGTTCTTTCAGGCCCCGGTCCAAATATGTTTGAAGGAATGTTTCCACTCCGGTCCCGCCGTCATAAACATCGCCCATCACTTTTTCGACGCCTTTTCGAAAGATCTGGCTCAGATAAGCGTCCGCTAAAAAGTGCGCTTTCCCTTGAACGCCATCTTCCCTAACCACGAGACGATGCCATTTCGAAAAACCCGCGCCGCGCGGCGTCCATGCCCAGATAACCCCTTTGAGAGATCCCGAGGGATCCAGCAACAACAGTACCTCCTGTTTCTTATCGAGCCTTTCTTCCCAATATTCCTTGATACCAAAAGCGGGATCCCCGATCACCTCGGTCTCCAGATCCGCGATCTCTTTAGCCAGGGTCCTTTTTTGATCCGTTCCCAAAACAAGCTTCCGCGTATCAACGACTTTCCCCAGCCTCCCCTCAGCGACTATCGCTTGCGGGACGGTTTCAATCGATCCAGCAGAGTGTCCAAACTTCGAGGACATCCATTCATATTTAACCACTCTTGCGTTAAGCAGTTCCTCTATGCGCTCCGGATCTTTCGTGGTTCCGTAAAGGCCCTCGGCGCCCAGTTCACCCTTCGTCAGATAAACAGGTTCGAAACCGTTCCGGATCAGAACATGGTTCATTAGGAACCAACCAAGCCGGTGGTGCCCCTCCGCCGGATGCCCGTCCGGATTTGTCAGCGCGGCGACCTTATCAAAACCAGCCAGACCGTCCGAACCGTAGATATCCCCAACCGAATGTTTGACAAAAAGCTGGTCCCCAGGACCGAATCCGACCGTCCTTACCCAGACCCTCCTTGCGATTTCAATCGTTTTGGCGCGATCCGGATATTTTCCGTTGAGCCACTCCAGGACTCTGCCGAAAGCCACGAATTCCTCTCGGCCGATGGAGGCCAATCGTTGATCCCTGACCTTCTGCGTATACGCCGAATTCTTGTCATCGCCCCGGAACTTCTCATACAAGCGGACGATGTGCTCCCAGGTGATCTCACGGCCAGCCATCGTCTCGTTGAAATACCGCACCGCTTCTGCGAAATAACTGTTGGAAGGATCGTACGCGCAAAGAGCGAGATCGATCTTCGCCACAGAATGATCCGCGGGAACTGTCGACAGATCTTTCTGAGGTGCGGCGTTTGGAACCGGAAGTAAAAGATTTTGCGCCGAACTACCCGAAAAAGCGATCAATTCATCGGCAAACGTTCCGGCAGTCCCGCGAAGATCGAGGAACAGGCCGCCCTTATAATCCGGCGTGCCGTTTTTCGAGACGGGGCGAACGGTTTTAAAACCAAGCCTCAGATAAAAAGACGGCTCGGCCACGTTCTGATACTGGTTCTTTGAAACGGACACGCGGATCCTTTGCCCTTCCGGGACAAGGCCCCGGAGTAGCCGCAGACGTGCGCGGTAGATCTCCGCAGACAGACCTTCGATCTTTCTCCGTCCGTAACCATACCCGGGATCCTTGAAGATCTGATAGAGCAGATCGATCTTGCTGAAGTCTGTCGCGTGGATAACCGTCAACCCGTAACCGACATAGACACCGTTCACGAAGTAGAATTCGGTGAGATGGGCCGCTGCGTCTTCGGCGCCGTTCACGGCGATCACGCGAGTCAGGTGGTGCCCCGGCAGAAGGCTCGGGGTCTCGCTGACATAAACGGCCGGCGGTTTTCCGTTCTTCATTAAAGAGACCGTCGCGAACGTATACGGCGTGCTTGTCCCGGCAAGGTCCAGATGTTGGAGCTGGATCTTCTGAAGAAGCTGACGCGCCTTCTCTCCTTCGATCTTTTCAAGATCGGGCGAAGCGTCAAGCGCGTCATTGATTTGCCCGGAAAGAATCGGCCTTCTATTCTCAGCGATATTGAAAACGCCGGTGAAACGCACCCGGCTGAGGGCAGGGTCGCCGGCGGCGGCCATCGCCTGTTTCTCGTCATCCGTCGCGTCCAGGAATGCCAGGACCTTTTTGTCGTTCGGGGTCAAAGGCGCGCTCAGAACCCGTTCGCCCCACGCGGAAAACGGTTCTGCCGTGTATTCAAATCCTCGCGATTCTGATCGGCGAAGGAAAACTCCTTCGCGGAGGGCTTTGTCCATCTTGGCCAGATGTCCCAGCTTTTCCAACTCGCTCAAGGTATCCTCATAAGCATGGGGGGCAACAGGCCCATAGCGAAAATCGCCTTCCACATCTTCCCAATCGTAGGGCGAAACATCGACCTCCCCCCACCAAGCCGTTTCAACAATATATTGAAAAGGTTCATCTTCACTGGGGCGAAACATCCCCATAAGCTGAGCCGGCTCGCCCATGGCCTTAAGGGCATAGATCAGCATTGTGGAATTCGCTTTGCAGGTGAGAAGTTTCAGATCACGGATCGCCTGTTTCAGTTTTTCAATATCGATCTCCCGAATCTCCTTCGAATTCACCGGTTTATCACTCCGCATCTCGGAACGAAGGCCCGCGGACGGTTCTGCCGTTTCAAACCTCATCCCCTCTTTCCTGAAAGCATCTTCCAGTTTCCTGAGGATCACTGTTTCAACGGGAGGATTAAGGTAAGCGGGAGAACTCAGATGCTCGCGAATGCCGGCAAGGAATTCTCGAGACAGACTGATATGAAAAGCCACGGGCTCGATCCCCGAAGCAAATAAAGCTTTGATAAAATCATCGATCCTCGCGTCAAGTTCGGAAAGAGTGATGGCCCTTTCGAAATGGATCGCAAGGAAATCAAGGTCGAGCGAAACAACGGCCGGCCCCTTTACGGATTCTCTGCGGTCCAGAAGATCCCGGACCGATTCGTAGATATTTTCACGGCCGCCAAAGGTTCGCTGAAGCTCGTTGGGTAACAGGCCTATCAGCTTCCAGGTCGGAGAAGGGGTGTGCCCCCACGCGCGGACCCAGATCCGGCGCCCTAAACTGACCCCCTCTTTTCTGATCCATTCCATCCAGCTCCCGATATTCAGAGAAAGATCTGAATTATCGGGATGTGTGTCAAAATTAATGATCGTTGTTTCCTTGGTAATAACGCCACGAGCCTGAAGATCTTTGAGCCAATTAAAGATCTCATCGTGTTTTCGCGACACAAAAGCGGGGATCGTTCCTGTCGGCATGACAAAGCTCCGGATCGCCTCATAATTATCCGTAACAAAACGAGCTTCGCTTCGATTGGACGAAGCATGACGACCCCAAAAGCCCTGCCATCCCGCAAACGGATCTGGCACAATGCTCCGTGTTTCAGAGCGACTCTTTGAGACCCTCTCTTTAGCCGACAATCGATCCAGCGTTTCGAAAACACGTTGGGCTTTCAGGAGATGTTGAGGGTTGATATAAACTCCGGTGATCTCTTTGATGCGCCGATCTTCCTTCAGCTTGAGGAACTCCAGCCCCTTCTCATAAGCTTCGACCAGGATCTTTCCCTCGAACAAGGCTTTAAATTGCCCATAGGATCCGTCCACCAAAAGCGAGGGCTCTTTGCTCCCCAGATAAACCGCCAGCCAGTAATGTTTGGTGTTGTCGCCAAGGTAACGGCCTTCAACGACTTCGACCCTGTAGGGATCTTTCCCTCCTCGCTCGAGCCCAAAATGACGCTCAAGGGATTTGGCGAGAATTTCCGACGCAAGCATACAGCGAACATTGCGAATGTCCGCCGCATCGTTCTTCGGGAGCAATCCATGCTTACGCGACAGCACGAAGAAATCTTTCTCGATCAAACGCAGGAAATCCCTCGCCGTTTTCTCTCGCACTTCGCTGCGAGATCCTGCTTTTCGCTGGGAACGAGCTGGAGCCAGCTTATAGTCTTTCCCGAGACTCTTTTGGATCCTCTCGAGGAGAAAAGGCACATCCTTTTTTCTCGTATAGCCAGGTTCTTGAGGCTCCTCGTTAAAAACACCTATCGACGAAGCGATAAAAACGCCCAGGATCCGGTAGTGATTCTTTCGGATCTGTTCCAGGACCTGGTCAACCCGCGCGCGCATTTCTGCAGGATCGTCTGGCTCCACTGAACTCGCAAAAGCGTCGAGATCGATCGACAGGATCACGGGAGCATCGGTCGGCGGAAAATCCTCGGAAAATCTCAGGATCTGGCCAAAAAGTTTAGAATTAGAATAGGTGGCGTCTTTAATCCACCCTTGAGGATCCGAAGCAGCCCACCAAGCCGCTCGAACCAGTTTCCCCTCCAGGATCTGTCGAACAACATTGCCGGAAGTAGGCTCCGGATGCAACCGGGAGATATCCGCATGTTTATCGATATGAAGGAGGATCGCGGACCGGATCAATGCCAGATCTACTTCGCGGGGCAACTCTTCTGCAAGCCACTGGAGCATATCGCCGTGGCGAATGGCCTCCCGGAATACAACCCGAGGTCTTACGTGAAAGAATCTCTGAAAAAAATCAAAAGCGCCTCCGGCTATGCCGGCGAGAAAGGCCCCTTTCTCTTTGTGAACTCCTAGCGGGATGTCCCCCATGGCCGTGATCGCCGGATCGATCTTCCGGACCTCCGACCGTCCTTCGGGAGTCGTCATTCGGGCGATCTTGAATCGATCCAGGCGCGGACTCATGCTAAGGTCGTAAACTGCGCGGGTTCCAGTATAGACCGTTGGCTCAGCAGGATCATCATCCGTAAGAGGTGTTTCGTTGGTATAGCTGTAATTTTCTAAACGGGCCCCATTCGAGCGGTGGAAAACATCGAGATTCTCCAGAAGCTGTTCACAGTAAAGCGTTTGAGCGCCAAGCGCTTTGGCAACGGCGCAAGCCCATTGCATCAGAGTAGAACCTGTTCCGCGGAACGCTTTCCGCTGCAAGGGGTCGACCCACAACGCGACCGTCACAAGCCGTCCATCTTCGCCGCGCTCCATTTCAAACCCCGTATCCATCCACGCGGTCTTTTTACCCTCTCGGTCCGCGATCTTGAGATCCGCAAATCCGATCATGTTCGTGCTGGCGTCTTCTCCGCGCGATAGCACGAGCCGAACCCTTCCGCCGTGAAGCGCCACCAAATTCAGACCTTGATCCTTGTAAGTATGATAGTGAAGCGTGAAAAGATCCCCGTCATTCCCGGCAAAAGAAACACGGCCACGGTCCCAAAGTTCAGAAATCATCCGCTTCATCTGCGCCTGGTTGAATTCCTTCCCCAAACGGAATTCGGGGCTTCGCGCTTCCGAGCGTGGGGCCGGCAGTGTTTGAACGGCTTCGGAAATGGCGTCTTGAAATTCTTTTTTGTAACTCAAGGGGGCATACACCGGCGCGGAATAAGCGCCGCTCACAAGATACACCGGGATCCCGTTTTCCCTGAAGAACGCGAAGATCCCTGAAATGCGGCGGTGGATCTCCCCCGCTTCCGGCAAATATCCCACTTCTCCGTCCCGGGAAATCCTCGCGAAGAAATCCAAATCCAGAGAAAGAGCCACGCCTTTTTTCAATCTCGACAAATTTTGCAGGAGAAGCCTTCGCCAATCGCTATGCATCTCTTTAAAATCGGATGATTTCCCCAAAAGCTGCCGACCATCCGTCGGATAGGCCCAAAAAATATCGCCCACATCTTTGTCGGCAAGCAACTGAGTGATCCAATTGCCACAGCCCAGCCATTCCACGCCTTTCCCCGCGCCAAAGCTCGCGGCATTGTCGCTATGATAATCGAAAAGGATAAGGGCAAGATCTTTCGGGATGAGGCCGTCTTTGATCGCCTGATGGATCTGCAAATACGCGTCCTTATGATCGTCAAAGATATCCGCCGTCGGCGTCCCTAGGCGCATTTCGGAGCGAGGCTCAAGCGAGTCCCGAGAAGTCCTTGGCGCAACAAGCGACAAGGATATCTCGGGTCGGGTCGCACCCATATCCCACCTCGTAGGTGGGATATGGGTCCCGCGCATTTCGGAGCGGATGGCGGCCTCATCCAACCCCGTGAATCGGGGCATCTTTGCCAGAACTGTTTCGATCCTCTGTTCGAGATCCGATACCGTAATATCGTAGGGGACCGCAGGGATCTCTTCCATACTGGTCTGGCTCTCCCCGTCCCAAACCACAACAGTGAACATTCCTCGACGGTTGATGTCTTTTCCGACATAAGCCACGAACTTCCGGTACTTGAGACTTTCGACGGTTCGTTCCAGATCCTGCACGCGAGCCATATCTTCCGCCATGGTCTTGGCCAGCATCTGGATACGCTCTTTATTGAGTACGATCAAATAGCGAACAAGCGGCTCCACCAAACGCAACGGCGTAACAAAGCGGTAGGTCTCACCACTTTCAAAGGAAACGAACCACGAACCATCGGGTTCCATCCCGACATCGTTTAGGCCCTCAGGGCCCGCTTCTTTTAAAGCCACCATCTCATCCAGAACGGCTTCCCTTTCGGAAGTGCTTGCCAACGGGGCAGAATACTTTAATTCCTCAGCAAGAATCTTCTCTACTTTTTCAAGCGGCCACGTAATAGGCACCGTCATGTCCGGCCTTCCGGCGAATTTGACGATCCAGAAAGCCCGCCTGAGGTCATGAACAATATCCCGAACACCTCGAGACTCATAAGCCGCCACGATCTTGTTGAGTTCTTCCGATTCACTTTTCGGATCTTTGAGAACAAACCGTTTGTGAACGCGCCGGACTAATTCGATCAGACTTCGCCCGACAGCCTTAAGCATACTCCCACTCGTGCCCACGATGATGCGCGCCATCAGCACAAGCGACCAGTTCCTGACCTCGAAGGCATTAAGCTGCATCGCCTCCCGAAACTCGTCTTCCAAGAGCATCCCTTTTCCGAACCCCCGCTGGATCATAAAAAGGGAGCAGTATCCCGGCTTTCTCGTATCCAGGATCGTCGAGTAATCCAGTTCCGGATCCTCCTCCGCGTATACTTTCATTTCTCCCTCGGGGAGCGGCCGCGGGCCAAAGAATGACATCTCCCCTTTCAAGATATTGATGACCTGAGGAAGTTCATCGATCGCGGTCTGACGAAGGAAAGCGCCAAGACGGGTCGGAACACGACTCCCCGTAATCCTCATCGTCCGGAACTTATACACATCAAAAGAACGTCCTTTATAGCCAGGACGCTTCTGCTTAAAAAAGATAGGCCCCGGGGATTCTAGCTTGATCAACGGTCCGAACACGATCATCGCCACAGTCATGGCCGGGAGCAGGAGCAAAAGAGATATTGCGATATCAAAAACTCTAAGCCATGGCGCCCACTTCGCGTACGGCGTTCCCCGGAACTCCTCCGGCGTGACGGTGTTCGACCGTGACTCCGCCCGCGCTTCAGACCGGCTCTCTCGCCTCTCCAAAGATCCCCGAAGAATCGTGTCGGCAGCTTTTAGGAGCTTTTCGGCATTCTCGCGACTGACGCGCCATTCGGTGATCGAATCGCTCACCTTCCGGCGATTCAGGATCTCCGAAGAGATCTTTTCAAATTCCGGCACGGCTCCGTCACCTTTCTCCCCCGTCAAACGGACCGACACAGCTCCGCGCGTTACAGGATCTTTTAAACTAACTTCAACAGCCTTCCGCAAAAGATGGAGCGCCATATTCTCGAATTCCAGGCCGTCGATCCGTTTCGCGAAAGAAAACTGCTCCAGCTTCATCACCTTGTTCTGATGATCCAGGAAATAAAAAACCGCTCCAGCCAGAACCTGAGCGTTCCGGAAAAAGAAAGCACCTCGTTCGGGCGATTCCCTCTTGTGGACCACCTCAAAAGGCAGTTGTCCTTGAGAAACACCCATATGAGCTGACGGAATGAAAGAAAGGCTTGTCGGTTGAATTTCGAGTTTTGTGTCGTGTTGCGTTCCCACGACAACAGGAGCCTCTCGCGCCCGGAAGGGTTCGTCATTTTTCCTTGCGACCACCCCCGTTATCTTCCCGGGGAAATGTTGAAACGTTGTCGCAATAAATCCATCGGACCATTCCACCGCTTCCTGGGTGTAGGCTAACCGCGCGTCGACGCTGTTAAGATTTTCCCAAACAGGAATGACTTCCTGGTTGTATTGATCGTTGTAAATGACCAGAAGCACACCTCCGGGTTTAAGCGCTTTAGACGCTGCCTTGAAAACAGCCGCCGGGTCTTTGAGATATGCCATACCGCTCGACATGATCACCGCATCAAAAGTTCCCTCCCACGCCAACGGCAATTCGGGATCCGCGTTGAGGTCTTGCGTCAGAAAAGCGCTCAAATTCGGGTTGGAATAAAGCTCATACGCGTTCAATCCCACTCCGGTCACCTGCGCGTACCCGGGATCCAGATGTGTTTGGGATCCGGCAAGAATATCCAGGACCTTCGCGCCGCGGCGAATCCTGGAAGAAAAAAACTGCTTCATCGTTTCAGGACCATGTCCAAGAAGATACGAATGAACCCTCGCGTGGCGCAGGTACTCGGATCCCCCTTGCGAAATGGACCAGCCAAAATAGGGGTCGAATTCGTCCGCTGCCAAGGAGGAGTGCCGGATCGTTCGGACATTGTCCAAAGTCCCGACAAACGACGGTTTTTTGTATTTTTTCGCACCAGCTTCCTGCTTTTTGATCTCTTCCCGGATCCGGGCGGCGTTTTCTTTAAGCTGGGGGATCTTATCTCTCAAATAAAAGAATCCGTGATCGAATTCCCCCTGCATGGATCGCGGCATCCCAAGAAAACCCGGCAGATCTCCGAAAGCTACCATTTCTTCAATGACAACATCCGCGCCCGCTTGGGCCAAGGCCTCACTCTGGCTTCGGACGTTTCCGGCAGAAGCCACCCCGAAAGCATACCCGCCCACAGCCTGCGTCCCCGCGATGCCATCCTCGCTGTCCGTAAAATAGAGCGAGCTCATTCCCGGGAAATAATCCTGGCGGATCTCCCGGATCGCGCGGTCTCTCGTGTCCTTTTGATAATCATCATCCAGGACATAATCCTCCATTTCCTCGCGCCCCAGAAAAACACCATAATCAAGAAGCCATTGAAGTCCGGCCTTTTGAAGTTGTTCTACGACCCGCGCGGCTCCAAGGCGGCTGCCGCTCGTGATCACGATCGGGATCCCCATCCCTTTGCATTTCTGGAGAAAGTCCACGAATTCCGGGACCGGCTGAGGATGGCGTACCGTTTCCGTATCATCTGCGATCTGAGACAGAAGCTCCCGAACACTTTCCGGCGTCCCTCCGGAGATCCGGGCAAGCTCCGAGGCCAGATCTTTTTCAAGATGATCCCGAACCCATTGACGGCCTTCGTCGATCGTGTCCTGCTTTTTGATCCGCCGGTAAGCTTCCGCGAACTGAAGCTCCCAGACCGGCTTCAGGATCACGCCATGCACGTCCGTGAACACCACCGCCGCGCGATCACGATCGATCTCCCGCTTTGAGGCCTTCCGTATTCCCTTCGGAAGCTCTCGCATCTCGGCTAGGACTTCCTTGGTCCCAGCACGAGTGCGTGCAGGACTAAGGATGTCCTGCCGCACCTCGGAGCGGGGCTTAACGTCTCTCGCCGGACGGCGTCCGGTTTGGGTCTGCGCGCTGATTCTCTCATAGATCGATCCAAGCGCCGCTGCTGCCGATCCCGAAAGTGAACCGGTACCAAACCGGCTGGCCATCATGCCGAAATTCGTTAACGCTCGAAGAAATGTCGAACGGTCCTTGTCGGCCAAGGCACTCATCAGCCGCTGAAAATAGGGCGACAACTTTTGGGGAACATCCAATCTTCCAGGTTGGTTCTTCAAAGACGCATATTCCGAGCGGCTCAAAGTCCCACGCCTCTTATCCCCAGCGCGGCTCTCGGAACGGACAAGGGATTCCTCCCCCTCAAGACGGGTGATTTCTTTCTTCGAGAATTGCTGCAACTCTGAAAAAGATGCCGCCATCCGACGCACGGCTTCGCAAAAGATCGTCCGATTGCGTGCGCGGTTCTGGCTTTTGATAAAAACTTCGTGCGGAAAAAAGATCATCTGCTCTATCTTGGTCATCCTGTTTTCCGGAGAGGTTCCTTTCCCCGAATAATCCGCGTTCAAATACTTGGGATGCTTTTTGAAGTCATCCTGAACCGCAGCGCTTAGTTCCTGATGCTCTCCGAGAATAACTTCCATTTGGGACAAGCTGTCCCGGATCATCCTAGTCTCCTTGGGGGTGAATAGGTCGTACACCCCGACAAGCTCCCATGCCCCTTGGAAGGATTGAAAAAAGTTTCTGAGACCATGTTCAAACCAATTGGTCCAAGATCTGGGAGTAGTCGAACCTTCAACCCAGACCGAGAGTTGATCTTCCAAATTCCCAACGACTTCGCTCAGTTTTTCCAAGTGATCGATCTTTTCGTGGATCTCCGAGTAAACCTGTTCGAGAGAAAGTTTTCCGGCATTCAAAGCCTCGGCTCGGTTCTCCCAAGGATCCTGAGGCCATTCCACCGTATTGATCCATGAATCTTCCCGCCGCATTTCTGAACGATTTTCCTGAGGGACAAGCCATGGGTTGATAAGATCAGGCTCGGCGCCGGTATCTTGGATCGCTTCGCGAAGTCCCTGACGATACAGCCCCGCGATAAAGGGACTCGCTTTTTCAACTATTTCGGGAGGATTGGCGGGGGTGGGCGTGCGGGCATTGGCTGTTTGAGTCTGTCTACCTAGACCCACCTCCGAGGTGTGACTTCGCGGCCCCGAACTTTCACCTTGGAGGTGATCTTGGGCGCTGGTCATCAAGCGAAGGTAATGCGAGTCATCGACGGGACCCGAGATGCGCGGGGCCATACGAACGTAAGAGAACCCCTTCGCCTTCATGACCTCCGCCAGCCCCTCCGAGTGAAATCCGCCGGTAATGAGTACCGCATTCGGTTGTTTTATTTCTTTCATTTTGGCGAGCATATTTTTGAAGATCGCGTCTTCACGCTGCTTGGCGATCTCATAGAAGCGCAATGCACAACGCGCAACGCGCAACGCAGAGCTTGTGAGTTTTCCTCGTTGCGCGTTGCCCGTTGCGCGTTGAGCGAGCATTTGTTGGTATTCTCCCCGCGTCAACTCGAGTGAAAAAAGCTTCTTCAGCATCAAATATTCCTGATACTCCGCCACACCGGCCCGCTCCTCAGGTGTCTTGGCGAGCGCTTCCAGGATCTTGGCATTCAATTTCTCCATTTCCGTCAGAAGCGCCTCGGTCTGGATCTCCTGGGAAAGGATCATCCTTCCCATCCGCTTAGAAAGAACGGGATAGTCATCGAATTTAAAACCAAGCGGAGCCGCCTTCGAATAGAAATCTTCGAGAAAGGTACGAAGGTCCTGCTCTCCCTGGGGGGAGGATAGTGAATGGAGAATGGCGTCAAATCTTTGGAAAAACCCGACAAATTCGGCTAAGCGTTTTTCTTTTAACCAAACAAGCAGCTGTTCTAGTTCTCGCCCTCCGCCCTCCTCCATCCGCCCTCCTGTCAGTTTTTCAAGCTCTTTTAACTTGAAAAATCTGACAAGCATCGGCCAATCGTATTGTTCACGAGCGTTGGTCAGATCAAGGCGAAGCGTCGCCTCCGCGTATTTCTGAAGAAAGGACAGATGGGAAAGAATGTCTTCGCGCACCTCGGCCTGGAACAGCCATTCCCGAAAGAAGGTTTTCAGCTCTGGATTGAACGAAGCCGCGCTTTGCGCAAGCAGCTTTTGGCGGCTCGCCTTAAGAAATTCATCACTCGAAGCCTTCCCGGCGTAAACTTCCCGGAAGAGTTCGAGCTCCCTGCGATAAAGCGCCGCCTCTTCAACGCCGTACGCCTTCGTCACGGATGGAGTATCGGCTGTTACGCCCTCCGCCCTCCGCCATCCGCCATCCGACGAGAGAAACCGCTCCACGCCGCCCACTAAACCATTTTCCGTAAGCTTATCGATCAGTTTTTGATTCTGTGCATTATCTTTGAAGAAACGAAGAAGTTCCGGGTTCAGATCGCCCAACCCACCTTCGACAAAGATCGTGTTCAATCCGTACTGTTTTTGAAGATGGCGAAGGATCTCTTCTTGATGAAGCTGCGCTTCCACACTCCCATGGGCGTCTTCAAGGTGTATGATCGTGGACGACGCGGAAGGAACGGCGCGCGCGGCCTGATCCCGTTGCGGAGTAAAAACCTCTTTAATGCTTCCGAGTTCGGAAGGGATTTCTATCCGCTGGGCCAAAGCGGTCGCCTTTAGCTCATGGCCTAAAGTTTGGGACCCGAGACTAAGCGAAGGGGAGCCCCACACGACCGTCGTACTCGTAAAAGTGATGAGCACACCCATAGCGATCGCTCGGAGCCAAAAACAAAAATTTTCCCTTGTATGGTGGATCATGCCGGAATTGACTGTAACTCCCTTTCGTTGAATGAGTTGGCTACACTTAAAACGTAACACCTGAATAGCGTATTTACAATACAGCTTGTAAATGTTTTTTTTAAAAAACATATCTTTTTATAGCAATTTATAGCGTTAAAACATCTTAATAGATGGACGCACTTTATAGATTTTGAAACTTTACGTGAAGACTTTGCGTGGTATAATCAGCCGATTCAATTTGAGCGGTAAGTTCTTGGGGTTTTTCCTTATTCCTTACCACTTACAACTTGTCACTTTAGGAGGATCCATCATGCCGTTCACGCTTCCCGAGCTTCCGTACGCGATCGACGCCCTCGTTCCTCATATCAGCCAGGAAACCCTGGAATACCATCACGGGAAACATCACAACGCCTATGTCACGAACCTCAACAAACTGACGGATGGCAAGCCGGAGGCCGGCAAAACGCTCGAGGAGCTCATTAAAACGGCAAAGGGCCCTATCTTCAACAACGCCGCGCAGGTCTGGAATCACACCTTCTACTGGAACTGCCTGAAACCCAATGGTGGCGGGACGCCCGAAGGCGCGCTTCTTGAAGCGATCAATACCTCTTTCGGAAGTTTTGAGGAATTTAAAACCCTTTTCACCAGCATGGCGGTCGGACTTTTCGGTTCCGGCTGGGTGTGGCTCGTGAAGGATGAAGACGGGACCTTGGGGGTCGAATCGATGTCCAATGCGGGCAATCCCCTTCAAAACGGTCAGACGCCGCTTCTCACCTGCGACGTTTGGGAACACGCCTACTACATCGATCAGCGGAATGCCCGCGCGAAATACGTGGAAGCGTTCTGGAATCTCGTGAATTGGGAATTCGTTGCAGCTCAGCTCGGCTGAGCCCGCCTATAGACGGTAGTCTAAAGCCAATAGCCACAATTTTTTTGCTATGAGCTATTGGCTATAGTCTTCGGGCCCTATGACGGCTTTAACCCATTTCAACCGCGCTAGTTGAAACGTTACTCGCTCAGTTAAGCATCGCTTCCATCCGGGAGATCGCCTTCGCTGCGAGGGAATATTCAGGATTCTGCTCGAGAGCCAAACGGTACGCTTCGAGAGCCTCGGCCCACTCGCCCTGATGTTCAAAAACACGCCCCAGGTTATACCAGGCATAAAAACGACCGTCATAACGCTCCGCCGCGGTCGCTTTCTCAAGCCACGGAATAGCCTCCGGCCAACGCCCCGTCTCGATCAAATAGGACCCGATATCGTTATAGGGATTCCCGTAGTCCGGGTCCAACCGCACCGCTTTTTCACATTCACGAATGGCGTCGCCATAGCGGCCTTTGACGCTATAAGCCCATCCAAGACACGTATGCGCTTCCGGAGTGGGCTGCGCGGCAATGGAACGCTGGTAAAGTTCGATCGCCTCATCGACCTTCCCACCCATCTGCTTTTCGTAAGCTTCCTGCAACAATTTTGCAGCATTCTCTTCTTTATTCCCAGAATCAAAATTTTCCATTTTCACATCGCGCAACGCGCAACGGACAACGCTCAACGTAAAAATCCAGCGTTGAGCTTTGCGCGTTGAGCGTTGAGCGCCTTTTAAAATTGCATATACGGATTCGTGCGTTTTTCCCGTTCGATCGTGGAGGAATCCGCGTCCCCATAAGCATGCCCCGGGAAAACCTGTAAAGCTCCATCGAGTCCGGCAAGGCGCCGGAGACTTTCCATGATCTTTTTCTCGCTCCCTCCGGGAAGATCGCAGCGGCCGCAAGCGCCGACAAAAAGCGTGTCCCCCGTTACAAGCTTGTCGTCCACAAGAATACACTGCGCACCCTCGGTGTGGCCGGGCGTATGAAGCAAGGTCATCGTCACATGACCGATCTTTAGAACAAAACCTTCGCGCGTTTCAATGAGCTTTTCCTTGAGGCCTTTGATGTGCTTCGCTTCATGCTCATGCACATAGATCTTCGCGCCGGTCTTTTCAACAAGATCCTGGACCCCGTTCGCGTGATCAAAATGCGTATGGGTCAGGATCCCCGCGACCACCTTCATGCCGTCCTTTTCCGCTTCCTTGAGAACAGCACCGACATCCCAGGCAGGATCGACCAAGGCACACTCCGCGGTTTTCCGATCGCCGATCAAATAGCTGAAATTCCCCATCGGCCCAACGGGCACCTGCTTGAAATAGAGGTCTTTCTTATCCACAGCAACAACACTTGTTCTTGGTGTTTTCGTAATAGATGATCTCCAGCTTGGGGTCCTCTTGAAGCGGAAGCCTTTTCTTTTCGACAAAAAAAGACGGGATCTCTGGGTAGAAGACATCCCCATCAAAATCCGCATAAATACGGGTCAGATAAATGCCGTCCACCCGCTCAATGGTGGTCCGGTAAAGCTCGGCGCCCCCGATGATAAAGGCATCCCTCGTCTTGACGCATTTCAAGGCATCATCCAGGGAGGTGAAATAAGTCTGGCCGGGGTATGGGTTTTGTCCGCTTCGATCCAGAACAAAGTTCACGCGATTGGGAAGCGCCTTGCACCCCAAACTCTCAAAAGTTTTCAGCCCCATGATCACGGTTTGCCCGGTCGTGGTAGCCTTGAAATGCTGCAGATCCTTTGAAAAATGCCAGGGAAGCTTATTCGCCGTCCCGATCACACGATTGTTCGCCACACCCACGATATGAAATAACATTTTAAAACCTCCGGAAAGCTTATAGCTTATAGCCTTTAGCTTAAAGCTATAGGCTATCTGCTATGAGCTGATTTAGACCGCCACCGGCGCCTTGATCGCCGGATGCGGATCGTATTGTTCAAGCGTAAAATCCTCGTACTTAAAACCAAAAATATCCCGGACCGCCGGATTCAGTTTCATCTGCGGCAACGCCCTGGGCTCGCGCGAAAGTTGCAGCTTCACCTGTTCCATATGATTCGAATAGATATGCACATCGCCGAACGTATGGATGAACTCCCCGGGCTGAAGCCCTGTGACCTGGGCCATCATCAGGGTCAAAAGGGAATAGGACGCAATGTTGAACGGAACCCCGAGGAACACATCGGCGCTGCGCTGATAAAGCTGGCAGGAGAGTTTCCCCTTCGCCACATAGAACTGGAAGAACGCGTGGCAGGGCGGCAAAGCCATTTTTTCGATCTCTCCGACATTCCAGGCGCTCACGATGATCCTGCGACTATCCGGCGTTTTTCGGATCATTTCGACCGCTTGGGTGACCTGGTCCACAACGCTTCCGTCCGCGCGTTTCCACCCGCGCCACTGGGCCCCATAGACCGGCCCAAGATCGCCGGCGGGATCCGCCCATTCATCCCAGATCGTCACGCCATTGTCCTTGAGGAACTTGATGTTCGTATCCCCTCGGAGAAGCCACAGCAACTCGTAGATCACCGCCTTGCTATAGACCTTTTTCGTGGTCAAAAGCGGAAAACCCCGCGTGAGATCAAAGCGCATCTGATAGCCAAAGGTGCTGACCGTACCCGTCCCGGTCCGGTCTTTTTTTTCGGTCCCGTGATCGAGAATATGCTGCAAAAGGTCTAAATATTGCCTCATGACTTTTTTGAAACTCCCGCCTCTTCGGGCACATCCACAAAAAAATCCGTGTCATCCTTGATGAGATCCTTAAAATATCCCGCGCTCAAAGCAAAAATAACCGGATCGGAGACCCGTTTCACATAATAAAGCTCTTCCTTCGCGGCCTTGGCCCCAATATTCAAAAGTATTTTCCTGTTCCCTTCGCTCACTCCTAGCTGCCACGCGGGCGTGGCCAACCCGTAATCCTGGCCTTCCGGGGTGACGACCTTCTGAGCTTGAATGCTGAGAAGCGTGGCCACATATTTCAGCACTTTCTCCGGATCAAGCGTCAAGGGGGTCCCCTCACGAAGGTAGCTCCAGGAACCTTTAAGCGGATCGCTCGGATCGGTCTCTTTCAAAAGCCCGAGAACCCTGTTCTTCGTCTCACCTTTCATCTGGTACAGCATGATCTTGGTCACCTTCTCCGGATCGAACCGAAAAAGGCTGAGATCGGCCCAAGCATCGTTCAAAGGGACGCCTTCCTCAAGCCCCGCGGGCACTCCCAAAAGTGACGCCATATCCGTTTCGACAAGAAAGACGCCTTGTCCGCTGCTTTGCCGGACAAAATACCCATCCCCCGCCCGTTTGATGCCAACACGAAGATCCAGCAAGACTTGATCGGCAGGCCCCAAACACTTCAGCAAGAATGCCTCCTTGTCCCCGATCCCGAAATCCGGAAAAAGGGCCTTTCCGGTCGCTCTTAACTCTCCCCGCAGAGCTGACATCCCCCGCAATAACGCCATCACTTTGCGGGTATCCGCAGACGCATTCCAAAGAGAGCGAACCTTCCACGTCCCCGCCTCTTTGAACAACTCAACCGCCGGCTGCATCCCTCGGGAGATCAGGATCCGCTCCGCTGTCTCAGGATCGAATGACGCGGCGATTTCCGCGCTTCCCGAGGTTATGGAAGCACCAGACCTTGCGCGCAAAAGATGTCTCGTCAACACCGCGGCCGCAAGAATTCCGAGGATGATGCCTAAGATAAGGATCTGTTTTGGTTTCATAGAATTTTATCGATATCTTCGAAGCGCTCTTCTTCGCGCTATCAAGCGCTGTGCTAACCTAGGATGCCACTTCAAGACTTTTCAGATAGAGTTGCTTCGTCCGTCGGCGCAAGTACGCGCGACCAAAACCGATCAACGCGACCAGTCCAGGGACAAAGAATGTTACAAAAAGGCGCCACGCGACTTTGGCGGGGGCCGAAACCTTAGGCAAAAGACGGCTCACCTGCCCTTTGGAACGGATCCCGATCAAGGCATCCCCAAGCGTTAATGCGTCCATCGCGTTCATGAAAAAATTCAAATGGCCGCCGTTCCGCATCAGCTGTTTCTGAAAGGGAGTTGCCGCGCCGATCAAAAGAAGTTTTCCCGGTTTAGGAATAAGAGTCTCTTCCTTCACGGGTGCGACAGCCTTCGGGGCCACCGCTTCCGCGGAGGGTTCTTCCTCCACCCAGGCCGGCATTTTCTTCCCCCGGAAAGCGTCCGCGAACTGTCCTTCCGCCAGCAATGCCAACGGGAAAGGCCCTTGAGGGCTCTTGGAGCCGCGCATCAGATCCTCGGCCGCCATCTTTTTCTGTTTGAAGGGGACAAGCCAGGAATTTCGAGTCGAGTGGAAAAGCGGCCGGACCTGGAGTCCTTGGGCCTTGACCTTGGATTCATCGATCTTGAGCGCGCTTCCCCAAAGGTAAAAGAAAGCCGAAAGGTTCGAGGTGATCGAAACCCCGGTATTCATCTCCGCGCCCGTCAGGAGGATCTGTGTCGGAAGCTTCACAGGGATCGAAACTCCGAGCAGGGCCGTGGCGCCTTCCCCTGAGAGCGTGATGGTTTCCGCCTGCTCGTCCGCAAGCACTGACGTCTCCACCCCGAATCCCCAAGCGGCAAGAAGGTCGTTCACGTCCGGATCTTTTTCAGCAGGGACCAGCGAGATCGAGCCGCGATCATCGGGCCTGTAATTGAATTCATAATTCTGAACGGCCATCAGCACCGATCCCCCACCAGAAAGGAACCGGGCGATCTCGTATTTTTGGCGTTCGGTCAAACGTTCCGGCGCGACCACCGCAAGTGTCTTCGTCCCCTCAGGGATCCCGGACTTTTCGGTCAGCATGATGCGCGACACCGGATACCCTTCAGACTCAAGCCCCATCTGGAGATATTCATAAGGATCATCGCGATAGCTCGGCGGAACCTGCCCCCCCAGCTGTTCAAGGAGCATCATCAGATTCGGATCCACGGAACGTTCAGTGTAAGGCGCCATGAGCGCAACCTTGGGGACCGCGGGGAGCGTCATCCGGTAAAGTTTGGAGAGAATGGCATATTCAAGATCATCCAGATTACCCGGATGGATTTGCGGTAACACTTCCTCCGGCTTCTCTTTGTATCCTACGGTGATCCCGGAGTAGACGAGACGAACCCCCATCTCATCCGACTGGATCGATTCCACCTGAAAAGGCTGGATCCCTTTTTTCGAAAGCTGCGCCTCAGGCGTGTCCTCTTTCTGAGCGCCTTCGACCACCTTCGCGGCATCCATAGAGAGGATCTTGTACTGAAAACGGCCTTTGGACACCACACGCAATTCCTCAAGCTTGTCGCGGACGTCCTGCTCAAGCGTTTTCATCGCCGTCGGCATTTTTTCCGCGGGAGAGACATAGTATTTCACGATCACCGGGGACGGAAGACCCCGCAGGATCTTTTGGCTCGCCACCGAGATCGTATAGATCCGGCCCTGGGTCATATCAAAACGTCCCAGCGGGATCCCCACCGCGAACCAGTTCACCAAAAGAAAGATCCCAACGCAAAGGACCGCCGCCGTAGCGAAGATCGAAGGGGCCTTCGGTCGCATCCGTCCCTCGATCCAGAACCCGTTCAAAATAAGAGCCCCCGCTGCGCCCACGACAAAATAAAGCACGTCGCGATTATCGATCACGCCCTTGGCGAACGCCGCATAGTGGTCCGCGGCCCCGAGAAAATGCCTGAGAAAAGTTCCGACCCCACCGATCCACCCGTCAAGCGACGAAGCCACGAACTCCGTTCCGGCCAGATAAAGTCCAAAACAGATCATCATCGAGAGAATGAACGCGACGATCTGGTCGCGGCAAAATCCCGAGACGAGCATCCCGATCGCGAGGAAGAAAGCGCCTAAACAGGCCGCGCCCGCGTAACCGCTCAAGATCACCCCAAAATCCGGACGCCCGAGGACCGCCAACATCACCGGGACCGGGAACGTGCAAGAGAGCGCGATCAGGTAAAAAAAGAAACTCGCGAAAAACTTCCCCAGAACGAGTTCGTGCGGCTGCATCGGAAAGGTCAGGAGTAATTCCTGCGTATTACCGCGCCGCTCCTCGGCCCAAAGACGCATTGAAACGGCTGGCAAAAAAACGGAGAGAAAGAAAGGCAGCGTATAAAAAAGAGAGCGCATATCCGCGCGGCCGATCAGGAAGAACTGCGTCATGAAGAGCCCGCCATTCACGAGCGCGAAAATGATCATAAAAATATACGCGATCGGCGAATTGAAATAGGCCGCCATTTCACGTTGAAGGATGACCCAAAGCCCCGGCCTCTTTTTCACGCAGCCACCTCTTTCTGCGGCAAGAGAAGCCGGATGAAGATCTCTTCAAGGCTAAGAGCCTGCGTTGCCTGCCCCGTAGGCTGAACCCGGGCGGCCAACTCCGCCTGGGTCCCTTCGGCAACAAGCTTGCCTTCATTGATGATCACGATCCGGTCGGCAAGCGCTTCGACCTCCTGAAGGATATGCGTGGAAAAAAGAATGGTTTTGTCCTGGGCCAGGCTTTTGACAAGCGCCCGGATCTCCATGATCTGGATCGGATCAAGCCCGGACGTAGGCTCATCCAGGATCAACACCTTGGGATCATGGATCAGCGCCTGCGCAAGACCGACGCGCTGGCCGTAACCCTTGGAAAGTTCCGAAAGAAGATGCTTCCAGACACCTTTCAGATGGCAAGCGCCTTTCACCCACTCAAGGCGTTCCGCGAGCTTCGCTCCTTCAAGCCCGCGGGCCCGCCCCACAAAGACAAGATACTCTTCCACGCGCATATCCGAGTAAAGAGGCACCGTCTCAGGCAGATAGCCGATGCGCCGACGCGCTTCGATCGGCGCTTCGAGAATATCGATCCCGTCGATCCGGGCCGTTCCGAAGGAAGGATAAAGGTAGGTGGTCAGGATCCTCATGGCCGTCGTCTTCCCCGCGCCATTCGGCCCGAGCAGCCCGAGGACCTGTCCGGAATTCGCCTGAAATGAAACGTGATCCAACGCGACGAACGGACCGTAGCACATCGTTAAATCTTTAACTTCGATCATAAAAATCCCAAGTGACAAGTTGTAAGTGCTAAGGGGTAAGAACGGAAAGCCTCCGCGCATCGTTTTTTGCTTATCACTGACGACTTACCGCCTATCACCGCGCTAGCGTCTCCGGCCAAAGATCCTCAGCAGGAAAATGAACATATTGATGAAATCGAGATAAAGCATGAGCGCCCCGAAAATGGCGAGCTGCTCGGATGCGTTCGGCATGTTCTGGTGGATCGCTTTCAATTTCTGTGTGTCATAGGCCGTCAGCCCGATAAAAACCGCCACGCCCGCGTAGGAGAGGATCCAATAAAAGGCCGGCGCGTGGAAAAAGAGATTCACAATGCTCGCGATAAGGACCCCCCAAAGAGCCATCGCGCAGAAGCTCCCGATCGATGTCAGATCCTGTTTGGTCACCCAGCCATACATGCTCACACCGGCGAACGTCATGGCCGTGATAAAAAAGGTCGAAGCGATCGAAGCCGAGGTGTAGACAAGGAAAAGGCCGGACATCGTGATCCCGTTCAGCACGGCGTAGGCCAGGAACCCGAGTGTGGCCGCCTGGGCCGAGATCTTCTGGATGCTCGACGAAAGCCAGATCACCAGAATGAACTCCGCGATAAAAAAGAGCCACATCCCGCCGTGAACGAGAAAGCGCATGAGCGACAAGCTTCCGACCGCCATAAAAGCGGCCAAGCCCGTAAGCGCCAGCCCCATGGCCATCCATTGATACACGCGCTGGATAAAATTGGAAAAAACAGCATCGTTCGAATAGGAGAACGGATTGTTTTCTTTCGAGTCCATAGAGACCTCCCGGTTTAAAAAGATGGAACGAGCGGTATTCTAGCGAAAAGCCCTGTCACGGGCAACGAACAACACCACGGGATCCCGGGCCCGTTACGGCTGTTTACGGCAACGCTTCCGGAGATACGGATTCGGCGGTCGCAACGGCCGGGGCAAGGAATGCCCGGATCTTCTTCGCGGGCCTTGCGACGATCGCCTTTTCGCCTTTTTCCACGATCGGACGCTGAAGAAGGTCCGGGTAGATCGCCAGAAGATCGAGCCACTGCCCTTCGGTAAGCTGTTTTTCGCCGAGCCGGAGATCCTCGTAGAGTTGATCTTTTTTCCGGATCAGTTCTGACACCGGGACCCCGAGCTTCTGGATCAGCTCTTTGAGCTTCGCCTTGGGGATCGGATCCGTAAAATAATCCACCGCCTCAAAGTCAACGGCCGCTTCCTTCAGGGCCTGGAAAACTTCTTTGCAGGTACCACACGTCGGTTTCTGATAGATCGTGATTTCAGCCATAAAACTCCCTTACTGGATAGTGGATATCGGATAGAGGATGGAGTTTGGCTTGTCGCCATCCGTTATCCGCCATCCTCTATCCGGCTTTTAAGTTTTTAAAAAATACAACCCTGTGTACACTTTGGGATCCACAAGCAACCCTTGCCGCTCCATCTCTTTGAGCCAGGATTCGGCTTCGGCAAGCGGCACCTCATGGACCTTGATCGATTCGGTTTCATCACCGCCTCCCGGTCCCTGTTTCACGACATCAAGAGCCCGAAAGAACGTAATGATCTCGCCGCTCATCCCGCTTGAAACGGGTCCCTCGGTCAGCAGCTTCCAATCGCCTCCAGCGTAGCCCGTCTCTTCAAAAAGTTCCCGGCGCGCCGCGGTCTCCATCGTCTCGGGATCATGGCCCACTCTGTCATTCACAAGCCCCGCCGGCCATTCAATGACCCGGGCCTTCACGGGCTTGCGAAATTGCTCGACAAAAACAGCTTTGCCTTCCCGAGTGACTGGCACGATCACCGCAATCCCGGTGCAATTGGAGCGCCGGACATACTCCCAGCCGTCCTCATGGATCAGATCCAGGTATTTCCCCTTGTGGAGGATCGTCAAACCGTTCGAGCTCCCTGCGCTGTCTGTTAAAAACCCGCCGCTTCCCCGTCAGCACGGGGGTCGCTTTCGCCGTCTATTCTACCAGAAGCTCCCTCAAAACAAACCATTTGGGCCATCCCCAGATCCGCTTTCTTTTCGGTCTTGTGCCCCAAAAGATCCAGTTTCAACCGTATCATCTCCTGACCATAAAGTCCGGGCTCCATCCAGAGAACCCCCTCTTTGGCTAAAAGCCGTGGCAGGGTCACTGCCCCGTGACAGGAAGCGCCGAGATCAATGGTCTGGACCATGAGATTGAGGAGGATCGCCGCCGGATCATCCGGACCGTATGCGTTGAGAAGCAACACCGGCTTCCCGTCTTTGAAAACAAAAACAGGCGCATCCGTCACGCGCGGCCGCTGGCCGCCGGAGATCAGTTCCGCGGACAAGGGATCCCGGACCGCCGCCGGATCCGCCGCAAACGACGCCAGAAGATCGTTCATAAAAAAACCATACCCCGGAACCCGAAGCGCGCCGCCAAAGGGATCGCCCAGAGTCGCCGACAGGATCGCGATATTCCCCCGGGGATCCACAACGATGATCGAAGATCCCGATCGTTTTTCATGATCTCCTGCCAAAACCTTCCCAGCTTGACGCGATCTTAAAACTTGATCGAACTGGATCTTCCCGGCGCGTTCCTGCGCCCAAGCCTCGGATAGAAGTTCGGCCAGTGGCACCTCAAAAAGATCCGGATCGGCGATCCCGGTACGATTGGAAAATGCGGTTTTTTGGGTCTCCGCCAGCAAATGATAGGTTTCTGCAACCTGTCCAAACCCGGGGATCCCAAAATGAGAGATCACATTCAACCCGCGAAACAACATGACCCCGCCATCGCACGGCGGCGCGGCGCTGAAGAGATCATAGCCCAGATAGGTCGCGTGAACCGGCTCGCGGCGAGCGACGTCATAATCCTCAAGATCTTTTTTGGAAAAAAGCCCCGAAGACGCCTTGCTATGGCTCACCGCCTGCGCCATCGCTTCGGCGAGAATCCCGTCATAAAAGACGGCAGCCCCTTTCTTCTGGATCAACCGGAATGTTCCGGCTAATTCAGGCTGCAGGCATTTTTCACCTTCATGGAGGGGGATCCCGTTCTTAAAGAACACGCTCTTTTCCGGATCCAGAAAAGCGAGACGCTCAGCGTTCTCTCGGATCGCTTTGGCTAAAGCGCCAGAGACCTCCGCCCCTTCTTCCGCAAGGCGGATCGCGGGATCCCAAAGTTTCTCGAATTCAAATTGCCGCGTCCCGTATTTCGCGTGAGCCTCTTCGGCCAACCGCAGCAATCCCGGAACCCCGGAGGAAAGGCCGCCCGTACTCCGCGCCGCGTAGGGAAGGACTTGCCCCTCCGCGTCGAAGAACATCCCGGGAGAAGCTTCTGCCGGAGCTTTGACGCTGCCATCATAAAAAAGGATCCGACGGGTCCCGCTCTCATAAAAAAGAAGGGATCCGGAGCCGCCCAAGCCACAGGACTGCGGCGCAACAACGCTCATCACCCACTGAGCCGCTACGGCCGCATCCACGGCATTGCCTCCCTTCCTCAGGATCTCCAAAGCAGCTTGAGTGGCGCGAGCGTCCGAGGTCACGACCATGGCCTTGTATCCGGTAGCGGCTTGGAGAGAAGGAAGAAACATCAGCAGAAAAAGAACTGCGGTAGGGAGAACGCGGAGCTTTTCTTGGCGCATCGCTATCTTAACCTCTTCAGCATAAAGCGTTGAAGTCATCCAGACCTCGTGCTTTTTTGCCTGCCTACCGGTAGGCGGGCGAAAGCAAGAACGAGGAAAGGATCCCGATTTAGATTCTTCGTAAGCCCGAAATTCTGAGAGGCTCAGAATGACGCAGGGCTAACGGTTTGTTATGACTCTTACCGGCCCAGGAGTTTCTTTGCGGCTTTGGTGATATGAGGGTGGGTCAAACCGTATTTTTCAAGAAGCTCATCCGACTTACCGGACTCAGCGAAGGTATCCTGGATCGCGACAAACCCCATCTTGCAGGGATGTTTCTTCGCGAGAAAAGTCGCCACAGCGCTTCCCAGTCCGCCCCAGATCTGATGCTCTTCCGCCACGAGAACATGACCGGTCCGTTTGGCTTCTTCGAGGATCAATTCCGTATCCAGCGGCTTGACGGTGTGCATATCGATCACGCTCGCGCTGATCCCGTCATCGGCAAGACGCTCCGCGGCTTCAAGAGCTTCAAACACTTCCAGACCATTCGCGATGATCGTCAGGTCCTTCCCTTCACGCACCCGAACTCCCTTGCCGATCTTAAACTCGGTCCCGGCCTTATGCACCACCGGAGCCTTCGGCCTACCGGTACGGATGTAGACCGGCCCGACATGCTTGGCGGTTTCGAGGGTCAACGCGCGAGTCGCGACCTCGTCGCTTGGAACGATCACGGTAAAGAAGGGAAGGCTCGTCATCAGAGCAATGTCCTCGATCGCCATCTGTGAGGCGCCATCTTCTCCGACCGAGATGCCGCCATGGGAACCGACGACTTTCACATTAAGCTCGGAGAACGCAACGCCCATGCGGAACTGGTCGAACCCCTTGCTGATCAAAAACGAAGCAAAGCTTGAGATGAACGGGATCTTGCCGCACGAGGCAAGCCCAACCGCCACGCCGACCAGGTTCGCTTCCTGGATCCCAACATTGATAAAGCGTTCCGGGAACTTTTGGGCAAAGATCACGGACTTCGTCGCTTTCGAAAGATCCGCGTCCATGACCACCACTTCCGGATGGGTCTTGGCGATCTCCAAAAGAGCCTCGCCGTAAGCATCGCGTGTGGCCTTCCCCAGTTTACGTTCCATTAGGATAACTCCTTCAAAGCCTGCGCCACCTGATCCGCGGTCGGGGCCACTCCGTGGAAGGCATTGTTCCCTTCCATGAAGGAAACGCCCTTCCCCTTGACCGTATGCGCAATGATCATCACGGGTTCACCTTTGACCTTCTTCGCTTTTTCCACCGCGTGAAGAACCTCTTTCACATCGTGCCCATCGATCTCGAAGGTGTGCCAGCGGAACGCCTTCCACTTATCCACCACCGGCTCCATATCGCAGATATTCTTCGTCGAGTCATCGAGCTGATATTTATTGTAATCGAGGAACGCGATGAGGTGATCGACCTTATGATGCGCGGCCATCGCGGCGGCTTCCCAGGTCTGGCCTTCGTTCATTTCGCCATCACTGGTAATCACATAGGTGTAATAATTCTTTTGATCCAGACGGCGCGCGAGCGCCATACCAACTCCTACGGAAAGTCCTTGCCCCAGCGACCCCGTGGACGCCTCGACCCCCGGCAATTTGCGCCGGTCGGGATGCCCCTGGAGAGGACTGCCGAGTTTACGGAAATCTGTCAGGGTCTTCGGATCAAAATAGCCGGATTCTGCAAGCACGGCATAGAGCGCCGGAGAAGCATGGCCTTTACTGAGCACCAACCGGTCGCGATCCGGCCATTGAGGGTCCTGAGGATTGTGATCCATCAGGTTGAAATAGAGAGCCACGAGCATTTCCGTGCAGGAGAGAGAACCACCGGGGTGCCCCGAAGCCGCGGCCCCGGTCATTTCAACGATGTGGCGGCGTACAAGCTTCGCCTTCGCTTTAAGTTGTTCTACGGAAAGCTTTTCCATCTAAAATGAAGACTCCGACTCATTTGTATAGGGGAAAAAGACAACGAAGTTTAATGGCTTTCGACGGCCGCGTCAATCACTAAAAACAGTGTTTCAAAACAAAAGTCTCGCGAAAAAGGGCCGAGGCAAAAAAAATCGTTACGTTTTTTTTTCTTCTGGCGGAACCCGCTTGGAAGCTTCAGAAAGGGCTTGATCCCTGATGAGCGCGGTCAAACGCGCGTCCAGTTCCCTCGCTTTCGCCCAGAAGCTGAGACAAAAAAGGAGCAACACGATGATGCTCAGATACATCACAAGATCCGTCCCGCGCCCCACTCCCAGTTTTTCAGCCAGGAACGTGGTCCACTCCGGCTTCAGGATGAAGACGCTCCCCGCTACGCCGGCAAAGATGACGAACGCCCTGTCAAAAAGCTGCGTTCGGAATCGCCGGAGATAGAATAGCACGGCGATCAGCACTCCCGAAACAAGAAGGAACTGGATCCGTTTCACTTCAAAAACCTCCCTGAAAAAAGGTCGAGAACGATATTCAAGGCATTCCACTTTGACTGGCCTTTGGAACGCGCATATTTAGAATAATGCACCCGCACCGGTCTTTCAACACATCTTAACTGAAGCCGCCGGATCTGGTTCAGGATCTCGGACGCATGAGCGTACCCGTTTTCCAGAAGATCGATCCCCTCCGCCGCGCGCCGGCTAAGGACCCGAAGCCCATTATGCGCATCCGTCAGCCAAAGCCCGGTCATGGCTCCGTTCAGGATGATCGCCATTCTAAGAAGCGCCTGCTTCGACAGGGGAACTTCCTTTTTATCATCATGTCTCATGAAGCGGGACCCCAAAGCGACATCCGCTTCTCCGGAAAGGACCGGCTCTAGAAGGCCCGAAACATCTTCGAGTTGATGCTGTCCATCCGCATCGAAATGAACGATCACTTCGGCGCCTTTTGAAAGGGCAAAGATCGTTCCCGTTTGGAGCGCGGCACCCTGCCCCAGATTGATATGATGGCGCAACGCATAAACAGGGAGCGGCTCCAGGATCTCCCAAGAACCGTCGTTCGAGCCATCGTCCACGACGACCACAGAATATCCGTCCCGGATCAACGGCTCGAGCGTCGCCGCAAGGACCGACGCCTCATTGAAGGCCGGCACCACAAAAAAGATGCTCTGTCTGCGGATCTCCACGTGAGCCTCTTTATTTTTCCAGTTAGAACAGCGTATAAATAAAGGGGGAAACCGCAGACCCCTGAGAAAAAACGATAAGCGCGCCAAGTAGCACCATCACGAGCACGATCGGCGTGAGCCACCATTTCTTGCGCACTTTGAGAAAATCCCAAAACTCTCTCAGAATAGCGAGTTTTCCCATCCGTTCCTCCTTTGAAAGCCCGACTTCAAAATCACCGCATTCTACCAGAAAATACGGAACTTCGGGCTTCCAACGCGGCCGGCCATCCGCCCGTCGCTTCAGTATTGCCTTTCAGGATCCGAAGGGATCTGCGGATCTTGCGACCGGATATTCCAGTAACTCTTTTTTGAGGGATCACGCCGAAGCCCCAGAAGATCCTTGCCCATCAGGCGCAGGATGACCCCAAGCGGTGTTAATACCAGAAAAAAGAGGATCGACAGAAGCACCCGCCCCATGACCCACCCGATAAGGATCGCCAACGTCATCCATGCTTTTTGTAGCGGCATCAACAGAGCGGAAGCAACAACCCCGATCCCCGCAAGCAACATTCCGGCGAAAAGGAACCAGGCATAGTTCTCCCTCCCCCGCCAGAGGAGAAGTACCCCTATCGCGCACAAGACGCCCCCCACCACGAATGCGAATTCGCGGAGCTTTTTAGGACTGCTCTCTATTTTTTTTATTTCATCAAGAATCATGATCTTGGCCTCAATGGCCTGAATTGGGGGGTCTGGCTCCATTTTGATTTTTAAAATGGTGCCTGACCCCTTTATTTTTTTAATTTGCCATTCCCCATCAATCCAGCTCAAACTCCTTCGTCCATTCTTTTTTCTTTTCCACCGTCATCTGTTGCTTCTTATCAAGCAAACAATTCCCCAAGACCAACGAGTCCATCCCCGTACGCATAAAGCATCGAAACGCGTCCTCCGGAGTACAGACGATCGGCTCCCCTCGCACATTGAACGAGGTATTGATCATCACCGGACAACCCTGTTTTTCATCAAAGCTCTTCAGCAACGCATAAAAACGAGGGTGCTGCTCTTGCGTCACGGTCTGAACCCTCGCGGAAAAATCCACGTGGGTCACTGCAGGAATCGCCGAACGCTTCACCTTTAAAAGCTCAATCCCTTGCAGCCTCCGTTCCTCCTCATTCACTTCGCAGCGCCATTTTTTTTGAACCGGTGACACAAGAAGCATATAGGGGCTTTCTCCTTCCAGCTCAAAATACTCTGCGGCTTTCTCAACCGTAACAGAGGGAGCGAACGGCCGGAAACTTTCCCGGAACTTAATCTTGAGATTCATGCGCTCCTGCATCGTCGGTGATCGGGGATCGCCGAGAATGGAACGCGCTCCCAAGGCCCGCGGGCCGAACTCCATCGCGCCCTGGAACCATCCGACCACCTTCCCTTGAGCGATCAGCTCCGCGACCTTTTCAGCCAGTTCGTGCTCCTGAAGGCGAGAGAAGGGGATCCCGCGCTCTGTCAAAAAAGATTCGATTGCCGCATCCGGGAATTCCGGCCCAAGGTAGGCCCCGCGCATCCTGTCGTGCTTGCCATCGACCGATCTCGGTTTGCCAAGAACGTGATACCACGCGAACAAAGCCACGCCCAAGGCGCCTCCGGCATCACCCGCCGCGGGTTGTATCCAGATATTCTCAAACGGCCCTTCGCGCAAAATCCGTCCGTTCCCCACGCAATTGAGGGCCACGCCCCCGGCGAGACAAAGATTCTTCTTTCCGGTGACCTTGTGAACATGCCGGACCATCCGCAGCATGACTTCTTCGGTCACATCCTGGATCGATCGGGCGAGATCCATATCGCGCTGGGTAACCTGGATCCCTGGTTTTCGGGGCGGCCCGCCAAAAAGTTTATGAAAACGGCGGTTCGTCATCCGGAGCCCTGCGACATAATCAAAATAGCTCATGTTCAGCTTAAAAGAACCGTCCTCTTTCAGATCGATCAATTCTTGAAGGATCAACTCTTTATAGATTGGCTTCCCGTAAGGAGCCAGGCCCATGACCTTGTATTCCCCGGAATTCACTTTGAATCCCGTGTAAAACGTGAATGCGGAATAAAGAAGTCCGAGCGAATGAGGAAACCGTATATCCGCAAGGATCTCGAGCTTATTCCCCTTCCCCACACCGTAACTGGTGGTGGCCCACTCCCCAACGCCGTCCATCGTCAGGAACGCTGCTTCCTCGAAAGGAGACGGGAAAAAGGCGGAAGCTGCGTGCGACTCGTGGTGCTCGGGGAAAAGGATCTTTCCTTTAAACCCAAGTTCGGTCGCGATGCGGTCCTTGATCCAAAGTTTCTGATGGATCCAGAGTGGCATGGCTTGAAGAAAGGAGGCGATCCCGTGGGGGGCGGAAGCGAGATAACTTTCAAGCAACCGTTCGAATTTAAGAAAGGGTTTTTCATAAAAGGCGACCACGTCGAGCTCGGAAGCTTGACAGCCGGCTCGCTTCAAACAAAAATCGATGGCCTGCTTGGGGAACGCAGCATCGTGCTTCTTGCGCGTGAACCGCTCCTCCTGCGCCGCGGCCACGATCTCCCCGCCCCGGAGAATACAGGCGGCACTGTCATGATAAAAGGCTGAAATACCCAGGATGTTCATAAAAGGATCTCCAGCTTCACTAGGCAGACAAGCCATTACTCCGGAAGAACCATGAGAGAGGGCCCGTTGCGCCAACGTTTTTACCGGCTCTTTAAAAATTCCGGGACATTTCGAAGGGACTCACCCTTGCCCCGTAAGCCTTTCGGGCTTTCTTTTGTACAACATGATATTAACACCATGGTCCAAAGGAAACACCTTATCCAGGCTATAAGGCAATCGCCCTTCAATCAGCAGGCGGTGAAGGTCCTCCGCCAACACATTACAAATATTCGGTGCCCCAGTATTCAGATGCCCAGCCGGCCATATCAAAAAAGACGGTTTTGTTTTTCCAATGTACGCGACCGCCTTATTAATATCCCTTTGCCCCAATTCCCACCTTGTAAATCTCAGGGTGTCTTCGAATTTATTTATGGCACAATAATATCTCAAAGTATTGCCGTTTAACGCATGATGGCTTTTTAGGCTAATAACAAAGCTTGGGTCGTCCGCACGGCTCGCTCTCACCTCCTTATGCATATACTTGACGATTTCATTGATCTTCCAATCGTTCTTGTCAGGCGCATGTCTTGGGCTCAAGAACGATTGGAAGACCATGGCGCTCACGGGAAATAAAAGCAGCGCGATCACAATCAAGCAATATTTTATGAACCCCTTTTGTTTTAAGAGGGCTCCCAGAACAATCTCTACCGAGATCCCGACAACGATTCCGGGAACCACCATCATTGGAAGTAGAAATCGAGCGTCCTTATCCTTCGCAAACACACAAACCATGATCGGTAGGAACCAAAGGCCCAAAAAGATCATATTCTCGCGGCTAATCGACGCGGCCATCGTTCCTTCGCCGCGGGCCCGTTTCGCAAGGCTAAAGGACAACGCAAAGCTCACGAGCCCTAAAAAAAATAATAAGTCGACAGCTCATCGAAAACGATATGACGGATATAACCGCCGACAGGTCTATTGTAATATTCTCCCAGAGGCCCAAAAGCATTTGCCAGGCCGAAGTGGACGGCCGCATTCATGGTCTTGGGCGTATACCAGAGCGATGCAAGCATGCCGGCAAGCAGGAGCATCTTCATCACTTCCCCGAAGAACCTCCAGGTAAATACATCCTCTTTGTGCTTATGACGTAAATACACGCTCCACGCGGTCGGGAGCGCTACGTACATCACGAACATGGTCTTGAGCAATAATCCCAGCCCGAGCAAAACGCCCAGCGTGACGTTCCACTTCTTATTCTCAAAAAAATCGCTTTTGATCAATGCGTAGCAGTAGATGACGGTCAGAGTCGCCATGCCATATTCCACAAGGAATTCCCGGCTATACGTATAAAAAAGAGGCATCGTTTGAACGACAAGAACTGAAATAAAGGCCGCCCGCGGATTGCTGATGCGGCAGACTAATTTGAAAAGGAAATAG
>CAZDVO010000012.1:0-50841 GCA_964508905.1 uncultured bacterium
AATAAAGGCCGCCCGCGGATTGCTGATGCGGCAGACTAATTTGAAAAGGAAATAGCTTAATAACAATAAAAAGGAAAAGTTAACGAACATCGCGGAAAGCTCGCCGTTACCCAAAAGAGTATAGAAAGGCAGTGGCAAAAGGGATATTAAAGGCGCGCGTACCCCGCCAAGATTCCGAATGATCTGGAGCAGCCCGAAGAGCCCCTTGTCGACCAAGGCCCTGTAAAACTGCTCCGAACATAAAAGGTAATACGCCTGGTCCCACCATGGGGGGGCAATATCTTGAACGACCCAGATATAATTCATGATCACGAGAAAGGCGCTAAAAAACAACGCTCCGGCTAATAAATAATCTTTCTCACGCCTCAATAAGTTTTTCATTTCCTAAAACCCAGCAAGTGGAGTAACCTCTCCCATTCACAGCAAGCAGCGTTTTGAAATCTTCCCCGCAAGGAGCTATCGCGAACACCCTTGAACGGCTGAAAACACACTTCGCGCGCGCCAAAACCATTTTTTTGAGCGACCAACACAAAAAGCCGCTCGATCGCGTGCGCCAAAGTCCCATTGCGGTGGAAATACTTGCCCTCGGGGAAATCTTCCGGAGAAAGACCCAGCTCAAAAAGAGGTTCGAGCGCCTTCGGCCGGAACCAAAACACGGATCCCGCCGGAAAACCCAGCGCCATCTCTTGAAGCACCGAAAGCCCCATCCGTACGCCCATCTGCCGGCAAAGATCCCAATTTCCCTGCCAAGGATCCTCGGCGATCTCTTTTTTGAAAAGCGAAATAATTTCGGGGTAGACCATGCCTAGTTTTTTATCCTTATCGAACATCTCAAGGATCGCTTCCACGATCTCCGGAGAACCCATCGTGTTCTTCCAAAGATAATCCCCCCACTCTTTCAAGCAAAACGTATGCGCACTTTTCTTCGTATGGATCTTGAGAACCAGGTCATAGGCCGGATAAACGTCCCGGAACGTGCAGACAAACGGAGCGATGTCATAGCCTCGGTTTGGAACTGTCCGCAGCGTGCTCTTTTTGAAGGGAACGCCTTCCTTCGAAAGGCCTTGCGCCCACTCACTTAGTTCCGACGGCACAGAAGCGTAAAGGTCAAACTCAAAAGGAAGGTTCCTGAGAAGTCCAAGGATCGCTTCTGCCTGTTCCTGATAAAAAAAATGCGCGACCACCGCGATCTTGGGTTTGTTGCTCGCCGGGTGAAGAGACATCCCTTTTGCGTCATTCTGCGCCCCGCTGAGACGATGCGTCGGGAGGGAAGATCCTTCCGCTTTATGACGCGCACATCCATTCTCAACGCTTTTTTCAAGCTGCTTGTGTGCTATCACTTCGTCATAGATGGATTCCAGCCTCCGGGCCAATCTTTCGCGTGTGTACCCCTTGACAAGTTCTCTACCCGCCATCCCGA
This sequence comes from uncultured bacterium, assembly GCA_964508905.1. Lineage (GTDB taxonomy): Bacteria > Omnitrophota > Omnitrophia > Omnitrophales > Aquincolibacteriaceae > Aquincolibacterium. Next base: position 1,421 of record CAZDVO010000012.1, read on the forward strand.
GAGATCGGATCAGTTCAGGATTTCTGCAAAGCCGCTCGACCCGTGCCGCTACGGCACGAACATCCCGATAGGGAACCAGATAGCCGGAGACTTCATCTTGTACAAGTTCCGGTAAAGCTCCCCATGCGTAAGCGATCACAGGACGTCGCGCAGCCATCGCCTCGGCCACCGAGCGGCCAAAAGATTCCGCAAATATCGAGAGATTGAGAACAACATTCGCTTCCGACACGGCGGCCAAGGGCGTGTCCTTGTATCCCAGGAAGCGGAGGTTCGCCGGCAACTTGCCTGCCGCATACTTTCGCTTCAACATTTTCATATCCGCCGCGCCGGGCCCCGTAGACAGACCTATGAACGCGAACACAGCATTCGGAGCCGTTTTTTCACATAGTCTGGCTACCTCGATAAAATCAAAAATACCTTTCTTCCTGAGATTGCTCCCCACAAGACCAAAAACGATCGCCTTCGGATCGACCTCATTAGGAATATCAAGAACACCCGATTGAACAACATTGGAAACCAATAAAGTTCCGGAAGTATGGCCAAAGACCTCAGCGGTGCTTTTGGAATTTACGAGCACCCGATCCGCCACCGTTTGAACTCGCCTCACTATTTCTTCGGGCTTTAAACCTGTATACGTCGCCAAGGTCGGATCGCTGGCGATCATTTCCCGCACGTGCACAATGCTCGCAACGCCGGCATTTCTTGCTGCCATAAGCGGCTCACGAAGCATAAGAGTATTTACGTGAACCACGGCAACATGGTGAAATGCGATGATCGCCTGAAAGCGCGCGATAATCTTTCCCGAAGGCCGAACGCCTTTAGTCCACCAGTGACAATTAAAAACGTACACTCCACCAGCGAATCTTTTCACAGCCTTCAGATAGAACGCATTACTCGCTTTTGGCAAAGTGACAATAACATTGAGATCCAACAAAGCCAGGGCTTCCAAAATATCTAAAAAGCTCCACTCCCCGCCAAACAGTTCTTTTCTCGCCTCGTGGGCGCAAACCAAAATCGTTTTCCGGCCGACCTTATGCGCTACAGTTCCCGGGACATAACTATCGCCTGGGGGGAAATCATGGGTTGTCGGTTCCTGGTCCCAGACCTTGAATGGCCGGGCGCAGACGGACGCGCTTTCACGATCAGTCCGGGACCTAAGGTCCTGCAGCTTTTTCAAAAAACGCGCTAAAAAATGGCGCCTTGCCGGAAGCGTCTCCGCTTTCTCGGGCTGGGCACCTTGAAATCTTTCCTTCGCGCCACGCATCTCCACACGATCCTCCCGAGCAAACCTTCTTCCGAAATAATAAGCCGTGGCCCGTTCCAGAATAAGACCGAGTCCCCATCGCCACTCAAAATCATTTTTCGCCTGGCCGCCAGGCACCCAATATTTGTATTTATTTTCGATCTTTTTGGGATCGACCCCGCATCGGCGACCATATTTCGCTAACAAATAAGGCGTGATCCGCTTTAACCATTTTTGAAACTTCAAAAAAACCTCTCTCCGGACCACAAGCGATCCCTTCAATGGACCGCTAAAAGCATCGTCTCTGGGGGGAACATGAAAATCTTCATGGAGGTCAATCTCCCGGATAACATCATTACCGGTCTTTCTGTGTAAATAGTCTCCAAATTCAACGCCATACAACTTATGAAGCTCAAATTTCCTTTCAACAAGATGTTCAAATTTTAGTCCCGGCAAAAAAAGATCGTACAAGCCCGTTCGCTTCGCATATTCAAAACAAAACTTCAGGGGGATCGAGTAGGTGAACAAACCGACCATTTCGCTTGTGGGATGAATGCTTAAGATCCCCAAGTATTCGGAATAAACAGCCCTTACTTGATCTTCCGATATTCCGTGAATGCGTAATTCTTCAGGTACCGCCAAACCATTCAGATCCACAAAAATAAAATGGCTCGGCAATGGAACGGTGACGGCTTTTTCTAAAAGCGCCTTATCATGATAAAAGATATAGTGCATTACCGTCGGCGCCACAATCTTTTCCTCGACGGGGGGCTCAATCTGACTCACACGCAACGTCTCCCCTAAACATGCACGGCTCGTAAATCGGCCGGAAGAAACAATAAATTGTCATATACATAGTGGTCTCGCACAACATGCTCGAGGAGCTTTCCATCCCGAAGCTCAAAAGGTCTGTAATCCTTTTTGCTCAAAGATTGGATAAGATCGCGGGTCAAACAAACGCCAGGGATGTTCTCATCCCCCACCTCAAGCGTAAGAATGGGGCGGAACTTCGCGATCGTCCTGTCCATACCCTTTAGGATCTCCATCTCTGCGCTCTCAGCATCGATCTTGATAAAATCGGGCCGAACATCATGCGCCTTAACAAACCCATCGACTGTTTGCGTTTCTACGATCACAGCATTCCCAGGCAGATCATCCTTTACTTTCAAAGGACGCCTGGGATCAAAAAAGGAATTAAACGCGGAATAATCTGCCCCGAAGTCCCGGAATATGCGAGCCCCCGGAGAAGACCAAAAAGCAAAATTATGAACCTGAATGTTACCCGTTTTCCGAACATTTTCATGAAGAATGCCCCAGGTAGCTTTAGTAGGCTCAAAGGCATGCACCGCACCCCGACGGCCGACTAATAAGGAGGCGAGGAGGGAATGAAAGCCGTAATGCGCACCGATGTCAAAAAAAACCATGTCCGGCTTAAGACACATCATCAGCATCGCGCATAATCCTGGCTCAAAATAGCCCCGCGCCGCGACATGCCTGGAAACGCATTCCGAAGCCAGAACCTTCATCCTTCGTCCAAAAAAGGTTTCCGCCTCCATAAAACCCTCTGAGGGGAACTCCCGGAAAGGCGGAACAGAGCGAATCTCCAAGCTCTTGAGAAGCCCCTGGACAAACATCTCTCGCAAAAGCTGAAAACGTACCGATCGATCGTTCTTATCCGTGGGCATCTTGATCAGTCAACCTGTCCTGCGATCTCGACCAGTTTCTCCTTAGCCTCCAGATCACGCTTGGCTGCAATCTCATAAATTTTCTGAAGCTGAACGACCGCCTCGTGCACTTTCTCGGAAGACCTGTCAATGCGTTCCTCCAACTGCCCGTTCGCCTCGAGCGCTTCCTCGGAAGACCTGTCAATGCGTTCCTCCAACTGCCCGTTCGCCGCGAGCGCTTCCTCAGAAGACCTGCCAATGAGCGCCACTAACGACGCCTTATCCTCCAGCGCTTGCCGTGAAGACTGCTCCATGTGTTCCACCAGTCTTGTGAGAAGATCCACCGAAGAAATGAGACTGTCTGAAATACTCGTCGTCTCGCGCCGCACTTCCGACTGCTGTTGTTGCAAAAGATCCGTCATTTTGAACACGGAGGTGATCTTATCCTTCAGGACCACGTGTTTTCGATAGATGTCGGTATACATTCTCGTATAAAGTTCATAGCAAAAGAGAACTAGCGTGCCTGCAAGAAAGACCATCATCCCTGCAAATGTTCCCATATGCGCCGGCCAATCGAACCACACGATAAGCGAGCTCACGACTGCGGTGAGAGTGAATATCCCGATCTTAAACCCTGTTGTGATGTTCATCCTGCCCCCTTTTTTTATCCCACTTTTCGTCTTAGGCCCTTCGGTTCAAAGCTTAAGGAATGCGGTCCCCCAACACCCCCTTCGTCCTTAAACCTTTTGGGCGATCCATTGCTTGTGGAAGAGCCCCTTCTTATCGATCAATTCCTGAAGCGTGCCAGATTCAAGAACACATCCTTTATCCAGATAAACGATCTTGTCGGCTTTCTGGATCGTCGACAGCCGATGCGCGACGATGATCAGCGTTTTAGCTCCGCGCGTCTCAAGGATAAACTCCGTGATCCGGGCTTCCGTCACCGAATCAAGAGCGCTCGTCGCTTCATCCATGATCAGGATCTCGGGGTCCTTGATAAGTGCCCGTGCGATCGACAGTCTTTGCTTCTCCCCGCCGGAAAGTCGAGCGCCCCTTTCCCCCACAAGGGTCTCATACTTCTGCGGCATCTTCCCGACAAAGTCCTGTATACGAACCTTAACCCCTATCTCCTGTAAACGCTCTGCGGAAACGTTGGACGAAGCGCCATAAGCAATATTGTTTCGAATCGTATCGTTGAAGAGAAGTACTTCCTGGCTCACGAACGCCATACGCTTCCTGAGCGAGGCAATGTCATATTCCCGGATGTCCCGGCCATCCACAAAAATGGTTCCTGCCGGGCAATCATAAAACCTGAGAAGCAAACTCATGAGCGTGCTTTTGCCTGATCCCGAGGGGCCCACAATAGCCATGACCGAACTTTTTTGAATAGAGAAATTCACCTTTTCCAGAACACGCTGTTCGTTCCCCCCGTATTGAAAGGAAAGATCCTTGAATTCGATCGCATCCTTCAGTCCTGTGAATTTCTCCGGGCCGCTCACGACCTGCGTGGTCCTCTCATGATAAAGAACCTGCTCGATATCGTTCAAAGCGGAGGCCGCACCCGCGGACCCCAGCTTGAATTTACTGAGCGCATTAAATCCCGGAGCGATCCGCATCGCTAAATAAAAGAAAACAAACGCTTGGGAGGGGTCCGGCGTATGATCGATCCGCATCACAATGGCCAGCCCAAAGGCTACAAGTAGTATCCCGGTAATGGCGCCAAGATCTTGAACCGGGGTCGCGAGGCTGGTCAACTTCTGCGTCTTAAAAGACTGACCGATCTCTGCTTCGCTGACTTTGGAAAATTTATCGATCTCCTCCCGCTCCTTGGAAAAACTCCGGATCACCGGCATGCAGTAGAGCATATTGAAGATCTTTTCATGCAAATTCTTGGCGACGCGATCGTGTTCCAAGGAAGCCTCACGGATCCTTCGAAGGATCCTGTGCGTCATGAACTCTGTCATCGGAAACGCGATCACCGCAACGCACGTCAGCTTCCAGGAAAGATGCACCATCATCCCCAAGTACACCAACAGCAACAGAAATTGAACGATGAAAACCTGAAAAAGCTGAAACTGGGATTCGATCAGACCGGTGGCCTTTGTAAGCACCGCCTGCAGGAAGGCGGTGGTATTCTTGTCGTAAAAACTTTTACTGTAACTCAGGCATTTCTCGACCAACAGCCTCCGGACATTCGCGGTAGCCTGCCGCGCCTGGGTCTGACTGCAAAGCGAAGCGAAATAAAGGAACACGTTCTTGACGATCGTCACCGCATAGAACCAGACGGCAAGAAGCGCGAAAAGTTTGGTGGAGGTATTGAAAAAGCCCGGGAAATGACTTACAAAAAAATGACAGCCTGCCAGATCCCTCACATGGGCAAAATCTCCCCGGAGGATCCCCTGCGTCAAGGGAAGAAGCAACCGCGCGGAATAAAGCGCCATCAAACTGAAGCACAAGGAAAGTAAAACCGACAAGACCAGGAACCACATGTTGACCCGGCCCATCCTCAAAAAAGAAAGAAGCTTTTTTGTGTTTGAGAGAACATCCCCTTTTTGTACGGCCTCTATCTCTTTCATCCCATCCCCTTACATGAACATTTAAACGAATTTCCAACCCTCAGCCGGCTTGCTCCCTCGGGGCATCCGGGAAGATCTCGACGAATCGATCTTCTCTTTTTCGTCTTCGACTTTCATGAATAAACAAGACCTCGAGCCATTTGGTGGAGACGCGCGTTGGCCAGGGCCTTCAACCAAAAAAGCTTCTGTGGTGAGCAGCACTTTTCCAAGGCTTCTTCAAAAACCCACAACCCTAATATCAGGCTCCGGCATGAAAATAATCCTCGTCTAAAGAATACCCGAATTTCTCAGCAGTCTTTTCAACTATTTTCACGATCTCCGCGACCTCCTCCCGCCGAAACAAATGTTTTCTTTTTTTCCCATTCGGGTCCTCTCCCCTGCCGGATTCGCGATCCAGGACAGAACATTGTAGCGCACCCAACGGCAACCCTAAGAACGAAGACAGCGCTGAAAGAGCTGCTTTGTTTTTATCGATTAGATCTTCGTACTTAAGAAAAATACTATCCTTTTTGTTTTTTAAATGGAATGCGTGTAAATTCTCATTTTGTCCAGCCCACAAGGCCGCTATCTCCGCCACCTTCTGCTTATCACCGCCATTAAAACAGGAGACCGCGCTCGCGATCGCTTCTAGGGGATTTCTCACGATGAAGACAAACTTTGATTCCGGGAAGATGTTTTTAAGGAAATCCGGGACACCGTCGTCAGCCACTTGCGCCGGAGCACCGGGAAGACCCTCCTTTCTTACGCGCCCGTATAAAATTTCTTTGAAGCCGTAAAACCTCAGCTCTTCTCTGTCCGCCAAAAAAAACGAATTAACAAAATCCCTGTATGCCTTTTTCAGATCATCCCGGTTGAACTGATTGCTCCAAGCTCCCCACGCTTCAGGATCCTTTAGGTTTTCAAAAGAGCGGCGGTTCCGGCTGCCTTCCATTTCCAGAGATTTTAAATGGCGAACCACCACTTTTGTTTGAAATGCAGCATAGCTTCTGGCAATCCCCTTAAGAAATCCGCCGTGCTCTCCCCATATGCAGACACCGGCAAAGCTGTTCAAGATCCGCTGCAACAGCGTCGTCCCGCTCCTCCCGGAGCCAAGGACAAACAAGGGGGTCGCCGCTAGCGGCGTCACGCCGCCCCGCTCTTTATTTTCGCTTTTCTCGAAGCACACGCTCCCCCCCCTTTTTTTTCCATGGCTCCCGGACCATAACCTTTCCGGCTCGAAGCACCCCATGAGCACCATACCTTTGCGCCCTCGACCGATAAATTACAGGGACAAATAAATATCTTCGAGCTCGGACATATTCTCAGAAATTGCTTTAACCCGCGGAATATTCTTCCGGAAAAGATCCAGCTTCTCCCTGTTCTCATAGATAGCCAGGATCTTTTTAAAAAGATCCTGGCTATCATTGACCGCAAAATGAAGCCCGTTAACCCCATCGGAAACTTTCTCGGCCATACCCCCGATATTCGAACAGATCACGGGGACTTTCGCAAGAAAAGCCTCCTGGATCACGAGAGGTGAATTCTCCCACCAGATTGACGGAACGACCAGAGCGTCAAGCCCCGACAAAAGTGTCGCTACCTGATCCGGCATATAAGCTCCCGCATATTCCACCTGAGTCAGTCGCTCCAGGCAAGGTTTTATCGTTTGATTAAAATAGGCTTCCCCCGGGCCCGGGGTGCATCCTCCGTAGATCTTGAGTCGAATATCATGGACCCCTTCGATTTTCTCCATTGCCTCCAAAAGAACATGCAACCCCTTGTATTGGTTGATCTGCCCCAAAAACCCCAACGTTAAGAGCCCCTCCTGCCGCTTCTCCGGGGCCGCCAGCTGAAAACCTTTTTGCCCATTCTCGGAAAAAAGGATCTTTCTTTCGGGAATATTCAATTTCTCCATCATGATCTTTCTGGAGAAATGGGAGGGAACGATGATCCGGTCGACCGCCTTCAAGGAATCTTTTACATATTCGCGCCTGCCCGAAAGCGTCGCTTGAGACCAGAAAGGAAAACACTTCCGGCAATCCTCGGAAAACGCATTATGGCACAAGTGCCCATCCCTGGCGCCGTCCGGAGATCGTCCCATTAGTATCATTTGTCCATTGTGGGGACAGAGCAGAAGATACTCGTGCAGGGTAAGCACGATCTTCGCGTGCGGTAAAACTTCCCGCACGGATTTGAACCAATCCAGGGAAAGATGCAAAAAGTGTTGAAAGTGGATGATGTCCGGTTTCAGACTTACCAAAAAATCCTTGAATCCGTCCTCGTACCCCCCCCCTGCGCGAAGGGAGGCCATATCCATATGCTTGGTGTAGATATAAAACAAATAGGGATCCGCTTCATCCCCAAAAACAACCCCCTCCAAGTGTCTGTTATTCCGGGTCCGGGTCAAGACTGCCGGCTGGATTTTCTCGCTTTCCTTGAATGCGTCATAGAGATGCCGCGTATAAACCTCGACACCCCCAAGGCTTTCGGGCACAAGTCCGTGCGTAACAAGCAATAATGTTTTTTTTCTGTTTTTTTTCATGGTTTCAACTTGTATTTCCCGATCAGGAATGCTGCCCACCTTCTGATATAGTGCCGCTGGTTCATGTCTAATTGCCGTCTGTGCGAACTCAGGCGCTTATTGGTCTTTCCCTCATGGTGATAGATCACGCTTTCGGGGACATAACAGAGTTTGTATCCCTTCTCAACCAGGCGATTGGACAGATCCGAATCGTCAAATCCCCCGGCCCCCATGTACGCGCCGTCCAAGCGGCCGATCGCCTCAAAGAGACGCCTCGGCATGAGCAACGCAGCCCCGGTCAACATGGGAACTTCCCTGGGGAGACTAACATCCGGATAGTCCCTGTGGAAATATTTGTAGTAACATCCATTCCAGATCTTTCCATCCTTGCGAATTACCGGGAAAAGCCCTGCGTGGTTCACAAGATTCGAACGGGTGTAAAGCAGCAGTCCCCCGGCGGCTCCAACCCCTTTGTCTCTCTTCAGGGCCGTCACTAAAACATCGAGCCACTGGGGAGAACTGATTTCGGTATCATCGTTCAATAGAAAAACATATTCTCCTTTAGCCCGTTTCGAAAGAGCATTGATGGAAGCAACAAACCCGATATTTTGAGAAGAGGTCAAGATCCTGCTCCGGAAACAGGCCAGGAGATCACGATGCGCACTGATCCATTCTCGAAGAACGGTTTCTTTAGCGGGCTGATCGTTGATGATCAGGATTTCATAAGGGTTCACAGGCGGGAATTCGAGCATGGACCGTAAACACTTTTCAACATTGAGCACCTCTCCATAGGTCGGGATAAGGATACTGACTTCCGGAGAAGCCCCTCCAGGATCATAATCCCAAAGCTCCCCGAGCCTATTCCTCTTTTGCTGAAAGGTTGTGATCCCCCTCCGAAGCATAAAAGCCAAAGGAAAAGCGGCCTCTTTCCAAGCATTCCAAAATCGCTCCCTCCGAGGTCCGCAAAACAAAAAGGACGACCGAGGGACCACATCGCAAACGACGCCTGACGTATCGTTGAAAAGATTAGAGGACGGGGAGATCTCGTACCCTTCATTCCGGCCGATCAGGAAATAATGCACCAAGGGGTTCATTTTCATCTGAAGCACTTCCGGGTATTTTTCTAGATACCAGGCGCTGTCAAATTTTGGACTTGGAAAGCGGCCTTCGAACCCTCCCCACAGGAGATAATGCTGCCAGGGATCAAGCTTGGCCCCCGCGATATCCGGATATTTTGAAAGATACCACTTCGGAAGAAAGAGGCTAGAACGCAGGATTTCCTGTTCGTTTTCGGGAGTAAGCCCCAGCCGTTTATGCGGCCGGAGGATGTCTCCACCCAAATTCCATGAGAGCAACCGTGTGGACCACCGCATAAACCTCCAGGTCAGAGAGCTATAGACCTCCTGGATCTCACTTTTCACGGCCGCAATCTGCCGATTCCCTTCATCAACACCTCTCTCGAGCCTTGCGATCCGATTCTCCTTTTCAAGGATGTCCTGCTGAAGCTGCCCGATTCTTACATCGCGTTCGTCCACGCTTCGACCAAGCTCCAGGATCCGTTTGTCCCTCTCCACCACAGATCTCTCAAAAGCCGCGATCCGGTCCCGGAACTCGTCCATCCTTCTATGGGAACAAACCTCCCGCGCATCCTGCTGCGACATATACCGCAAGGCCGGGGCCAACTCCCGAAAACGGGTTTCCACCGTTTCAAAAAAATCTTTCACTCCGGTATCATCAAAAGAAATCTCGTCTGAAGCCAATTTCTCAAGCTTTTCAAAAACCGGCGGAACAAGTGACGGAACCGTGGGATCTGAGACCAACGCCTCCGCAGAATGACAGGCGTGTCGCATCTTTTCCTCGAGAAATTCGTTTTTGAATACTTCCATCTCTCCGGGATCAATGGCCCCATCCAGACGTAGCGCCCGTGCCAAACGGCGGATCTCAGTCTCAGGTCTGACTACGAGCCGATCATAATCGACCACAACACCGAGGGTGCCTTCTGTTTCCAGAATGCTAGGAAGCACATGCGCTAACCATAAATAATAGGCTTTTTCTCTTTCGAATTTATAACAGGTCCGAAGGGAATCTGAAACGCTGCGCGGGTTACGGACCATAATCACATAGCTTGGCGCCAGGCCACAAACCTCAAAAACTTCCTTCCAAAATGGCATTAGCCGCGCCAGCCGAGGATCCTTCATGCCAAAAATACCCGCGTTTTTTGTTTTCTCCCGCATCAACTCGATGGCTCGCGCCTTCAAGGGAACGAGTTTTTCATCCAACAGCACCTCGGATGAAAGGGGCTCCAAAGCATCCCAACCACAAGAAAGACAGCGCATCAACTGAATATTGATCCGGTTCAGATCCAGATCTTCCCAAAAACCTTTCGGATTATTATGCGGCAGCCCCGGCATGAGATGGTCCCCAAGATCAACGCCCATCACCTGTAAGGCACGCGTGACCACGCTCGTACCACTCCGGTGCATTCCAAGAACAACAATGATCCGCTTTTGGGAACGAGTCTGGAAATCAGCCATTTTGCCTTCTCTTTGTGAGATATTGAAGCAACCGCGTATCTTCCACAAGACCGGGCTGCCCGCCTCCATCAGATTTAGAAAGGCCGTCCCAGTAAACCTGAAGCCTTCCCTGTTTCAGCTGCTCGTAGAGATAGCGCCTTGCGTGAGATTCCCCCTCAGACAACGTTTTGTTGCGTTCCAAGGCAACGCCCATCGTCCGAATTTTCCGGAAAAATTGTGCCTGAGAACGAACAGGAAAATGAAATACCTGCAGACCCTGAAGAAAAACAATATCGCCAATCGCTGGCCCCGAGGCCGTGTGATTCCCAGACTGCACATTAATATCAGGATCGCCGCGATGGACCATCTTCGGCGGCAATGGAAAACACCCCAGAGGATCCAGACTTTCGAGCTCTCTTGTTAGCATGCGGGCAAGAAAATGTCCCTCTTGAGAAAGACTCGGCAAAAAATTTATGCGCCGCACTTTCCCGCCCCCCACATGGGGCGGCAACCTTGAGAAAACCCTCGACAGGGAATCCTGCTCCGGCCACCAGAATTCATCGGCATCCGAATTGATGACCCAATCCGCCTTAAACTCAGTCGCCGCAAGCCGCGCCATCCGCGTCACCCATTGTGCTTGAAGAAAATTATCTCCGGGCTCGTCTATAAGGGTCAAAACGCCTCGCCGGCGGAACTCTTCCGCCACTTCCCGAGTGCCATCCTCTGACGCATTATCTGTAAGAATGATGTGCGAAACGCCTTGGAATAAATGATATTCGATCATATCTCGGATAATATCAATTTCGTCTTTGACGAGAATTGTTAAAATTAGCGTTGTCATAGATCTTAGCTCCGTAACAAAAAATCGGAAGGACCTCGCGCGTCTTCCTGGAGTAAACGTCGGGAATTCTCTCGGAGATTTCCCTTACCTCTACCTACCCCCGGTCCTTCCAGATGAACTATCTTGACATGAATAAGCAACGACCATGATCACGGAACAAACTCAAAAAAACCTTCTGACGGGCTGTTAGAAACTTACCGGGACCGAATAGCCAAGTTCTTCAAAAAGATCCTTACATTGGTCCGTGATCATTTTGACCTCGCCACCCGACAAAGAAGCTCGCCACCTCCCAAGGCTCCGTCTATGGAAGCCTTCTTCAAAACGGATCTTCGGATCTTCAAGCCCCTCTTGGTGTTTCGCTAAATGAAATTCCATCATTCCACGCTCATACTTCTCGCCGATCTTCTCGGCCATCCCACGCAGAATAAGCTCGGGCTCGGCTATCAAATCTTCATAGCGAACCCGGATACTTCGCGTTGTGTTTTTTCTTTCAAAGGCAAGACCCTTCTCAACAAATAAACGATAAAGAGCAACTCTTTCCGACATCCCCGCAGGAATCGTCAAGGGGAACTCTGCTTCCTTAACCGAAGCAAAAATATCCAAGGGATTGCGCACACAGTGGATAAAAACAAACTTTTCGTCAAGCAACTCCGACCACTCATCAAGGAACAGCACATTTTCAGGGTTCTTATCTGCCCATCTTTTTTTCCCGAGATCTTGAGCCGCCCGTTCATGGATTTTGATAAACGCCTGCCCCGATATCTTAAGAAGTTCTTTTTCTCCGACGCCTAAACTTCTCACCGTTGAATAAAACCGGAGCCCTTCTAAAGGATCCTGAAAATACTGCCCGTAGAAATCCCTGAAATACTTCACCTCCGGCCCGCAGTGAACGTTGCTGTGAGAATCCAGTATTCGCCGGACAAGACTTGTGCCCGAGCGATAAAATCCTCCAACAATAACCGGCCAAACATCCTTCTTGTCAGGCTGTTGCCTTAGGAGGTTTTTAAACTTCTCGGAAAAACTCATCGGGAAACCCCGCTCTGTTTTTAAAAAGATCCTAGCAGGTTCACTTCAATGCTTTTTGAAGAAACAACAGAAATATCAGCCATTCCATCTTTTGCCTGTTCGTTATATTGGAAACCAATGTCTCCTAATAATACCGACTTGCGCTTCATTCGCCCGGATTCATCTCCGTTTTCATTCTTCCGCGAATCAAGAAATCCGCCGCGACGCGGCAGCGCTCTCATGAATCTTGATAGAGATTCAGCCTATGTTTTTTTAAATATTTCAGCTCCTTAACCACCATATTATCACCTCTTTTATTTTTCCAAACCCTAAACCCGGTGCGTTCGTTGCAGCCGTCGTAGTCCTCCGATTCCAAATAACATGCTTTCCAACTCTCTTTGCTTTTCCAAGAACCCTCTATTTGTCTTTGCGTCCCCACATCGAACGGCAACAGGGTTTTTATCAGCAAGAGCGCAAACCCCGCATAAAGGGCGGGCTTAAGTTTTGGGATCTTCATCTGCTGGAGGGTGAGCAACAACCCAAAGTACCCGGGAATGAACAAGGTTACGTAGCGAGGCGCTACGGCAGCTTTCACCCCGAGGCAACCTCGTCCGATAGCCGCAAAAGCTGCAAAAAGTAAGGTGTACCCGATAAGAGCCACAATGATCCGGCTCATTTTGTTTGAGTTGAACGGGTCACGAAGGAAGTTCATAAAATTCCACGCGAAGGAAGCCGCCATGGCACTCAAAATCAAAAAACCAACCCCAAGGGCTACGGAAAAAGATACCCCCTGCGGATTGATCCCTGCGAAATTGGCCGCCATCAGCGACATAAAGAGCGGGTAGCTCGAAAGATGCGGTCCATAAGGTCCCAAACAATAACTCTGGGATATACGATATCCCATGTTGAAAAACTCAAGCGACAGGACCGCTAGTCCGAGACCTAGCGCCGCATAGAAGAGCTGGGACCTTTCCCGTTTCGACCGCATGGCTACGATCAATTCCACCGTGTAAAGAACAAGGGTCACGATCCCCATAAACAATCCAAAGCCGGTAAAGATGAGCACGAAATTCGTGAGACTCACGGCGATGCACCGCCAAAACTTTCCGGGAATAAACCACGCCAAGGCATAGATAAAAATGAGCAGCAGGGGGAGGACCGAAGGGGAGACATTGGGAGTCAGAACGAGCTGGCTCCATTGGTATTTATTTAAAATGATCAAGGGGATAATAAGATCGGCGGGCTGAAAACATCCGGTCAACTTGCGTTTGAGAAACAACCCCAGCGGGAGGCTGGCCAGCAACACCCCCAGGATCATAAACGACTCGGCGCGGGTGTTCCAACCGGACCACTGAACAACGATCCAGGTGATCCATCCTCCTAATCCCTGCCGCGGGCCATGCTGCCAGGAAAAAATCGTCCAAGCGTCTTGCTCTTTAAAAAAAGGGGTCATGAAGGCGAACTGATCAAAATAGATCAGATTGACCGCATACCGATCCACAATACGGTAGAGCTCCACCGCCATAAAGATCGACAGAACAGCAATGGCTCCCAAGATAAACGCCTGAGGCAGGACTGGCCGGGGAACGATCGAACGTTGTGGCTCTCGATCATGAAAAATGAGCATGGGGTTTACCTCAAAAGCGCTTTTAAAAACGAAGGATAAGATACCGGTGGATCCTCTGGATCCTTTTCCTGATAATTCGCGACTCTAAATGGCCTGGGAATTTCGCGCTTTCAACGCCCGGGAGATCCCCATATCCAAATACAAGCGCCTTATTAAAACGGACTTCCTTAAGAAGACGAAACGTCTCACCGAATTCGGCTTCCGTCTCCCCTGGGAATCCCACCATCACATGACCATTCAATTTGATCCCGGGGTCCATAGCTCGAAGCTCGCGCACGCATTGCTTGAAGGCTTCTACATTGTAATTCCGGTTCATTCGTTCCAACACTGTCGGGCTCCCGCTTTGCGCGGCAAAAGTGATCTCCAGAAACTTACGGCTTTTCAAGATATCCTTGAGACGCGTAAAGTTTTTCACGAAATAATCCGGATCCATATCGGGGATCACAAGTTTTAGCTTCCCTGGCAGCCGAATGATTCTCTGAAGGAGATCACAAAAATCCACGCTCCCAGGCAGGTCGAGTCCGTACTGAGCGGGATTCGTCGCGAGAAGGTGGATCTTCCGGTGCCCGGCTTTGATCCCCTTCTCGACCTGCTGAAGGATCGTCTCCACCGGAACGCTTCGCAAGATCCCGCGGGCGAAACGGATGGCGCAATAACTACATTGATTCAAACATCCTTCGCCGATCGTAACGCAATAAGCCCCCCGCAAACGATGCTCTTCGGGAATGTTCAAAGCGTACAAAACACCCAAAAACGACACGGGATCCCTGAGAACTTCTGATACCTTTTTTAAAAAATCATTTCGGAGGAGAACCCCCAACTGCGTCAGAATCGGATCGACCCTCACCACATGCGGCTCTTCGATCCGGGAGAGAGGGATTTGAGAGCCCAAAAGTTTGTCGAGCTCATCGATGTTCTTGATCTGGATCTGTGCGTCCACAGCTAACTCCCGCAACTCACTCGATGCGATAGTGCTAATACAACCCGTAACGGCCAACAAAGCCCCTGCCGCCCTAGCCTTCTTCACTTCTTTAACGTAGTTCAGATTAGCATGCTTTCGCTCAGCGTTCAGCGAACAAAGATTGAGAAGAATGAAATCGGCCTTCGCCGGACTGGTGACCATGCTCCATCCATTCCGGATAAAATAATCTTCGAAAAGCTGCGCCTCTTTATGAAGAGGGGCGCATCCGGATGTCGAAATGAACGCTTTCTTTCCAAGCGAAACCTTATTCCCGCATTTCATAACCACTTCCTCTTTAAAACGATGTGTTTAAAAACAATTCGTTGATTTCATTTAAAATGAACGCTCTAAGAAGAACGAATTCTACACGATTTATCCATGAAAAGCTCTAACAGAAAATGTTCTTCCGCCCCCTCCTGCGTCACGCCGCAACGTTGCTAGCGCCGTCGTTGAATATTTTTGATTAAAAAACTGAAAAGGGCTTTTCCTGCGCGTTTATAGCGGTTCAGTTCAGCCAAAGACCGGAGCGATCTCAGGTTGACCCACCAGATCCTCGAAGAGAAATAAAACTTCCGCCAAGCCAAATGATACAGCTGTATCATCTTGTCCTTTCCAAGAAGCGGATTAACGTAAACAGGGTTACTGAAATCGATTCCCATATAATCCAACCACGTCGCATCGCTTCGGATCCCTCCGGACTGTTTGCACTGGTCATAAAGTTGCGTCCCCGGGAAAGGCATGGGGAGATAAAAAAGCGCTGTTTGGGGGGCAAGCTTCAACGCAAAACGGATCGTATTCATGGCCATGGCCTCATCCTCACCTGGAAGCCCAAGAATAAAACTTGCCAAGACATGGATTCCTTCTTTTTTCGTCTCCTGAATGATCTTTTCAATAAGTTCGAGCGTGATTTGTCCGCCTTTGTTAACCCTTTCCAGTGAGGCTGCATTCCCCGACTCCACTCCATAGCAGATCTGCCAACAACCCGCCTTCTTCATGGCCTTTAGGATCGTCGTGTCAACGCAGTCAACCCTGCTAAAGCAGGACCACTCAATGTCGAGTTTGGCCTTTTGTATCTCCTCGCACAAAGCAAGGGTATAATCCCTGTCCAGGGTCATGGTGCTATCCTGGAAATAAATGCTCCTGATCTTATATTTTTCCTTGAGAGACCTCAGCTCTTTCACCACGAAAGCAATGCTTTTAAATCGGGTTTTCTTCCCGTGGACAACGGACGCCGCACAGAAGGAGCAGGAGAAGGGACAGCCCCGCTGGGTCATACTCGAAACCGCCGGCAAGACGCGATAATAGTGCGGGAACGGCACATATTGATCGATGCTGACATATTCGAAAATACTTGGGAGCACGTCCAGTTCGGGAATAAGCGGGCGCCTTTCGTTGATACGAACAGATCCGGAATCCCGGTAGGCAATTCCCTTGATCGACTCGATATCCTTAACGCGATTCCCCTGAATATGCTTTAGGGCCAGCTCTTCGAGCGTGTATTCCCCTTCGCCCATCACGATGATATCTGCCTCCGGACATTCCCGCAGCGTTTGTTCAGGCAACGACGTGGCGTGAACATTACCCAAAACCACGAGAACCTCCGGCAATGCCTTTTTACATAGAGCGGCCGTGTGGAAAGCGGCATAAGCCGTGATCGTAAATACGGGAATACCGATAATATCGTAGTTTTTCTTTTTTAATTGCTCTATCAGCTGTTCCGGAGTAAGGGGGATTATTTGCGTATCGATAAGGTCTATGTCGAATTTTTTTTCCTTCATATAGGCATAGATTGAAAAAAGGCCCAAGGGCGGGTTTAGACCACTCTCCTTCGAAAAACTGCCCCATCGTTCGACATTGGATTGCATCGGCTCAAGCAGTAATATCTTTTTATTCATGTTGGCCCGCTCCTCTGACGCTGAAATCATTTAAAATCTCTAACCTTTTTAAAACGGAAAAGATTCGATCCTCCCAGTCGCCTATAAAGGACTGAAGATCGCTCCAAGCGCTCCGAAGCACAAAAAAACCGTAGCGTTTTCACGCATGAAATGCTTTCCTTTTAAACGTCTCCGGCGCTTCGTTGGGGGTAAGACAGCGCAACTTCTTAGCGATTTTTCTCTAAGAATCCCTTCCTGGAAAGATAGCTATAAGCTTCATCGGCAGAAAGATCCGCGGGCATTGCGGCTGTTTTGAGACGCAAAGCAGGCGCTTCCGGAGCTTCGTAGGGGGCATTCACGCCGGTGAATTCGGTGACGAGACCGGCGCGGGCTTTTTCATAAAGTCCTTTCGGGTCCCGTTTTTCACAGACCTCGATCGGAGCATCGAGAAACACTTCGATGAAGCGATCCTCTCCGATGATCTCTCGGGCCTTCTGCCGGTCATCGCGATAGGGAGAAATGAAGGCCGTGATCACGATCACGCCTGCGTCGTTCAAAAGACGCGCTACTTCCGCCACGCGTCGAATGTTCTCACTGCGATCCTGCGGCGAAAATCCGAGATCGCGATTAAGTCCGTGACGGATGTTGTCGCCATCTAGGACATAGCACAAATGGCCCGCCGCCATGAGTTTCTTCTCGATCGCATACGCGACGGTGGATTTCCCCGATCCGCTCAATCCCGTCATCCAAAGCGTCGCCGGTCGTTGTTTTAAAAGTTTTTCGCGCTCCTTTTGCGACACATCCCCTTCCTGCCGGTGGATCAGCGTGCTCTGAGAGACCGCCTTGTTATCCGGTTGAACCATCGAGGGCAGGCGGCCCCGCTCAATGATCATCCCGGCTGCGGCTGTCGCATGCGTGATCGGATCGATCAGGATAAAGCTGCCCGTCTGGCGGTTCTTGGTGTATTCATCGCAAAAAATGGAGCGAAAGCACTGCACGGTCGCACGGCCGATCTCATTCAGATTTAAAGTGGTAGCATCCTGACGGCTAAGCGTCGCGGGATCGATGCGGAACTGGAGATGCGTTACTGAACATTTAAAAAGCTGCGTCGTGTGCTTGATCCAGTAGACTTTGCCCGGTTCCATCGGCGCCTGATCCATCCACACCAGGATCGTTTCGATCTCGCGACGGATCTGCGGCAGATTCCCCGGATGGACCAGCATGTCCCCGCGGGTAATATCCACTTCATCTTCAAGCGTCACCGTGATCGATTGCGGCGCGAACGCATAAGGAAGTTCCCCCTCGAACCCCACAATGGAACGGATCCGCGTCTTTCGTTGCGACGGAAGCACCAGGATCTCGTCCCCCTTGCGAAGCACGCCCGCCACAAGCCGTCCGGAATAACCGCGAAAACCGGCATGAGGTCTCAACACATATTGAACGGGAAAACGGAGATCGATCAAATTGCGATCGCTCAAAACATGAACGCTCTCGAGATGGTTTAAAAGAGAGAGGCCCTCATACCAGGGCATACGTTTACTTTTGTGGACAACATTGTCGCCCTTGAGCGCGCTGAGCGGGATATAGACCAGATCCGGGACATTGAGTTTTTCCGCGAAGCTTTCAAAATCCCGGGCGATCTTCCGGAACACTTCTTCGGAATAATCCACAAGGTCCATTTTGTTAACGGCGATCACCAAATGCTTGATGCCGAGAAGCGAAGCGATAAAGGCATGGCGCTTCGACTGTATCAGGACGCCCTGCCGCGCATCGATCAGCACAACCGCGAGATCGGCCGTCGAGGCGCCGGTCGCCATATTGCGGGTGTATTGTTCATGCCCGGGAGTGTCGGCAATGATGAAATGCCGCTTAGGCGTGGAAAAGTAGCGGTAGGCCACATCGATCGTGATCGCCTGCTCGCGTTCGGCCTTAAGCCCGTCCATCACCAGCGACAGATCGAGCTCTTCTCGCTTGAATTTCGAGGAATCCTTGCGGATCGAGGCTAACTGGTCTTCATAAAGACCGTTCGCTTCATAGAGCAGCCGCCCGATCAGGGTGGATTTCCCGTCATCAACGCTTCCCGCCGTCGAAAAACGCAAAAGGTCCGCATCCTGGCTTTGCTTCAAGACTGTCGCAACGTTCGCCGTCTTCGCCATTTAAAAATACCCCTCTTTTTTCTTCTGTTCCATCGAGGAATCCTGATCATGGTCGATGAGGCGCGTCACACGCTCCGAGTTTTTAACCGTCAGGATCTCCTGAATGATCTCGGGGACGGTCGCAGCCTTGGATCTCACGGCTCCGGTGCAAGGATAACAACCCAGCGTCCGGAACCGGCACATCACTTTTCTCGGCTTTTCCCCTTTTTGAAGCGGAACGGGCCCGTTGAGCGGGATCAGTTGGCCTTCCCGAACCAGCATTTCGCGCTCTTTCGCGAAATACATCGGTACCACGGGGATCTTTTCCTGGTGGATGTATTGCCAGACATCGAGCTCCGTCCAATTGGAGAGCGGGAAAACACGGATACTTTCGCCTTTATTCACCAGCGTGTTGTAGAGATTCCAAAGCTCCGGCCGCTGGGTCTTGGGATCCCATTGTCCAAAGGCATCCCGGAACGAGAAGACGCGTTCTTTTGCCCGGGATTTCTCCTCATCCCGCCGAGCCCCTCCGAACGCGGCATCAAAACCGCCCTCCTTAAGCGCATTCAACAGCGCCTGCGTTTTCAGGAGGGAACAACATTTCACAGTTCCCAGGTCCCACGGATTCGTCCCCTGATCGAGCGCTTCACGGAACGTATAAACGCGAAGGTCCGCGCCGATCTCCTGAACGAACCGGTCGCGAAACGTAACCATCTCCTTGAATTTCATCGTGGTGTCAACGTGAAGTAGCGGGAACGGGATCTTGCCCGGGTGAAAAGCCTTTTGCGCAAGACGGACCATGACCGAAGAATCTTTGCCAACAGAATAAAGCATCACCGGCCGCTCGAAAGAAGCCGCAACTTCCCGGAGGATATAAATACTCTCCGCTTCCAGAAGTTTCAGTTTGCTAAGCCTGTAATTTTCCATGATCTTCCGTAGGGTTGGAGGTATGCTTTAAAAACTTTTCATTGTTTTGATAAGGGTGATCACGCCGAGAACGATCGTTAAGAAAGCTATCATCCCTTTCAAAAGCTTCGGGTTCAGGATCTTGACGCTCTTGACCGAAAACGGAACGGAACAAACGGCGCCGGTAATAATCACCGCCGCCAAACGCCAATCCATGCTGTTCTTCCCGGCAAAAAGATAGATCACCACACCGAGAGCGCATGTGATCCCTTCCGCGAGCGAAGTGATCCCAATCGCGTTCTTTCCTTCGACACCCGAAAGCATCTGCCCGCTTACCACGAGGGGACCATACCCTCCGCCCGTAAGTCCTTTGTTGAAGGAGGCAAGCAATCCAAGCCCAACGATCTTTTTCCAGGAATAGGCGAATTGCCTGTTAAAGCAGGCGATGATCAGAACGCCCATGGCGATCACCATCACACTGATATAAAGTGAGGTCCACTGCTTGGGAAGGATCTTGGCTGTAAAAACCGCGCTGGTCGAACCGAGGATCGTCGCCGACAGGAGCAGAAGAACCACTTTCAAGTGCGTGGAGATTTGAATACCGTAAGTATGATGATCGGGATTCACGGGACCGGGAAGTCTCAGGCTGTCTTTCATTCTCTGAAAATCCAGCACCTTGAAATGGAAATTGACGTTCCCCTCCCGGTGATGCATCGAGCCGGAAAGGACTCCCGTGATCAATTCAGAAAGCAACACCGCCGGCACGATCTGGAGCGGCGTAAAACCGAAAAGCATCAGGACCGGCGTCATGGTCGTTCCATACCCCATGCCCAGCGTCGAATCCATGTATTCACAAAAGAATGCTATCAGAATGATCGCAAAAACCATCTGCATCGTCAGTTCTACCATCCGAGATTCTCCTTTACGCGCGTTGCAAGCAAGCGCAATAAGTTGGGTCCTTTTCAATCCTCGAAAAAAAACAGCTCCCCGTGAGGGGTTATTCTAATCCGAACACGGTCTTTTGCCTCGTAAAAACTCTTCTGCGCTGACCGCTTCATCGCACAAAGGATCTCCTGATTCCTCCGGACCGTGGCCCAAAACCCTAGTAAGATCCCCCTCGCCCCCAACTCACGATCGGAAACCCGCCGCTCTTTTTGAGCGATCCTTCTTGCCCGGAAGATCCGTGGGAGATCTTTTACCACAGCGCACTGGGCGCCCAGAATGGCCTTCACGATCGCAAATGCCCCCTGAGAAAACACATAGAACATTTTGATCCAAACCCTTATCTCATAGAGCAAAAGCCCCTTCAAAACCGTCGTCCATTGGAAATTCTTGAGGATAAAATAAAGATGATTCCGCGTGATCAGAAATTCGATCGCGGGCGTCACTCCCTTGCGCCGAAGTCCCGTTCTACCCATAAAGTGATACATGACGGCTGACGGCACATACAGAACCTTCTTCCCTCTCGTCCAGGCCCGGTACCCCAGATCCATTTCTTCGCTGGAATAAAAAAAATATTCGTCAAACCCTCCCGTTTCCAGAAAGAAATCCCGTCGGACAAGGACCCCCGCCGCGCAACCGAACCCCGTTTCGCGCGGGACATCGAACTGCCCCCGATCTTCCGTCATCCAACCGTCGTACGCCCCGGAACCGCTGCAGAGAAAAACGCCTCCCGCGGCATTCAGCATCTTATTCCCGGCGGGTTGAAAAAAAATCTTCGGCGCACAAGCAACCGCCTGAGAATCCGCAACCGACGCAGCCACAAGCTGCTTCAGCCAGTCACGCGTCACAAACGTATCATTGTTCAGGAAAACAAGGAATTCTCCGGCGGCGGTCTTGGCGCATTCATTGTTCGGCTTGCAAAACCCATAGTTGCGATCAAAGGAAATAACCTTCACTTCAGGATAATGTTCTTTGACGAATGCTACGGAATCATCCGTCGAGGCGTTATCGCCCAGGATGATCTCGAGCTTCTCCCGCGGGAAATCAAGCCCCCGCACAGAATCAAGGCACTCCGCGAGCCACTCTCTGCCATTAAAATTCAGGATAATGATACTGACCGTTCCATTCATGGGAACATCCTCCTGAACGCAATATCCTTTGCCGTCACGAGAAATCCTTTAAACACACGACCGAATTCCTTGTTAGAGATCCGGCGCTTCGCAAAAACTCTTCGGCGCTCTCTGAACAGAGAAAAAAGAGCAACCGCCGTCGAGGCATACGCCCGGAGCACGGCCCCGATCAGTTCCATGGCGGAAACCTTTCCAAGCACTTCCGAACCGGGACCCTGTTTCATCAAAAAAGCGACGAGATGATGCGCGATTCGCCATAAGGTGTAAAAAGGTGCCGCAACAAGATAAGGCCATGGGAAACATTTCAGAACGGTCCATAACCTGTTGCGTTCAACATAATAAAGCTTCAAGGCGGAGTGAGCCCCTAGCGACCCTGAAAGATGGTGATATACGACAGCCTCCGGAACAAAAGCGCAGGCGTAGCCGGCCAGTCTTGCGCGAATCGCGAGGTCCATATCCTCACCGTAAGCGAACATCCGTTCGTCAAAAAGACCGATCGCATCGAACAGGCTTCGGCGATACATGGCCGCGCAACCGCTCGCGTAGCCCACATCCCTTTTTGAATCGTACTGTCCCCGGTCCTGTTCAAACCGCCCTCGTGGCTTTGCGCAAGCGTCGCGATAGATATCGTTACCGGTATTGTCGAGAACCTTCTCTTGACCCCAAAGATAGACCTTGCTAGTCACCATACCGATCTTTTCCGACGATTCAAGCCCGCGAACAAGCGCTGCGATCCAATCCGGTAACGCGGTAGCATCCGCATTGAGAAGCGCCACATAATCGCCTTTCGAAGCCCGTATCCCCTGATTCACCCCCCCGGAGAATCCGAGATTAACTGCATTCTCGAGAATGCGGACCTTTCCGCCGTATTTTTTCCGGAGCAATTCGAGCGAACCATCTTGGGAGGCATTGTCGACAAAAATGATCTCATGCGATGCATAGGTTTGAACTAAAAGGCTCTCGAGACAGGCCTCGATCGTATCGCGACTTCTCCAATTAAGAACGATCGTTGTAACTTTGGGAGGTATCATGTAAGTCTTAAAAAACTCCGTTCATGGTTCGTGATAGAAGACCAAGTCGCCCCGAGTATTCCTGCGAAGTTTCATAACATCTTGGTTGTCATAAAGCCCGCGAGCGGCATATTTTTTTTCGGCAGCAAGCCCTGAGAGGGTCATCCCGATCACTTCGCGCGCGCCGGCCAGAACGCCCATTCTTTGCAACTCACGATCTTTGATCTTCCTCCGTTTTTGTGTCAGCTCTCGAGCTCGAAACGCCTTGCCATGGTCCTTTAAGGAACAGCCTAAGGCCTTCCAAACCGATTTAAAAGCTGCCCAATTCCCGGTTCCAAGCGAATACCCCATGGTGTAGAGCGTTTTTAAAAAGAAAAGGATTATCCCCCGCAACGCGGTCCAGCCCTCGAAATTCTTGATAATAAAATAAAGGCTATTCCGCAATACTAGAAACAGGATCGTGGGCGTCATGCCTCGCCCCCCGAACGCCGTCCCTCCCATATGGTGACACATCACGGCGGTCGGAACATAGCGGACCCTATACCCCATTAGCCACGCTCTCCATCCCAGGTCCATCTCCTCGACGCTGTGAAAGTAATATTCATCGAACCCGCCGGTCTCAAGAAAGAATCGCTTCTGCACGAGGACTCCGGCAGCACATCCAAAGCCCGTGTCCTTGGGAATGTCGTAGGCGGGTCCATCCTCCTGCATCCATCCCTCATAAATACTACTTCCGGTGATGAAGAGCTTCCCTCCCGCGGCGTTCAGGATCTTTTTTTTAAGGTTAGGGAATAATATTTTTGAAGCGCAGGAAACAACCCCGGATTCGGCCAGAACCGCCCGGACCAACTCGATAAGCCATGCTTTTGTGACAAAGGTATCATTGTTAAGAAAAACAAGATATTCACCGCGAGCTTCTCTGGCACAGCGATTGTTGGATCGGCAAAAGCCGCTATTCTCATCAAAAGCGATTATTTTGACACGGGGATACTGCTGGCGAACAAAATCGAGAGAATCATCGGTCGAGGCATTATCCCCCAAGATCACTTCATAGCGGTCCTGAGGGTAATCGGAACCGGCGAGGGAATCTAAGCACTCCTTAAGCCAGCGTTTGCCGTTAAAATTCAGGATGATAACGCTGACAAAAGGCCATACTGCGGGATCAGCCATTTTTTATCCTTCACTGAGCACAAAAACGGAGGCGCGCTTCCGTTTTGAAGAAAATTATCCTTCATAAAAAGGTCGCCGTATATTACCATGGCCGTGAGGGCTCTTATGCATAAAACATCATCCCATCCCGGCCAATTACTGATCGCTTCGAGCGAAAAAGACGCGGACCTTTATTACGCGACCCGTTTCATCGCCCCCGACCCTTTTGTCTTCGTGAAAGCGCACGGAAAAAGTTACATCCTTATTAATGATCTCGAGATCGACCGCGCCAAAAAACAAGCCCAGGTCGATGGCGTTTATTCCACGTCCCGGCTTGCCGCCGAATACAAACAAACGCACCGAAAACCCTGCGACTTCATCGAGTTGGTCCTTTATTTTCTCAAAAGACTTCATGTCGCGAGCGTGATCGTTCCGGGGAATTTCCCGACCCAATATTACGCGCCGCTCCGCCACGCGGGGCTGCGGATCGAGTATAAGAACGGACTCTTTTTCGAAGAGCGGCTGATCAAAACCAACGCTGAGATCGCGGCGATCTCGCAAGCCCTTCGCGCCACGGAGAAAGCCGCTCGAGAGGCCATCACCACGTTAAAACACGCGGTGATCCGGAAGAACAAGCTCTATTTCAAAGGAAGGCTTTTGACCAGCGAAGCTTTAAAGAAGATCATCCACCGTCGTCTCCTGGAAGAAGGCTGTACAGCCGAGCATACGATCGTTGCCTGCGGCCAACACGCCATCGACCCGCATGACCAGGGCTCGGGCCCCCTTTACGCACATCAGCCGATCATTATGGATATTTTCCCACGCAGCGAGCGGACCCTTTATTACGCTGATTTCACGCGCACGGTGGTCCGGGGCAAAGCTTCACCGGAACTGAAAAAACTCTATGCCGCGGTCAAGCAGGGACAGGATATCGCTTTCAAGATGATTCGCCACGGGATTGCCTCAAAAAAAGTTCACGCGGCCATTCAGGCCAGGTTCGCCCAGCTCGGTTTCACAACAGGGGTTCAAGACGGCCGCATGCAAGGGTTCTTTCACAGCACGGGTCACGGGCTGGGACTCAACATCCACGAGCCGCCGCGCGTGAGCGTGGGTGATGATATTTTAAAAGCGGGGCAAGTTGTTACCGTGGAACCAGGTCTCTACTACAAAAAGACCGGCGGCGTACGTTTGGAAGATGTCGTGGTTGTCACGCAAAAGGGTTGTGTGAACCTGACCCGATTCCCGAGATTGCTCGAGATCTGATCTGGCGCGGGTCACTCTAAATCGTCCAAAGAGGCTTTATGAAACTTCTGATGCACATCAGTGAGTGGGCGGGAGTAATCCTGCCTCTTTTCAACATTCCTCTCATTATGCGGATCATCAAACGGAAATCCGCGGATGACATTAGTTTGGTCTGGCTCTTCGGAGTTTGGATCTGCATTCTCCTTATGTCCCCCGCCGCGCTCATGTCACAAGACTTCGCCTTCCGCTCCTTCGGTTGGACCAATCTCTTTTTCTTCACGGGCGTCGTCTTCGTCACCGTGAAATACCACCATGTATTTAAAAGAAAGGGACCCGGGGCTCGGGACTAGGGACTCGTGGTTCTTCGTTTTTTACGGGGGGCGAGTCCCAAGCAACGAATCCCTGTTTTTGATATGCACCCCACCTATAAAAGAATGCTCGAAGGACTGAAGAAGAAAGCCTCCAAGAAAGTAAAAGCAGCCGACCGGTGGTATCTGTATCTGCTTCGCTGCGGCGACGGCTCACTTTACACCGGGGTCACCAACAACCTCGAACGCCGCCTCAAAAAGCATCAGGCCGGGAAAGCCTCCCGCTATACCCGCACTCACGGCCCCTTGGAAATGGTCTACTCGGAAACCTGCGGCGACCGATCCAGCGCCCTCATCCGGGAATGCGAAGTCAAAGAATGGCCAAGAGCGAAAAAGGAATTGCTTGTCGCGGGAATCAAAATAGTTCCCAAAGCAAAGAAATCCGAAAAAAAAGCGGCAAGGCCTTCCGCTTAGGTTAAAGCAGGGGTTGTAGAAGAAGCCGCATGCGCGCGGGACGTAAAACCGCCCTTTTCCGCTCGTTTTTATTCGAGGTGATCGGCAAGGCGCTGGGCGAGGGTTTCGATCTGTTTGAGAAGGTTTTCCGGGACAAGGTCCTCTTCCTCGAGTTGGGTCTTGGCGGAATTGAGAAAACCGATCAGCCGCTTCACGATCGAACTCCGTTTTTGCTCCTTGGCATCCACCGTGTCCTTCGGCGCATGGGTCTCGAGGATCTTCTTCACCTGAGCCCGAACCTCTTTGACCTCTTTTCCTTCATTCAGAACGTCATTGCGGAGCTCCGCGAACTCGTTGGTGGGGATATTCTTATTATTCTTGGCAAGGCGTAACGCGTTCACCGCTTCGTAATCCGGGATTTTCCGAGGCGTTTCCTCATCCGTATACTCCGGCTTGACGATCCGGGGTTCTTCTTTCTCAAGGAATGAGTAGGACTTGATGAGCTTGGAGGCCGTTGCTTCCTTGATGTTCAATTCCTTCTGGCAATAGGTTTCAAACGCCTGATACCCCCACTCCTTATAAAGCTTGTTCTTATAGATCGAGAAAAGATACTGCCCCAGCTCGATCCAGCTCGATTTATGTTTTTTTGCGATCTCAACAGCCTTGATGCGTAATTCGTCGTTCGCCATTTTTTCTCGCGCAACGCACTACGGTCAACGCGCAACGATTAGAAAACGTTGAGCGTTGCGCTTTGCGCGTTGAGCCCTTTCTTAGATAAATTCGAGATTTACTTTCTTTGGAATGATCTTGTGCTCGTAAGCCCTATCCATCAGCAACCGGAACCCCGCCTCACCTTCTGCGCCAAGATCGACCGTACGATCGTTCACATACATGCCGACAAAGCGGTCATTCAGGTCATCGGCGATCCCCCGGCCGAATTGGCTCGCGTATTTTAGGGCATCTTGCCGGTGATTCAAGGCATATTCGATGCTTTCCTTAAAGAGTTTCGCGAAAGAGCGGATCGTTTCCGGCCCAAGATCGCGACGGATAATATCGATCCCGAGCGGTAGCGGCAGTTTCGTGGTTTCATGCCACCATTTCCCGAGATCCAGGGCGAGTTCCATCCCTTCTTTTCCGTAGGTGATCTGCCCTTCGTGAATGATAAGCCCCAGATCCGCATCGCCCGATCTCACCGCGTCGAAGATCTTGTCGAACGGCACGAATACGGGCTCGAACCCGCGCAACACACAACGTTCAACGCTCAACGCATAAAGCTGCAACACTAAATAAGCCGTCGTAAGTTTTCCTGGAATAGCGATTTTTTTTCGTGTTTCGTTTTCCCGTTTGTGGCTACGTTGCGCGTTGCGCGTTGCGCTCTGCACGAGAATAGGGCCGTAATTGTCGCCCACACTCGATCCGGCGCGCATGACAAGATATTTATCAGCCATATAGGCGTAGGCATGGCAGGAGACAGCGGTCACCTCGAGTTCTCCCTTGAGAGCTCGCTGGTTGAGGGATTCGATGTCCTCGATCACATGTTCGACCTTGAAGCCGCGCATATCGATCTTCTCATGCGCCAAGGCATAGAACATGAACGCGTCGTCAGGATCGGGGCTGTGGCCGACTCGTATTACTTTGGGAGATATTTCAGACATAGAGTGAATATACGGGATACTTCTGGAAAGTCAACCTTCGAGAGCAACGCACAACGCTCAACGAAAATCTTCACGGCACATTGGCCGTTGCGCGTGATTATGCCGACCTGGCGAGCGCGAACTGACCCGCGATCCTGTCAGCAAGAGACTGGAAGAGCTGGCCCGCGGCATTAAGGAACCGCTTGCGTATACTTTCATTCATGACGATGGGCTTATCGTTCAAGGCCTTCTCGATCTCCTCGGCCAACATCAATTCCTCAGAGCTGATCATCGCTTTCGAAGAAACGCCGGATTTCTTGATGAAAGCGGCGGCATCAAAAGCTGTTTTAAAAACATCCACTCTCCCCAGGAGACCTTCCGTCTCAAGAAATTTTTTAATCGCCGGGATCTTCGCGGGATCCTTTTCGAGAAGCGCAAAAGAGCTTCCCGAGTAGATCGTTTTCGCAAGCGCCAACATCCCTTTGTCCTTCGCAAGCGCAAGGTCGGAACCCAGAATAAAAGCATAGCTGCCGTCGGGCACAAGCCCCACGACCCGTTTCGCGGCTTTGGCATGGATCGTTTTCACCCTATCATGCTGCGCGACCGCAGGAAGGATCTTTTCAATCACGTTCAGCGTATTCGCCAGAAGAGGATAGAGACCATCCATAACTTTATCGGAAAAGCTCCGAACAGCCTTCTCTGAGCCGCCGGCTTGTTGTTCTTTGTTGAACCGGAAAAAACCCTCCAAGGTCATAACGCTCATCCGCTGCCCCGTGATCCACTCAGGGTGAAAAAAGCTCCGGGATTCCGATCGTGGGGACGCCTGGAACACACCGTCATCGACCTGGCCATATTGCTTGACCCAAACACGATCGGTGTAATAACCCGCGTCCTGTTCGGTGATATCCGAAGGGAGCGCAAAAAATGTCGCCCCGAATTCTCCGGATGCAAATTGGGGAAATTCGTTCGCGTCAAGTTCCGCTGTCAATTCATAGCGGCTTTTCTCGAGCAAAGCGATCTGTTCCGCCGCAATTTCCTTATCATGCCAGGGCGGCACGAACGCCCCTTTGGCCCGGGGGCCAAAGTGAACATAGAACGAAGTGGAGGCAAGTGTTTCCGCGGTTAGATCCAGCCGAAGGCTCGCCTTAAAACGCCCTTGACCGAGAGATTCGATCCTGACCGCTTTTTCAGGGAATTGGATCGATCGCCCGAGGCTTTCTTTTTCCTCACCGGGAAGCACCACGGTCTTTGCCTCTTGCTGGGTCGGGATCCCCACCGCAAGATAGCGGAACCCGTTCGCTGTCATTTCCGCCGGATCATAAAAATGCCGACCATCCACGATATTAAGATGCGCTGTGACGGGTGTCGCCTTCTTAGCTGCCCCCTTTTCAAAAAAGATCTCTTTCCAGTTTGCGTACTCCGGCCACTCGGTTACGAGGATCTGGGCATCGCTTCCGCGTACGGCTTCTCGCGCGTTCTCAACAGCATTCTTGGCTTGATGGTCGAAGAACTGGATTCCTTCCATTCCCACCGCGTGTGCCGCAAAATAATTCCGGACGCTCGCGCCGGTCACAGGGTGTGCGTCCGTCACGCGAGCGATCGCGCCTTGCGCCCGCAACATTTCGATCAGCTTGAGCGACGGCGCATTCTCAATGGAAGACGTCTCCCCCGGTTTGTAGGCCATCCCCAGGATCGCGATCTGCTTCCCCTTGAGATCACCTCCGACGGCCTCCCGTGCCTTTTCAACGTGCAACGCGATCGCGCGGTCATTGCCCTCGAGGATCGGCGAAACATAAGGAACTTTTTGACTCTCGTCCACCGTTTCTGGAAAACCAAAGTGGCGCTTCATGGTCGAAAGCCCGTTCCGATACTGTTGCATCATTTCTCTCAAACCATCATGCGAAAGTCCCGCCAGCTTGGCGACCTTCTCAAGCGCCGCGAACAGATCAAATCCCCCAAATCCGATCCCGGGCTTCAAATAGGCATCACCAACCACCGGATCCGCACCAAGTCCTTTAAGCACATCCCGAATATCCGCGCCGGCCCGCTCTGCAAGCTCCGCCAGTGAATTCACGAACGCGATCCTCAGCGCGAGAAAGAATTCGACCATTTTGGCCGCAAACTCATCCTGGCTTCGGATAAGCGCCGCAGGCCCCCCAACGAAAGAACTCGGGGCCTTCGTATGGCTGATCCCGAAATATTCAAATCCAAAACCCTTCACTTCCTCGGGATCCCAGGCATTCCGGCCGTCGAAAACAAGGGGCCGCTTTTCGGGGAACATTTGTTGCACCTTTTTGAAATTGATCTCCCGGAAGATCCCCCACTCCGTTACAAGCGCGATCGCTTGCGTGCCTTCCATCATCGAGTAAAGCTCGGATGGATCCGAATAATAGGTTACCGGCGATTCTTTTCCCGACTCCGGCACCGTATTCAGGTCCACAAGGCTCCGTTTCAGGAACGGAATAGCCTCCGGATCGAAAACACGCACCTTCGCGCCCCACTCCACGAGACGTCGAATGATCAAATTCGCGCGGGATTCCCGGTCATCGCTCGTTTCGGGCTTGAAGGCCCCGCCCAGGATCACGATCGTCTTGTCTTTCACGCCATCCAAACGGTCTTTGATCGCCTCGGCGAAAGACTCCCACTGAAGCTCGTTCACCATAAAAGTATCCAGCATCAGCCCGTACGGCATCCCGCTTTCCACCAACTGCCTCATAAATGAAAGTGAATCTTTCGGGAAACAGGAACCACCCCACCCGATCCCGGCAGAGAGGAAAGAACGCCGGATCCGGGGATCCGCCCCAACCCGATCCGAGATCTCGTTGATATCAAAACCCAAGGCAGCCGTCAGCCAGGAAACCGCATTGCTAAAAGAGATCTTGGTCGCCCGGTAGCCATTGGCGCCGTATTTGACGAGCATGGCGCTCCGGATCCCCATCTTGATGATCGGGATCGGCTTGCCGGGATATTTCGGGTTGATGTTCCCGCGCGCATAAAGCGACGCCACACGATCCGCAATAGCCGGTTTCTCGGCGCCGATCACCATGCGCCCGGAACCTCCAAGGGCATCCTCGACTTCGAGCCCTTCGCGCAGGAACTCCGGGATCCAGGCCAGTTCGATCTCCGCACCGTCCGGAAGTCCGACCTGCTTGATCCGGGCCTTCAATTTGTCGATCGTTGACGGCGGAGCGGTGCTCTTGCCGATCACGATCTTCCGCTCACCCGGTTTCATCAGCTTCGCGATATCCCCAATGGCATCCTCAAGGAAATGCGTGTCGCTCTGCCCATTCGGAAGATACGGCGTCGGCAGGGCGAGAAAAACAAATTCACGCCCTTCGATCGCTTCAGCAAGCTTCGTGGTGAAGCTGAGCCTTTTGGCATTCAACCCATCCTGCAAGAAAGCTTCTAACCCCGGAGCGTAGTTGACCAATTTGCCGCCATTCAGCGAGGCGACACTTTCGGTTTTTACGTCAACACCCGCGACATCATGTCCGAAGCGGGCCGAAAGCATCGAAGCTTCCGTTGCCCCGACAAATCCCGCGGCACCTACCACCGCGATCTTTTCGTTCTTGTGTTGCGGCCACGCATCCACCGCACGCGACTCGGAACGAGCATTCTGTCTTTGAACCTCGCGAACAATCGCGTCCCGGAGCTCCCAAAGATGGAATTCTTCGCGTTTTTCCCAATCCAGAAAAACGGGGTGCCCCCCGATGATCACTTCGGAAGAGGACTTGTCGCTCACTCGAGCGTTCAAACCCTGCGCGGTTAAAAAGGCCGCGGCCACCTTCCCCGGCTCATGACCTTCCTCCCAAGTCAGGGTCGTCACATCCGTGGAGGCTTCTCCGACCACGATATGAAGGGCCCCGCGCTCACGCGTCACCGTCACATCTGAAGCATCCAGTTTCCGCGCCTCAGACCGATGAAGGCTCTTGAGGAAAGAATCTGCGCGATTTAGTTCTTCAAAACCCTTGCGGCCGTGTGAAACAAGTCCTGTTTGCAAGAAAAGCTCTGCGGTCTTACGTTCGCCAGCGTCTGTAGACGTAGCCATCACATGCTGAAGAGCGGCCTCGACCCTCGAAATATCCGCCTCCCCTAGTCGTGATTCGGATCGCCTTGAAGCTCGGAATTTTTCCTTACCGAGCACAATTTCTTTCTGATGCTTTAAGGAAACCGCCATGTGTTCACCCCAGGCCACCACACCCTCCAGAGCAACTCCAAGCAACGCGGTCACAAGCGGCGTTGGGCCTTCGCTTGGGTTATCTCGGGATTCCGAGCGGGCCGAAAAGCCAGTCTCTCCCATGCCTTCGGTCCGCGTCATTCCCACGGGAATCATTTGAAGTACTTGAAAACGCCATCCCGACTGCTGAACCCCGGCAGGATCTTTGCGCTTCACAACAGGCACACCCACGCGCCAGCCTTCTTTGGAAAGAGAGGCTAACGTGTGCTCCCGCTCGTAGACCGTGTTCGCGGCCCAGTCACGCGTTTTATAGATGGTCCCGGAAAGCAATCCCAGCCGGCTGATGCTGCCGAAACCAAACCAGACCTTTCCTTCCTCTTTGTTGTAAGGCGTCTTGGCGAAATGGATCGGGATGACCACATGCCGTTTCTGTTCCGTCCCGTCCACCCTTTCGGTCACGGTACGCGTAATAACAACGGCGGAATCACGACTCGCATCATTGAGAAAGATATCTCCTTTTTCAAAAAGATCTTTCATCTCCGGATCGGCCATGATCGTTTTCAGAGAGTTATACACTTCAGGATCCCAGTCGCGCATATCCTCAAGGAATTCCGGGATCAGCCCCGCGATAAAAGCCATCACAGGACGCACGCCTTCGATCCCGAACGAAGCGATCGCCTTGTCACGCCCCATATCCGAGATATTCTTCAAACGGGCTTTCAGATCCGCGGGGTTATTCCTTAAAAGATAGATCAACGTTTTTTTAAGCCAGTAGGAACGCGGCTTTTGCTGCCGAACCTGATCTTTAGGATCCCCGGAAACCAGCGCACGAAGATCGTCAAAAATGAACATTTCCTGAGATTTCTTTTGGGGACCTTGCGACGCTATCTCCCCGGTCGGACGCAATCTCAAGATCTGAATGTCCGGTTCCGGAACACCGATCGGAAGCGCCCCGCGGGACAATGCCCAGAACGGATAAGGCTTCCTGTCTTCACCGTCACCATAGATCTCGCCCGTAATAACATCCGACACCTCATAGGCCATTTTCGCTTCGGGGTCCGTTTGTCCGGTCAACCACTCAAAAACCTTCTCCCCGTAGAACTGCCCCCAAGCCTTCGGCTCGCCGCCTTCCACCCCGGGATATTTCGGCTCCCCGAGGTTCAGCGCCACAATATATTTTTCTCCGCTCTCCTCGACCGCAAATCCCGCGAGATTCTGGTTCAAAGACCCGAATTTTTGTCCCTTGGAGTCCAAGTAAAAATAAAGGTTCTGCCGGAACAGCGCACTCTGGAAAAGTTTTTTATAGCCTTCTCCCTGAGAGGCCAGATATCCCTGGAGGATCTTTTGAGAGAGTTGGGCCGCGAACTGATCTAGCAACCGAAGCGCTGCCAGATTCCCACGCACCTTCTCCAAAAGATTCGTGGAAGATTCCGATTGCACCTTCAGTTCTACCATTTCCTGATAGAGCGCCGGCAAGGACTCCTTGAAAGGATCCAAATAAAAGAAGATCTTGCCAAAGATATCTCCCCGCACCGCGTGATAAGCCACAGAACGATACCCTTCCGCGGCGTGAGTCCGCAACTGGCGGGAGCTTTCGATAAAATCCAAAACCCTGGGGCCCGCAAGTTCGAGAGGCTCGGGTTTTTCCGTCCGCCAAACAAATCCAGCGCGCCCCTCTTTTTCGCTTTGAGATAAGAATTGCAAAGCCTGTCCCGGAGAAAGCTGGTCTTGTGCGAAGATCGCTTGCCGTTTCTCTTTCTTCTGAACAACTTTCTGCCATAACTTCATATGCGCCCGGGCCTGGCTCTTTTCCATATCCACCAAAGGAGAGGAGCGGAGCGCTTCCCATTCCAGGTCCATGCGTTCCGCGGGAACCTGGAAACGCCCTTGAAGGTTTGTGAGAGCCTCGATCATGGAGTGGGCCATCGGATAGCGGGCATTGACTTCCACGATGTTACCGGCAGCGTCCAGCGTATTTAGGACGAATTTACGATCGCCTGTCTCGCTGTATTCCACGAGGTAACCGTTCGTGATCTTCCAATCTTTGCTATGGAGGTTTTTGACAAGCTGCTCGTAGGTCACATGTTCTTTGAAGATATCGACTTCCCGTCCCGTGGCCGTCTCAACGATCGTAAAAAGTTCGGGGCCTGCCCCCCCCCAAGCCATGATCAGAACCGCTCCATTCGGAAGGCCCTTCATCATGCTGGTCGCGGAGGCTTCCAGGACCTCATAGGTGATCATGACGGTCGCGGAATCACCCTGAAAAATGATCGGAGCGACTTCGATGTTGTAGTTTTCGATGGTCGCAAATTTGTCCTCAAGACCCAGTTCTCTGACAAGCCCCTGGATCTCCAGGAACACGTCATGCGCGTCCTGGCCAAATTCACGGCCCCCAAGGACCGCCCGGGCGGCATGTTTTTTGTACCAGGCGAGTTTCGCGGGATCCGCTTTCAGGGAATACAGGATTTCCCGCCATTTGTCCGGTCCTTTGTAGGAAACCTGCCGGCGCACGTTGGAAACGATCGCCGTCTTCAGAAATTCCCGCCTCAAAATCTGGATCTTCGCATCCGCTAAAACATCCTTCCACGCATCCTCATTAACAAGCGCCACCTGGATCGCCTGGTAAAGATCCCCAAGAACGGCGGCATCATCGACGGACTCCATCCCCAGCTCGCGGCGATAAGCCTCCATGGCTTCATCGTACCAGGCGGGACGATTCTGACTTTGTTTCAGCCAAAGCATCAAGCGTCCTGTGAGATAAGCCTTGATCACATCGAATCGCTCCTGAAATTCTCCCAGAACCGCTTTGTGGGCAGGCTCGTTCAGTTGGGCGAAGAAATCCCGGTCGTCGACTCCCGCCATTCCGAGCTTTCGCTTATAAGAATCGATAAGGGACCTGAGAAACGGCGACTGCCATTGCTCAAAAAGGACGCCGTTCGTGCTGCGGAGCCCGTCCTCGTTATAGCTATCCACAATATCCACATACCCGGGGGCCACTCCGCCGGCCACCGCCGGCGTGTGTTCATAAAGAGCCACTCCGGTGATCATATCGAAGATCATCCCGATCGCTTTCACCACGCTGATCTTCCCCTTCTGAACGATGTAACGCCACAGGGAGACGGCATAACCCAAAAGTTTGGCTGAGACGGCTGCGGGCCCGTAGATCGTCGGCTCGAACACCGAATGATTCATATGATGGTGGAGCGCGTCGGGCAGAAGAGGCGTCGGAATGCTGACAAAGACCTCATTGTCCACGAAGAGGATCTTCTTTTTAGCGAACCCCTTTTCCTGAAGCTTGAGGGTCAGAAGCTCTGTGATCCTACCGTAGACCGCCATTTGAAGATCGCGCCAAAGATTCGGGCCCCCGTAGGGAGCATCCGGATACACTTCGTCAAAGATCTGTACTTTCGCGCCGTATTCATCAATGTAAAAGGCTTCCACGTAAAAGTTCGGCATCCCTCCGACTGATGTTTCCGTGGGGTAAACCTTGATCCGGATCTCGCGATCAGAAGCTTCCCGCGCCTGTTGAAGCCTTTTCCGGTAAAGCGTCCAATCCTTCTTTTGAGCTTCCATCCCCGCGCGCGCATTCGCATCCCCCGATCCGGAGATCCGGCCGTCTATATCCGCGATGATCCCTTCCGCTCGGGAGATCCATTCCTCCGCACTAGAGCGATACTCACTTCCGGGTTCCATGAAAGTCTCTAGACGAAGACTGGGATCTTCGTTAAGAACGTCCCGCAGATAATCCCCCAGAGTCCTTTTGCCTTCCCTCACTTCCGCAGGGACATCCTTGGCAAAACGTTGCCCTTTGATCTCATCATAGATCACGTTCACAGTGAACGCGTCATAGGCTTTCGCCTTGGGCTTCCCGAAGTTCTTTTGCCAGGAAGGGAAAAGGTCATGCATCAGTGCCCCGAGCCCACCGGTCACTGTCGTTGCGGCGACAAGGCCTGCGATCGTTTTCCCGAACTTTCGAATAAGTCTGTCGAGGATATCCCTTGAGAGCCCCGCTTCGAGCTGGCGCGATATAACCGTATACTCCTCAAGCTCGGCTGGCTTTTTCGCCCAAGCGCGTGATTCCGAGCGAGAGCTCCCCAGAACAACCTCCGCGTCGCTTAGTGTCGTATCGCGCGGCACGATCCCCATGAAAGTGGGAATTTCTCGGCGATCCTTCCGCTCACGGTAGGAAGCATCCAAAACGGTAAGATTCATATCTTCGGGAATATCCGCTTCCAAAAAGACTCTCGAACCCTCTGTTTTCTTAAGGGAAATGCGGGCGGGGATTTCTTCCTTACCCCTCGAGATGATTAAAGGCGTTTGGACAGTCAGATTCAAGGAAAGCCCTTGGGCGGGAACTTTGGGGGCCATTTTCCCGTCGACGGAAATATCCGTTTTTTGTGACTGCAGAAGAACATAAACGCCGGCCTCGTAAGGCGAATCCACGACCAACCGGAACTCGCCAGCGCCAAAGACCAAGGTCTCGTCCCATCCCAGTTCCTGCGCCATTTTTCGGGATTCGGACCGCGCCGAGGATCGGATCCCTTCCTTTTCGAGAATGTCGCTTAAACTCTTGGCATGTTGAGCGGTAAGTTTATAAAAATGTTTTCCGTCCCAATCCAGAAAAGTTTCCTGCGGCTTCTCGAGGGTTCCGGAGATGACGCCATCCCATATCTTGGTCTTTATTCCGGGCCCATCCAGCCGCGCGGTCAAAAGAGCCAGTGGGGTCAGAGACTGACCGGCTGACACCCCCGTCAAAACATCCGTCATCCAAAGATCCCACTCATCCCGGGGGATCACATCCCCGTCCAACACAATGAGATCATAAGAACCTTTTTTCAAATTTTTCCATAGCTCCCCCCGGCCCTGGTCAGTGATCTCAACAAAAGTCACTTTTGCATTTGGCGCAAGATCCCGGAAAAGCTCCCTGAACGCCCCCTCTCCGGATTTGTCGACAGCAACTAAAACTCTTTTCAAGGAAGGGAAGATTTTCTTCTCAGAAACCCGTGACAAGATCGCGGGTTTCTCGGAAAAAGCCTCGAAACGAAGCTGGTGACCATTCGAATCGATCTCCCAACGGGGTTTCCCCTCGACATCTTTAAGGAATGCTGAAAAACCCATAAACTTAGAGTCTCCTGCCTCCAAAATGTCCAAAACGATCTTCGTAATCGGCACATACTCAAAAACTTCCTCGACAAAAAAGATCCCTTCGGGGTGATCCGCAAGCTTAGGCCGTCTTTCAACGACCAACGACGCCAAAACAGCCTTCACCGAAGCCGCATCCGTAGCCTTCGCCAACGCTTCCACCCAAAGCTTGTATCTTTTTTGGTCGCCTGGATCCTGGATCACACGCATGGGGGGTTGCCTTTTTGTAAGAAGCCACCGGAGAGCATAAAGGACTTGTTGGTCTTCGGGATCTTCAGGATCCAGATCCATGACCGCTTCACGGTACTTCTTGTAAACGACGCGATTTTTCTTGAGATTGTGGGTCCGTTTCCAATGGCGCGAGATAAAAGTAGCAATACCGATCACCCCTAGCACCATGGCGGGCATCACCATAAGATCGATCAGTTCCCGCGTTTCGGAGCGAAGGACGCGGCGTGCGCCCACGGCGACTGGAACATCCGCTAAAGAAAAGGCCGGCTCGGGGTTGTTCGGCGCCCCTAGGATATTTGTTCCTCTAGGAGAATAGATCAGAACAAACGCCCCTTCCGAAGAATTGATCGGCCATTCAGGGATCGTCGCGTCCCGAAGGGATGCAGGACGTTTTCCTCGAGCGAGCAGACGAACGAGCCTGAAATCGACGAGAACTTTTTGGATGCTCTCGAAGGTGTTCTCCCCGCGGAACCCGCCGTTACCCAGAAGAGCATCCATATCCAGCTTCCTCAAGGAAACAACGATCAACCCTTTTTCAGAAACAAGTTCTTTCGCCGTACGGATCATCGCGGAGAGATCTTTAAACGCCGGCTCTACGATCGTCACCAGATCTCGCTTAGGCCTACGGGAAAGGTCGCTGACCTCCCAGCGCTTCGTGAGCTCCTTCGGCATCGGATTAAGTCTTTCAAACTGAACCGCTTTCTCCTGGAACATCCCTCGCAGGATCGATGTAACCAACGCTGTGGAGGCTTCCCCAGACACCCCTGTCGGCCCCGTGACCCTAAAACCAAGATCGTACCCGGTGATCTCTTTACTTTGCTCAAGATAGGGGTTGAGAAGGGCCGTGAGATCGCCCAAGAGGATCGCCGGCTTCTCGATCTCTTTTTCGCCCCGTAACTCAGACCGTTCGCGAGAGGTCCGGTCCTCATGGGTCCAGGTATCGAACGCGGAAAGCGCGGCGTTCGGGATCTCCGTGACCTTGGGTTCGGACCTGCGGACCGGGGCCGTTCTTTTTGAAACAAAAAAACCGCCGACCACGAGAGCGGCCGCGATCACAAGGGCTGTTGCCAGAAAAGCGCCGGCAACAAGACTCATTGCGGCGAAAGCCAACGCAAGGGATGCTTTTTCTCTGGCGGACCGGAGAACAGAACGCCGGCCGGCAGAGTCACGCATTTCCGACCGCGTGCCCATCAGTTGATTCAGGGCGTCTTCGAGTATACCGGTGTCGTTCCAGCGGATCTTTGCCCCGTTGAGCACGATGTTCTTCGCATCATGCGGATCGGTCTTGATCGTGACACCGGCAGGAAGCAGCATCGCGAGCTCTTTGAAGAGATCGTCCCGGTTCGCGACGACCGTGCTTTTACCGTCGATCACGAGATCAAGCTTGTGACCGGAGATCTCCTGCACAAAGACCTGCCGCGATTCGCTGCGCGATTTGAGGCCGGCAAGGAAGGCCTCAGCGTTGTTGAGAGCTTTGAGCTTCCAGTCGGGCCGGTTCAATTTTGTCTGCAGGCGCGCCGCTTCTTCCCGGTGCCGGTTGTCGAAGGCGCCGTTCTTGACCGCTTCAAGACCTGCCAGGGCGATTTCATAACGTTCCCTTGATTCTGAGCGTTGCAAAGGCTCCTCGCTGCCGTTTCCGTCAACGGGCTTCTCCTTCGCACGAGACGCTTCAAACAAGAGCGCTGCAGCAAGGCTCCCGAGCGTCATAGAGACCGGAACACTGCCAGCCGTTAGAGAGACAGGAAGCCCAAAGAGTTCTGTCAGGATTTTTAACGCCTTTGTATTTTCGAGAGCCAGCACCGCTTCGGCCGCACGTCTGGCTGGTGATGGTCCCCCAGCCAGCACCGAGGCAACTTTGAGCAGCGCACTATGAAGATCCTGCTCCGTATCCAAGCCAGCTATTTCTTTTGTCTCAAATTTTCTGCCGTAGACTGTAAGGGCCACCTCAAGATCGGCAACAACACCCCTTCCGACATGGTCGTACCCCAGGATCTCTTGCCGCGTCTTCCGGCAAAGTTCATTCAAGTCGGCGACCTCTTCGGCCTTCAGAGCGCTCTCAAGGAGTGAAGCGCTATGCCCGGCACCCTGCATGTAGCGTATCTCATCAAAAACATCCTGGAGTGTGGCTCCCTCGGGATTCTTGAGCTTGGAATTCCGCGCGAGCAGATAGCGGGCCTTCGCAATCACTTTTACCTGCGCCAATCTCACACCATAGTCGCTCTCCAGCCCAAGCTCCTTGAAAAGCCTGGTATCCGACCAGACCTTTCCACCTTCCATCTTAGTTCTGTGGGTTAGGATACTCCTTTCGCGGGCGTCAAATTGTCTCCGATAGGTTTGCAGGAATGCATCAAGCTCCTCCGTGTTTTTAAATAGAACCGGTAACTCGCGCGCCTCGGAACGGGATGTTCGGATCTGAAAACGAACGACCTGTCCGATTGAATAAGGCGGCGTATCGTCCAGGCTGCCATCCGATTTCACAACAACCATCTTTTTTTCAAGAGAAACACCGTTTCCTTGCGCGTCGAGAACAACCCAAGACCCAAAAAACGCTGCTGTCTTCGTCGGATCGGAAGGATTTTCATAGCTTTTTTCTGCGGCAAAAACAACTCGCGCCACAACAAACTCCAGCGTTTTAATCTCCGGATCCTGAGAGGTAGGCTGCGACACTGGGGTGCTGGCCCAGCTCGGAGAAGGAGCTGGGGGAGGCGGAGGAAAAAAGACATTCCGGAAAAGGCGCCCAGACGCGATCATCCCGAAAAGAATGACCGCAGTCCAGGTGATCGAGGGGGTATGGTCTGCTTGATAAATGTACCAAGCTGCCGTGGCCAGAACCGGGATCGACACACCAAGGATGGCTACAAGAATGAGTGTTGTTTTGAAAAAGTCCGTCGGGTCGTTCTTTTCTTTCGCAAACTGGATCACCGAAAAGATAAGCCCTAGGATCCCCGCGATCTTGCC
This sequence comes from uncultured bacterium, assembly GCA_964508905.1. GTDB lineage: Bacteria > Omnitrophota > Omnitrophia > Omnitrophales > Aquincolibacteriaceae > Aquincolibacterium. Next base: position 41,642 of record CAZDVO010000012.1, read on the forward strand.
ATACTTTTCAACCTTGATCATAGCTTCTGTTTTCTTCTCGATCGAGTGAAGCGCCGCTCCAACATCCAGCAGCCCCACACCGACACCCGAACTCTTAATGGGTTTGGCCGTTTTTTGAACGATCTCCCAGGCTTGCTGCAGACTCAAGGTTTTATCCTTCATGAGCAACCGCGCCAACGCTCCGGCCACACGAGGTGCCACGACCGAAGTCCCCGAAGCCTTTACACGCTCGGAAAAGATCGTTCCCCCCTGGGCTACGGATAGCGTTTCCTCAGCCGCGATCGAAACGGTCCATCCCGAGTTCGAATATTTAGTCCGTCCGCTTTTTGTCGCAGCCGCAACCGAGATCACTCCTGGAAATGCCGCAGGGTAGCAATCCCGGGTTGTCGTTTCATTGCCGGCAGCAGCAACCACCGCAACCCCCGCATCGCGAAGCTCTTGAATGAGCGTCTCTTCGATCTTGTCCCGCTTATACCCCCCCAAGCTAATATTAACCAAGACCGGTACCTTCGGACGGTTGGCGGCATACTTAGCGATCCTCTCAAGCGCATCGTAATAGAGCGTCGAACTAAACTCTCCTTCAGGATCGGTAATATCAAGCCGGCGAACATCTGCCCCCGGAGCTTCCAAAAGAAGCGCCTCTGTGACGATCTCTCCGTGAGGGATCGTGACGCCATAACCGCCTTGAGAAGGATCGAATTTCATTTTTTTGTTGAACTTATCCACCACAAAAACAGTGACAGTCCTGCGTTCTCCCTGGGGCACGCACCCGCCCAGAATACCGGCGAGAGGGAACATCATCGCTCCGGCAAGAAATTGCCGGCGATTCATACCCTCCAGAGAACCACGGCTTGAAGAAAACGCTTTCCGTGCTTCGCGCAACGCTGGCGTCTGGTTCATCAGCCTGTCCCACTCGGCTTTCGCGATAGGGGCTCCTTCGAAGATCTGTCGCGACTCGGAACGTTGAACGGAAGAAGTCGCCGCTTGTTCGGCGACGAGCTTGGAGCGTTGTTTTTGAGCGACGGCGCGAGCAGTTGAAAGATCATTGAGACAAAGGAGTCCGAAGATTATCGCGGTGCTCAGGCTCAGGCTTAAGGCTTGCGCTCCGACGCCGGTAAGTTCCGGAAAGACAGCCTGCAGACTCGCCTCGACCGGCCACCAGATCCCCATGGCGCCAAGCATCCCCAGCATAAACCGATTAAAGAGGTCCGTGTCCCGTTTCAATTTTTCCGGGATCTCGATCCCCACAGACTTCCATCCTGCCAGCATCGCGTGTTTCTGCGATCCACTCATGTCTTCCCACCCGCGGAACGCATAGCCGCGGCCATAAGCCATCATCTTCGCGACGATATCTCTTTCAGCGGCCGTCAAGATCTCATCGTGAAAAATGCTCCAAATCGCGTCATAACCACCCAACGCCTCCATGCTTTCCTGCCACCCGCGATGGCTATTCTCTCTTCCCGCAAAGCGCCCATAGGCTTCAAGATAGGGAATGATTGCATCGTCAAGAGACCGCGACTCAGAGCGGGAATAAACGACGCGGTAAAAACGTTTCGCGGAAAGCCCTTTGGTCTTGGAACCGTCGTCGGTCCAGGTGGTTTGAGGACCCGCCGCTTTGACAGTCTCGGCGTCATACCATGCGGGATCGCTCAGGTCATTTTTATATTGGATCTTGTACGAGGCTCCGGCAAAACTTTTAAACGTGACTGAGGTGCCGTTTGCGACGGAGTTGACCGTGGCAATGTCCGGCGTCACGGGAATGTGATCGACATACAAGGTGCCTTTTTGCCCCGCGCCTTTCCTCAACAGCACCCCCACATTACGCATTTCAGAACGTTTTTTGGTGCTGACTGCGCGAACGGCACGTTCTTCTTCTTTTTCGAGCAGATACCGGTGCAATCCCCAGACCCTTTTGATCGCATAGCTTTCATACTGGCGAGTCGTCGATGCCGCCAGGCCGATCAACGCCCCCATCGCAGCATAATCTAAAAAATCCTCCACCTGGAATGGACTGCGATGCCGAAGAATGATTTTGTGCTTTTCTGTCAGAAAGAAATTCGGTCCGAAAGCGATCGGGCGAAAGATCGGGTCTTCAAGAAGCGCATAAACGTATGTTTTAAAATCCGTGATATTCTCTTCGTTTTCCCGCGACTCAGATCGGGAAGATCCCTCCTTCGGCTCTATCACGGCCTTCATTTTCTGTTCCCACATCCGGGTGAGCCCGCTAAGAACGAACAGGGCCTGATGTCCATTCCCGTAAGTGACGCGAACATAAGCAATCTCCGGCACCTTTTCGAAACTGCCGACCAACCCCCGCATCCCGGCAAATCCAGCATAGATCTTGAGGTCCATAGCCCCGCCGGGTTTGAGAACCCTGAATTCTCCCACCGGCTCCTCGGACATCGAGACTGAAGGCTGTTCTTCTTTATCAAAAGCGAATAACTCCATCTTCTCGACCGAAACTGGTTTACTCGAAACGTTCTTCAATGAAAAGATGATCGTATCCCAGGACGTTTTCGGGCCGAGGCTCATGCTCAACCCGTCGTAAAGCAGCGTTTGGCTACAATCCCCCCGACGAACCCGATCGGATGACTCAACGCGCCCGGATTGGCGGGGCGGAGTTGCCCCACGCCTCTGCATCTTTTCCCAATGAACAATGTAGGCAAAAACCCCGGCAAAACCGATTATCACCAGAGCGAGCGCGACTTTAAAAAAACCGGCCCGGGAACCGGAACGATAAAGTTGATCCACAACAGCCGTTGGGACTTCGTCATCAAGCCCGGCTTCGCGGCTAGTAAGGGTTTTCAGATCCTCCTCGCGCTGTTTCACTCTCGCCCGGTCAACCGCCAGCAACTGAAGGCCCGCGGTCCCATCCTCGCCTTCTGCCAAAACCCTTCCGGAAGCTGTTACTTCTCTCGATTCGGAGCGAAACGAAGCCGCGGCGGTAATAAAATTGCGGCGAACGGCGGCAACGCCTTCAGGGGAAACCTGCTGAACGATCCCGGCAACACGCGCGCCGGCGGCGGCAAAATCGCGGCGCCAAGTCCGGGGAGATGTTTCCTGCCAGAAACGCATTTCACTCCGAACCTCGGGGGCGATATGGGACTTCCCGATCAGCTCCTGTCCGAGCAGTGCGGAGAGATAGTTCTTCTGAGAATCTGCCGGGATCTCACCCATACGGGGCGTGATCCCAATGTAGGCATTACCCGAACGCGTGATCCGCTCTTTAAGTCCATCGGTGTGAAAACCACCGGTGATCAGCACTGCCTTGGTCCGTTTACGTTCCTTCATGCGCGCAAGCGCCTTTTCCATCATGAAATCTTCACGTCGGATCGCGCCGGCATAGAACTCCAGCGCTGCTTGATAGAGTGTTTGTAAAGCGGGCGATACCTCTGCCGCCAAATGTTCCGGAACGATCTTCCGCGCGACGACCTGCTGGTATTCTTCCCGGGAAAGCTCCAGATGGAAAAGTTTTTTGAGCAGCAGATACTCCCGAAGCAACGCCACGTGTCTACGTTCGCTTTCGGTTTTGGCGATCGTGGCGACGATCATCTTGGAAAGCCCCCGGACTTCCTGCTGCAGTGCCTCGCCCTGAAGCTCGGACATCAGGACCATCTGCTGGATATGAAGGCGAAAATTCGGATAATCCGAAAAGGAGAAAGCCTTCGGCAGAGCATCCATCATTCGTTCAAAGATGAACCGGGTTTCATAGAGCGGAAGAGATCCGGTCTTGGCGGAGGCGAAAACCTGTTCCACTTCGCCTACCATGGAAAACGGGAGGCCGGTTTCCGCGAAGAATTTCTTTTTCTCGGTTTCACTTCTAGCGAGGTCGATCTCGGCGCCTATCTTTTTTAAACGAAAATAGCGGACCAGGGTCGGCCAGGCAACCTGCGCTGCCGCATCCGAAAGATCCAGATTTAACGAGGAAAACGCTTCTTTCTTCAGCACTTCAAGCCAGTCGGCGAGCGGGCTCTGCTCCGACTCGTAAGCAACATAACGGTTGAGAAAATCACGGAGATCCTTATTCAGAACCGAAGCGGCTTGGCTCTGCCATCGAAGATAAGCCTCATCAAGAAAAGCGTTCTCGATCTCGCGCCCTTTGAAAACAGTCTTGAAAGCTTCGCGGTCCTTCCGGTACGCCGCGGCATTTTCCATCCCCCGCCCTTCCGCGCCGCGGGGGGCATCCATCAAAAAGACCTCCGCACCGGTCAGTTCGCCGGCCTCCATCAACTTGCGATTCGCCTCATGCTGCAATTTGGCGTCGGTTGGAAAAAAACGGAACAGTTTCGGTTCGAGCTTGTATCCGGCCCCTTCCATGAGAACCAGGTCAACACCATAGTCTCTGGAAAGATGCTGCAAAATACCGCGGATATTCTTTTGAGCATCGTAATTAGCGTGAGCTTCCTGAATATGGATCAGGACCGACGCTTGCGAAGCGGCCGGAATGATCTCATGCACTCGACCAAATGCGTCGGGGATCTTGAACGAGGAAACAAAAGAAGGCGCTTCCACGCCCTGAGCCTGCCTGCCGGCAGGCATGGCGTGGGCGATAGGGGCCGGAGTCAGGGTATTGGTCACAAAAAAAGTGACCGCGATCACACCCGCCAAAAAGCGATTTAAATGATGGATACGACTCATGAAAGGGCTTTGGATCCTTTCTGGATTTTATAAGGGACGACTCTCCAAAAAGATAGCATAGTTTTCTGAAATTTCAAGGGGTTGAAAAAGGATTTATCATTATGTGACAAAGGCGTCACAAAGAAGACTCCCATTCAGAGATATCGCTATAAATTGATATTTGTAGACCATCCGTGCTGACTGGCAATGTCGCTGACCGCAAGCTATTGATTTAAAACAGCTTCTAGGCTATATATATGGACATAAATGGAGGATTCAAAATGCGCCACACCCAGGTGATGCGTTTTTTGCGCTTGTCGGTTGCCTTCGGCATCATTCCCCTCACAGCCCTATCCCCCATTTCAAAAGCCGGAACAACCCCGGTCGAAACCGAAACGCCTCTCCCATTATCAGATCTCGCGGTTCCCGAGGACCTGGGAAAAGTCCAGGAGCGTTTTACGTCGGGAAGCCGCCGCACGATTATTCAGATCCAGGACGTCCATGCGCACGCGATAGCCCAACAAAATATCGCTTCCCTCCTCGAACGGCTTCGCACGGTATTTGAGATCGAAACGGTTGCCCTGGAAGGAGCCTGGAGCACTACGTCACTTCCGAAAAGCCACGCGCTTCCGACTTCACGCGAAAAACAGCTCCTGGCAACCACGCTTCTTGAGGATGACCTGATCTCGGGACCTGCTTACGCGGCGATCATGTCCCCGTCTTCGCTCACGCTGATCGGGATCGAGGAAGCCTCTCTTTATGAAAAGAACCGCGATCTTTTCTTAAAACATCTGGCAACAAAAAACGCCGTGGCGGGAAAGATCGAAAATTACCGAACAGCCCTGCAGATCCTCCAAAAGGCCGCCTGGTCCCCGGATCTGCTGGCCTTCAATCAGGGATTTGCACCTTTCCGGGAAACTTCTGACATCTCAAAATTCCTGCCTATTCTTCTTGAAAGCGCGGAAAGGTTCAAACTGGAATTAACAGACCTTCCGCAGATCACACTCCTTCGAGAGACGCTCGCGCTTGAAAAAAGTTTTGATAAGGCCCGCCTTGAACGTGAGATCAAACAAGTGATCAAGAAATACCAAAACACGCCATGGTCACTGGAAGAACTGATCCGCAGCGGAAGGATCTCCCAGGAAGAGATCGGGATTTACCCCGAGATCAAAAAGCTGACCCGTTTATACAAAATGCGCGATGAGCTCATCCTCGCGGACCTTGTTCCCCAGTTCGAGATCCTCAGCGCGCGCATCCTCGAAAAACTGATCCGTTCGCGCGAGGAAAAGGAGCTGTGGGAAAAAACGGAACGTTTCTATCTGGCAAAAAAGATCCTGCTCCTCGAGGCAGGGCCTCTGGATCTCAAGGCTTATGAGCGGGAGAGCGCCGCGCTGAAGATCGAACTCGGCGCAAACGAACTCGCCGAAGCGCTTTCCTTGGCGCTGGAATTTTATGATACCGTAAAAAAACGCGACCAGGTCTTTTTCGACAAGATCACAAGCGACCCCACCCTCGCCGGCAACATCGCTGTAGTGACCGGCGGCTTCCACACGGACGGCCTCTCCGAACGGTTCCGTGAAGCCGGCCTCGCCTACATCACGATCGCTCCGGAGCTGGGAGGAATATCCGCGGATGAAAAACTTTACGAGACCAGAATGGCGGAAGGGAAAGGGCGACAAGCGTCCGACGAACCGTCTGGAAAGCATCCCGCCGTGCACCCATCCTCCGCGGAAGCGCAGACACTTTCCGAATTGAATAACCGGCTCGCAGCGATCGATGAGTCGTTCAAAAAAAGTTATGCGATCCTGCTCCAAACCCGTGACGCCCGAAAAGCGAAGGCGGCCTTTCTTGGCGCCCCGGTGGCCGTATCGAAAGCTGAACAAGGGACCCATCTTGCTCGAACCCAAAGGATCGTCGCTGCCCCTGCCGCAGGAACGACCCTTGATACTTCCGTCCTCCGAGCGAATGAGTTCATGAAAAAAACGCGAGGAGAACAACTTCAGCTCGTCAATCGCTGGCTTGCCCAAGCCCCGGAACGGCGGGAGCGGGCGATGCTGGTCTCCTCCGTGAGCGTTCTTCTGAAAATGCTGGAGAAAGACCCTCGTGTCCTTCCGATCCTTGAACGAGCCATTAAGGAAAGAGATCTGATCGTGCTCGCCCAGGACATCGCGCAGAGAGACACCCCTCTCTCCCTACATGGGATTGATCGTTTGGAAGCCCCGGACATTACAGGAATGATCCAGAACACGCCTCGCTTTCAGCAGCTGGCCAGGACACATCCCTTCGCGATCATGAAAGAAGGCTATCGTGATCCAAGGTGGGTAATCTTGCCGGAAAAGGCGACGTCCCTCCTGCTCTATCGCATCGTGACGCTGAGCCCCTCGCTCTATCGCGCGGCGAAAGATCCGGCTTTTGTGTTACTCCTTGAAGACTTAGCTTCCGAGATCCTCTCGCAAGAACTCTCCGGGAAAGCCGCTTAAAAAACCGGAGGGGGGATATCGCATGGCGGATGGCGTTAACTTTTTTCCCTCGCTTTTCGCCATCCTCCCTCCGTCATCCGCCAGTCTGCTTCTCCGCGAGATCTTTCCAGTTAGCGAGAGTATTTTCAAAACTTTGATCAAGGATATTGCGGACCTTTTCTTCCCCAAGAAGCATCCCGGCGATCCCTAGGTCCCAAGACATCTCAACGACAACCTCAACGCCTGTTGTCGTTTCTTGAAAACAATGCGTCCGGGTCATTGAACCGTTCATCGGCAACTTGCTTTGGATCACCGCTTTTTTCATCGGCTCCCAAACCGTCACCTCCTGCTCCGCTTCAATGTGTTGACGGCCGAGCTCGCAGTTTTCGCGCCACCGGAGGCCTTGCCCTTCGGTAACGGCGCCGGTGCGCTCGCTCTCTTTAACTCCATCCACCCATTCCGGCATTCGCTTCACATCCGCCAAAATTCCCCAGACTTTTTCGAGCGGCGCTTTGATCAAAATCTTTTTGGCCAGTAAATTCATTTTTCCTCGCTCAATGCGCAACGGCCAACGCACAAAATAAAAGCTCGAAACAAATTCGTTGCGCGTAGCACGTTGCGCTATTTAAGTTCTATTCCTACCGGACAATGATCTGAGCCGATAACATCTGTAAGATGCCACGCCCGCTTGACAGAAGGAACAAGCGCCTCCGTGACAAAATGATAATCAATGCGCCAACCGACATTCCGTTCACGGGCGCCGGTCTTCATATCCCACCAACTATATTGGCCGGGTTCTTTGTGGAATTGCCGAAAAATATCCACCTGCCCATCCGCGACCCACTTGTCTAACCACGCGCGTTCGACGGAAAGAAATCCGGACGTGCCTTCGTTCTCCTTCGGGCGTGCGAGATCGATCTCCTTGTGGGCGGTATTGTAATCACCGCAAATAATGATGTTCTTTTGTTTTTTCTTAAGCTTTCGAACGCATTTCAGAGTCTCTTCATAAAAATCCATTTTATATTGGAGCCTCTCAGGGCCCGACTTGCCGTTAGGGAAATAGATATTGATAAAAGCGAATTCAGGATACTCCGCGATGATCGCGCGGCCCTCGTCATCAAATCGAGGCACCCCGAAACCGTTCATCACACAAACCGGTTTTTCTTTCGTGAAGAGCGCGACCCCGCTATACCCCGGCCGAACAGCAGAATTCCAATAGGTGTGATAACCCTCGGGATGCATCAAGAACATATCCAGTTGCTCGGGTTTCGCCTTCGTCTCCTGAACGCCAAGGATATCCGGCTTCTCCCGAGCAAGCCAATCAAGAAAACCTTTTTTCTGCACGGCCCGGATGCCGTTCACATTCCAGGAGAGGATTTTCATCGTCATAACACCGAGAGAGGATTACTTACTTAGAAGCTCTTGAGCGCGTTCAGGCTGATCCGTACGGATGACCAGACAACCGCACTCCTGATTGGGAGTGGCCGTGCAATACGCGTAAGCGATATTGATATCCGCTTCCGCGAGGCTTTGACATATCCGCGCGAGCGTTCCGGCCTGGTTGTCGATCTCCACCACCAACACATCCTGTTCCATCACGTACAATTCTTCTTGTTCAAGAAGCAGAATAGCCTTCGTCGGATGGTCGACAATGAACCGGACGACGGCATTATCAACGGTATCGTGTACGGCCATGGCAAGGATATTAATGCCGGCCTCGGAAAGGGTCGAGCAGGTCCGCGCCATGATGCCGGGGCGATTGGGGAGAAAAACGGAAAGCTGCTTTTGTATCGGCATAATCTGCTACCTCACGGTTCGGAATACAAACGGCCGTCCAGTTGCTTTTGATGAGGGATGGAGTCTAACAACTTTCCTTCGCCATTTCGACAGTTTTTTATACAAAATCTGCGAGGGCCATAAAAGAAAAAGACCCAAGTCTGTTTATCAGGCTTGGGTCTTTTAAAATAAATCCCGGCACACAACACTGTTGTTTTATCGCAGTGCGCCTATACTGCCTCCCAATCCATAAATAAAAAACCCGAGCTGGTTTGACCCAACTCGGGTTTTTAATAATAAATCCCGGCAGTTTGCTACTCTCCCAACGAATTGCTCCGTTAGTACCAT
>CAZDVO010000013.1:0-46543 GCA_964508905.1 uncultured bacterium
TTGAAGGGGACATTTCATGTGCTAGAGCAAGGGGACATTTGATTAGCTTACGACAGCGGACGCCTCTTTGTCCTTCCCTAAAATACTTTTTCCGCTATAATGGCGCACTGTTTTCATGCATCTTCGCGACGGTCGTCCGCACAGGGACGACGAGTAAGCTTTAAGCCAGGCCCCCTTTAGGCGGTTCAATAGCGGCTTTCAGATACGAGCTTCATGGCGGTCGTAGCTCAGTTGGTTAGAGCACAAGATTGTGGATCTTGGGGTCGCGGGTTCAAATCCCGTCGACCGCCCTTTTTTTATCACTTAGTTTGGAATTATTTCACTTCCGGAACAGACCGAGATAAAAGACATCTTCAATGGCTGAACCTTCTGACCTTCAGGAAAAATCATTCCTGGCACGGATCGACATGATGAATGATCGCATCCGCCAGGCCAAGGAACACCGCGTTTATCCCTACATGCATCCGACGGATGCCGTTCAGGGCGTTCACGTTACGATCGAAGGACAAGCGATGCTTCAATTCGCTTCTTATTCCTACCTGGACCTGCTCGGCCACCCGAAGATCAATGCCGCTGCGAAAAAAGCCATCGAGGAATTCGGCACAGGAACCCACGGGGTCCGTTTTCTCACGGGAACCACACGCCTCCATGTTGAGCTTGAAAAAAAGATCGCTTCATTTAAGAAAACGGAAAATGCCATCGCCGTTTCAACCGGCTATGCCGCGAATTTCGGGGCCCTCTCCGCGCTATTGGGGCGTAACGACGTTGTCATTTCCGACAAACTGAATCACGCCAGCATCGTGGACGGGTGCCTCCTCTCCCGTTCGCAATTCGTCCGGTTCGAACACAATGACATGCAGGCGCTGGAGAGAGTTCTTACCGAAGCCCGCAAACAAGCCTTCAAACTCGTCGTCGTCGATGCCGTTTTCAGCATGGACGGTGACATCGTCAATCTTCCGGAGGTGATCCGCCTCTGCCGTAAACACGAAGCCACGCTCATGGTCGATGAAGCTCATTCTCTCGGCGTTCTTGGAGAAAAAGGGACCGGGATCGAAGAACATTTTGGGATCGACCCCGCGGCCGGCTTGATCGATATCAAGATGGGAACGCTCAGTAAAACGATCCCCTCGATCGGCGGCTACATCGCCGGCAGCACCAAGCTCGTGAACTATCTCAAACATACGATCCGCCCTTTTATTTTCTCAGCGGCCATTCCCCCGGCCTCCGCGGCAGCCGCCAAGGCCGCCTTCGATGTGATCGAAGACGAACTCTGGCGCGTCAAAAAACTCCGCGAGAATACAGCCCACTTCCTGAAAACGCTCCACGCCCACGGATTCGACACGCTCAACAGTCAAACGCCGATCGTCCCGATCATCATCGGGAATGAGGGAAAGGCCCTCGAAATGACGCGCCTTTCCCGTGAGGCCGGTATCTTTATCGTCCCGATCCTCCCCCCGGCCGTACCGCCGAACACCACACGCATCCGTGCCACGGTCACTGCCGGCCATACGACCCAAGAGATCGACCGGGCTATTAGCCTTTTCGAAGATCTCGCGCGCAAACTAGAGATCCCGCTCAAAAAAGTTTAATCCACGCAACACCGGAAAAATCATGATCAAAATTTCCAACGCCACGCTCATCACTGGCGCGTCCGAAGGCCTGGGGCTTGAATTGGCTCGCTGCTTCGCCCAAGAGGGCTCTCCGCTGGCACTCGTTGCCCGGAACAAAGCCCGCTTAGACGAGATCGCAACGGATCTGCGGGCCAACCATTCCATCGAGGTCCGGATCTTCTCCAAAGACTTGAGCCTCCCCGACGCGGCCGTAGAACTTAAGATGGAACTCGACCGCGAAGGGATCCAGATCGGCACACTCGTCAACAACGCGGGATGCGGGGTCCACGGCGCCTTCGCCACATCCGACTGGAAAGCCACGGAAATCATGCTCCGGCTTAACATGCTTGCGCTGACCCAACTCACCCGGATGTTCCTGCCGGCGATGGTCAACGAGGGACACGGCAGGATCTTGAACATCGCGTCAACGGCAGCCTTTCAACCCGGCCCTTTCATGGCGTGCTACTTTGCTTCCAAAGCCTACGTCCTCTCCTTAAGCGAAGCCCTTTCCGAAGAACTTTCGGGAACCGGCGTAACGGTCACTGCCTTTTGCCCGGGGCCGATACGAACTCAATTCCAAAAACGATCCGGGACCGAGCACATCCGAGAGAACGCCTTTGCGATGGAGGCAGCACAGGTCGCAAAGACCGCTTACCAGGCCATCTTGAAAAACCAGCGCATCGCGATCCCGGGACTTACCAACAAGCTTCTGGCCCTTGCGATTCGATTCGCGCCTAAAGCTCTGGTCCTGCGCATCACCCGTTTCCTTGAGGAAAGCCCGTAGCCACGCCCCTTTTCCATCCTTTAAAAATCTCTTGCAAATCAGGGCCGCTTCAATAGACTTCACCAGTCCGAATTCACAATACATAAAGGAGTTACAAAGATGGCAACGCCGCTTGAAAAATGGGTAGATGAGCAAGCTAAACTGACCAAACCTTCCAGGATCTATTGGTGCGACGGCACGGAAGCTGAAGCCCGAAAACTGATCGAGATCGGCATCAAGGAAGAAACGATCAACGGTCACCCTGTTTTTCGAAAATTGAACGATAAGAATTGGCCGAACGCTTATTACCACCAATCTCATCCGAACGATGTTGCCCGCACGGAACAACTGACCTTTGTGTGCCATCCGGACAAGGAAACCGCCGGTCCCAATAACAATTGGATGGACCCTCAGGAAGCCAAGACAAAAATGACGGCTCTTTTCGACGGCTGTATGAAAGGCCGAACGATGTACGTCATGCCTTATATGATGGGTCATCCCAAATCCCCCTATGCCAAGGCCTGCGTCCAGTTGACCGATAACGCTTACGTCGCGGTCAGCATGCGGATCATGACCCGGATGGGTAAAGAAGCTCTGGATCGTATCGGAAGTTCGGAGAACTTCGTTCGCGGTCTCCATTCGGTCGGAGATCTCAATCCGGAACGCCGTTTTATCATGCACTTCCCCCAGGAAAACCTGGTGTGGAGTTTCGGCTCTGGCTACGGCGGCAACGCCCTGCTCGGGAAAAAATGCTTTGCGCTCCGCATCGCGTCCTGCTTGGGCCAAAAAGAAGGCTGGCTTGCCGAACACATGCTCATCATGGGGATCGAAGACCCGAAAGGACAGGTCACCTACGTCGCGGCGGCATTTCCCTCCGCTTGCGGCAAAACCAATCTCGCGCTCATGCAGTCCGCGCTTCCCGGCTACAAAGTCTGGACGCTCGGCGATGACATCGCGTGGCTCAACGTCGGTCCGGACGGCCGGCTGTACGCGATCAACCCGGAGGCCGGTTTTTTTGGCGTCGCGCCGGGAACTTCGCTTAAGACGAACCCCAAGATGGTCGAGACGCTGAAGAACAACAAATTCTTCCCGACCCTCTTCACGAACACAGCGATCAATAATGATACGAATGAGCCGTGGTGGGAAGGATTGGACGGCGCCGTTCCCCAGTCTGTAACAGACTGGCAGGGACAGCCCTGGAATCCGTCAAAGGGAACCAAGGCCGCACACGCTAATTCTCGGTTCACGGTATCAATCCTCAACTGCCCGATCCTCTCCAAAGAGTTCGATAACCCCCAGGGCGTTCCGATCTCAGCCATCATCCTGGGCGGACGGCGCAGTAAATTGATCCCGCTCGCCATGGAAGCCTTCAGCTGGCAGCACGGCGTTTTCCTCGGCACCCGCACGGGCTCCGAGACCACCGCCGCGGCCGCGGGGCAGGTTGGCGTGATCCGTCGCGACCCGATGGCCATGCTCCCCTTCTGCGGTTACAACATGGGCGACTATTTCGGCCATTGGCTGAACATGGGGAAGAAACTCAAACACGCGCCGAAGATCTTCAACGTCAACTGGTTCCGAACCGATGAAGCCGGCAAATTCATGTGGCCGGGTTACGGCGATAACATCCGCGTCATCAAGTGGATCATCGACAGGATTCAAGGCAAGGTCGCTGTCAAAGAAACCGCGCTGGGCCTTCTGCCGGACATCAATGACCTCGATCTTTCGGGCTTGGATCTTCCCAAGGAAACCGTGGAGAAACTTTTCGCGGTCGATCCTTCCGAATGGACGAGCGAACTCCAGGAGATCGAAAAATACCTCGCCCAATTCGGTAGCCATACACCGGAAGCGATCTGGGACGAGTACCGCGCCCTTGCGGAAAAACTCGGACAGCCCGTTTCAAAATAGAACGATCCGAAACAAAAAAGGCCGGGCAGTGAAAACTGTCCGGCCTTTTTACTTTCCAAAGAGTCCAGGTTCTTAGACGCTGAAGTACTTCGCCTGAGGATGGTGAACGATGATCGCCGACGTGGATTGCTCCGGCGTCATCTGGAAGGTTTCACTGAGCGAGATCCCGATCTTCGACACCGGGAGGATCTCAAACAGTTTCTTTTGATCCTCGAGGTTCGGACACGCGGGATACCCGAAGCTGTACCGGGACCCCTGATACCCCTGGCGAAAGATCTCATCCTTCGTGCGTTTGTCCATGTTATCGATCCCCAGGTCCTTGCGGATCATCAGATGCGTGTACTCCGCGAGCGCTTCGGCCGCTTCGACCGCAAGCCCGTGTAAATAAAGATATTCTGTATATTTATTCCCCTTAAAAAGTTTCTGTTCTATTTCGCTCGCGCGTTTCCCCATTGTTACCGCATGGAACGCGACCAGATCGGGCTCCCCGCCCTTCGGCCGGAAGAAATCCGCGATGCATTGATATGGCTCACGCGCTTGTCTTGGGAACGTGAAACGGGTCAACTCGTTCTGCCCCGATCCGTCAAGGATCACGAGGTCATTCCTCTCGGAATAGCAGCGGTAATAGCCATAGATCACTTTGGGTTCCAGTATCTTTTCCCGCACCGTCTGGACTTTGAAACGGTCGAAGATCGGATCCACGTTCTCCATCAAATAAAGTTCAAATTCCCGCGGCGTCCGGTCCCCCTGCTTGAACTGCCATTGGGCTCGGTAAAGCGCGGTCTTATTCACCCACGGGAACACCTCCTGCATCCGAAGATTCTTGAGGATCCGGTAGCCGAGAAAGGGCGGCTGCGGGATCGGATTATCCCGGTGGATGTGGAACGAAGGGGTCTGCGGATGCGCTTCGCTATGCGGCACGCCGTCCACACGATGACGGATCGGAGGAAGCGATGGAGAAGGACACGATTTGCAGCGCGGCTCAGGCGCTTTTTCTTCATGAACGACAGGCTGCACCGGTGACAGCGTTGGCGGAGGCGCAGAGGGCGTCACGGGAACCGACACTTGGGATTCTGGTTTAAGAGAAGCGCCGCCTTTCAGAGATTCCATGATCCTCAAGCCTGAAAAGGCATCACGCCCGTAATGCACAGGCCCCTGATAGGCGGCCGCGAGGTCCCGTTCCACATACCGCTCGTTTAAGGCCGCGCCGCCGCAGATCACCGGGATCTTGATGCCCTTGCGGTGCATTTCCTCGAGATCTTCTTTCATGATCAGGGTCGACTTCACAAGCAATCCTGAAAGGCCGATCGCGTCCGCGCGATGCTCGAGCGCCGCTTTCATGATCGCTTCCACCGGCTGTTTGATCCCGATATTGAAAACCTTGTAACCGTTATTCGTCAGGATGATATCCACCAGGTTCTTGCCGATATCGTGAACGTCGCCTTTCACCGTCGCAAGCACGATGCGCCCGCGTTCCTGGCCATCCTGTTTTTCCATAAAGCGTTCCAGATAAGCCACCGCTTTTTTCATCACCTCGGCGGCCTGAAGCACAAAGGGCAGCTGCATCTTCCCCGCTCCAAAAAGTTCCCCGACGACCTTCATCCCACCCAGAAGGTGTTCGTTGATGATCTCCAACGGCTTATATTTTTTGAGCGCTTCATCAAGGTCCGCGTCCAGACCGTCCGCGCTACCGTCCAGAATATGGTTTTTCAGGATCTCTTCGATAGTCCCACGCCCCCCGCCAACGGGTCCCGCCTTTTGCGCGGAGGCAGAAGCGTTCTTTTTCTCAAAATGCGCGATGAATTCCTGCAGCGGGTCCTTACCGTCGATCCACTTATTGTGCAACAGCCGCTGTGAGACCTCGAGATCCTCCGGCGCGATCTTAAAAAGCGGCACGATCTTCTTGGCGTGCACGATCGCGGCATCCAGTCCCGCTTCCACGCATTCGTGAAGGAAAACGCTGTTCAGGATCTGACGCGCGTGCGGCGCAAGACCGAACGAGATATTGCTGACGCCCAGGATCGTGTGGACCTCGGGAAGGTCCTTTTTGAGACGGCGGATCGCCTTAATCGTCTCCGGCGCCGCGTTGCGGAACTCTTCACTGCCGCTGCCGATCGTAAAAGTCAGGAGGTCAAAAAAGAGATCTTCAGGGCGGATGCCGTACTGCTGCGTCGTCATCTGATAGATGCGCTTGGCGACCCGGATCTTTTCTTCCCAGGTCTTCGCCATCCCCTTCTCATCGATCGCCAGAGCCACGAGCGCAGCGCCGTACTTTTTCGCCATCGGACAGATCTTGCGTAGCCGTTCGCCCCCATCCTCAAGGTTGATCGAATTAATGATCGGTTTTCCGGCAATATGTTTCAAAGCTTCTTCAAGGACCGGCGCTTCCGTGGAATCGATCATCACGGGCACCGTCACCTGCTGGTTGAAACGGCTGATCGATTCGATCATGTCCTTTTTCTCATCGCGGCCGACATAGGCCACGCAAAGATCCACAAGATGCGCGCCTTCTTTCACCGCTTCACGCGCCACGCCGACGATCGCGTCATAATCCTCACGCTCTAGGAGCTGCTTGAACTTCCGGCTGCCGTTCGCGTTCGTCTGTTCTCCGACAAGAAGCGGCGCGGGTTTTTGGGTCATCGTGGAAATACCGTAAAGACTGGAACAGGCCGGCTCGTGTTTGGGCGTCCGTTTCTTGGGAACGCATTTTCCCACCCGGTCAACGACCGCCTTCAAGTGTTCCGGCGAAGTGCCGCAACAACCGCCCACGATCGAAACGCCGTATTCCTTCACGAAGCGTTCATGAAAATCCGCGAGTTCCTCAGGCGTCAGATGATAGTGGGCCACGCCTCCGACATTCTCCGGCAACCCGGCGTTCGGGAGCACCGAAATATGCTTCACGGAACTTTCACAAAGCGTGCGGACATTCGCGGCCATTTCGCCGGGGCCCGTCGCGCAGTTCATCCCGATCACGTCCACCGGGAACATCTCCAGCGTCGCGATCACGGCATGGATATCGGTCCCGAGCAACATCGTTCCGGTCGGCTCAAAAGTGACCTGGGCCATGAGCGGCAGACGGCGGCCCACCTCCTTGAAATATTCCACCGCGGCGATAATGGCGATCTTGGTTTGGAGCAGGTCCTGGCAGGTTTCGATCAGAAGGCCGTCCACCCCGCCCGCCATCAGGCCCTTGTATTGTTCTTTGTAGGATTCCTTGAGTTCATCAAAACCGATATGCCCCAGCGACGGAAGTTTGGTCCCCGGGCCAACGGAGCCCATGACAAAACGCGGGTGGTCCGGCGTGGAGTATTTTTGGGCGAGTTCTTTGGCAAGGCGCGCGGCCTTTTCATTCAACTCGACCACGCGGTCCTGGAGGCCGTATTCGGCAAGCACGATCCGGTTCGACCCGAACGTGTCGGTCTCGATCACATCGCAGCCGACTTTGAGGAAACTTTCGTGGACCGAGCGGATAGCGTCGGGCTTGGTGATCACCAGGTATTCGTTGCAGCCATCCTTACCGCCGAAATCCTCCGGCTTCAGGTCGAGCTTCTGGAGATTGGTGCCGAGCGCCCCGTCGAAGACGAGGACTTTTTCATTCAGCCGTTTGAGAAGTGGATGCGTCATAAGGCGCGTATTGTAACCGAGCAACGTACAACGCGCAATGTACAACGTTAAATTTAACGAGGGATTTCAAAATCACGCACAAATCAAGCCAACAAGCTTCTGCGTTGTACGTTGATCGTTTCACGTCGCGCACTTAGTTTTCGTGATGCCACCCCATATCCCACCTCGTAGGTTGGATATAGGTTAGGCGGAGGCGGCGACTTGACGGGCGGCAGTGACGAGGTGCTGCAGAGACTCCGCGACGATGACAATACCCTGCCCGACCTGGAACCTGGCCGAGGCGAACAGATCCGGCACGGCTTGCCGTAGGGTCGTCGCAAAAGTCTCTTCGTTCAAATCATCTGTCGTAAATGAGGCAAAGTAACGGGTCAATGCAGGAAGCAGGACCATCGCATATTCCTTAGGAACTTCGGGATAGACCACGCGCTGCCACGCCGTAATCCCGCTCGCAACGCTCGTGCTCGGGAAGAAAACACCGAATTTCGATCCATAAACGGGATGACGGATAACGGACGACATAAGCTCACCCGCGATCTGGTCGGGGCCGTTCTCTCCGACGAATTTCACGCCGCGAAGCATCCTGCGCCTCGAAAGTTCTGTTTTAAAACCCTGAAGCGCGGCACGATCTTCGGACACGAGCGTGATCTGGTACTGCTTGCCCGTCTCATCCCCAACCGCATCAAACCCTTGCTGGACAATCTCGATAAATTTCAAAAGTCTCGGTTTCATTTCAGGCGAATAATAGATCACGGGCGCCATGCCGCTCATCTCACCTTTTTGGATCGATTCCGCCATCAGCTTCAACTGTCCGTCAAACACCTGCTCCGCGAACACCTCCAGTTCCTTGGCATCCATCTTTTGATCACGCAGAGCCCGATCCAATGCCTCATACGCCGGGGCGAGGGTCCCTGTTTCGCTGATCGCCGCGAACGCTGTCGGCACAAAAACATTGTTCAACGTATCCCAGAGCCTGTCTTCAACCTTCGGAAGTCCCGAGGTCATGATCTCCTTAGTCAATCCCCGAACCGTCTCAGCAGAAGCAGATTCCTGTTTCAAAACCGAGTTCAAGACCCCCTTATAAACCGACTCCACCTCGTTCGCAGAGGTAAAAGAACTTGCTTTTAATGGGCCAGCCTCCAATTCATGCGCCGGCGCACCTTTTTGTTCCGCTCCAACCCATATCCCACCTCGTAGGTTGGATATAGGTTCCCTGACCTCGGGACGCGCCGCGCGCCAGGTCTCAAAGCGGAAGACGAGATTATCGACTTCCGCCATATCTTTCGTGTTCAAGTAACTTTTATCAAAGGCCAAAAGGGCACTCAGTCGTCCGATCTCGGCCTCTCCGAACAAGCGGTCCTCCGGCGTCCTGCCGCCGATCTTTTTGCGAAGCGCCGAACCCGGCTTGACCTCGGCCAAAACTTGGCGGATCTTTTCGAAATAGGGCTGGCTTTTTTCCCCCAGGATCTTGCGGCGCTGGGCATCGGTCAACTTCGCCTGGGCCACAGCCCGAGCCTGGGCTTTTTCGGTGGCATTGATACGCTGCCGGGAAGCATAATTCCAGATAATGCGAACGAGTTTATCCAGCCGTTCGTCTTCCATGGCGGCATTCGGATTCGTCTCATGAATACTGATGCTCCGCCGGATAAATCCTGCTGCGGCATACTTCTTCTCAAAACTCCCCGCGCTCTGCCCCGCTTTCGGTCCTTCTATAATGTCCGCGATCGATTTCAACGCTGGCAGGAACTCACCAAACCGATTCCTCAGATCAATGCGGGCCTCCGCCAATTTGCCGGGCAAGCGTTCTCCGGGGAACAGGATCTGAGCGACCGTCGTCCGCGATTCGGAGCGAGTGTCGGCCGGCAAGACAGGGACGGGCGCGTCCAGCTCCACGGCCACACTAGGCGTCGGTACGGAGCGCGGCAAAAGGGTATAAATGTACATGTAGGCTGGCTCACGGCGTGCGAACCACCCATCGCCCCCGGTGTGGTGTTCCGACACAGTAATGCCGTCGATCCTGGAAGGAAGGTTCCTGTAGAACTTACGCGCTCGGCTATTGGCAGCAAGCGTTTCAAGCCGGAGTTCCTTCTCGCCAAGCTTCCGGGCAGCATCGAACGCCGCGGTCATCAACTGTGTTCCGACACCCGATTCCCAGAAGTCAGGATGCACCAGCAGGCATTTCACCCGGGCTTCCCCTGTTTTCGTATGTTCCAGGATAAGGATACCGGCGATCCGTCCGGAAACAGGCTCCCGGGCGATCCAATATTGAACCGCGCTATTCCACCCCGCCAGGGCTCTTCGGATATCATCGTCACGGATCGATTCCGGTTTCCACATCAGATTCCAAAGCGAGGTATGCTCAAGCTCTTTTCTCATGATCGCGCCATCCAGAGCCATTAACTCATTAAAAACCGAATCCCGATCCTCCTCCGGCACAGCATCCTCCAAAACAAACCGTTCGATGTCTTCACGCGATTCAGATCGCCTGCCTGCCGGCAAGGCAGGAACACGGACATCCGGAGCGGATTCGCCAAGGGTTTTGACCATAACTCTGTAACAGCGGTTAAAGATCGCCTTGAGCTCCGATTTTTGCGGGAAGGTCAGATACGGTTGCGCCTTGAGGCTCGCTGAGAGCCGTTTCACATCTCGTTCCTCAAACGGCAACCCGGGATACTGAGCACGAGCATCAAGGATCGTCCGGATCCTCTGATAGTAAGGCTGACTTTTCGCCACGGACCGTTGTAACTGTTGATCCGCTTTGGAACTGCCTTCAGCCAGGGCATCATGCTTCTTCGCTTTGTAATCATGCTTCCGGATAGCGGCCGCAAGAGCGTGAAGAATATCCATACGAACGGGCGCGATCCCGTGCTTCTTAAAATAGTCCAGGCTTCTTTGGACGATCCCCTGGATCTTCATATGCTCCAGGGACGTCACTGCCAGAGGGCCCGACATCGCGAGATCCATCGCGATATCCTCCAGCACCGGAACGAATTCCCCGAACCGTGCCTCGAGAACAAAAAGCTCATTTCCTCTCGTAAGTTCCGGATGCATCGCCCTTGTTTGTTCCAGAGACTGCTCACGCAAATCAAAGCGAACGGGCAATTGGTCCACGAGTGGACCTTTTTGCTCGGCTTCCCCACCCGACCTCCCACCTACGAGGTTGGATATGGGTTCCCGCGACTCGGATCGAACAGGAACGCCAGGCTTCCAAGGATGGAAGTCCGGGGGATCGTAAGTGAGGAGGGGATTAGCGTCTCCGCCCCTTAACCAGAGTCCGTTCAGTCTACTCCGCCCCCAAAAGTCGATATACTCGGGGTCAAAACCGCTGATCCTCGTCAACCTCCCGTTCACTTTCATAAAACAACGTTCTTCTGATTCAGGACGAGAGTACAAGACGCCAAAATCCCCAAGATCCACCATTCCGTTATCCACAAGATCGGAGACCAACAGAACGCCCCCCGGTTCTATAACCTTCCCTTCCGCGTCCGTTCTTCCATCTTTCAAGACAGTTTCAGCCCTAGCAATAAATTCGGCTTCTTCTTTTGGATCCATATGAAGCAAAACATTAAAGGCCGTAAGAAGGGTCAGATCTCTCTGCTCGGTCGAAGGAAGATCTTCGGTTGGGATAAATTCGGCGCCCCACTTTTTACAAAATTTGTCATGAGGATCGAATTCGATCCTGATCCCGCCTTCCTCTCGATCCTCCTTACTCTCGACAAAATGCCGGAACCTCTCTTTCCCCATCCAATTTCGAACCGCGTTAAAAAGGTCCGTATTCCGATAACGTTCTTCTTCGGTCTGCTCCCCCGTAACAACAAACGTCTGATCCGGAGCCACGGCTATCGTTTTATAGGTCGTGCCGTCCGCAGAGCGGTGATCTCGCCTCAGTACAATCGACCCCATCTCCTTGTCAGCCCTAACCGATAGGATAATGTCTTTGATATCACCACGGGAGATGGCATACCGACGTAGTATTTCGGCCGCAAGATCGTTGAACCCTTCAGCCTTGTCGGATACGTGGATATAAGCGTAGGGAACGGCCTGAGGTAATTCAAAACCTATCACGCGAACATCAGAAGGAAGCGATTCCACCCCGCGTTCGGCTTTCACCCAGTTCACCGCGGTTTGAACGTCAAAGGGAATAATACCCACACCGACCACGCCTATCTTTTGGGGTCCGCTCGCATAATCGAAACCCAACTGTTTTAAAACGCCCAATCCCCACCTAAGAGTTCCATCATTCCGGCCCGCCCAAGTATCCCCCGGCGTAATAAAATTCATCCGGATCTCCGAGCGGCGGCGGGATTGCTGCCGCCAAGGGACGTTAGCGCTTGATTCCATTTTATCCACACCGGTAAGAACATGGGTCACCGGGTCAACCAGCAACCGAAAATCATAGCCGTCCGCAACGATCCGTTCGATCTGCTCGTAGATGCGCGTTTCATTCCCGTTCAGAGGCCACTGAATATCATGAAAAGCCTCCAAAGAGCGAAGGCGTTCCATCAAAAGATCCTTCCCTTTCCTCCCCGAGAGGTTCGCCCCCAGACCGAAATAAAACTCGAAAGGAGACACCCCCTGAGGAACTTGCGGCGAAAGAGACCACTTCGGATCCGCTTTGATATCCAGGCAGCGGATCAAGGCGTTAAGGATGGGAAGGGGCGCAAGCTTTTCCACTGACGCCGGGATCCGTTCAGGCTCATTCAACGCCAGCATCATTTGATCAGGATCTTTCTTGGCAAAGGTCGCCATGATCACCTTCGAAAGCCAGGCGACGGCGGCAGAATCCTTCTCCCTGGAAAAATAGACGAACTGAAAGAAGAGAAGCTTCATGGCATCGGAAGCCTCCGGAAAAGACGCTAGCGAGTCTTCGAACGCTTGCTCCCGCGCCAAAACATGCGGCCATTTCGAATGGGCCAGACGATTCTGATAATAGGCTTCATGATAGGTTTTAAGGAATTTCAAAAGACTCTCCGCCAGAGCCAACCGCTCTTCAAGCTTCCCAAGCTTTTCCTGGATCTTTTCCTTATTGCGAGGCACCGATTCGTTCGCCAACCGGTTCACTTGCTCGGCAAGATTAACCATTGTTTCAAGTTCGGGTTCCGAGCGGAGCCAGCGAACACTCCGGAGCCCCCATGAATTCTTCCGGACCGCCGCATCGTCCCCCGCCTCCAATTTCTGACGGATAAGCTCGATTTTCCCGCGAAGTTTTTGAGTCTTCAACCGGGCGATCTCCAACAAGTCCTTGGCATAGACACCATGCCACCGTTCAAGTTTCACGCGAGCATCCGCATACTTGGGAAGCCGGCCGAACTCGGTCTCATAAACATGGAGCAGACTCCGGAACATGTTCCACCACGACTGATAGCGGCTGTACCCCGAAGCTCCGGCCGCGATCCACCACGGCTTCTCCACCTCTTTGGGATCCTTGGGGTGTTCCTTTGCGTTTTCAAGGTCATACGAAACACTGCCATCCGGAACGACCAACTTCGTCCCAAAGGGTTTCGCGGAATCTTCTGGATCGTCGCGCATTTCGGAACGCTTCCCGGTTGTCTCCGCCGCTCCCAATTCCTTCTTAAGATCCCCCAAGGGATCTTCTTTCGCTTCCTTGATCAGGCGATAGACTTCGCCCACGATTCGATTGCGTTCGGGGAAAAGTTCGGGCAGCGAAGCCTTCAGCTGGGATTGCATCACCGATTGCAGTTTCCGGAAGAAAAACCAATTCCCCGGACGCCAGCGATAATTCTCGATCTCAAGCACGTTGTTATCCTCAAAAGCTCTCGGAAAACCACTGCGCCAAAACCCTTCTAAGACGCTTTCGTGGACACCTGGAACGGAAGCCTCTCTCGCCTTCAGATAGATCGACACCTCATTCAAAAAATGCCCCCAATAGCCCAGACGAAGCGCGATAAAGATCAGATCCTCCTGGAACGACCAGGGAAGCAGCCCGCCCTTGTCATAGAATTGAACGAACGAAGTCATGTAGAGGACCAACCGAAAGACCCGGTCGGCCTGAGCGCGCATCCCCATCGCCTCATACCGGAGCAACAGCTCCTTACAGGCATTGGCCGCATCGCGGAAGGGATCCCGAACCTTGCTGCTGGGGTCCCATTCAGGATGCTCAGGCAGTTCACGGATGAGCCGCTTCCCTTCGCGGATCTTTTGCGCGACAAATTCCTCTTTTTGGATGACCTTGTCCATGAACGTCTGATACCGGTTTATGACATGCTGGCGTTCCAAGGCTGCCATGCGGGCTTTCAGACGATCCGACGAAATGAGCTGCGTGTCTTCCTGTTCAAAGAACCGGTCGTTAATATCCCGCCGGAGCTCTTCGACATCCAGGTCCTGTCGCTGCGCGGGCGACATCAGCGAGGTCAGATCCCAACGACCGTTCTCCGCAGTCCGGGGCTCGGAAACCGGAGCGAGATCCAGCCACTTTTGGCTCACGTTAAGCCATATTGCGAGCTCTTTCATGTCCTCCGGATCATGGATATCAAGCGATTCCAAATAGGCTGCCGAAAAATACATGGCATGCTCCATCCGATCCGCATGGACCACGCGGATCGTATTCAACTCCGCGTCCGCAATGATCAAAGGCAATTGGCCTGCCAGGTCCTGAGACCCCTCGTCACCTTCCCGCTTGTTGCTGAACTCTTTCACCCACGTCATGGCCTTTTCAAAATGCTCAATGCGTCGCGTCATCTCCTCCGAGCCCAATTCCGCGGCACGCGCTTTCCAGATCTCGATCGCCTTCCGGAGCTTTGCCGCATGAGCCGAGTTCCGCTGATCCAGGGCCGGTTTCTGAAAGATCGACACATCCCGGTCCTGACGGTAAGGATCCGCGGGATTGTCTTCTCCCAAGAGGAGCATCTTTTCACGGAAATCGATCGTGCTCGCCGCCCGGGCATGGTAGGAGACAAATTTCCTCCCGATCGCGATCGCGGGACGCGTCTGGATCAGCTCATCGTAGATATGGCCGAAATAATCCTCAAAATTATCGGTGAGGAAGAAGATGCATTGTCCGTAAAGGTCGATCGAAATGAAACGATCCGCGCCGTTGTGCCGGATCTTTTTGAAAAGATCGAGCAACGGACCTTCCTTCCGGCTCAAAGCCTCCCGAAGTCCGAAAACGCCTTGGGAGGCAACGATCCTCTGGGCTTCTTCAATAAAAGGCTCGGCGTTCTTAAAATCCGTCTGGAGCTTCATCGAGAAGAGCCGGTACATCGGGGCAAAAAAATCTGCCTCGAACTTTTCCGGGTTCTGCGTCAGCGTCGCGAGAGACACCGGGTCCTCCCCTTTTGTCTTGCGCGCGCGATTGATCGCTGCAACAAGCTCACCGGCATAGTCGGCAAGATCATCCGCCTTCACAAGGGTCTGAACCGCATCTTCCAGAGAACGCGCCGGTCGACGGATACGCATATGGACCATCCCGCTTGCGTAATCCGCCACCATATCCAGAAGATCTTTGATCTGCCGCACCCGTGAAAGCCCCTCTTCCGATGTCTGGGATTTACTGTAGGCATAAAACCTTCGTCCCGTCTCTTTCCAGGCCTCCACCACGCCCTTGAGATATTGCTGACGCTCACCCGGGCGAGACTCATTCTCTTGGCTTAGACTGAGATTGTAAAACCCATTCGTCATCACCTGCAATGACTGGAGAATCTCGTCGAGTGCCACTCTTTCCGTCGAAGGGATCGCGGGCTTCATCAATTCACGCAAAATACTCTGAATGTCCTGGATCTTCGTTTCGATTAAGATAAGGGCCTGCGTAACGGGTGAATCTTCGTCCTCTGCATCATGAGACAAAAAGATGGGCTGTTCCTTCTCCTTACGCGATTCTGATCTCGCGGTCATCTCATCTTCAACTAAAGCGCTCCCACCCCCTCCAAAATCCGCCGGGGCCTCCGCGACCTCTTCGCGTCCGCCTCTCCGGCCAAGCACTTGCTCCATCTCCTCGTCGAGCTCTTTTTTCCTCATCTGCTCAACGGCTTTCTTCCTTGCCTGAGCGGTATTCATATAACGCTCATCCCGGCTGCGCTTGCCGTGGAAAAAGATCTTCTCGTCAGAGGCCGGTTTGAATTTGGAATTCTTATAAACCTCTGCGAGGATCCGGTAAAACGGGTTCGAGAGGGGGGCCTCCTCTAACTCTCTCAGAGCGGCCACGCTCACTCGATAAGACGGTGCCGCAATACCCCAAGCCATCTCTTTCACGGTTTCAAGCAACCGCTTTGCTATGAGGGCATTAGGTCTCTCTTGAACGGGTGCGATGGAGTTTGAATGAAGAATCGAGAGGGCCCACCGAAAAAGCCACGGGTCGTCCAGCCTGAGCAAGAACTCGGCGATCAATTCCATATTCTGAGCGAACGGCTCACGATCCAGATGCCCAAGGATCGCCTGGAGCGGCGCGTAAACCCTGGATTCATCCTTGAAAAAACGGCCGTCCTCGCCATAACGCTGCCGACGTTTAGCTTCGGTTTTTTTCTGATTTTCAAGAAGGTCCGCAAGTACATCAAAGGCCTCCACTGTGCCATAGGATATTTCCCTGAATATTTGCAGGATGTTATCAAAGTAGGCTTCATAAGCAGAGCTGCTCGGCTTGTGTTCATAAAGCGGCTCAGCGGGAGTTGCCGCGACCTCCTCGCGTCCGCCGCGCATCTCAGACCGGGCAGCACCAACATTTTCGGTCTCCGGGATCCCCTCTTCCGAGAGAGCGCGTAGTGTCGATGGAAGAACGGACATCTTTTGGTTGAATCCTTCCGTAAATAGCGTCTGGATATCGCTCTGCGTGCCAGTATCAAGCGAAAGATCTCCCGGGAACCCCGAAGCGATCATGAAGCGAGACAACCGGACCAGATCGGAAAAGGCCTTCTGAAAATCCTGTTTGAGCGGAGGCTGCCCGGTGTGATTCGGCTCCAGGATCAACATCGGAGCTCCCTCGGAATAGAAAAGGACGCATTCGAGAACCCCAAATTCACGCTTGGGCCTCGGAATATCCGAGTGGGCCGCTCTGACCTCCGTATCGTCACCAGGACGCTTATATTTCCGCGGGAACGCCCCGAAAGTCAACGCGTTGTCTTCCGAAACGAAAGCATTGAAAACAAACTGCTGTTTGGACGCCATGAGCTGCGCAACCGCTTTCTGAATGGATGCACTCCCTGCCACGGGTTCATTTTGGTAATAGAACTGGACCCCCTGGAAACCTCCCGCCGCATCTGTGGAGCTTTTCCCGGACAACAACTGCCGGGCTCCCTGCGCAACGGCGTTCGGCAACGCAACAATCGCTCCCAGAGAAAACCCCTTGAACCCTACCGCCAACCGCTCTCCCCAAGTCTTCGGTTCCTGGTCCGGCGTGAGAACATGCCCCGTCTCAGCCAAGGCTTTGACCCATATCCTGTCGAGTTCCTCGAGATAGGACGCATAGCGGGGATTATCCCGGTCCTCTTCTTCGAGCATCGCCCCGTCCTGCATGGCCCGCTCCACCAGCTCGGCGACATCCTGACGGATATCGTCCGGTTCTTCACCTTTCACCAGGATCTCGACATCCTGGTCGTAGCAGATATTCAAATTGCGGACTTGATAGGGAGAACTCAGCATCACAGGGCCAAGATCACCCTTCTTCAGAAAAACATAAAGCTTGAGTTTGCCGCTGATCTTAGACGCCAAGTCCGCAAGAACACCGCTCGGACGCTCATGGATGTTGTACCCATTCAAAAAACGGAACACGCGCCGGGTCTCAGGCCAATCTTGTTCCAGGATCCCCCCTCCCAACATCGGGCCTGTCGTTCTCGTCTCGGAGCGGAGCCTGTTTTGCTGGCGCTGGATCGCCTCCTCCATGAGTTCGACGATCTCATCCGTAGACAGATCGCTCGTATTGATCGCTTCAGCATCGGGGGCCTGCGCCACAGGCTCGATCAACCGCTGTTGGTCCAGCGCATCGCGGCTTTCGAGAATATCCCAGATCTCTTTCGCGGAAAACTCCAGACCTCGGGGTTGATACTCCTTCTGTTTGCGGAAAATACGCTGGTCCATCCTCGCCTTTAAATAAAGCTTGGTCCGTGTATCGCTGAAGATCCGGGCACAATTACCTCCGTAAACGACCAGATTATATTTCTCTCCGATCCGTCGAACGGTCTGAAAAATGGACTGATGGACTTTCCAATATTTTCCAAGCAACGCGGCAAAACGGCTCACCTCGGGATCCCAAACTTTGTCGGTCACCTCCGCCCCGTCGCGGTAGATCGAAAACTTCCCGTCATTAAGCCATACATAAAAACGGGTATCCGCCAGCAGTTGCTCGATCTTTGTACGATCGTGGAAGGTGATCCCCTGAGACAGCGCCTTCTCCGCGAGCGCACTGTAGAAAATGCCGGGATGCAGGAACAGCGAACCACGCTTTTTTGCGAGGGCCTTCGCCGCCGCGTCCTTGCCGGTCCCCATGGGGCCATCAATCGCGATCACCTCGGTGGTGAGCGGATTCCGTTCGATCTCGAATTTTTCCATTTCAATATGTCCCACCGAGATCAATTGCTGACCCAGGGGAAACACCTCCTCAGCCTCAGATAAAGAATCGAGGGCACCCTGAACGCTCGCAACAAACTCCGGAGCATTCTGCTGGCGACGAAGTTCTTCGTTCAGTAATCGCCGGAGCTCCCCTTCGACCGCGTGGGCTTCTTCCCTATCGTAGGAGAAAAGAACGGCCTCCGCAGTTCTTCGCGTTGGATTGATAAACGTCCGTTCCAGTTCGTTCAGATAAGGCCAAAATTTCAGCGTTGCTTCATACGAGTACCCCCGTTCCGTATCCCGCTTGAGACGACGCAGGAGGCGTATGGGCGCCGGTGTTTTCATAAAGAGCTTGAGCGCAGGAGCTTTGCCAACGGCGCTGACCACTTTCGGATGTAACGCGTGGATCGATTCCACGACCAGAATATCTTCCGGGGCCAACTGGAATTTCCGGCCGCTATGTTCATTAAAGATCCCCGTTTTCATGTCGTAAGACGGCAATTCGATCGTCTCCCCTGCCAGAAGATCCCGAATATGTTTCTCCGCGAGGTCCAGCCGGGATGAATCGGGATGATCGTAGAGGATCGTCCCGTCGGCATGCCGCACCATCTCCGTCCGACTCTTAAAATAATCATCGAGCGGCATCACCACCATCCGATGTCCCCATTCCCGTTTGAGTTGGGACACAAGTTCCGTTTTACCCGACGCGGAAGTCCCGCCGATCAGCACCACACTCCGTCCTTTGAGAGCGCCGACCCGCGCCATGACCTTCGACAAAGCCTGCTGTTTGGAAGGAGGAGGAGGCACAACAACATCCTTCCCCCAGGTTTCAAGAAGCCGATCCATCCGCGTTTCAGCGACCTGATCTATGATCCTTCCAGCGTCGGCCCGAAAAACAGGAAGAAGTTCCAGTATCCGTCTCTGAGCCGCACGAAGGACCACGGCGTTTGAAAAAGCCTGAGGAGAATCGATAAGCAGTTTTCTTACAAACCAATTACTCAGATTCGCTTTTTTAAGGCGCTGTAAAGGCCCCATGAATCCAAAGGCCCAATCAAGATGTTTCCGCCGGACCTCTTGGATATGCTGTTCGGTAGATATAAAGAACCCGGGAATAAAATCGACCGTATGTTCGACCGCCTCGTAAAATTTACCCAGAAGTTCCCACACCTCCGCATCGGATTCCTCGGGATCCTTGCCCTCGAGGACCTGACCAAGACGCCAAGCCTTCACACTCACCACCGACTGCTGATCCGCCAAAGCAAGTCCCTGACCTTCCCTCAAGGTCTCATGATCGATCCACCCCCTCCAACTCAAGGTATCTTCAGGACCTTCGACGGGATAATGGATCTTCCCTCCGGGGATATCCATGGCAATGTGACGCAGGGACTCAACGGTGTAAAAAACAGACCAG
This sequence comes from uncultured bacterium, assembly GCA_964508905.1. Lineage (GTDB taxonomy): Bacteria > Omnitrophota > Omnitrophia > Omnitrophales > Aquincolibacteriaceae > Aquincolibacterium. Next base: position 19,808 of record CAZDVO010000013.1, read on the forward strand.
AAATCCTTGAGCGCATCTCCCGTCCGAGCCGGAAGTTCGGGCCATCCCTCCGGTCGAAGGAACTTCGGGCCCACTTTTTCCACTAAAAAGTTCGCCGCTCCGTTCCAGCCGAAGCTTCGGAAAGCCTTGTACACAACCTCGGCCATGATCATGATCCAATCTTGCGGCTCCCGGATCGGGGCTTGCCACTCCGCCACGCGGGACTCGGATCTTGAAGTCCCGGGAGCAAACGATCTCCCCGCGGGAAAATCCTCTGCAAATGTCCGAAGATCCGCAAAAAGATCCCGCGCCTGACGGTAAAGGGCATCATCGGTGTTCAGCCTGGACATTTCGAGAAAGAACCAGCCGGCGTACTGCCAGAGAAAGGTTCCCCGGATAAATTCTGGAAGGACCGCGAGTTCTTCCGCTGTTAGCGGAGTCCGAACGGCGGCCTGGTACCCGCGAACGATCGCTTCAAGCGCCGCACGATCATAGGTCCGGCCCTTTTCCGGGCCAACCGACATCGCAGGATTTTTCAGGTCTTCAAGCCGTGCCTGATAGCGTAATTTTCCAAAATCATACACCGAAAGAGGGGTTTTCCCGTCCCCGCTAAACCGCATGTTGTGAAAGCTTACATCCATCGGAACCAGGGCCTTCGGAAGCGCCGCATAACGGGCCTCCGGCAGATCGGCCTTCAGGATCTCCATTTGGGAAAGCAACATCGGGAGATTCTCAATAAAAAGTTTTTGGCCACGAGCAAGAGCCTTACCTCCGGTGACTCTGTCCTTGATCCTCAGCACAGTCCCCAACGACTCAAAATCCTTCTGACGCTTGAGGACCCCGATCAGAGGCTCTTCATTTTTTTCACCCTCCGGCGTGAAGCCTTCCGTGGCATTTTGTAATGTCGCGATCAGCCCTCCCACCGCCTCGAACTGTTTGGAACGAGCATCGCGATAGCCGATCTCGGCCCCCTCGAACAATCCCTCCTCGAGGGTGTAGTAGCCATCGGAAAGTTTGAGCAAGAAATCATCGGCGGCTTCCCCGGATCGGCCCTGGAGCGGAACAAGACGGGGCACGGCGAGAATTCCTTTTTGGTTCAATTGCCGCTGATAGGACACCACAAATCGAGCGCGCTCCAGAGAATCGCCGATCCGTTTCAACACGAATGTCCCCTGTTGGGACTCTACTAAAATCGGTTGCTGCGGTTTGACAGCATGGCCGATCGGATGCGCCACGGCGTTTTCGGGGATCTCAAGAGCATAATGAGCGCGGATCGCATCGATCTTTTCGGGCAATGTTGCCTTTTCAACAACAAGATCCTCAGATTTGGTACTATCCGCCATCCCCCGGCTTAAAACTTTTTCCATAGCGGATGCCGCCCCGGACATCGCCGCCGGAGTTCCGGCAAGGATCGAGAAATGTTTCGCACGCTTCGAGGTATCCAGGATCGCCCGAGAAACCGCCTCCTGCGCATCCAACACCACGCCGTCTTCAATGCAAAGCGCCACGCCTCCCGCTTTTTTAAGAAGATAACTTGAACCAGCGATATCCCAAAGGGCAGGGCCGCGGTCCCCGCCTTTCCAGAAAAGAGCCGGGGCCTCGGTGTCGTCGCCCGAAAGCGCGATCCGCGCAAGATTCAGAACAACAGAGCGTGTCCCATGAGCAACGGACTTCCATCCGTCCTCGATCACGGTGATAGAGGGCAAAACTTCTTGCGCCGCATCATCGATCACCGCGTGGAGTTCTTTTCGATCCGAGACGTCATTGACGCGTACCGCTTTTCCATTCCAGTAGACACCGCTACGATCCGCCGAGGACTCGATCACACCGGCATAAGGTGACTGCACCACCGCCAGCACGGGCTGCCCCTTATAAAAAAGTGAGAGTGAGATCGCGTAAAAATCGCTTTCGGGCTTGAGGAATTCTTTGGTTCCGTCAATGGGGTCCAGCACCCAGACAAAATCCGATCCTTGGTTCTCGTGATTTTTGCGGAGAACCTCATCTTCGATCTTTTCCTCCGCGATGACAAAATGACCGGGAAAAAGCTTCTGGATCTCCGCAATAATGAATCGTTGAATGGCTTCATCCGCTTCCGTCACAAGGGTCGCGTTATCCGTTCCCGGTTCGAGCTTGGTTTTAATGGCAACGTCCGAAAGCCGCTTTCGATAATCCGCGAGTTTTCTTCCAGCTTCGCCCACGATCGACCGGGCGATCGACGAGAGATCCTTAACCGTTTGTTCCTCGAGTTTGGCTTCCTGAAGTGACGAAACTTCGGGAGTGCCACGTGGTTTAAAAAAGGACAGGTTTGCGATCCATTTCTTGGTATCCAGATAAGACCGAAGCCATTGCTGGGCGGCACGAACCCCGACGAGCGCAACACGGGTCAACAGGATGGAAAGATCCGTGATCACGGAATTCCCGGACTGAAGCAGTCGGCGTTGCAACATGCGCATCCGCTGTCCGAGAAGACCTTCGGTCATCCGGAACATCTGCATGAGGATCGAGATCGAGGTGCCAACCTGACTGTCTTTCCAGTAGATCGGAACTTCCTCGATCGCAAAACCTTTTTCCTGACCCAGGACAAGCAGTTCCGTATCAAAGGACATCGCGATGTCCTTCACTTCCGGAACGATCGCCAGCGCGGCTTCACGGCTGAACGCCTTGCACCCGGACTGCGTGTCGAAGATCTTTCGAAGCGGAAGCATGGAACACACAAGGGCATGATAAAAAGCGCTCGAGATGTCCCGGAAAATCCCACGGCCAACAACCCGGGAACGCGGATGGTCCCGTGAACCGATCACGATCCCGCTACCTCCGGCAATGATCCTTTCCAGGAGCGAACCGATCAGCCTCAGATCCGCTGAGAGATCGACATCGGTATAAACCACATAATCCGCCCGGTGGGCCAACGCGTCCTTCATGCCCAAAAGGATGCCGCCACCTTTCTGGCTTTTCGTTTCCGTTGAAAAAACAACTCGGATCTTGCCCGACTTCACATAGTCCGGGAAAAGCGCCTCCGCCTTCTTCAAAATGCGCTTGCCGGTCTTCCCTCCCGGAGTCGCGTCATCCACGATCACAAGCTCCCAGTCATAGGACGGATTCAAAGCAAAGAGAGGCTGGAGTTGTTCCACCACCTTGATCCGAAGGGCGTCCTGCCCTTCGCCTTCTTCCTCCGGCGAAAAGAGCCGTTTGCCGCTTCGCGATGCGATCACAACACTGACCTTCTTCCGTTCACCTTCAGGTAAACGCGGCAATTTCGCCATCGCTTCCATCGACTTCTCAAACTCGTATTGACCGCGATAATAATTTCCAACGGGCAGGAGCGAATACACCCGATCGGCCACAGCCGTAAGAAGAGACTCCCAAAACGAACGGGGCTGAACCTTTTCGGTCGCCAGCGAGGAAACGATCTCGGAGGGATAGGCGAGCCGCTTGAGTTTCGCATGGATCTCGTCGTTGATCGGGAATGTCCGCCCGTTCAATTTCACTTCCTTCAAGATTCGCGCCTTAACAACGGTATAAAGTCCTGAAGCATCATAAGCCACTTCGGATCGGCCGCGGGCCAGCGGAGCAACAAGTGATTTGAAGACCTCATCGCTGAGCGGCGCTCGTTCGTCGGCCAGGATCACCGCCTCGCCGGTCGATGCCGCGATCCCGTTCTTCACCGCTTCGGAAGTCCCGCGCACACCGGGATCCGCCACGATCTGAACCTTGAGGCCTGACATTTTCGGGTCCACACTTTCAACAAGTTTCCTGAGAATTTCGAAACGCTCAGGATGAAGCTCCCGGCTCCGAGCATCCACCGCGATCATGACCTGTTTGTGGATCTTCGAACTCTTGGGAGCTTCAAGATAATGCCGCAACTGGTTCGTCAGCAAATCATTGCCAAGCGTGGCACCGATCACCACCGAAACCCGCAACGGAATTTCAGTCGACTCCGGCCCAAAAGTCTGAGCCGACCGTATTTCTGAGCGTTGTTGCTGTTGAGGCCCTTCCCGTTCAGGGGCAGGCCCTGCCACCAATGGATCTTTGGCAATTGTTTTTTCAATCATAAGATTCATTAGAAGCTTTTTTCTTTGAGTTTTACTCAACGGCTCAAACCGAGAAAGGGTGACCCTCACCTGGCGAATGAAACCATTCGGATCCTTAAAAACACTCACCCCTGGACGACCTTCCAGACTTTTTCGAAAGTGGTGTGTATTTTCGGTAATGGGAACCGAACTTTCCTCGCCTCCAATAATAAAAAAAGCCCATTTTTCATCTTTAAGCCTCCTGAGAAGATTTTCCCGGAGCACGACCCCAACCCCGGTTCCCCGAAGTCGAGGATCGACAAACCCGCCGTTTCCAAGAACAGAGCCATCGGGCCTCTTGATAAAAGCGATCGCCCCAACAAATTCACCCTTATAAGAAACAAGTATGGCATCGGTATTCGAATCCCCCCAAAAATCAGTATTCCAATCCTTCCAGAACCCCACTTCATCTCGGGCTCTCTGGAAATAGCTTAAAAGTTTCGCAGACTGTCGCTCCGATTCGGAAAGCTCTGAAAGAAATTTAAATTTGAGATCCTGAGGCTTGATCATCGGAGGAAGCGAGGCTTCTTTGCTCTGACCGTTCCCAGGCCCAACCGGTGAAACAGACTCTTGATCAAGGGGTGCTCCCGCGCCTATTTCAGAAGACGCGTCCCATTTCAGAAAAATATTCTTTTTGATCTCACTCAGCCGCCTTTTTTCAGGATAAGATCGACTCTCAAAAAACACACCATTCCTCACCTTATCCTGGATATCTTTCCAAAACTCCGGCGTAAAAAAACGGCCATAGTGTTCGCGGAAAAGGGCCCTGTACTGAGCAGGGGCCATATAGCGTTCAAGCTGGTCCACCACAACATCGGTATACCGGAACATAACACGGTCGTCATCCGCCATCATTTCTTCATCTTCGTTCCGAGGCGGAGGCGTCAGCATGAAATTCCAATTCAATAAACCGTCCAGGTCATCGTAATCGTATGAAAAAACGCGAGGAAGCCCCGTCAAAAGGGATACTCCATAATTTTTGATCAGCACATCCCCCGCAAAAAGACCCGCCTGTGCTACCTCGAGGATACACTTTCCGTAATCCAGGATCGCTTGACGTTTTTCTGCTTCAGAGTACAAAGGAGACTGCGTAAAAATATCGAGGGGGATCAGTTTTCCTTGCACAAAAATATGCTGAAAATAGACTCTCCCATGTTCCAGACGGACCTCTTTAGATGACTCGCGAAGAAGCTCATTCAGCAGATCCTTATCAAAAGCCTCTTGCGGAAAGCTCACCCCATGCAAACCGATGTAGTCCATCATACGGCCCACTCGGTCCATCTCCCGAACCTTGCGATATTTACCAATAACGTAGTCCGCGTCGCGGACACCTTCTTTCGGGGTCTCATCACGAACCACTTTCATCACGTAGGGATAGCCCGGCAGGTTAAAAACGACCATCACCTTTCCCTCAATCCCCGCCGCCCGAACGAATTTCGCCTTTTCCCTACGAAGCCTCTCTCGCAGTTCGTACAGCAACTGCACCTTGGCCACATGGTTGAACCCAATGATCTTAAAAAGAGACGGTTTCGCCCGAACCGGGAAATAGGCTCTTAGAAACGCAAGGATCTGGTGATAGTGTTTCAGATCTCCAAACAGATTAGAACGGGTTGTTGTCAGAACCTCGCTAATATCGCTTTGTTCGGTCAGCACGGCATCAATGGCGATCCCTTTGGGGCTGTGCGCCAAACAGACAATGAACGGGAGAGAAAGTTCCTGGCCCGTCAAACGGCCAAAAACTCGTCCAAAGATGTAGGCTTCTTTATTCCTAAAGAGCGGGACATCCAAGAACTCCGCTCCACGGACGCCGCCTTGAGGAAATTTTTTCTTGAACTCGCTGCTCAGCAAAGCGCCTGCAAGAATGGAATTCCCGTAAAGGTCATCCATATGCGCACGGAATTTATAATTTTGCATCGCCTTTTTAATCGCATCGCCAAGTCTTTGCCCTTTTTCAAGATCGATCTTCATGGGACCATGAACTTCTCGCCGTGGTAGCCAATCCTTGTCCAAAGATTCATCTAAATATTCCGCAAAGACTTTTCGCCCCTCTTTTTGCTCTCCTTTCTGTTTTTCTTCTTGCTGTTTAAATGCGCTTCGCTTCACGGATTCGAAAAAAACTTTTGCAAGATCCTTCCCTACTTCTTTCTGTTTGAACCCTATATAAAAGCGGTACCGAACCTCATCCCAAAAAGCGGGATCGGTCACCTTATCCGGGAACCCCGACTCAACAGCTTTGGCGGCTTCATTAATCGAGGCATGGTAGGTCTTATCATCTTCAACGACATCTTGCTGACTACCTGTCCAGTCAGCATCCTCAAAACGTTGCTGGGCTCTCGCTCCAAGACTTTCATAACGTTTGCAGTATTGTGTGAACGATCGCCGAACCAGATGTGCCGCGATCTCACTCTCCCGAGAATTCTCATCGCCTCGGACCTCAGAGCGTTTAGCTGAAGTCACCATCACCATTTCGGGCGTCTTAAGTTTCTCCGTAGGGTCAAATCCCATAGAACCCGGAACAACCGAAGCCACGGCATACGGGGTCTGGTTGGCGGGTTGGGCGAGAAGTTTCGCGATGTTGGCTTCGGTGATCTGGCCGTTCTTGCCAAGGGCTTGGAGTCTCTCGATGAATTTTTCGAGCTTGGCTGTCCAAGTGGTTTTGAGAGATTGGAATTCGGGAAACCTCTCGGCCGCCCGCTGGTCGATATAGCGAGTGTATTTCGCGTGCTCCGCGACGCGGCCTTGGGCCGCCAACCCGCGGATAATGTCATCGCGCCATTCCTTAGCGGATAGCGTAGAGCGTTTAGCGTAGAGCCCACTATCCGCTAGCAACCGCTCTGTGGTGGCCCTTGCAAATGCATCATAAAGATCAATGCGTCCATTCCTCGGCCGGAAGTACTTCGCCCACGAAACGTGCCCCTGCATCTGATCCAGATACCGGGTGTCCTTCGGGATCGACTGGATCGCGGGAGTGATCACGGCATACGAGATCCTCTGTTCCTTCAGCTTCGCCGCAAGTCCGTCGGTGTGAAAACCACCGGTCACAACCGCGCAACGAGCAACGCGCAACGCACTCCGGTCCTCAAGACTCAACAAACCTTTGACGCGAGAAAGAAATACGGCCTCACGTTTTAACGCTATCTCATAAAACCTAAAAAAGTCATCTTTAGCCAACACGTCCTCAAGCGAGCTAAGATCATTTTGGAACTTCATGATTTCATCGCTGTTCGTTGCTCGTTGCGCGTTGCGCGTTGCGCCGATTTCGTTCCATTCCTCCCGGGTCAGTTCAAACCGGATGAGTTTCCCCAAAAGATCCAGCCGGCGACTCAGTCGCGCCGTTTCCTGAGCTCCCGGAGAAGTAAACAGAGTCGATCCCGCCTTCGCCAGGAATGAGTCGAGTTCCTTTGAAAACTCCGGCCCTTTCATGTTCACGAGCATTTCATGGTTGGTGATGAGTGCTTGGAGCGAGGGGGACAAGGGGTCTGGCTCCTTTTTCGGTTTTAAAAGGGGGACAGGCACATTTTTCTTTGAAAAATGAGCCAGTCCCCGCGAAAAAGGTGCCTGACCCCCTAACAATTTTGAAATCTCATACGCCAGGGCGGCAAGCGTGAGGCTTCCCGTCTTATAGCTCTGAACAAGACCGTTTAGCTTCGCACTTGGAGCGACCTCGTGAGCATATCGCGCAAACTTTTTCACCTCCGCTTCAAGCTTTGGATCCCGGATCTTTTCCGACTTCAAGGTCTCAAATAAAACGTTAAGCCTCGCGCTTTGCGCGTTGCCTCGCGAGAATTTCGAAAGATATTCCAGAAATCCCGCCAGTTGCGAAGGGTCAGTGTTCCATGCGGCAAGCCTCGCGTCAAATTCCTTCGCCTCCGAAGAATAGTATTTCGCCTTCAGTCTTCTCAGTTCTTCGTTGAGCGTTGCGCATTGCGCGTTAACCTCGGGCTGTTTTTCCAGCCCGCTCAAAAATGCCGCAACCCCCTCCTGATAGAGGCCCCAATTCTCGATACCAACGTAGTCGGCCTTATAAGGCGATAAGACGCTCGCCATGGCCGCGCCGGAAAGTTCACCCGATCCGATCAAGCCGCCAAAAACAGCGGCCCGTTTCTCCGCATCCGGGAACATTTTGAAAAGTGTGGGGTCGAGTTTACCTTCGGCGCCCTCGAGAGCCACGGTCGCGACCCCGTATTGTCCCTGAAGATGCTCGACGAGCTTTTCCAGGGACCGTTGCGCATCCGGGATCGAGTGCGCATCCTGGATCAGGAAAACAAAATCGGATGGAGGATGGGGGATGGAGGATAGCGTTATTTGTTGCGCCCTCCGCCCTCCGCCCTCCGCCCTCCTGTTGGCAAAACTGATCTCATCAATTTTGCCAAGTTCGGGAGGGATGACGAGCTCTTGCGCTTTTCCGCTTGTCGCGGAGGCCGAGGCAAGAAGGCTGGTGTCATACCCTCCCTGAGGACTGGTAAGAGACCCTGATTGAGACGAAGATTGGGACGGAAAAGCGAGAAGATCCGAGCACAGGAAAGTCGCGACTACAAACACACTGATGGCCTTGAGAAAAAAGCGTGGAAACAGACACCCTTGTAGAGATGTTTTTGGATTCATTTTGCCTCGGCCTTGACGTGCTATTTCTTTACAACAATGGTCGTTAAGGCCGCCCCAATTTCAACTGAGTTGAAATTGACAAGTTCGGGACAGCCTCAACTTCTATCTTCACTCAATGACGCTAGTTATGCCTTCCCAACCGCGTTGAAATTGATAGGTATTGGGACGGCCAGAGGTTATTTATTAAACTCTTATAAAAAGGTAACACATACCAAGAAATCTGCAAGGGCCTGAGGCATTTTTAGAGTTATTTTGTTTTGATAAAATACCATTAGTTATCATCTTAAAAGATTATAAACACTTATAATGCTATAAATTGCTATAAACGACGTTCATGAAAAGATTATAGCCGGTGAATCGATTAAAAACCCCCTGGGACAGGCGCTATGCGGGATGAAAAAAAGAGAAGACTTTGGCGGCAGAATCCCGGTCGATCCCGGGAACATCGCAGAGAGTTTCAAGGCTGGCATTCCGTATCGAAGCGACATCCTCAAAATACTTGAGAAGAAGACGCTTTCGTTTCGGACCGACCCCATCGATACCATCCAGCACAGACGCCTCAAGCCCTTTCGACTTGAGGCTCCGGTGGTAGGTGATCGCAAAACGGTGCGCTTCATCACGAACTTTTTTGAGGAGATAGAGAGCGGGCGAATCAGACACCATCACAATGGGAGCCGAAAACTTGGGCGAATGGATCCATTCGAACTGCTTGGCGATCGAGATAAGCTCCCCCTCCGCCCCTTCGCGCACGAGAACCTTGGCCGCCGCGTTCAAATGCCCTTTTCCACCATCGATCATGATCAGGTCCGGCACAAAATCTTCACGGCCTGCTTTGATCCCCTCGAGCATCCGCGTCAGAGCTTCGGCAATCATCGCGTAATCATTAATCCCCGGAACCCCGCGGATCTTGTAGCGACGGTACGCAGACTTTTCTGGGAATTCGCGATAGAACGCCACGCGCGACGCGACCGATTGATCGCCCTGAACATTGGAGACATCAAAACAAACGATCTTCTCGGGGATCTTAGAGAGCCTCAAACGCTCTTTGAGTTCAAGTGTGGCCGAAAGAGAGATCCCCTGCCCCGGATTCTTGGGACGGAACCGTTTTTTCTTTAACTTGGACAGCGCGTCGATCTGGTCCTTGAAGAACTGGGCGTCCTCGAAACGGAGCTCCCGGCTCGCACGATCCATCCGGTCCTTGAGATACTGGGCAAAGCTTTTCTTGCCGCCGCCCAGAAATCGCTTTACCTCCTGGATCAACCGGTCGTATTCGGGTTTCACTTCCGGCTTGATACACGGCGCCACACACTGTCCAAGATGGTGATAGAGACAAGCGGCCTTGGGCAGAGTCCGGCATTTCCGGATCGGAAAAAGCGCCTGGATCAGGCCCACCGCCTGACGCAGAAGTTTCGAATCCGTGTAGGGGCCATAGTAGACCGCTCCGGGATCTGCCTTCTGCCGCGTAATGGAAAGCCGCGGAAATTTTTCCCGCGTCAATTTGATCAGAGGAAAACTCTTGTCATCCTTGAGCTCCTGATTATAGCGAGGCTGATGCTTGCGGATCAGATGGGCTTCCAGAAGCAGCGCGTCGATCTCGGTTGGGGTATCAATATGCTCGATCCGGCGCACTTTCCCCATCAACACCGCGATCTTGGGGCTGAGCGCCGGCACCCTGAAATAGGAAAGGACGCGCTTGCGAAGGGATTTCGCCTTCCCTATGTAGAGGACTTTCCCAGAAGCGTCACGCATGACATAAACGCCGGGAGTCAGCGGAAGTTTGTCAACAACACAGCGGAGGTTTCCGTCTTTTTCCATAATCTCAGGGACAACTCACCTTTAGCGCAACGGGCAACGCTCAACGAAAGCAAAGTTCCACACGTTATCCGTTGGGCGTTGTGCGATATTAGGCTCCATCCACCAACGTCTCGGGGTCCATGGGCTTTGCGACCGGTTTTCGTTTCTTCCGGAACCACTCGAACGCTTCTTTCGCTTCAGGGACATGGCAGGCCAGACAGAATCCAAGATAAAAAACCGTCGCGACCAGCATACTCCCGAACACCTGGATGAGTTGCATCTTTGTCTCCACCCCCGGCAACCAGTGCCGAAAGCCTTGGAGGCTATAATAACTTACAACGCCCATCAAGATCGAAGCCGCCAGAATACGGAGAAAAGAGGCCCCGACTTCACGCATTGGGAATTCCCCGACTTTCTTTGGGTAGTAATGAATGAGCTGAATGAACTGAATGATCCCGGAGATCGAGGTCCCGATCGCCAGCCCGGCTTCCTTGAACGGCACCATCAGGACCACGCTAAAGACGATGTTCGACAAAAGCGAAATAACAGAGGTCCTCATCGGAGTCTTCGAATCATGCGCCGCGTAGTAGCCGCTATTCATGATCTTCTGTCCCGCGAACGCGAAAAGCCCGATCGTGTAGCCGAGAAGCACCGCCGCGCTACGGGCCGTCGAGACCGCGTCGAATTCCCCCCGCTCAAAAAGCATGCGGATGATCGGCTCCCGGAGCACGATCAGCCCGACCGAGGACGGCAGGATGATGAAAAAAATACTCCGCAACGCGAAAGAAAGTGTCTTGCGGGAGGACTCCTTTTCCCCGCGCGCGATCTGCTGCGCCAAGAGAGGCAACAGCGCAGTCCCCATCGCCAGAGCAAAGATCCCGAGTGGAAACTGCATGAGCCGGTTCCCGTACCAAAGGCTCGAATTGGCCCCGGGACCGATGATCATCCCGAGCGTCATATCGACCGTGATATTGATCTGCACCACCGCAAAACTCAGGACCACCGGCAGTAAAAGTTTCCAGGTCTTCTTCAATCCTTCATAACCGATATCCCAGATCCAACGAAATTTAAAACCGATCCCCCGAAGCGGCGGCAATTCGACGAGAACGTGCAACAGCCCGCCCAGAAGAATGACATAGGAAAGCCAGGTGATCTTGCCGAGATAGTCATGAGCCATCCCGGCCGGGACCCAGAGCACCGCGGCGATCCAGACGAGGTCCAAAAGCGCGGGGCCCATGGATGGCGCGAGAAAATGACGGTGACTGTTCAAGATCCCCATCCCCAAGGCATAAAGCGAAAGGAACCACAGATACGGGAACAGGATCCTGGAAAGGTCGAGAGTCAGCATCACGATCTGGGAATGAAAACCGATCGACAAGAGCAGGTTCAGGATCCCTTCCACCGCGAGGATAAAGGCAAAAAGCCCTACGCTGAGGAGGCTGATCGTGATATTGGCAAAGCGGAAGGCCTCTGAGCGCCCTTGTTTCTCATGGATCTCGTTATAAACGGGAATAAAAGCGCTGGTGAGCCCTCCTTCCCCGACGATCCTTCGAAAGAGATTGGGCATCATAAACGCGTAAAGGAACGCGTCATAATGCCAGTTCGTGCCGAAACTTTTTGCGCTCACGATATCGCGGATCAGCCCTAGAATGCGCCCGATCAGGGTCATGAGCCCCACCACCGCGGCCGCCTTGACCAGATGGTTCTTCCCGGAGCGGTGTTTCGCCTCCGAGTGGGGAACCTCGTTGACAGAACCGGGGTGCCGTGATACATTTGCGCAACTTTTTTCACCTAAAGGAGTCATCGAAATGCCCAATATTCGTTCCGCTGCAAAACGTATTCGTAGTGATGCCAAGAAACGCGCCAAGAATCTGGCCGTTCTCTCTGAGCTCAAATCGCTCAGCAAAAAGTTGACTCAGCTGGCCGCCGACCCTTCCAAGGCTCAGGCCGTTGCCACGCTGCTTTCGTCGCGCTATGATCGCGCTGTGACCAAAGGCGTCATCGCCCGCGGCCGCGCGAACCGGAGAAAATCCCGCATCGCGCTCTTCCTCGCGAAGATCAAGAAAAAGTAAATCCTCGATCGTTTCAAAAAACGGACTGGATCTCAAGATCCGGTCCGTTTTTTTATGCCGTATACTCCAAAAGCCAGGCTTCCACTCCCGAAACCCCTTCAATCTGCCCCGTTTTCGACTTCCGGTCGATCTGATATAACGCTTCGATGGCCGCTTCAAGACGCTCGACGGGAAAACGGCGCAGAGCTCCCAACCGGCTTGGGGCCATCCTGAGTTTGGAGCAGATCTCCCGCTCCACGGTCCCGGCCCTCAGAAGCATCGCGGCTTGCCACAATTGGCGCAATTGCCAATGCAGGATCCCCACGAGCGAGATCAGATCCGCTTCGTAAAAGCCCATCAGATCCCGAAATACCTTTAACGCCCTTGCCGGATCGCGATCCACAAGCGCATTGGTCAATTTAAAAACATCCATCTCGGTCCAGTTCTCTTCGAACCGGTTGACCATATCCTCGTCGATCTCCTTGGCCTCCCCCGCGAACTGAACGAGACGCTCGATCATGGTATCCAGGAACATCACCGCCTCGCCGCACATGGCGAGAACCCTGGCTCGAGCGCCGGAGGTCATGGTCTTGCGATATTGGGCGAGTTTTTGCTGGATAAATGCAGCGCCGGCGCCACGGGCCTCGTCCTTGGCGAGAGAGATCACCTGTCCGCGTTTCTTGATCAGAGCCTGAAGCTCCGAAACCCCTTTCGATTCATCGGCTTCCAGGACCATCACGGTTTTTGGTTCTGGATGATCGAGATAGGCCGTCAGCACTTCCAGATCCGATCCTTTGAGAGACGCCGCGCGCTGAAGGAACAAAACCTGCCCTGTCGAAAAAAAAGGCACCGTCCTGGCGGCAGCGAGGGCCACTTCCAGGGCAACCTCGTCCAGGTCAAAGGTCTGCCGGGTCAGAGTCTCGCCCGTCTTTTTTTCGATCTCAGCAACAAGGGCATTCGCCTTTTGGGTCCGAAGGAAAGGGTCCCCCACAAGGAGGAACAGGTCGGCCTTCACGGCAGGAGGCAAGGGATTACCAATCTTGGACAATACGGTCCGCGATATTAAAAGCCAGTTTATTGACGACGTCCACGGCCGCTTTCTGCTCGCCGATCGAAGTCACATCGCTCACATAGTATTCATTATCGCCGGTAAAATGCGGTTCTTCCCAGATGAGATCCCCGGTCTTGCGATCGATCAGCTTCAAGCTGACCTCAACAAACAAACGGTATTCGCTGACCTCTTCGAGGTTGGTATAACGAAGGCCTTCTTGTTCAAAGGCCAACAGATCGGTCTTGAGAATGGCATCCGCCTTGTCCTCGGTCACGACCTTCACGGTCCCGTCCTGCTGAAGGCGGCGGATCACCGCGTTCGTGATATCCATTTCAAGTCCAGGCTGATAAGCGTAGATCCGTTCGACATCAAGTTTGTTTTTGACGGTCTCGACATAGATCGTCTTGATATTGCGCGGCAACACCGTCTTCCGGGTATACCCGCAACCGCTCAACCCCACCAGCACTGCTAAGAACAGAACCGCCATCCCTTTCGAAGATCTCATCATCATAAGTCCCCACTCATCCCTTGGTCGTAAAACGTTCTTTTTCTTTTAGAAGAAAATCATGGCGCATCGCCAGATCGGACAGACGCTTGGCAATACGATCCTGCTCATTCCGAAGGTCCTGTTGCATCGCCTTGGAGGTCACCGAAGGCATCAACTTCACGGCTTCCGCATTTCGTTTTTCCAGAATGGAACGCTCCTGCTGCTCAATCGAAAGTTCTTCATCGATAAGACCCGCTAACTCGTCTCCAATCCGATGATACTCCGCATACCGCTTGGCCCCTTCCTTATCCTTCGGGGCTTCCTGGGTCCCTTCGTCTCCAAGGATCACGGACTGTTCTTGCGCGTAAATGCTGTAGGCAATCTCCAACTGTTCCCGCAAATTCATGGCATCCTCGCGAAGTTGCTTTTCATCGGGCGCCGGTTCTTTTTTATCTTTGACCGCCGCCAGATCATCAGAGGTCGCCCCCGCAGCCGCGGGCGCTGGAGTTGGCGTCTTTTCACGGATCATCGCCTCGGTAGCCTCCAGCTTCTTCTTGAGGGCCGCAAGCTCCTGGGTCTGCCGATCGAGACGGTTCAAGAGCACATCCTTGCGGCTCTTTTTGGGAACGATCCGCTTGGCGCTCTGGACGGCCTCTTCAATGAACGTATACGGAACCCGAACAAAAGAACTGCGGAATTTCATTCCCCCCGCCAGCGAGGCCTTGGCATTCAAGATTTCCAGTTCTTTCTCGAGCTTCCGGATCTCCTGGTCCTGCGCCTGGATCATCAGGCTCTCGAGTTCGATCTCTTCCTGCAAACGGCGCGCCTTCTCCGAAGACCCCGGTTTCACCGCAGCTTCGGTCAGCGCCACATCCTTGTTCGGCAGACCAAAAATAAAAGCCTTCGCGAGATACGCCGTCCCCGTCACAGGCTTTGCAATAGCGCGAAGGACCTTCCCCTTGTTGGGATCGGGTTTCAGCACCTCATCCAGCTGTTCAAGCAACTCTTGTTTGCGCTTGTGACGATCCTGGATATCTTCGTAACGTTTCCGGATGTCCTTCTCGACCCCCTTGATCTCTTTGCGAAGTTTCCGGGCATCCACTTCTTTTTGATCCCCCAAGGATTTCATCATCGCCTGCTGTTCCTGGAGCGCCAGCTCCTTATCAAAGGCGGTCGAAAGCGTCTCGACGATATCCTGCTCGGTCTTGATCTGTTCGTTCAAGTGCATCTTGAGTTCGAGCAGTTCCTGAAGGTTCTTTTTCTGAAGTTCTTCGTCGGAAGCGCTGAGCGGAGCTCCCGATCCCTTGGGGGCAGCGCGGCTTTCGATCATTGCTTCCAGCTCCTGTTCGGCGAGCTTCCCAAAATGTTTTTCATAGAGAGCCATCTTGGCGTCCAGCTGGGCCTCCAAAGCACGGATCTCCTGCTCACGCGCCGCGAGTTTTGGATCCGTCGGTTTGGCGGCATCCTTGGAGGCTCCCCGCAACCGTTTGCGGACAAGCCCCGTTTCGGAACGTTCGGGCGCGAGCGAAACCTGCAATTCGCTGTAGCGCTTGTAGAGCTTTTCTTTCTTCGCGAGCACGTCCTTTTTCTTGCGGGACAACTTATAAAGCCCTTTTTCATCCATCCTCTGGACCTTTTCAACCGGGGTCTCAGAAGAACCCATAAAGGACATTAGGTGTTCATAGAATTTTTCATCGGGAATCCCGAGTTCCTCGCGCCAGGACTCGATCCGGTCCTTCTCCTCGGCGAGCGCGTCACGCTCCGCCTCGAGAGATGCCTGCCACCGTGCCATGGCCCTTAAAAAGTCCGGCGAAGTGTTGTCCTTGAAACGTTTTTTCTTTCGCTCGAACTCCTTGAATTTCTCATCAAGCTCGCGCTGACGCCGTTTCAGATCCTTCTTGCGACGGTCCAGGCTTCCCGCTTTGTCCTTATCGATCGCCTTGATGCGCTTTTTCAGCTGATCGATCTCTTTTTTCAGCTGCTTCCGTTCAGCCTTCTGGTCCGGACTCAGAGCGTGATACCTCGACTGAAGTTCGCTGAGCTCTTTTTGAAGCTCTTCGGATTTCGCATTGAGATATTTGACCGGCTCCTGAAGCGCGTTCAATTTTTCCGAGGCCTTTTGCCCCCAACTCGTTTGAGGATAACGCTTCGCCGTGTCGCGGTAATAGATCAAAGCGCTCTCAAGATAATTGTCTTTTTCATAATAGAGACCGATCCTGTAATTCTTTTCAGCGTTCAGCTCATCCACTTTCTGGGTGATCTGCGCGGCTTTTTCGGCCTCTTCCGACCCCGGATAACGTTTCAAGTATCCTTTTGCCTGCCGGGCGGCCTCGTCGAGCGCTCCCTGGTCCCGCGTCTGGTTAGAGGACTTCGCGTAAGCGGCTTCCGCCATCTGCAACCGAGCCTGTTGGACCAACGAGCTCTGAGGATATTGATCGATCAGCCCCTGGAAAGTCTCGACCGCTTCATCAAAACGGCCGGATCGCTGATAAGCAATGCCGAGATTGAACTGGGCCTTATCGCCAAAAGCCCCGTAGGGCGCGGCTTCCACGATCTTCTGGAACACTTCAACGGCGAGCGGCAAAGACGGCCGGATATCCAGCCCGAGCAACTTCCCCTTTTTCCCGGACAGAAACATCGACCCGATCTGATACTCCCGCTCAATGACTTCTTCAAAGCGCTCGCTCTGGGGATAGGATTTAATCAGGGCCTGATAGGCTTTGTGCGCGGCGACAAAATCGCCGGTCTCTTCGTAGATCGTCCCGATGCGATATTGGGATTCGGGAGCGACCCGTGATTGGGGGTAGGTTTTGAGGACTAACTGGAACTGCTCGATGGCCTTATCGAGTTTCTTTTCTTTGTAAAGGTCGAGCGCGTTATCGAAGATGTCATCCGCGCCGCTCTGGGTCTCCGACTCGGCATTCACGAACTTTCCCTGCTCGGGAGACCAGACCCAATCCGCGAAAGCGGACGCCTGAGGAAGAAGCAAAATGGAGATAAGGGCAAAAATCTTTGAGATTTTCATAAGTCGTTTGCAATCTTCGGGTTAGGAAAATTTATGAGGGCGTACTATATCATGGCTCGAGAAAAACTGTCAATAGAAATACCCCTAAAACACGTCACGAATAACTGAAAAATCCAAGCGTTCCGTTCAAAAACGAACTTAACTCCAAACGATCTCCTTTTTTTAAAAAAGAGACCGCCCCGACACGGCCGAGATCGAGAAAAGAGATCCGCTCCCGCTCCAAAAGATCCGACAGGCGAGGTGGAGGCCCCGGCGAAACAACAAGTATCGGCCGGGCTTCCCGCAACCAGTCATCAAACTCAACGGGAACGGGGTTATTCCCCGGAGACGGCAAAAGAACCGCGTGCAACGCCTTTTCGCCCCCGTTTTCAAAGAGCGCTTTAAAGAGATCGGCGTCCCAACTGGAAGCCAGAATGATCCTCCAAGGGCCCGTACGGATCTCCAGCGCCGTCCCTTTCGCCGTACAAGCTTGAACACGGATCACCTCATCCGCCATCGCGACACCATCCCCCGGTCTCACTCCTTGCATGATCCCCCCCGCCTTCCGGATCATTCCGGAGAAACCCTCCGTCGCCCCTTCCCGCATAGCGGGATGCAAAAAGTAGCGAACCGGAAAATCCCTCAGAAGCGCGGCCAGTCCTCCCGTATTTTTCTTCGAAAGATCAGAGACGAAGATCCCTTCCAGCGATCGAATACCGCCGGTCCGGAGATAGGGCGCAATAAGCCATTCGCCTTGATCGGAAGGAAAACTCCGCCCCGCGTTAAAGATCCAATGTGCCCCGTTGGAAAAACGGGCATGCGCGACCTGATTACCGCCGCCCGCGAGCAGGGTCATTTGAAACTCCCCGCCGCTACGGCCGGCCAGCATCAGACCCGAGATCCCCGCCCACCCCAGCATGAACATGGCCATCCAGAAACGTTTCATCCAAACGATCTTCCGGTAAGTAAAAAGAAGCCCGCCCAGGAGTGCATAGTAAATGCCCAATTCCCAGAGCGCCGGCCGCTCCAGGAACCAGTAGCCCCACCGCCAGGCAGACAACGCCTTCACCCACGCCAACACCCCCGTGATGATCCCCGAAGAGATCACGATAAGGAACGGCCCCGCCAGAGGCACCGAACCGAGCAGTAGCGCAAAAAGCGCGGTAAAAAGAGCGCCGTCACAAAGCGGGATCGCGACCAGATTCGCAAGAATGCTTATCGGAGAAAAGATATTGAAGTAATAAAGGATCACCGGAAAAGTCCCCGCGAGGACCGAAACGCTCGATCCGAGCGAAAGCGTCCAAAGGCTCACCCGAGAAAAAAGAGGCAGGAACAGGATCAGCGACAGAACACATAAGAACGAGAGCTGGAACCCGACACTCCAGAGGCTCTGCGGCATCCAGGCCAGGATCACCAAAAAGGACAGGCAGAGCGAGTTCAAGAGATGCGTCGGACGCCCCGCGAGGGTCCCAAGTAGCACAAGGATCGCCGTGTAGCCGGCTCGCTGGATCGGGATCCCGGCGCCGGCAAGTCCAATATAGACGGCGACGATCACTGCGGTCAGGAGCGAAGCGGCCCGGAATCCCACCCCTGAAAAAAGGAGCAGGACATAGAACGTCCCTGCGATCATCGTAATATTCATCCCGCTGATCGCGAGAAGATGCACCGTCCCCGTTTTCATGAATTGATTCCGCACTTCGGGACCGATATCGTTCCGGAGTCCGAGCACGAGAGCCTTCACGATGCCGGCCTGAGGATCCGGGAAGAGTCGATCCGCTCTTGAGGCGAGCCCGTTCCGCAACGCCGCGATCCCGCGCGCCCATGACCAACGAGAACCCGGATGGATCACTTTCACAGATCGGGGGCCGATCACTTGAAACAGGGCGCGTATCTTTTTCTGCGCCAGAAATTCCCCATAATCAAACTCGCCGGGATTCAGCACTTTCCGGGGAGCGCTCAGCGTCCCGTAAAGCCTCAACGTGTCTCCCACCTCCGGAACCCGGGAAGCCTGGATCAAAAACACCTGCACCTGCCCGGTCACGCTCCAGCGTCGCCACCGACCCCCTTCCAGGCGGGCCATCGATCGGGATCGAAGAACAAATGAGACCGTCGAGCGTCTTCCGCGCGTTTTTACTTCCGGTAATGACCGGACCTCTCCGTAAAGGGTCAGCCGCTCCGGGCTCACGAAACGCTCGACCGCATCGGGTTCGCCTCCGTTATTGGCTCGCGCCCAAAAAAATCCGGAACACCCCAAAGCGACCGCAAGTACCGGCATCAGGAACCGGCTGCGCCACAAGAAACAAAGAAGCGGCACTGACACCGCCGCCGTGACGATCACTCCGGGAACGGGTAAGGCACTATATCTTTCCAGAGCGATCCCGGACGCGAACCCGATCGAGGGCCAAAGAAAAGGAATGCTCATGATGAGCATTATACATATATTTATTGATTTATATGAACTATAATTTCAGACGCGTACCGTGAAGGAGTTCAAAGAAAGAAACTGCGGGAAGGGACTACGAGCAAAAGAACGAAACGAGCAACTAGAGCGTCAGGCGAACTTCCTGGCCCTGAAAATCCAGAACCACAGCGCCTTGGCCGATCGATTTGATGGAGGCCTTTCCGTCAAGCACATCCCCGACACCGAGAAGACGCCCGTTGATCACCGCGATGCGATTCCCTCCGAGATCGGTGATCCCGGTCAACCGGTAGATGGTGCCGGAATAGATCCTAACAGGCGAAGGCGCCGCGACAACGGTCCGGGCAGAGGCAACTCCCCGCGAGGGCTTCTTCCCGTGAGTCCCGGCGTAAAAAAGACCCGCGATAAAAAACACCGCTAGCACGGCGAGCGCGATCATCCCATAGCGCTTCCGGCGACGCGCATAGGCCTGTTGCACCTGGATCAGTTCGCGTTCCAGTCCCTCGCCGAGAATATCTCGTTCGTAAGGCTTCGGCGCGGCCGGCGTCGTGGTCCGCGTTTCCTGCGCTCGGTGGGTTCGCTCAAGGGCTTGTTGGATCAGGCTCATACGCTCACTCCTTGGAGATCGGCTTCGGCGCATTCGACTAGCACCGGATCGACCCCTCGTGTATTTTTGGCATAGGCGGCAAGCAACGCCCGGTCCGCCAGCACATTGATGACCCTCGGAATCCCCGAGGAAAGTTCGTAAATACGGTGAATGGCTTCCTGATTAAAAAAGTTCTCGCTCGCGCCCGCGACGTTCAACCGGTGGGCGATGTACTGTCCGACCTCCTCAAGGCTCAGCTCGGGCAGATGACACCGGACCGTGATCCGCTGGCGCAGCTGCTTGAGGTCCGGCCGTTTCAGGACTTCTTTAAGTTCCGGCTGCCCCATCAAAATGATCTGCAACAATTTCTGCGTAGTCGTTTCCAGATTCGACAAAAGCCGGATCTGCTCAAGCGCCCGGGGCGGCAGGAGCTGCGCCTCGTCGATAATGACCACCGCGTTAAATCCCTTCGCGCTCTCTTCCAGCAAGAACCGATTGAGACAGTCAAAATACTCTTTGCGTTTCTTGGCCTTCGGCTGAAGCCCGAAATCCTCAACAATCCCCTGGAGAAGTTCCAATTCGGAAAGCTTGGGGTTAAACACCAGCGAGCTGTGAACGTTCTCCCCCAGTTGCTGCAGGAACATCCGCGAAAGCGTGGTCTTCCCCGCGCCGATCTCTCCCGTGATCTGGATAAAACCCGAGCGGCGATCCACCCCATAGCGCATGGCGGAAAGCGCGGCCTGGTGATGTCGGCTCAGATAGACGAACCGCGGGTCCGGCGTCACATTGAACGGAGCCTCGTGCAGCCCAAAAAAAGTCTCGTACATGGTTTGAATCCTCTGGATCACAAAAGCCGTTCCCGTCTAAGGAACGGCCAAAGAGCGATGCGGCTAAAGCCCGGAAGCGGTCAGCTTCGCTAAAAAGAAAGCTCGAGAACGCGGCCGTCCTTACGCGAGATCGGCACGTTCAAGGGTTGACGCCCGTCCCGGGAGTAGACCGTCTTTTCCCCGGTCGTGAGGTCCCGCGCGGTCATCTTGCCTTTAACCGACACAAGCGCGGGCAGATAGACCGTCGCGCTTTTGTCTTCATTCCCGTTATTGACCAGGATCAGAAAGAACTTTTTCCCCCGGCGGAAGAGAGCGGTCTTCACATCCCGCGTCAGCGAATAACTCATGAGCGGCGTCTTCAGATGGTTCAGCACGCCCAACACCAGCTCCGGCACGGGCTCCATCCCCAGATGAACAATGCGCCCTTTGCCCACTTTTTTGATGTACCCGACCGTTTGCTTCCCGTAGGTCCCGAGATCGACCCGGATCTTCTCGCAGCCCTCGGCCTTAAAAACATAGACGGAACTATTCACCCCAATCGGCGTTTCCCCCTTACCGAAGGAGAGCGAGAACTGCCGCTTGAACTCAAAAAGAGTTCGCTCCGGCTCCTCGAATCCAATGACCTGATAGGGTTTAAAGTCATCATCCTTACGCGGGAAGGAACGGAAAGCAACCAGCGTGCCACCCTCTTCCACATAACGGCGCAGATTCTGGTGGGCGGCTCTCTCAAGCCACTGATTCCCGGAATAGAACAGGACCTGTTTCGACGGAACCTTCCGCCGGGGATCGCACATATCGTAATCGACATCTCCCTGGTAGAGCGCCGTCAGGATCGGGCTATTGTGCGTTAAGGTCCGCGCCGCGTACTGCAACGGATTGAACGTCACGCCGACCTCGGTAAGTTTCTCCAGCGAAGTCGGGCGCAGCGCCTTGAAAGCGGTCACGATCTGCTTGAACACATCATAAAGTTCGCCACGGACCCGGCCCCATTCATTGATCGGCGACATGTACCAGTTGTCGCGGTTCACGAGCATATACCAGTTCCACCCCTTGACGCCGGCCAGAAAGGCCGAAAAGCAGATCATCCGATAATGATTGGGAGTGAGCACGCTCGTTTCATAATGCCGGCCGTGCCAGATCCCCGCCTGGAACTCGGCGATAAAAGGCAACCTGGAAACGCTCGCGAGGTAACGGATCTTGTCGCAAAGTTTGCGGTGCTCGAATTCGTCCTCCTTGAGCTCATTGGAGGGATAAAGGTCCAGCCCCACGGCGTCGGAAACATCCTGGAACGCGGCCCAATCGTGGGCGTAAAAGAAGGGGTACGTATTCAGATAGATCGGAACATCGACACCCAAGTCACGGTACATCCCGATACTGCCTTGGGCGACCTTCTGGGCATACGCGTACTTGAACTTAAAATAATCGAGATGCCGCTTCAATTCTTTATCGCCCTTGAGCGGGAGCCCTTTCTCGTTGGCGAGCATCGTTGCGATAAAAGGAGAGGCCTCGCGGAAAGACGCGTACGCCGTCCCCCACGATTCATTCAGCGCCGCAAGGTTCCCCCGGTACAGATCCTTGATAAAATCCTGGAACATTCCGGGTTTCTCGGAAAGGCCGTATTGGTGCCCGAAGACATCCGGCCAAGGATCGATCTCGTTATCGGCCTGGACCATCAGGATATGTCCGTTCTTGCGCGAGGCGAGATACGGCATGAAAACCTTGGAGACCTGCCGAAGATACTCCTGGGCATAGGCAAGGAATTGCGGGTGAAGCCGGTGATATTTATAAGCGTAATCGGGAACGCCGTCGTGCGGCCATTCGCTGTAGATGTAAGGCCCCGGGCGAATGATCAGCCAAAACCCTTCCTTACGGGTCAGCTCGAGAAAGGCTTTGAGGTCCCGCGCTTTGTCCGTCTTCCCGGTAAAATCAAAGCAGCCGCGCTTATATTCGTGAAAATCCCAAGGAACGTACGTGGAGATGATCTCGATCCCCATCTCTTTGACGCGCGTCAGGGCTTCTTTCCAGGAATGAGGGTTCAGGCGCCAGTAATGGACTTCGCCTGAAATAAAAGGGACTTCTTTGTTTCCGACTAGGATCTTTTGATTCCGGATCTCGACCTTAGGCATCCGCCACCACAAGGTTGACCGTGCGCCCGGGAACGATGATCACTTTCTTCAGGACCTTCCCCACAAGGAGTTCCTTGACGCGCGGATGTTCAAGCACCAGTTGTTTCACAGCCTCGTCCGTCTGATTACGAGAAACGACCATTTTAGCCCGGACTTTACCGCCGACCAGAATGGCGATCTCAGCTTCGGCTTCCACAAGATGCCGCTCATCATACGCGGGCCATTTCTCGTAGGCAAGCGTCTTGTCATGTCCCAGCCGCTGCCACAGCTCTTCCGCGATGTGCGGCGCGAGCGGCGCGAGCAACAACAAAAATTGTTCCAGCATTTCACGGGAATGGTCCGGGTGGGATGAAACCTCATTGATAAAGATCATGAGTGCGGAGATCGCAGTGTTAAAACGGAGCCCCTCGAGGTCCTCGGTCACCTTTTTGATGGCCTGGTGAAGCGCCTTGAGCTCGCCGGCATTCGGAGCGCGGCCGATGATCGCCGGGTGAAGCGCGCCTTCCTTGTCCGTGAAAAGGCGCCACACTTTCCCGAGAAAACGGTAAACCCCTTCCACCCCCGCCGTGGACCAGGGCTTGGTCATTTCAAGCGGGCCCATGAACATTTCATAAAGACGGAACGCGTCGGCGCCGTACTGACTGACCACATCGTCCGGGTTCACGACATTCCCGCGCGACTTGGACATCTTTTGATTGTCCTCGCCCAGGATCATCCCCTGATTGACCAGCTTCAGGAAGGGCTCCGGCGTCGAGACAAATCCGAGATCAAAAAGCACCTTATGCCAGAACCTCGAATAGAGGAGATGCAACACCGCGTGCTCCGCGCCCCCGACATAAAGGTCCACGGACATCCAATACTTTTCTTTTTCCTTGGCGACGAAGCTGGCGGGGTTCCGGGGGTCGATATAACGCAGGTAATACCAGCACGAACCCGCCCACTGAGGCATCGTGTTCGTCTCCCGCTTCGCCGCGCCCCCGCACTTCGGGCATTTGCAATTCACCCACTCCGTCGCCTTCGCAAGCGGCGGCTCGGCAGAACCCGAGGGCGTGTAGTCCGTCATTTCAGGAAGCCGTAGAGGCAGTTCCGCCTCCGGGACCGGAATTGTCCCGCATGCGGGACAATGTATGATCGGGATCGGTTCGCCCCAGTAGCGCTGCCGCGAAAAAAGCCAATCGCGAAGCTTGTACTGGACACTCGCCTTCCCCAGACCCTTTTGTGCGAGCCACTGGGTGATCTTCTTTTTCGCCGCGGGCGTCGGAAGCCCCGTGATCGAGATCTCAGTTCCGGTCGAATTTACGGAGATCCCGTCATCGACAAACCCATGCCAGTCGACCGTCGGGTCCTCCGGCTGAACCACCTGGATCACGGGAAGATGGAACTTCGCCGCGAATTCAAAATCGCGAGTGTCGTGCGCCGGCACCGCCATGATCGCCCCGGTCCCGTAGCCCATCATTACATAGTCCGCGATCCAGATCGGGATCTTCACGCCGTTCACGGGATTCACGGCATACGCGCCGGTAAAGACGCCCGTTTTATCCTTCTCAAGCTGGGTCCGTTCCAGTTCGCTTTTTTTCGCGGCCGCCGCACGGTACTGCGCCACCGCGTCGCGTTGCCCTTCCGCGGTCAGTTTTTCGACAAACGGATGCTCCGGCGCCACGACCATGTACGTTGCGCCAAAAAGCGTGTCGGGCCGCGTCGTAAAAACGCGGAGTTTCTCCCCGCGCGCGGCTCCGTCCGCGATCAAAAAGTCGACCTCGGCGCCCTCACTTTTTCCGATCCAATTGCGTTGCATTTCCTTGATCGCTTCGGACCAATCGACCATCTTCAGATCTTCCAGTAAACGTTCGGCGTAGGCCGTGATCTTGAGAACCCACTGGCGGAGCGGACGGCGGAACACTTCCTTGTGGCCCTTCCGGTCGCAAGTCCCGTCCGCGTTCACCTCTTCGTTGGCGAGTACGGCCTTACAGCCGTCGCACCACCACACCGGGATCTCTGACTCGTAGGCCAGCCCTTTTTTATAGAGTTGAAGAAAGATCCACTGCGTCCATTTGAAGTAATGAGGGTCGGTCGTGTTGACCTCGCGATCCCAGTCGTAACTGAACCCGAGCATCTGGATCTGCTTGCGGAACGTGTCGATATTCTTTTGGGTCGTGACGGCAGGATGCGTCCCGGTGTCAATGGCGTACTGTTCAGCCGGAAGCCCGAACGCGTCCCAGCCCATGGGATGAAGCACATTGAAACCGCTCATGCGCTTGAAACGGGCAAGGATATCGGTTGCAGTGTAACCTTCGGGATGCCCGACGTGAAGCCCGGCCCCTGAAGGATAAGGGAACATATCGAGAATGTAATACTTGGGTTTTACCGGAGAACCATCTCCGGAATCGGGACTGCGGAAAGTTTTATGGTCAAGCCAGTAGGCTTGCCATTTTTTCTCAAATGTGTCGAAAGGATATGCTTTGAAACCGCTGGCCATCAGAACAACCTTCCCCATTCCATGGAGCAGTTGAAATCAATGAGAGAACTGGTGCGAGAGGAGGGAGTCGGCGCTCTCCGCTCATTTTATTCGCTTCGAGTCGGCCACCCGCACTGCAAACATGACAACAGTCATGTTTGCAAACAAGTGCTCCCTTCGACTCCCGACTCGTAGCCATAGGCGGCATCTCATAAGCCGCCATGGCGTCGCCTGATTTTCTACTGTTTAGCTTAATAGACAATCAGTGCTGTCCTGGCTTTCTATCAAAAATCATCCGAGAGCCAGGACGTACCAAATTATTGGAATTTGGTGCGAGAGGAGGGAGTCGAACCCTCATGGTGTTTGAGCACCGCCGGATTTTGAGTCCGGTACGTCTGCCAGTTCCGTCACTCTCGCATATGAATGCTAGAAACAAACAAGCGCACAACGCACGTCTTCCTGTGCATCTGTGCGCCATGAACTTAAAAAATTGCCGTCGCCGTCAGGACTTCGCTGAGTCCTGACGGCGTGGCGCCAATTCATTGGGAATTGGTGGACCGGCCCTTGCCTTTCATTTTATTTCTAAAATGGTTGGCAGGGCTGGCCCAATTAACCTTATAACTTTAAAAGAGAATTGGACCGGAAGGGAGTCGAACCCTTGACCTCCACAATGCCATTGTGGCGTTCTACCAACTGAACTACCGGCCCGAAAGATCTCAACAACAAGAAAAAAAACGCCTCTCATGAAACGCGAGAGGCGGTATTCTACTGAAGATGGCGTGGTTTTACAAGAAAAGCGTTAACGGATCAGAAGAAAGTTTCAGGAACCAACGGCAGGCTGTCCTGGTCGCCCGGGATCATGGAAAAAGGAACGTCCCAGATCCCGCACCCCAGCCGCGTCACGGCACGGAAGATCCCGTCGAAAAAGCCGGCCGTATCTCGAAAAAAGCGGGGATTTCCGTTATCCGTCGCATCGTGTTTCTGGATCGTGGCGGGGATCTCCCAAGGGAAGCTCACGATATTCTTGACCCCACGGGTAAAAGTCTTCCCCATCTGTTTGAAATAGCCTTCTTCCGCAAAAGCGCCGGGGGCGCCCATCACCGCCACGAAGAGAACCAGCCATAATCCCACGGTCACCTTCCTCAAGATCCCCTCCTCTGACCCTTTAGGTCTGCCCAAAATTTCAAACAAATTTAAAGTTTTAAAGCGCCGAAGCCGATGCTTTTTATGCGTAACCGTCAAGAAACAAGCCGAAAGAGAGGGAACTATGAAATCTGCTTAC
>CAZDVO010000014.1:0-6986 GCA_964508905.1 uncultured bacterium
TCGGCTCCACCGTGATCACAGGCAGCGGTTTCACAAGGATGGGATTAACGCGATACATCAGCTGCTGGAGCGCTTCATAAAGCAGCTGCGCGTCCACCACAGGCGCCACCACGCCGTTTAGCGCATCCTCCTTGCTGATCTCGCCCATGTTGAAAGCGACAGCCAACGTCTCGATATCCAGTGTCCCGTCCGCCGAGATTGAAAAGCTCATGCCTGTCATCTCCCCGGGTTTCGGGAGAATGACGACCTTGCACACCGGCTGGCAACTGGCGCCAAGCCGAACAGAGATAAGATACATCCCGTTCTCCTGTCGAAAAGCATTGACCGTGTAGCGAGAGCCAACCGCCGCCTGAAGCGCATCCACATACGCCTGCACCGCAGGAGGAATGACCGGCGGAACCTCTTGAAGCGCGAGGATCCCGTCCGGGTCGATTGTGATCTTGTTCTCGATCCCGTTCAGAACCACGGTGTTCTGCGCGGGGAAATCAACGGCAGTGGCGTTCCAGTTCGAGTCATAAAACACGAGCCGGTAGCCTTCGCTCACGCCATCGCGCCAGTACTCCTGGTAGCTGACGTAATAGCCGCCAACCTGCTGGCCGTTCTGGAACGTAATATCGTTCGTTTCACCGCTCAGGATATCCGGCTCGCCCTGGACGATCGACACATTACCGGCGTTGTCATAGACCACCTTCGCCGTCATCGCCCCATCGGCGTTCCGCGTGTATTCCACGCGGTGGGTGTAGCCATAACGCTCACCGTTCCCGCCAACATAAACCGTCATCTTCTGAGCTAATGTTTTGATCTCGGAGGCGTCCTGACGGAACCAAACCTTGAAGGGATCGATCCCTTCCGCGGTGATAACTGTCCAGGCGTTCTTAGCCGCGTCACAGGTCCAGAGCGTGCCGCTCGTGTGACGGACGTTGTTATAGTCATATCCTTCCGTCGCGCTTAGCTCCGAGACCAGGTTCCCTTCCGCGTCGTAAGCATAGAATGTTTCAGTGTGAGAGCTAACGTAAAAATAGAGCCGATCGATAGAGATCGGAAACTTGATGTACTGGGTTTCACTCACCTCGAATGATTCGATCAACCGAGTGGTCGCATAAAGCGGGCCATCGATGGATTTTCGCATCGGAGCGTTGTACTGCCACACTTTCGACGAGCTCAGGAGCGTCTTCCCGTTGATCTGGACATAAGTTTCCTGGCCAAAAGAGCTGCCAAAATCATTCTTGGTTTCCCAGCTCTTCGCCGCCAGATTCCCCTGGACATCGTAGCTGTACCAGGATTCAGAATCAGTTCGCCCGCCCCAGCGTACAATCAGCCCAGTACTCTCATCCCATGACTTCTCATGGCTCACGAGCGTCTTGCCGTTGATCGTGGCATAATCGATCGTCCCGCCGGAAGAAAAGGTGCTCCTCCCCCCTTGCGGGCAATCACAAGACATCCCCTCAACGCACATACACATCACATCTTCGTAGATGGAATGACTCTTGGCCCAGTCTTTCCGAAGCAATTGCGCCTGGGCATCAAAGGTGTAGGTTTCTTCGGAAGAAGATTGGGCAGACCAAAAGCTCGAGTGAAAGCTCTGAAGATAAAGCGAGCCGTCTTCCTTGGCCGCGAATTGCAGCGTCCAAATGGAATCGTCATTCGTAATAAGATGCACCGAATTGGTGGCTGCATCAAAAAAGCCTTTATATTCCTGATCGCCCCATTTCACGGTGGCGATCCCACGGTCATTCACAGAAACCGAAAGCTCCTTCCCCGTAGCCGGATCCGTCACAACTTTCGTCGGCGCCGGGACCGCCTTATCAACATCGATCACAATAGGCGGCGTGGTCGGGATCTGAGGTTGAACCTGCACCTCGACCGGCGGGGTATAAGGGATCAGTTCCGGTTCGGATTTCGGCTCAGGCGTAGCCGGCGATAAAGGATTCTCATTAAGTTGAAACGCCGTGCTGTCCACAAAGGTCGGTACCCGTTGCATCGAAGCGACCGGTTCGACCGCTTTGACAGGCTTTGCCAAAGCATCGACGGAGGCGGGAACACCCCGGGCCTGCAATTCCTCCGCAGGCCGTGCGGCCGCCCACCCCGTCGGGACGATCTGTAAAAGCGAAAACATCACGACCAAACTCCATGCCACCAGTTTCCTGGACTCTGCCACTTTGAACGTTTTCATGTTAGTTCCCTCCTTGGGATGTTCGTTTTTTGGGACTGCATTCAAAACAAAGGCCTGAAGCATACTGAGAAGTAATATTCGTAGAGATAAGAACACAATCACAATGAGCGCAATGATGGATCTGGTGAGGCTTCTCGCAGGGAAAAGAAGCCGCAACGTGTTGAGCAATGAGCGCTTTGGCCCACCAGGGCAACGTCGCGGCGCTAAGCCCCACTTTCACTTCCGGTTTTCCGTTTGCCATCGTTTCGTTTTTCATTTTCTTTTCCTCCTATGAGAAGCATGCCTGAGGAAAGAAGAATGGGCGAAGGAATAGCGACGAGCGGCGGGAAACACCCGATGAACGGCGGAAAACGGGCGATGAACGGCGGGGCTAAAACAGGGCTATCGAGTCATCGTTATAGTTTATAACGTAAAAAGCCATTTCTTGGGCGATGGGGCAGAAGCTGTTCGCTAGGGGGGTAGGCCTTACCAATTACCGAGTTTTTTCTTAAATTCCTTGGCGTTGCGGCGAGCAAGCGGGATATGCGTTTTGGCGGGATCTTTCAGGATCAGTTCGTAATTCTCATTAAACATGGGAACGACCTTTTCAACTTTGCTCAAATTGACAATATAGGCCCGATGCGACCGGGCAAACTGGGCGGGATCCAGCGACCGCTCCAATTCCTCAAGCGTCAGAGTCACCAGCCATTCCTTGTCTCCCAGATAAGCGGAGACCCGGGCCAAATTCGCGTAAAAATAGAGCACTTCGGCGGGATCGATCAGCACCCGTTCTTTCGAGTTGGCCCGGCGCCCCACGATCTTCCGCACCTTCGAGGCATAATCCTCCCCCAGCGCGGCGATCCTCTCTCCCATCGGTTTCTTAAGCTTCACAGCCTCTTTGACCCGTTCGAAAGACTTTTTGATGCGCTCCGGGTCAAACGGTTTCAAAACATAATCGATCGCGTGGGCCTCGAAGGCCTTGACGGCAAACTCATTATGAGCCGTGACAAAGACCACACGAGGCGCAACCGGATCATCCGCAAGCTCAAGCGCCACTTCGATCCCGTTCTTGCCGGGCATATCGATATCGAGGAACAGGACATCCGCGGAATGTTTTTCCAATAACCGCAACGCTTCGATGCCATCTGCCGCCTGAGCCACCACCTCCAGCTCAGGATCCGAAGCGATCAACTTCACCATGCGCTCACGGGCAAAAGCTTCATCATCCACGACCATAACCTTGATCATCAGTTCTTTCCCCCCGGCTGAAACGGAAACTTCACTTTGACACAAATGCCCCCTGCGGGCACTGCGCTAAATGAAAGTCCGTTCTTTTTGCCATAGATCTTCTGAAGCCGAGCTTCAATATTCCGCAACCCGACCCCGGTCCCATCGACCTTATGCGTCCGACCGGCTAAAAGGTCGCCGAAGAACTCGGGGGCTTTCCCAACGCCATCATCCGCGATCGAGATCTCGACCTCGCTCCCCCGGACACCTCCGGAGATCCGGATCGTACCCCCGCCCTGCTTGGGCCGAAGCCCATGCTTGATCGCGTTCTCAACGAGCGGCTGCAGGATCAAAAGCGGGATCTTCACCCCCCAAGCGGCCTCATCCAGCGCCAGGTCCTTCTCGATCTTCAAGCTATCGCCAAACCTTGCTTTTTCGAGGCTCAAGTAAGCGTCGATAAAATTCAATTCTTCCCGGAGCGCCACCCGGTCCTCCTTGATACTCAGGATGTGCCGAAGGAAGTCCGACAGTTTCACGGTCAGGGATTCGGCCACTGACGCTCCCGCCTTCGCGCACACCGCAGCGATCGTGTTGAGGGCGTTGAAAATAAAATGCGGGTTCAACTGGGCCTGGAGGAACAGGAGCTGGGTCTTGAGCAACTCATTTTCCATATCCTTCTTCAGCTCGTTTTGAAGCACGGCGGAGATCACGCCGAAAAAGACCGCGACTCCCAGGGCTTCCAACAAGGTCACCAGGGCGATACTAAAGACAATATTTCCCAAGGAGAGCATCCCCGCCAGAGGCAGGTAAACCGTACCGCCATGGGCCAGCCCTACGAGCGCCCCGCAGACGAACCCGCGCTTACCGGACTTCCTGTAGGGATCCGCTCCCCGTGAAAAGAAGCTCCCGATCACGGCCGCGGCAAGAATGACCGCCGGACCATCCAAAACACCGGGTTTGGACAAAAGACGCAGGAGGGCTATAAGGCCCCCGGTCAAAAGACCTCCTAAAGGCCCCGTCAGGAATCCGGCCACAGCGGCGAGCACCACCTGCATGTCAAAGATCGCCCATACGGAATCGCCATAGCGAGAGAGATCCAGGATCCGAAAGACCAAGCTCATGCCTATCACGAGGCCGCCCAAAACAAACCGGGTCCCTTGGGAACATTTGTTCCCTTTGAGGGCCATCCGCCAGCGAGAATTCTGTATCAGGAAAAAGGCGAAGAGTCCGAGAACGGCCAGCTTTTGAAAGATGTCGGTCAGAAATTCAAACCAATAAAGGCGGGCCTCCCGATCGAAACTGTTTTTCTGAAAACGCGGGTCTTTTTCGATCTCCGCGAGCAAAGAATCGATCTGAAGACCGGCCCCCGAAAAATCGTTCCGTGATAACGCTTCGTGGATGGTTTCCATACGCTCCGGCATGCCCCGGGACGGGTCGATCCGGAAATCTGGTTGTTCCAGGAGGGACATAAGTTTTTCGTAGCGAACAAGGACCTCTTCGCGGGTCGAGGCAAAAGAGGCGGTGGAGGCGACCAGAAGAAGACCCCCCAGAAAAAGGCCTGAAAGAAATGCAGAACGCCGCAAGAGGACTCCTTTGCGACCCTCCGGATATTATTCGGCTGGGGCCGGCTTCACAAGTTCGTAGTTGCCCACGGCGGTTTCCGCAAAGGGAAGGAATGCGCCGTAAACCTTACCTCTGTATCGGATATCCCCCTGTCCCGCTTTAGCCCGGCCGTAAATATCGAGAATGGCCCTGCGGGTCGTAAGATAATTTTCCATCATCCGGGGCGTCAGATTGCGGGTATAAAGGAGCCATTTAAGATAGGGGTGGAGATTCGCGGGAGGATGGAGCATCTTCTGGGCACGGATAAAGTCTTTTCCGATATAGATCGAATCGATCACCTGGAATTTCTGGGATTGCCCCTTCATGTACATTTCGGCAACCGTCATTTTTCGCGCCCCAAGAACATCGCCGGAGATCAAAACCGGAGCCGCTTCGGCCGCAAACGCCGTCGTCCCAAGAGGGTCGGAAAGCATCCCGTCGGCGAGATTGATCTGAGCCTGGCTGACAGAATTCAGGATAAACTCTTTAGCCTTTTCACTGAAGCCTTTCAGGAGATCCACAGAAGAAGCCCTTTCGCCCCCTTGATCCCCGGAAGGGGCATTCGCTCTTTGAAGCGCCTGGGTTATTTCCGAAACACGCTTTGCGATCGGCTCATAAAGTTTCGTTAGCTTGGCCGCAAGTGGTTCTGAAAGCGGCGCTCCCCTCGATAATTGGCTCAGAGCAGCACGAACGGCTTTCGTTTCTTTCGACCAATCATCGAGATAGTTTTTGGCAAGAGCATTATGCGTCTGATCCTGCGAAGCTTTGTCGATCGCATCGATCAATTGATCCAAAACTTCCAGTTTCTTTTCGCCGGTGTCCAAGATGGATATCGTTTTCTCATCCGAACCGCTGTATAAAGATTCAAAAAAATTTGTCACCACCATTCTCGATGCAACCTCATCGACCAAAACGCCTACCGCCTGCTCGCTAAGCTCTCCCCTGGGAGGGATATCAATTCCTTTTGACGGAATTTCAGGAAGCTCGGCAACGGGGTTTAGCCCCGAAACCTCTTGAAGAAATAGTGTCGAATCCGGCACACTCTTCGGAGGCGGTGGAGAAACCAGGGGCTTCTCCGGCTGAGCAGAGCCTCCCGCCAAGAGACTCGGGGCATTTTGATTCGCGACAGCTTCTCCTACAAAAGAAGTGTTGTCCCCCGCATAAACAGAAAGAACAGGCAGACTGAGAGAGAGATATAAAAAACAAACCATGAGTTTCAACGCTATATTTTTCTCCATTTTCCCTCTTCACTGCTCCTTTTCCAGAGACATTAAGCTCCACTATTAAAGCTAACACGGTGGAAAATCTTTATCAATGCGTTGCGGGAGAATGGCCTATAGCAAAACATAGCATTTCTATCAAAATATAGCAGGTTTATCGATGAAACCGATTGGAAAAACGATTAGTGACCGGAGTGATAGGGCTGGTGATGCAGGATGGTCATGGCGCGGTAGAGTTGTTCCGCGGCGACCACGGCGGCAAGTTCGTGAGGCAAAGTCATGGGACCAAAACTCCAGCGCAGGCGGGGATTCATTTCAGCCAACGCTTCCTTCATGAATCCGTCGGGACCACCGATCACGATCTGAAGCTCCTGGACACCGGAGCTCATGCATTTTTGAAGTTCGTTCGACAGAGCCTCCGAACTTAACACGCGGCTCCCCTTTTCCCGCTCACAGACCCAGATACAGGACGGGGCTTTCGAAGGATAGGCACCCATCTCACAAGGAACGAAATGCCCTAATCGTTGCGCGTAATCCTGGAACAAGGAAAAAGCCGAAGTGGATTTAAAGGCTTTGGAAGGATTTTGAGAGGCTTTCATCCACGCCAGCGAAAACCGGAGTCGCATAAGCCGCGGACTTTAGGCTACAACGGGCGTCCCGCCCGAACACCCCGTCTCGGTCCCGGTACCGCCAACCCGAGGGGCGCCGGTATGATCAATGCAATAATGGTTAATGCCGGTAATATTCTGGATCGCGGGCGTCGCCATGAGCGAATAGGTCGCTCC
>CAZDVO010000014.1:7086-37171 GCA_964508905.1 uncultured bacterium
CTTTGATATTTTTTTCTTCTCAAGCCGAAAGGGAGCGGGTACCATGACGCCATGGCCCCCAAGAAAATCCTCAACCTGAAAGAGATCTTCCTCGATCCGGAAGTCCGGACCGCCCCCATCACCCGACGCGTCCTGAACAAACTCCCTAATGTTCCGGTCACGATCATCAAGGACCGCGAAGCCTTCCTTGAAAAGGTCGGCACGCTCCCGATCAGCGAGGGGAAAAGAAGCCTTTGGATCACGCGATTCAAGGGAGATTTTTTCAAACCCTGCCCCGCAACCGGAAAGGACTATCTCTGCTGTCGCTACTGGACCCTGAACATCCAGACGCATTGCCCCCTCGACTGTACTTATTGCATCCTCCAGAATTTCCTGAACGTCCCGCTACTGACGGTGTACGCGAACACAGGGAACCTTTATCGCGAGATCGATCGCCGGCTCAAGGCGCAACCGGACCGTCTTTTCCGAATGGGAACGGGAGAACTCACCGACAGCCTGGCGCTGGATCCCCTCACCCATTTCAACGAGGGCCTGATCCGCCACGCACTCAAACGAAAGATGCTCCTCGAGATCAAAACCAAAACCGCCCTGATCCGTCATCTCCCGAACATCTCCAAACGGAACATCCTGATCTCCTGGTCGCTCAACCCCGTAGAGTTTATCAAAACCCAGGAATTCAAAAGCGCCCCGCTGGACGCGCGCCTCACCGCTGCCAAAGCGGCCATCCGGAAAGGCTATCGGCTTGGGTTCCATTTTGACCCGCTTCTTTTACTCCCGGGATGGCGGGCGAAATACAGCCAGCTGATCGAAACACTGACCCGGAAGATCCCCGAAGACGAAGTCATGTGGATCAGCTTGGGGAGCCTACGCTTCCCCCCAGCACTTAAAAAGATCACCGAGGAACGCTTCCCGAAAACCTGGATCACGACCGCAGAATTCACGAAAGGGCTTGATGGGAAAATGCGCTATTTCCGCCCTGACCGGGTGGCGCTTTATCGCCATGTTTATGGGGAGATCCGGAAACGCTGGAGAAATGTTTTCGTTTATTTTTGTATGGAGAACAGAACGGTGTGGCAGGAAGTCGTGGGCTTCGCCCCTGAGAACAACGGCTCGCTAGACCTTTTATTCCACCAAAGCATCCACCGCCGCTTCCCCGACCTAAAACTCGCCCCGCCCTCCCCTGAGGCCTACGAAGCCGAAGATCCCTGAACGGCCGTTTTTAGAGAGAAACCTTCCCGCCCCGGTCGCTGTGAAGGAACCGGGCCAGGCACTTCAGGACATCGATCTGGGTCACGATCCCGACAAGGATCCGGTCAGGGGAAACGATCGGCACGCAACCGAATTTATCCCTGGCCATAATATCCACCACATGGCTTAGCGTATCGTCCGGGGTCAAGACCACGGGGTCTTTGGCCATGACATGCTTGAGGATAAAACGATCCAGCTGTTCCTTGTCGAAAAAATAACCCCCTTCCGTTTTCTTCGGAGGCGAACAGCGTAGCAGATCCCGCTGGGTGAACATCCCCACCACCCGTTTCGCGCCATCCACCACGGGAAGATGCCGGATCCCGTGCTTGCGGAGCTTTTCTTCGACCGAACTGAGAGAGTCGTCCACATTCGCGCTGACCACTTTGGTCACCATGATCTCCTTCAAAGGAAGGTCTCTCATGCTTCCCCCTGGATCTGGAGTTGCATCTGGACCGACTGCTTCATCAATTTATCGAGCTGTCCGATCAATTCCGCCGCCTTCTTGTTCTTGGGATCGAGCCGAAGCACTTCCTGAAGCGTCCGTTTCGCCGCCGAGGGATTATGCTTTCCGATATACGCCATCGCCAGTCCCATGTGGCAATCCACGTTCGCCCAGTCCTTCGCGATCCCCATCTGGAATTCTTTCTCGGCAAGATCGTAGCGTTTTCCCTGAAGCAGGATATGTCCTGTGTTCTGATAGAAACGGGCGATCGTTTTGGGGTCCGTAGCGTACCGCAGTCCTTCGCGAAGGATAGGAAGCGCGTTGGCAGAATCCCCTTTCCTCATCATCGCGACGGCCATCGTGCCGTACACATCCGGGTCCGCTTTTTCAACCTGCAGGACCTTGGCAAGCTCCGCGATGCAAAAATCCCATTGGCCGGATTCAAAATACATCTGGGCCATCCCCTTCAGACAGTCCACGCCGGGTTTTGCCGCGCAGGCCGCGCGGAAATGCTCGATCGCCTGATCCGACCGCTTGGACTTGTAATAGATCTTCGCCAGATACGTGTGGGCCTGAACGTTCTCAGGGCTCCCTTTCGGCGCCGCCTGAAGGGTCCGGTTCAAATAGCGCTCACTCTCGCCGAAACGCTCTTTCTCAAAATAAGCGATCCCGAGATTGATCAATAGCTTGGGATTATCCTGATCCTGATAAAGAAGGTTCTCGAACGCGCGAATGGCATCATCCACCTGGCCCCGCCGAAGCTGAACGATCGCGAGCTCTCGTTTGATATCCTTGTTCTTCGGATCATCGGCAAGCGCGCGCGAGAAGGCGTTATACGCCGAGAGAAGGTCGTTCCGGGACATATAAACACTCCCAAGAGCCTGAAGCGCGTTGACCCTGTCGGGCCTCTGGCTCGGGAAACGGAGCCCCTGGACCGCGCGGCCCAGTTCCTTAATGGCATTCTCATAATCCCCGAGCTGATAGTAGACCATCCCGAGATCGTAATGGATACGCGCGTGATCCGGAAGGATCGAGGCCGCCTTTTTCCAGGACTTCAGCGTATCGTCGTACTGTCCCAGGACCATATAAAGCACCCCGACCATATAGAAAAAGTCAAAGGGTTGGTCCTGGACCGCCATCTTCAAGTAGGACCCCAAAAGCCGCTGGATCGCGACCTTGGGCATGGCTTCGACCCCGCGGTGAAAATCGATCGAACGGGTACCCATGATGATATCGTGATTCTCGGCATCGAACCGGCTTGGGATTTGCTTGTCGATCACGGGAAACATGATACTGGAAGGATCTGTCGCATGGACGGCTCCGAATAAATGCCCGATTTCATGCGCGAGCACCGTCTGTTCCTGAACCCGGTAGAGACGATTCATCGGATAGCGCAGGACCAGGTAGCCGGAAAGGATCTTGGCCTGACCGATCGTATCGGGATCGCGGACCGCAAAAGGAGATCCCCCTTTCACACTGGTCAGACCGATCACGATATCCGCGTCTTTGAGCGGGTACCGGGACTGCAACTCCTCGAGAAGTATCCGCGGCGCATCGTTCTCCCGTTTGACGGACCATTCCCGCCACTTCGTCACGACGAGCTGGAGCTTGAACTCATTTTCAAAAAGACGGGACACATAGGCAAGGCGCTGTTCAAATTCAGAACGCCAGTTTGGCTGGGCCCTAAAACCGGGCGACACCGCAATCTCAACCCTGATTTTACGAAGCGGAGCCGCGGCATCCCCCGCCGGAAGGAAAGTCCCGACCGCCAGACTCAAGGCGATCAGCACGGCGAGAGGCTTTTTCATGGACGGAACCGGTTCCGGGCGAGGCTCCCCAAGGCCATAAAAAAATCGCGGGCTTTGATCTTCTTCCCTTCCTCAGCCGTGCGCCCGTGATAGGTGATGGGAAGTTCGAGGATCCGGACCTTGCGCTTTGCAAGCTTGGCGGTAACCTCCGGTTCAAAATCAAAACGGCGCGCGCTCAGTCCGAGCGACCGCATGAGACCGGTCGGAATGATCTTGTAGCAGGTCTCCATATCCGTCAGGCGGGTCCCAAAAAGCAGGTTGGTCACTCCGGTCAGAAAGCAGTTCGCGATATAGTTCGGGAATGCCATCCCCGGGGGGATACGCACACCCAAAAAACGGCTCCCATAGACCACGTCCGTTTCCCCTTTCACCAAAGGTTCTAGCAGCCGGGGCAGTTCTGCGGGGTCATATTCAAAATCGGCATCCTGCACTACCGCCACATCTCCGTGGGCCTGTTCCAATCCCCGGAGAATACTGTACCCTTTACCGCGGTTCTCCTCGTTACGGAAAACGCGGATCTTTCCGGATTCGTGTTCGCTTCCCAAAAGCTGCGCGATCTCCTGAGTCCGGTCCTGGCTATGATCATCGACGATGAGGATCTCATAAGGCACAGGAAAACGGACCGCGAGGATCTTTTCGACAAGTTGACGCAGTGTCGGCGCTTCGTTGTAGGCGGGAATAAGGATCGAAAGCTTCTCCATAGGTCTTTGATATCGTCTTTTTATCAATAAGCTGAACTACTTCGAGGGACTTGGGCTCGGCCAGGAATTCTATCGATATTTCATCCTTCAAATTTCTGGTATATACTAGCCGCCGTCTATGGAAAAGACAACCGTTGCCCCCAGGGATCGCCTCCGGACCATCGTTCGCACGAGCATCCCTTGGATCTTCTATGTCATCATCGGCATGATCCTTGTTACCTCGGAGCTCCCCGCGGTCAAGACTCCGGCATTCATAACACGCCAGTGGCTTTTATCCGGTCAGGAGCTCCCCTTCAAGTTACAGGACCCCGGACGTTTTTTCTCCATTTTTGAGCCCTACTGTTCTTCTCAGGATCCCCGAGTCAGTTTTCTGACGGACAAAGACTATGGCCCCCGGGATCCCGGCATCGAAAAACTCCAGGCCGCGCAGGGCCGCCTGGCCCCGACGCTTCTCAATCCCGCTCCTGGCGAACGGCTGGCTTTTGTTTTTTGTTCCAATACCGCCATCACGGCAAAACGGCTACAAATCACGGGATATCGAATGACCCACTCCCTTGGTGACGGAAAAGGGATCGCGGAAAAGCTATGATCTCCGTTCTCTTCGCGCTGATACTCCCCTTTCTCCTCGGAGGCTTAATCCTGGGGACATTACTTCGAGGGACATCACTGCCTCACAAAAGTTTTTTTATCCTGAGCGCGGCGCTTCCCACAGGGTTCGGGATCTGTTCCCTGATCCTTTTCACCTGTCTGCTCGCCGCTCCGGCTTACGCCGGGCAGTCCTCATGGATCGCGGCCGGAAGCCTGATCGCAGGCTTATTGATCCGTTCCATGAACTGTTATTTTAAAACCCCTCGAAAAGAATTCTCCCTTCAGGCGTCACTTTCTTTTCTGAAGTCCGGGGACAAGCGCGTTTGGATCCAGAAGATCGGGACGATCGCAGCCTGCGCCTTGTTCGTGTACACCGCCTGGGCACTGATCCAATTCTATTTCCTCGTAGCTTCAACCAATGTCACCGGCGGGTGGGACGCCCGTTATTTCTGGTCTCTCAAGGCAAAGTTCATGTTCCGCTCCCCGGCGGAATGGCAGAACCTGTTCTCGCCCCTCATCCCCTGGTCGAACCAGGGTTATCCCCTCCTCTGGCCGGGAACGCTTGCCTGGGGCTGGCATAGGCTGGGGCATGAAGCCTTGCTCTGGGCTCCGATGGCCGCGCTAACTTTTTATTTACCCTGCATCTTTCTGCTTGTCTGGTACCTGACCGTGCGCCGGTCGGCCTTTGCCGGCTGGATCGGTGGGACTTTCGCTTTGACCCTCGGGGCGCCGCTCTTCTGGACTCTCAGCCAATACGCGGATGTTCCGCTCGCATGCTTTATCACTGCAGGAGGCTTTCTCCTGGCCCTCGCCCTCCGAACCCAAGAATCGCGTTTGTTCCTGCTCGCGGGTCTCATGGGAGGCCTTGCCTCATGGACAAAAAGCGAAGGACTTTTTTTTCTGGTCTTGCTCTATTTCGTTGCGGGGATCCAACGACAGCATCCCGAAAATAATGGGAAAAACAATTTTAAAAGGATCCGCTATCTTACCCTCGGCGCCATTCTGCCGCTTGCCGCGGCCCTCACGGTCAGATATCTGGCACGGGATTGTAACGCCGGGGACGCCGCCAATCAAACGATCGCCTCTCTGGGAGACTTATGGAGTTCCGGCGGTAAAAAAGCTGGGGAGGTCCTTCGCTCTTTCTATGATCACATGAGTTCATTCGCTTCGTGGAAGGGATCATGGGTATTCTTTACGGCGGCAACGCTTGTGACCGTCTGGAAAAAACGCGAAGCCACCCCCTCACTCAAAGCACTGATCGCCCTCGTCCTTTTGTTGAATCTGAGTTATTTTGTAACGTTGCTGGCAACCCGTCCGGAATTGCTTTCCTGGCAGATCGAGACCGCCCTTGAACGGCTGCTGATCCACTCGAGTTTTCTCGCGATCGCGGTTAGCTTTGAAACGCTGACCTCCCGCCCGAACAGCGTCTCAAAATAAAAAACGGGCAGACACCCCGAAAGGCGTCTGCCCGTCTTGAACGGATCGATCGTTTGGCTCTTTATTTCTTTCCCTGGAACGCAAACCGGGCGTTCATCTGCCGGCGGATCTTATTATCCGCGAACCCCTTTTCTCCCAGGACTTCCTTCGCCAACGCGTCCTTATTCTGGCCATTATAGAAATCATATTCCATGACCGCCAGGATACGGACGAGCGTCATGATATCCGTCCCCACAACCGGCGGATTGGCCTTGAGCGTCTCCTCGATCTTCCCCACATAGAACTCTCCGGTATTCAGGATCGCGATATTATCGCGGTTCTTATAAAGACCGATCACCGCTTCGACCGCCTGCTTTTTCTCCGCAGCGTTCAAACGGGCCCACAGGGCCATATTGCGGCTTAATTGCCCCATCATCTCCGGAAAAGCGATCCCGGAGCCTTGAGTCTCCGTTGTCGCGGGCTCTTTCTTAACGCCAAAAAAACCGTAGGCTGATCCCACGACCAAAGCCAGAACCAAAAAACCCGTCATCCATCCGATACGCTTCATGATGCCTCCTCTTTCTGAGACCCGCGGTCTCTTAGTATCACTACATGTACTGCTTTAAAATCGCGATCGCTTCCATGATCTGCCGGTCCGCACCCGGAGTCCCCTCCGCTCCATTCACGATAACATGGTCCGGCGTCAGACCGATCATATCGATGATCCTTCCCGAGGGCGTTGCGTACCGGGCCGTGGTCAGTTTCATCCCGCTGACATCGTCCAACGGGATCACGGATTGGACCGAACCTTTTCCAAAGGTCTGCACTCCCACGATCGTCGCCCGACGGTGATCCTGCATAGCGCCCGAAAACACTTCCGAGGCGCTTGCGCTCTTTTCGTTAACAAGGATCACCAGTTTTAACCCTGTGTATTTCCCCTTCTTGGGAACGACATAATCTTTCCGTTGCTCGGAGATCTTGCTCTGAACCGAAACGATCTTCTCCCCCTTTTTCAGAAAGCGCTCCGAAAGCGCCACAGCCTGGGTTAAAAGACCGCCGTCATTGTTCCGAAGGTCCATGATCAGGGCCTTCATCCCCTTTTTCTCAAGATCCTCAAGGACCTTATCCGCTTGGGAGGCCGTGTGTTCCTGCCAAGCCGCAAGCCGGAAATAAGCCAGTGATTTCCCGATCATGCGCGGCTCCTGGATCGCCTGGATCTCGATCTTCTGCCGGATGATCTTCACGTCAAAAATCTGCGGCGGGACCCCTCGCTGGACCGTCAAAACGACTGGGGTGTTTTCCTCACCTCGAAGCAACGCCGACACCTCCGCGACCGCTTTCTTTTCCAGAGAGATCCCGTCGATCTTTAAAAGAATATCGCCTCCGCGAAGCCCCGCCTGCGCGGCGGGTTTCCCGGGCTCCACGGCCCGGATCGTGACCTGGCCATCCACCAACTGCAGAATGGCCCCGATCCCCGCGTATTCTCCGCGCATATGGATCTGAAGCAGCTTAAATCGCTCCGGCTCGATGAACTCCGAGAATCGATCTAAAGAACCGAGCATCCCTTTGACGGCCTGATACAAAAGTCCCCGGGGGGTTACCTCCCCCACATAAGCTTCCTGAATGGCCCCGATCGCCTTCGAAAAAAGCTTCAATTCATCGATCAGCCCGCCCCCTTCCACCGCCAACAACACTGTCAGGGGAAAAGCCATCAACACGCAAACCCAAAAGATCAGGCGACGACGAAAAGTTCTTCCCACCGGAGAATGTCCCCTTTCTCATCAAAAGTGGCATCAATATGAAGCGCCTGCTTTTGGTGTTTTAATCGCGCATCGATCCGCGCTGAAAAATAACGGGATTTAACCGTGAGCATCCCCGCCTGGATCACGGCCTCCAGATCACGGTCCCGGGAATTCCGCAACAACCCCTGCTGAACAAGCAAGGGGCCCACGGACGGCAAAGCATCAAAAGCGCGATCATCCGCCGTCCCTTCCAACACGTCAGGCCCCCGGC
The DNA here is from genome assembly GCA_964508905.1 of uncultured bacterium. Classification (GTDB taxonomy): domain Bacteria; phylum Omnitrophota; class Omnitrophia; order Omnitrophales; family Aquincolibacteriaceae; genus Aquincolibacterium. Next base: position 15,303 of record CAZDVO010000014.1, read on the forward strand.
GATACTTGAGGATCGCTTCACAAAACTCCTCAGAAAGCCCAAGAGCCCGAAGGACCTCTCGCGGGGCCGTATTCAGATTCACTTGTCCCGAACTGTTCAGGGTCACAAAAGGCCGGATCTTCTGATAGAGCTCCGGCTTCATCCCGCGAACCCATCGCAATTCCTCCAGAGAGACGAAGGGCTTATTTCTCGGACTGTAGGGCGGTGTTAACTCATGATAAAAGCGCCCCTCAGCGCTAAAGGAAGAGATCGTATCGTCGTTCTCGTCCCTCCAGTCAAAAACCGAATCGGCGAGCGTCTTCGCTTCATTTGAGCTGATCGACGCGGCTTCTTTGAACAGCCGCTGTAAAACTTCCGGCGATTGGACAAGATTGATATTGATCTTCCGCTCTTCGTCCACGAGACCGTAACACGAGACTTCATCAACGGAAGAGACCCTGCCCGTTGAGGGTTTCATTTTGTAGGAAACGGAGAAAAGGCCATCGCCCACTTCCACATCCTTAAACACCGCCTCATTCCGGCTCCAGGACTGGTTCCCTGCGTCAAAGGCCGTCGCATGCTGCCTGTATCGCAATAACTGGTAAGCTGAGGCTTGAGCCCCGGCATCGCCAATGGCTCTCAGCTTCTGTCGGGCATCGAGCCGCAAAAGAACTTGGATCTTTTGACGTAACGTGTATCCCACAGTAACGGTAAAGAGGGTCATCGTGGCGAGAACAAAAAAACAAACGATCAGAATGCTCCCCGATTGGCGCCGCAGAGACATGGCTTTCTTAAAAAAAGAAGGTCTCAAACCAGCCTTCCCTGTGAAGAATTGCGGGAAGTGTCCTTTTGGGCGAGACGCTCGTTCATTTGGGCCACTTGCTGGCTCAGCTTATCAACTTTTGCGGAAAGTTCGTCCAATTTTGCTCCAAACTGCACGAAATAACGCTGCATGTACTTGTCCAACCCCTCGGGCTCCTTCACTCCGGCGATGTTCTCCATTTTTCTGTCATCCGCCATGTTCCAGGCCACACCCAGTTGGCGCACGGAAGCATCGTTCTCTGACGAGGAGCTATAGGCCGCCCCCTCATGAGGGACCGAGAAAAAAAGGACCCCCAAGATCATGAATAAACTTCCCCAGTTCACAGGCTTCACGAAACACCTCCTATCCCACTTGGGTGACTTATCGGCATGAAAGCATGATTCATTTATGCCGAGGCGGATCGATCGCGCAACTGGGCCCGATCCAGTTCAAAAACCCGGACGACAGTCCCCCCGGCAAGTGTTCCCCGGCTGAAGAGAGGCTTAAAAAGAGAAAGTCCCGCGCCCTTAAAATAATAAAGTCTGAAAAGAAGCGAGCGGATAAGTTCCGCATCAGCAACCACCGCGTAGAACACCCCCTCTTCTTCGGTCACCAGAACGGAAACTTCAAAGATCCTCATCGCAGGGACCTTCTCGACCAGCTTGTCCCCTTCCATAAAAAACAAGCTAGCGGGCGTCCCCGCGACCTTGCCGACAGCGTTAAAGATCATGCTCTCCTTGGTCCGCCAATTGACCCGGACCCCATTCTCAAAGAACAGGATATCGCCTTCCCTGCGGATCAGACGGGACGGAGAGGTATAGCGGAACCACTTCCCAGTCACCCTCCGAAGATCTGCCAAATACCGTTGAGAGAGATTCATCCCAAAAAGTTTCCCCGGCCCTTTTTGCCCTCTGATTCTCTCCCGATGCAAGGATTCCGCCTTTTCAAAATCCCAATTGGCTGTCACGCTCAAAGCAAGATTCTGATCGACCAGATCGTTGTAAACCAGTAAAAAGGACGGCGGAAGGTTCCCTTTCCCGTGAGTCTTGTCCAAGAGGGTCTGTTTTTGACTCTCGGTCAAGAACGCGGGTAACAACGAAAACGCTGTACTTCGATCCACTCTCACGATCCTCAGGATCAGCGGCGCGATGTCAGACGCCTTCATCCCCCACTTTTCCAAAAGATCGGGACCGTCCTCCATGTCGGTATTAAGCATCCTGAGTATCCCGGAAGCCTCCCGCTCATCCTGCGTCATAAAGGTTTTTGCCATCCAATAGGAGGTCCGAAAATGCTGGGTCCCGCCATCTGCCACGACCCGGCGGCGAGCCACTCCAGATATGAAATAGCCCGGCGGCCACCAGCTGTCGATAATGGCATTTTGGGGCGTTTTCGCCTCAAGCTCCGTCATGGCGGCATACCAAACATCATCCATGATCGGCTTGATCCCCATCGCCACCACATGCGCCGAAATAAGCACCAAGGGCGCGTAAAACAAACTGATCGACAACCAGGACACAACACGCGTCAAACCATTCCCTCCTCCACGTTTTAGAAAAAAACGGCCAAGAACACCGTTAAACCACGGCACAAATCGCGTCACGGCAAAACTCACGAAGATCGCCAGAGGAAGAACAAAGAGGATCGAAAAACGCTGGGTCCGGAGAGCCATCAGAAAAACAGGCGCCCCGAAAAACACGAAGAAAAGATAGCGGAACCGCGGCCAAAAATCACGCTCACGGAACGCGGCAAGCCCCTCCCAAACAAGCCCGATCACCGCCAATCCAAAAGTCACATAATTCCCGGTTAAAAAGATCAGTTTGATGAACGAAACGCTTCCAGCCTCACCCACGGAAAGAAAAATGTTGGGCCACACATCAAAATCGGCCAAAGCAAACTTGTTCAGGGCAAACCACCCCATGCGGATGGATTCCGCAAGTCCTTCTTTCGTCAAAAAAACCGCTAAAAAGATAAGGGCGCCCATGATGTAACAAAAAATAAAACGGATCGCATTCCTGATGATCTCGCTCCCGGGGGCGCCGTCAAAGAACCAAAGAATAGAGACACTGCCCAAGAGGCAAAACGGCAAAAGCACCGCGATAAAAGCCCAGCCTGGCCAAAAGAGCGCGTAAAGCGCCGTCATAAAAGCAGCCCCAAAAACTCCGAGCCAGAACCACTTCGGCCCCTTGAGCCCTTGAAAAACAAAAGCAAGAATGCTGATCGGAAAAAGATAGCTATAAGGATCGGTGTCGTACCACCCCAGGGCGCTCCGCTGGATGAAGATCGGCGAAAGAACGATGGTCGCGGCTCCCAAGAGACCAGCCCCCGAGGGGATCCGAAGCACACGTCCGAAGATCATGAATAGGGGCAGGATCAAAAGCGTCAAAAAAAGCGAGAGGGTTCCCAAGGTTCTCATGAGATCCGCTCCCGGCAAAAAAAAGGAGATCAGTTTATACCAGTAGAATCCAACGTAGGGATGCAACAGGATCACGGTCCAGTGTCCGTGAGGACCGCGCATCGAGGTCTCCATGTACCTCCCCCCCTGGTACGATTCCGCAATCCGCCCCTTCTCAAGCAATTTTTTGGTCTGAAGCAGGAAATAATAGGCATCGGCCTCGAGAAGATAGCGATACCCCTCCCCGGAACGCATTTTGTCCATGTTCTGGACTGTTTTTTTTACAACCGCCTCATAATTCGAGCGATCCTCCACTTTCAACCGTTGGGACTGAAGCTCGGCCATCTTTCTTCTTTCCTCTGTAGGCAGTTCTGGAAGGTTTTTCTCCAATGTCGCGCGGATCTGAGCGCCAAGCCGCCGATCCACCGCCTCACGGGCAAGTCCCTCGGAAGAACGGAAGATAAGCGCGGGACCGCCATGCAAGGAATAGGTCCTGAAGAAAAGCGCCAGAACAGCCAGGAGGACAAGCGCCCCTGCACAAAAAAGAATACGCCCGAACGAAGTGGCATGGGAGGAGACAGACGGGGAATTCAAATGATAAGTTCCTCATGCGGGATAAAAAAAGGATTCACGTTCGATGGAACGGACATGCGGTTCGCCCCCTTAAAAAGAGAGCTCATGGCTGACAGCGGGCTTACCTCCCCCATACTAATGCCCATCGATCTCCCATATCTTCTGGCGAAGCCTGGCCGCGTCAAACCGGGAAGTATCCACCCCCTCAGGAAGACGCCCCACGAAGAGCATCCCTTCCTGAAGGCTCTTCGGAAGCAGCCGATTCAGAAAAAAACGCCACCGAACCAGAGGTAGTTTATAAGAGCGGTCACCGATCGTCTGGCAAACCGCTTCCTGAGCGTAGGTATACCCTCGCGAAGCCACGATCTCAACCCCGTAAAGGCCAAGAAGCTCCTTCAGGCCCTTCCAGGTAAAAACGGATTTGTGGTCCGCGACCACGCCGAAACGCCCGTCCGTTTTGGGGAGAAAAGGATTCCCGACCTGATACCGTAGCGACGGGAAATAAGCGGCGGGTGACCACCCGCACAAAAGAAAGATCCGGTTGTAAAAGCAGGACAAATTCGGCGTGGTCAAAACCAGGTGCCCTCCCGGCCGCAAAGCAAGAAGACAGCTTGCGATCAATCCATCCGGGTTATAAAGATGCTCCACGATCTCTCCGGCAAAGACCATATCGAACTTACGCTCGAGCGTAAAATCCTGGGCATCCCCTTTGATAAAATCGGAACACTGCGCGATCTGGAGCTGGGAATCGTTCAGCACAGTCACCTTCGCGCCCGGAAAGGCGTGCGAAAGCCACTGTTCCGTCCCGCGATTCCCTCCCACATCAAGAATGGTCTTCGGCGCGGGGAACTTATGCGCGACCTTCAGGAATTCGAGGAACCGTTGCTTTCCCGAGAGCGAGGTATGCCCTCCGGCTTCACATTTAAAAAGATAGTCCCACTCGGCTCGAAGTTCTTTCTTTGAACATCTTTTATTCATGGGATCCGCCGGTCAACGCCAAGTTAAAACACTGGTTGAGATAAGATCTTCGTAAATATCGCCACCAAAGGACTTGTCTTCCCAAACTTGTGGAGCATAATAGAACAAAAAATGACATTTATGAACCCAAAAAAATCCGATACTGCTAAAATCCTGATCATCGTTCCGGCATTCAATGAGTCGGGATCGATCGGAGACCTCATCCAAGAGATCCGCCGGCTTAAACCGCAGGCGGATCTCGTCATTATCGATGATGGATCCAAGGACGGAACGGGCGAGGAAGCCGAAAAGGCAGGCGCGTTCGTCGCCACCCTCCCCCACAACCTCGGCATCGGAGGCGCAGTCCAGACGGGCTACCAGATCGCCTTGGAAAACGGCTATGATGTCGCCGTCCAGCTTGATGGTGACGGCCAGCATGACCCCGCCTATATCGCCACACTGGTCCAACCCATTCTTGATGGAAAGTGGGACTTTTGCATCGGAAGCCGTTTTCTCGACCCCCGGGCTGAATCCTACCGATCGACATGGCTCCGGCGGTTCGGGATCCGCTTTTTCTGCCGCCTGTTGGGGATCCTCACGGGGTTACAGCTCACCGATCCCACATCAGGATTCCGCGCTGTCGGAAAAAAACTCATTCGCTCGTTCGCTTCCTATTATCCCGTTGATTTCCCGGAACCCGAAGCGATCAAGATCGCCAAACGAGAAGGCGCCCGGGTTGGTGAGATCCCGGTGCGCATGAGAGAAAGGCTGGAAGGCCGCTCCTCCATCCGCTATATCGCAACAGGCTATTACATGATCAAGGTCACGTTGGCGATCTTAATAGACCTTTTAAAGAAAAACCATCCGGAGGCTCCCGATGCACCCTAAAATATTCGCGTTGATCATGGCCTGCGCCGTTCTCTTTGTCGTGATCGATCTCATCCGCCGTCAAAAAATGACCTTCAAATACGCTCTAACATGGCTCGTAACAAGCGGCCTCGTCCTCTTTTTTACGATCCAGGACTCATGGCTGAACCAACTCGCCGGATGGGCGGGATTTGCCCTCCCCAGCAACTTCATCTTCTTCCTCCTCCTCATTTTCGTGATCTTTTTCAGCCTTTTGCTGACACTCTACATGAACGAACAGAACAGCCGCAGTGAGGCCTTGGCGCAGGCTATCGCCCGCATGGATCATCGGCTTAAGAAATTAGAACTGGAAAGAACCGGCAAAGAGATCTCCTCGCCGGGACAGGATTGTTAGTTCAGCTGAAAAGGATTGTCCTTTTCGGGGGGCTCCGACGACGCGAAAGAATCCAACAAAGCGTTGTTTCCCTGGGGAGCATTTCTTTTGGGCTCAGCAGGGCCTGTGGCCTTTTCCTCCGAGGAAGGATCCGTTCCAGGCGCAATATCTTTTGAAGGCTCATCGGCTTTAACCTCTTCCGGCGGCACCATCTCAGACACTCGTCCCCCTCGAAGCACCGCTTCGAGATAAGCGGCAAGATCTTCTCTGCCAAGGCTTCTGAGCTGCGAAATGGCCTGCAAGGCCATCGGGGATTTCCCCATTTGGATATGAGAAAGCCCCAACCCGTAATACGCCTCGGCAAAATCAGGGAAAAAATGGATCGCCTTTTCAAAATACGCCGCAGCTTCTTCCGGCTTTTCTTCGGCCGTCAGCGTAAACCATCCAAGCCCGAAATAGGCCTTCACATAGCGTGGATCAATCGCAAGGGTCTTTTTAAAATAGACCGCCGCAAGATCGGGACGATTCGCTCCGCCGGCATACGTCGAGGCCAAGTTAAAGTAGGCCTCGGCCATGTTCGGATCCAATCGAATGGCTTCCTGGAATGAACCAATGGCGCTTTGAACGGATTCGTTCTGCCGCAGATAGATCATCCCCAAAAGATTGTAGATCAGCGCCTGACCCGGATCGGACTCAAGAGAAGCCTGGAGCACCTCAATGGCTTCGTCATATTGTTCCTGATTCGCGAAAGCAAGGGCCTTTTCATAATCCGCTCGCGAGATCTTGGCAAAAGAGAGAGGAACGGCGACCCAACTCAAGAGGAGCAGAAGAGAAACAACGATCTTCATGGAAGAAGTTCTTTATTCCGTTGAAGATCCGCTACGTTTTCAGCCGTGATCAAAATACGAGCGATATCGAAGGTGCACTTGGTGATATCCGAACCCTTTGATTTCGGCCCCATCGTATAACGCTCCACCTGAAAAAGGTAATCGGACTGTTCAAGCAGATTGATGAAGGAGAGAACGCTTCCAAGCTTCCCTTCGCAATCAATGCTGGTCTTGTAGACCTTGAAGTTTGGTTTTTCTTCAACGTCTCCGGGACGGACATTGGTCACCGTAACGGATTGCTGGCTGGCCAACGTTTCGATCTTTTTGAGCAAAGCGGCGATGATCTCTTCCTGGGACATCTCGCCGGTATCGAGATAAGTGCTGTATTTGGCATACTCTTCCAGGATCCCCTCCCGGAACGAAACCACCCGTTTGCTGCGCCGGAGGCTTTCCTTTTGAGCCTTACTCTCCGCCGTCATGTAATTCATCTGAGAAGTAAAAGGGCCGATCATCAGTCGATCGATCACGGCTAATGCGACAAAAACAGCCGCAACAATAAAAAGGATCCTTCCATTCCCCTCCAGCTTTGAAAAGATCTCTTCGATATTCAATTTGATCTCAGGTTTCGCTTTGGCCATCGCCGTCAGAGCCCCTTCGCAAGAACACACTCGATGACAAAATCAGCCACGTCCTGTTTACCCTCTTTACGGGACTTGGTCTCCTTCGTTTCGACCTTGCTGAAATAATTGGACTGCATCAATTGCGTCACGAACGCAAAAACGCGCGACATGGAAGCCGCCGTCCCCGAAATGGCAACGTGCCCCTCGCTATCATAATTGACTTGCGAAAGATAAAGATCATCCTCGATAAATCCATTGATCACGTTCAGAACGGTCAGTTCCTTGCCTCGGCTATCGATCAGTTTTTTGATGATCCGGTTCTTGGTCGAGACCACCTCAAGCCGTTTCGCCTCTTCTCCATACCTCTGGCTGACCTGGATCAATTTCTGATTAACCAGACGTTTGAAATAGATCTTACTCCCAAGGATCAGGCTCATCAGAAGCAACAGAGCCATGATCAGAATGCCAAGCCAGAGGATATCCCGGCTGGTCTCCCGAACCCTCTGGCGAAGTCTGACCTCAGGAAGGATCAAGTTGACCTTAAGTTGGTCCGAATGTGCGAGCACCGAGAAAAGTTCAAAGAACGAGAACCGGTCCGCCTGGGACACGGTGCCCAGAACGGATTCATGGACGTGAAAACTCCTTCGATAATCAAAAGTCGAGATCCCCAGCTTTTCTCCACCCGTCGTCATGATTTTTCCTAGGCTATCCCCTAATGCCGTAAGCCCGCCCGCAACGCCCGTAATACAAAGCCGTTTCAGGGGCTTCCCCACGCCTTGATCATGATAGGCGCTGATCGAGCCGTTAAGTTCCTGGATAAAATCACGCCGTGCCTGTTCGGAATTCTTCTTGAGCGCATCCGCTCCCACGGGGATATTCCGGACAAAAACCACCTGGCCGCCATCGATCACCGTCAACTCGGAATACTCTTCTCCGAGATGAAGACCTCCCAGCGCGGCGTCCTCCGAACCCCCTTCGGCCACAGCGAGATAGCCCACGGCCATACTATTCGCCGCGATCGCAACCTTATCGATCTGCATGGGAGTATGCTGAAAGATCGAAACGAAGCGATCGGCGATCTTGCGGTTCACGATGTAGAGCAGAACACTCGTAAAATGCTGGACCAAAGACTCCAGACAGACAAAATCGATCACGATCTCTTCCCGGGCATACGGCGTAAAACGTCCCGCCTGAAGATCGATGATCTTGGCAACCTCTTCCTTTTCGGTCGAGGGGATATCAACATTCTTAAAGATGAATTGCTTGGAGGAGAGAAGGCAGAAAACCTGAGTCGGAACGATCTTCTGGACCTGGCAGTAAAGGATCAGCGCCTGCGCGATCTGAGCATCCGTTTTCTTGGAGACATCCTCAACGGCAACCCCCTCGATCCAAAAGTCACCCTGAACCATCCTCCCATGCCCCACCTTAAGCGTTTCGGCAGTCAGAGAAACCACAAGGGTCAAAGCAGGCGGAGAGAATCTCCCGAAGGGGGACAAACGCTTCACTTGCGAAGCGAAGGAACCCCATAGTTTCACAGATTGCTCCTTTTTTACTCCGGACATGCGATCTCCGTAGGAAGAGGGATCAAACGGACCCATTTACGATGATTCATTTGCTCGGGCTCAATTGTAATCTTAACCGTCTTTGGAAAACAATCTTTATTCCACTGAGAACCCCAGCGATAAGCCCGAGACTTGGTGTCGTATCCATAATATTCAAGATCGAACGCCACGACCTTGGTCAACACCGGCTCGGACGCTTTCGAATCGAAAGCCCTGTTTAGAAATTCTTCGAAAGAATATTGCCTCAAAAGAAGCTTCCCGATCCGAGGGTCGAACGCATATTGAAAATAGGCAGGGGTCAGAGACCCATATTCGCCTGGGACCAGCGTTGCGAACGAAAGTTCCTTGGAGGTCCCCTTGAAGCTCCACTGGGGATCACGAACCGCATTGCGAAGATCCGTTGTCATCTTCTCGACCCAAAGATCGACCTTCCACTCTCCCCGATCCCTGGATGCCCGGGTCCAGAGGCGCACCCCTTGGGCAAAGCAGGTATAGATCGCCGCTCCCAGGGTCACGGTAATGGTCACCGCAATGATCAACTCAACCAGCGTAAACCCTCTAGCTCTTCCAACTCGCATACGGCATCCTAAGATAAAAAGTCCGTTTGATCGAACGATGGATCCCTTCTTGACCCCAAGAAACCATGGCCTGAGCTTCCATCAAGTTCCCATCGGGGCTTAATTCGCGAATGTTCATGTGGTATTGATAGACCCGATGGATCCCAAGCAAGAGGGATTGCTCCTGTTTTTTTTGAAAACGAGCCCCCTGCTCCCGAACTTCATTTTCCAACTCCCAGATCTTCTCCTCGAGCAAACGGTCGGCTTGCCCCCAATTTTCAAGCACGCTAAGGGAAGATAACGACTTAACGAACACCCGCTGGACCGAAACAATCCCCAGAGCGAGGATCATAATGCTCAGAATCACTTCGATAAGCGTGAACCCTCTCCACGCGCCCGAACGCCTCGCCAAGACCCTATGGGACATCTTACTTTTGAGGCTCCGACGGAATGATCCAATTCACGATATCATCCTTGGTCACGTCGGTCTTGGCATCTTTCCCGAGCGAAGACAGATCATAATCATGCGGACGGTTCGTCCCCGGTGATTGGTACTGATAGGGATGCCCCCACGGGTCGACCGGGACTTTTTCAAGATAAGGCCCGTTCCAATTTTCTGGGATCGGAGTGGTCGTGGGTCTTTGGATCAACGCATTAAGGCCCTGGGCTGTGGTCGGCAAAAAACCATTGTCCAATTCGTAAAGTTTGAGCGCGGTAGGAATATTGACCTGGATATCCGCCTTCGCCGCCGCTCGACGAGCTTGATCGGAACGACCGGTCAACCGCGGAACGACCATCGCTGACAACGTCGCGATAATGATCACCACCAGGATGATCTCGATCAAAGAGAATCCCGACTCCGTGTTCCTGAGAATTTTTCTTTTCATAGCATCCTCTCTTGTTAAGAAATAATAGCGTCCATACTAAAGACCGGTAATAGGATCGCGATCGCGACAAAACCCAAAGCAATCCCGATCACAAGGATCGTCAGCGGTTCAAGCAGCTGCGTCACCGTTCGTGTTTGCTCGTCCACTTCCTGTTCATACCAATCCGCGATATCACTAAAAGACTGTTCTAGGCGTCCCGTCTGCTCTCCGATCAGAAAAAGATGCACCGCAAAGATCGGAAATGTTCCAAAACTCTTAAGCACTTCGCTAAGCGCGGCCCCCTGCTCAACCCGCCGCTCCACGATCTGAAGATCCTGACGCATTGCCCTGTTCGAGACCGCGGGGATCCCCGTCCGAAGGGCTCTCAGCAAAGGGACCCCTCCCTTCAAAAGAATTTCCATAGAACGGGAAAAAACAGCGAACTGCGTCATGAAGATAAGCTTCCCGATCAGCGGGATCTTCATCTTCATACGATCCCAGGAAACCCGTGCGGCAGGACTCGTCAAACGCTGGCGCAAGAACAACACGAGCCCGGCAGCCGCTAATAAAAGGCCTAGACCGTAGCGATGGAACACGTCACTCAACGCGATCAGGATCCGGGTCAAAAAGGGCAAGGTCTGTCCAAGATCTTCAAAAAGCCTTGAGAACTTCGGCACCACATAACTCACAAGAAAAATAAACGCCACCGCTCCGAGGATCGACACAAGCGCGGGATACGCTAATGCATTACGGACTTTTTGCGAAACGGCATTTTGTTTTTCAGAGCAATCGGCCAGACGTCCAAGCGCTTCATGCAGTTGACCGGTGTTTTCTCCCAGTTCGGCCATCGCGATCGAAAAGTCGTTAAAGATCGAGGGGAAAGCCGCCATCCCCTCAGAAAGGGCGCGCCCCTGGCGCACCTGACTCTTGATCTCTTCCAGAACAGGCTGTAACCTTCGATCATCGGACTGTTCAGCGACGAGCACCAGCGCCGGGAGTAAAGGAACCCCCGACCGCAGCAACCGTCCAAGTTGCCGATAAAAAACGGCGACAGCATGACTGCCACCCTTGAGAGGCGAATGCCCCTCCCCACCCAGAACACGGTTAGTCCGCCCATCGGACCGTTCTTCACACAACTCAACGGGAACAAGCCCCATCGCATTGATCTTGTCGATCGCTGCATCTTTGGATTCGGAAGCAAGGATCCCCTTAACGAGATCCTTACCCCTTTTGGCTTCATACCTAAACTGCTTCATGCGATTCCTTAGATGTCTCACAGAACCTTATGAGACGGCACCGATCTTCGCTGTCGATCGCAAGAAAAGAAGCCCCCACACGGCAAAAGATCTCTTCCTTCCCCTCGATAAGTTCCCGGGACTGGGTCACTCGAAGAATTTTAGCCATACACCTTACGGGTTTTTCACTGTTGGGAAGAACGATCTTGATCTCAAGGATACTCCCGCTTTCCAACGCCTGCGACAATGAAAACGCCATCTCACCCGCCGCATGGCTCTTGCCTGGCATCAGCTGTTCATGAACAGTGAAATAAACCCCGCCCCCACTGATATCACGAGTGTGCCCTTCGAACTCGATCGTCGCCAATGGGGCTCGGGAAGCCAGGATCAAGGGTGCATCCCCTTGATAATCGAGGATCCTGAAAAATAACGGCACCTCACACGCGATACGCTGAAACTTTCTTAAATTAATATATTGAAAATCCGGAGAACGGCCCGAGGTCTTGGCGGGAAGGGCCGGCAACGGCTTTGCTTCTACCTTGGAGATTTCCGTCTCTCTCGGCGAGGCTTTCGGCATTTCAGCCCCTGGGGCCCATTCAAAAAGATCCAGTCTGTCTTCCTCGGTTGTTTCCAGGACCTCTTCAGGCGTTGTAACGCCCGAAAGAACCTTTTCCCATCCACTGTATCGAAGCGTTGTCATCCCCTGACGCACAGCCTCAATCTTGATAGCCTCCGCGGTCTTCCGTTCCATGATCAGCGTCCGGATCGATTCGTTAAGAGGCAACACCTCGTGGATCGCGATCCGCCCACGGAATCCGGTATGCCCGCACTGTTCACAGCCTTTCCCTCGAAACACGTGTATATCTTCTTCCGGGATCCCATACTCAGCCTCGATCATCTTTTTAACTTCCAGAGAAACGGCCTTATCCTCTTCCTTGCAATAAGGACAATTCACGCGAACTAGCCGTTGCGCGATAAAAGCCACCACACTCGAAGCGATCAAGTAGGGCTCCACCCCGATATCCAGAAGCCGCGTCACCCCGCTAGCGGCATCGTTGGTATGCAGGGTCGAAAGGATCAGATGCCCGGTGAGCGCGGCACGGATTGCGATGTCCGCCGTTTCAAGGTCCCGGACCTCTCCGACCATCATAACGTCCGGATCCTGGCGTAGCATGCTGCGAAGACCGCTTGAAAAAGTCAATCCGATCTCGGGGTTCACGTGGATCTGATTAATCCCTTCCAATTCATATTCGACGGGGTCTTCGATCGTAATGATCTTTCGTCCCGGCGAATTCAGCTGGTTAAGCGCCGCGTAGAGTGTCGTGCTTTTACCACTCCCGGTCGGTCCCGTCACAAACAAGATCCCGTGATGACGCCCCAGAAGCCCTTCAAGAATCTTTCTGTTCTTCGGCTCAAATCCAAGCTGCTCGAGTTTATAAACGTTCTTGCCAGGCAGGATCCGGATCACCACGCTCTCTCCGTGGGCCGTCGGGATGAACGAGACACGCAGATCGATCGTTTCATCCTGGGTCTTGACGCGAAGCTTTCCGTCCTGAGGAAGCCTTTTCTCAGCCACGTTCAGATTCGCCATGATCTTGATCCGGGAGAGCATCGGCGCAAAAAAATCCTTCAATTCTTTCGGGACCGGGGCTTCCTGTAAAAGTCCATCAACACGATAGCGAAGCCGGATCCCCGAAGCAAGCGGCTCCAGGTGGATATCGCTGGCCCGTTTCTTATAGGCATCCAGAATGATCTGGTTAACCACATGCGCCACGGAAGGCGCCGCGGCAAGCTTTTCAATATCCTCCACTTCCTGGCTCAAGGGAGTCGATACCGAACGCTCCCCCATCGGCGTTTCGGAAATGATCTTTTCAACCGTATCCGCGGCAAGCCCGTAATATTTCTGGAGCATCTCTTCAATGTCCTTCTCCGGAGCAAAACACATCGCGATATCGAACCCCAACGCAAACCGTATTTCATCCAGAGTATGGATATCAAAGATCCGGGACGCAGCAACAAGCAGTTTTCCGTCTTCCTGCCGAATCGGGAAAAATTTGTAGTAGGCCGCAAATTTCACCGGAACGCGTTCAAAAATGGCCGCCTCAGGAGTGATCGCCTTGAGGTTCACAACAGGCAATCCACTCGCCTTCGAAAAAAGCTCCAGAAGTTCCGGCTCACGGATCACCCCGGTCCCCAAAACCAACTGAAGGAAGGGTTGTCCGGACAACTCGGCCTGCTTAAAACACTGATCCAGCGTCTCTCGGGAGATCGTTCCCGCATTCGACAGAATCCTGTACGACGTTTTATCCGGTGCGATTTTCATGAAAGCACTATTCTTTCTTTTTGGGAGCTCGTCCGATCAAGTAAAAATCACTGGCGGGCAATTTATCATAAACCCCGCTGATGATCGCCTCACAATCGTCGACCCCGTCCGACACAGGAACAAAGGCACCTTTTTTTCCGGTAAAAGCTTCACCGACCGTAAAAGGTTGGGTCATAAAATTGAGCAGTTTTTCGGCCCGTTTGTAATCGATCTGGTCTTCCTTCGGCAATTCTTCGACCCCGACAACCTGCACAATACGTTTCAGCGAGGCGTGTTTGGCAAAAAGGGACAACAGCTTCTGGCTGATATTATAGGGCCTTTGCCCGACAATGCGCGGGTCGAGATTCGAACAGCTACTGCGAAGCGGATCGATCGCCGGATAGTACCCTCTCTGGGCCAAATCACGGGAAAGCGCCAAAGCACCGTCCAGACAGCTAAAAATAGCCACCACGGAAGGATCGGTCATATCATCCGCCGGAACATAAACGGCCTGAAGTGAGGTGATCGATCCATACCCAGGAATTGAGCGGATCCGTTCCTCCACCGTATTCACCTCAGACTGGAGAGTCGGCTGATAACCTGATTCCCCAGGGACGCGTCCCAGCAAGGTCGAGATCTCCTGGCCCCCCTGAATGAAGCGGAATACGTTATCCATAAAAAGGATGACGTCTTTATTTTGTTCCGCGAGATCCTCTGCCAAGCGAATTCCCGTATTCACACATTCATAGCGGGCACCCGGAGGTTCGTTCATCTGACCAAACACCAATTTGATCTTGGCGAGCAGGTTGTTGTCCCTCAGATCGTAAAAGAGATCGTTTCCTTCGCGGATACGTTCCCCAATACCGGTAAAAACACAGACCCCGTCATGTTTCTTAACAATGTTATTGATCAACTCAAGGATCACAACGCTTTTACCGCAACCGGCCCCCCCGAGAATCCCCATCTTGCTTCCTTTGCAAAGAGGGAAAAGAATATCCAGGTATTTGATCCCCGTTTCCAGGAATTCAGGCTTTGTTGAGAATTTACTCTTGAGATTATATTGCTCAAGCCGCGCCGGACGGCGGGTCACTTTGAATTCGGTTCCGGTAAAATTGGCCATATTGTCCACGGGATCCCCGAACACGTTGATAATACGCCCAAAAAGTTCATCCCCCGTCCGGATCGAGACGGGTTTCCGCGTATTCAAGACCTTGGAATTCAGCTGGAGATTCAGCGTTTCGGAAAGGGCAATGCATCGAACGTCATTCTGGCTCAAATGTTCCGCCACTTCCAGAACGACCTTGTTCTTGTTAAAAGACTGGCCGATCAAGACATCGTACAACGCCGGAAGATCCTTGACCTGCTCAAAACGGACATCAGCGACCGGGCCGCGGACCGCGATGATCCGCCCATACACCCCATCGGCCGACATTTCAACAGCGGCCGCACTGTCGGCCTGTTTTTTTTCATTTTCCATTAGCGCCTCGGACCTTTCGTAACACTCGATTGTGTGAACACCTCGCGCATCGCTTTATTCAATTCTTCGCGCCCTGCTTTCCGAAAACTGGTCAGAAGAGCTTTTTTTTCCGATCCCAACGATTCCAAAGCCGACTCCAACTGCTGGGCTTGCACCGCCGACTCAACGATAAGAATATCGGCCATGATCTCGAAAAGACGTGAGTGGATCCAAATATCCGCAAGCGCTTTCATCATTTTATCAGGATCCGACTCCATGATAAGACGGATCTTGTCTTCCGCCCCTTGGGCCGCCTCAGGAGGCCCGTCATCTTCCGCGATCTCTCCTCCGCCGGTCCGGACAAGCTCGGAAGCAGGCAGCAGGGTCAGAATGCGGGGTTTGATAATACTGAAAGTCTTCGCCCATAAGTGCACAATGAGAACCCTTCCCGCCTTCCCGCTCATGACTTGCTCCACCATATAATCTCGCAGAGCCATGGCCAGCGAATAACGGTCGGGATACTGATCCTGCGTAAAAACACGCTCGACATTCTTAACGCCCAAGGCTCTAAGCCGCTCCGCGCACCGCCGGCCCATTGAAACGATGCTTGCCCCGGGATTCTTCTGATATTGCTGAAACGCGATGCTGGCAACGCGGCTGTTCAACTGGGACATGAACGCCTGGTCAGAAGCGATCGGCAGGATCGTTACTTCGGTGCGGTCATTTTTTAAAAGCGGACAATTGGTCTCAACATTCTGCACCACTTGAAAAAAATCCAAAAACATATCAAAAAATCTCTGAAAATTTGCTTTCCTCTGGGCAAATGTGAAAAAACGGTTGGTGGCGACGTCCTTAATAACAGAAAGGATCTCGAGAAGCGCGTCCACATCGTCCATATCCCCCTTGATACGGGTCACTTTTCCCATCGAATTCCCTCCCCGGGAACTTCAGCCCTGAAGCTTCTCCTTCACCTGCCCCGCTGATTCCCTGACCGCATTCGAGAAACTCCCATCCAAGATTAGGGTGCCGATCTGAACGGCCACCCCGGCGATCAATTTTTCATCGATCGCCTCTTCGATCTTGAGATCCGGTAAATTCAAGCGTTCTGCCAGAACCTTACGCAGCAACTCTTTTTCCTCTTTCTTAAGCGCGAGGGCCGTCCGGATCGTGGGACTTTGTCCATGAAGATCCACGGACGCGAGATCAGACTGCCGGGCTTGGGCAATGAAGTTCTTGATGAATTGTTCATGGATCAGAACCCTGAACGGTTCATCATAGACCCGGCTTAAGATATCGACCGTAAAATCGATCATTTTCCGGCTCGCGGCGATCTCCATTTCTTTCAGAAACTGCTCCCGGGACCCGTGGGCTTTGGCAACAATGTCTTCGGCCTCAGCCCTGGCTTTTTTTAATATCTCATCCTCTTTCTTCCTGACCTCATCCATCGCCTGAGCCGCGAGCTTATCCGCGATGGCTGCGGATTCTTCCTTTTTAACCTCATATTCCTTTTCAGCCGCCTCTAGCTTTTCAGAAAGATCTTTTTGCTTCTTCAAGAGATCTTCATAGACCACCCCAAGCCGCTTGACGGCACTCTCCGTATCCCCCGAAAGGATCTTCTTGAGAAAATAGACCACAGCTGAGAAGACGATGATCTGAAGAATGATAAATTGCAACGTCAGCATAAGTAATCCCTTTTGTTATGTTTTCGGGGCAAAGATCTGAAAAACCACTAAAAGGGAGATCACCGAAGTTGCTTCAGCAAAAAGAAGCATCAAGATCACTCCCAGGTAGATCTTCGGCGCCGCGGAAGGATTCCTCCCTAGCGCCTGGATCGTTGCCGCGCCTACGACCGCGATAACGATCGAAGGCCCGATAACGGCAATGAACATGACCGCGATCACGATAAAATTCTGCATATTCGGAACCTTTCCCTAGATATCCCAGAGTTGCTTGTAATCCTTAAAATCCGGGTGGACTTCCGCAAGAATGCGGCACTGATTATTTCTGAAACTCAAAACCCCGACCTTGATCGGGATCGCACCGTAATCGGCGATCATGAGATCTCCTTCGGGGATTGAAGCCACCAGCGGATGATGGAACGGCAAAAGTTCAAATTCCCCGTTATCCCCCGTCAAATAGATCGATTCGACCGCACCTTCAAAGGCCAACCCCTTCAGGCTCATCACTTGCAGGTTAAAGGTTAACTTCATAACCTTCCTCAGCCCACTTCAACAGCCGCTTCGGCTTCTTGCGCCTGGAATTTCTTGCGAATGACCGTAATGTACCCTTCGAGAAGATTCTTCATTCTCTTTTTAATCTCATCCGTTAAAGCTTTTTTTTCACGAAGCAGCGTAAAAAAAGAAGCGTCTGTTTCCCTCGCGTAGCTTTCAAATCCGGCGATAAAATCCTGGATCATCGGAAGTTCAAAGTCCTTGAACATCTGTTCTTCCTTGGCGTAGAAAAACATGATCTGAATCTCGATAGGTACCGGCTTATTGGCGGGCTGGGTCAGAAGCGCCTGCAAGACCTTTCCCGAGCGAAGGCTTTCGCGTGTTTCCTCCGATTGGCCAGAAGCCTGCAATTTGCTGGCCCGCAATAATTCCTTGAACTGGATGAATTCCATACGCAGGGATTTGGACACGTCTTTCGTAGCTTTCCACTGGACCTTACTTCCGACACGAGACACCGAAAGTCCGATATCCACGGCCGGACGAAATCCTTCATTAAAAAGAGAGGCGTTCAGGAACAACTGCCCGTCGGTCATAGAAACAAGATTCGTCGGCACATAGGCCGTCAGGTCGCCTTCCAGCAATTCGACGACCGGGATAAAGGTCATCGACCCGCCTCCATGCTTCTGATCCAATTGCGCGGCACGTTCGATCATCCGTGAGTGAAGATAGAAGATATCTCCCGGATAGGAATCGCGCCCTGGGGGGACCCCCATCAAAAGAGAAAGCTCACGATACGCCCAGGCATGTTTTGTGAAATCATCAAAAAAGATAAAAACATCCTTTCCCCTGTCGCGGAAGTATTCTCCAACAGAGCAAGCTGCGTAAGGCGCCAGATATTGCTGACCCGGCGAACTCGACGCGGGAGCACAGAGGATCGTCGTATATTCAAAACAATCATGTTCCTTAAAGAGTGAAACCACTTTCCCCATGGACGATGCGGTCTTTCCGATGCCACAATAAATGCAAAAAACATCCTTCCCTTTCTGATTGAGAATGATATCGGTTCCCACCGTCGTTTTCCCCGTCATCTTGTCTCCTAAGATGAGAGACCTTTGCCCTTTACCAAGTGGCAACATCGAATCGATCAATTTCACTCCCGTTTCAAAAGAACGGCTAAGGGTCGCGCGGTCCATGATCGCAGGAGCAACATTGAAATAAGGAGTAAATCCTTCAAATTTGAGAGGACCCAACCCATCCATGGATTCACCAAGAGGGTTCATGATACGGCCGACGGTCCCAGGGCCCACCGGCATACTAAAAGGCTCCAGTGTCGCGATCGCGGGATTACCCGGCGCTAAGGGTTCATTCTCTTTGACCATGAGAACCTGGGCCACGTTTAAATCGAAACCCATGATAACACCCTGAGTCCCGTATCCAAATTGGACCAACTGTCCCAAAAAACAATTCTGGAGCCCGGCCACCTGAACGATACAGCCGCTCACCGACTTGATCACCCCGGTCTCTTTATAGCGCAACTCTTCCATAAGTCCGTTCTTCCTCTATTCCTTCGGCTCTTCTGAGGCCGAACTTGCAACGTCCGCCTTTTCAGCTGAGGTCTTTTTTGCCTGCAAAACTTCTTTGCTCGGAGCAAACTTATTCTTCTGAAGCTGTTTGATCCACACAAAATAGAACGACACGGCGATGACACCCAAAAATGCGATGATCCCTAAAATGAGCCACCAGGTCGCTGGAGCGTCCGGTTTGAATCCCATCGCGACCAAAACCACATCTTTAGTATCGGCAAGCTTCTTGACAAAGTACTTTATTTTTTCAAGGATCGATGCATCATCCTTTTTAAGCGGAACCTCCTGAATGAGTTGCTGCAAATTTCTCAACTTCGCCTTGGCAATGTTCATTTGCTGGGCATTAAGTACATAAGCACGCATCCGATCCTCGAGGGCCAGCGACGATTCGAGCTCGGCTTGAACCTTGGAAATCCCCGCGAGAATATCCTGAACCATTTTCCCTTGATCCTCTGCATATTTCGAAAAAGAAGAACCCCTAAAAAAATCAGCGAGTTTTTTGGCTTGCTCCCCTGTGAATTTTATTTCGTCATCCGGAATGCGCCAGATATCACGGATCGTGATGATGTATTTCTTGGTTTCATTCGCCGAGAATTGATCCTGCTTTTCAAGGATATAAACTTTTTTAGCTTCGTCGAAAAGAAGACTGAAGTCCTGCTTCTCGAGAACATCCTCCGCCTGAACTTCTTTTGGCAGAACGGAACGCACGCTCATCGTCTTGGGCTCCGATGCCGGGTTCTCAGCCACGATCATGAAGCGCGCTTCCGCAACGCCTTGTTTCTTTTCATCTTCAAGTCGACGCATGGCTGCCAGCGAAAGCGCATTCGCCTTGATATCCTGTAGCTGTTGGACATGGGCTCGATAAAGCTCGATGTGCTGTTTCATCCCGACCGACTTCCCCTGCTCTTCCAGAATCCGCTCGATGGATTCCTGCGTCTTCTCATAGAGAAGTTTGGCCGTATCATGATACTTGGTCCCCTTGAGACCTTGGATCTGGGCCTCGAGATTCTGTTTGGTCTCTTCAACCTCTTCTGCGGTAATCTGCCAAACATCTCGAACGCGGACATTCAAGGTTTTTGTCTCGCGCGGTTTCAATTCGACTTCTCCGCTAAGCGCATAGACATTATTATCGGGGTTGAAAACAACCTCCAAGCCCGCTTTGTCGATAAGATCGCGGCTTGGATCGATCTCAGGAGGAAGCGATTGAGAAATCTTGGCTTTGATCGATTGAGTATCGGAGGGATTAACGGCCAAGACTTTAAACTTAACCTCGGATTCAGCCAAAACAGGAGGGGGTGAAAAAATGCCTGCTATGCAGAAAAAAAGGCAGAATAACACCCCATGCATTGTCATCGGTATGACTCTGGTTCCATCTACAGATTTCGTTGAGAGCATAGCTGTAGTATCGACCGAATACCGCACTATCCTTAAGAGGGCCGCGAAAGGTTTACAAAAAACTTCGGATCACTTCTGCTCTTCACCTAATTCAAGCCAGGATTTAACGATCGCGAGAGGCGCTTCCTGTTGCCCCTGCCCGAGTTTTTGACGCGAATTGGCATCGGTTGCTTCTTTGACAGCCAGAAGATAGGCCTTAATCTCTTCCAGCTTGCTTTGGACAGCCGCAACGTTCGCCGCCTCGCTCTCACTGATCTTTTTGATCGTCTGCCCTATAAATCCAAGTTTTTCAGCCTGAGAATTCGCCAGTTCCACAAGTTTATTGACGAGTTGTTCCGCTTTTTCTTTCGTATCACTGCTATCCTTCGCAATAGCATTCGAAAGCTCCTGAACTCGAAGCACAATAGCCTCGATATTCTCGACTTTTTCTGTGATCGTTGTATCGACCGTAGACTTAAGAGCCTCCAAAGTTTCCAAGATCGTCTCGGTTGTCGCCTCAATATCCGAGATCGTGTTCACTTTACCACCCAAAAGTTTAATTTCTGCCCAGTTGGTCTGAGAAGCGCTTAGTTCCGAGATCCCTGCCCAATTCACCCCTGCTGTCGTCTGCTCCGTCATACTATTCCAATTCATTCCACTACCCGTCATCACTGCGATATCGTCCCAATTCACGCCTGAATTGGTCATCGCGTTGAGATCCGCCCAGTTAATACCCGCCGCAGCAAGCTTGCTCAGATCCTCCCAATTGACATTTGCATCTGCCAAAAGAGCCAGATCGGACCAATTCACACCGGCAACCGACATCCTTTCGATATCCGTCCAATCAATACCTGCCGTCGTCATGGCGTTCATATCTTCCCAGTTCACATGAGCTTTCGAGAGGGTCTTCATATCCGCCCAGTTGACACCCACCTTTGTCATGACATCAAGATCGGACCAATTGATCCCAATACTCGACAGCGCCTGGATCTCTGACCAATTTACACCTGCCGCGGTCATCGTTTGAAGATCATTCCAATCAATCCCAGCCTTTGTCATCACATCAAGATCAGACCAGTTAATGCCTGTATTACTTAAAGCATTGATCTCGAGCCAATTCACGCCGCCTTCAGAAAGGGCTCGAATCCCGCTCCAATTGATGCCTGCTGTAGTCTGCCCTCCAAAAGCATCCCAATCGGCACCCCCATGTGTCATGGCAGCAAGATCGCTCCAATTCACACCCGCCTTGCTCATCACATCAAGGTTCGCCCAGTTCACACCAGCCTCAGACAACACCGTGATATCCGACCAATTGATACCCGCCTTACTCAACACATCGATATCCGCCCAGTTCACGCCAGCAGCTGTCAGAG
>CAZDVO010000015.1:0-36182 GCA_964508905.1 uncultured bacterium
TCCAAGAGAATCAAGGTTGCGGAACCCGGGCATTTATGTTACATTGTGCTTCCTTTTAGCCCGCAGGGCAGGCTAAAAGCTTCATAACTGCTTCTGTAGCTTCTGCTTACGAAACTTACGGAAAGAGTTATCATTTAAATCTAGCACTGCGCTATTTTTAAAAATGAGCCGCAGTGCCTGTGCCGTTCGCCGTACGAAAATCGATATGGAAGATGGCGCAAGACGTTAAGGGAGTGTGTGATGAGAAAATACGAAGGTTTGTTTATTTTTCCGCCGGAGATCACGGGTGAAAGCCATAAGGATCCTGCCGCGGAAGTGACGAAATGGATCGAAAAATTTCAGGGCAAGGTGATTCAGAAGACGGATCTCGGCAAGAAATCTCTCGGGCACATGATCGGCAAGTACCGTGAAGGTCGGACCTTCCTTTTTGATTTCGAAATGGACCCGTCCCGGACCCAGGATTTCCGTAAAGAGGTCGAGCTCCAGGAAAATCTTTTGAAGTACATGGTGAGCATTCCCGCGAAGAAGCCGGTGTTGCCGCCGCTTCCCGCTGCTCCCGTTGCCGCGCCGAAAGAATAATCAACCGGATATCCTAAAACACAAGGTGACCTATGGCCGTAAGTCTGAATAAA
This sequence comes from uncultured bacterium, assembly GCA_964508905.1. Taxonomy (GTDB): domain Bacteria; phylum Omnitrophota; class Omnitrophia; order Omnitrophales; family Aquincolibacteriaceae; genus Aquincolibacterium. The sequence goes on from CAZDVO010000015.1 coordinate 633, forward strand.
GTGATGCTGATCGGGAATCTGACCCGTGATCCTGAAATGCGCTATATTCCTTCAGGCCAGGCAGTGACGACCTTTACGATCGCCGTGAACCGCAGCTACAATTCCAAGGCCGGCGAGAAGAAGGAAGAAGTTTGCTTCATCCGGATCGTGGTGTGGGCGCGCCTCGCGGAGATCTGCAACGAGTATCTGAAAAAAGGCCGTCCGGTCTTCGTCGAGGGCAGGATCCAGACGCGGAGTTGGGATGGTCCGGATGGTAACAAGCGTTATTCCACCGAAGTGGTCGCGGACAATGTGCAGTTCCTCGGCTCCAAGCCCGGAAGCGGGAAGGGCGACGGCGATGTGCCGGTCATGGACGTGGATGACAGTATTTTTGAAGCCCCGGAGGGCGGCATGCCTTCCAAAAAGGATTCCGTCTCCCTTTCAAAGGACGAACTTAAACCCGACGAAGAAATTCCCTTCTAAATCAGCCAGGTGTAAAAAATATGAAACCTCGATCTTCCAAATTTGGTAAATTCGAAAAGAAAAAACCCTTCGACAAGAACGCCCGCGGTCCCAAAAAAGGCGAGAAGGGTTACGGTTCTCCGGTCCGGAGTTCCTCCCGTCCTCAGCGCAAACGCATGCGCCGTGTGCTGCCGCACATGGATTACAAGGACGTCGAAGCCCTTGGCAAGTTCATTACGGAAAAAGGGAAGATCCTTCCCCGCCGTATTACGCGGCTGAGCGCCAAAGATCAGCGCACGCTTACCCGTCTCATTAAAAAGTCCCGTCATTCGGGGCTCCTGGCGTTCCAGGCGAACTAGTCGCCGGGCGCTGTCGGCACAACGAAAAAAGGAATAGACCCATGGAATTGTTGCTCTTGAAGAACGTACCGGATGTTGGAAAAAAAGGCGATGTGGTTCGCGTTCGCGACGGGCATGCCCGTAATTTGCTGATCCCGAACGAACTCGCGATCCCCGCGACTCGCGCCAATAAGCAGTTCTTCGCCGAGCAGCGCGCCCGCAGTGCCGCGCGTAAGGCCAAAGAAAAAGAAGCGGCTGAAAAACGCGCCAAGGAACTCAAAGACCTCACGATCAAGATGGAAGTGAAGGCCGGGGACGGGGACAAGCTTTTCGGCTCCGTGACCGCCGAAGATCTGCGACTTGAGCTCGAAAAGCTCGGGCACAGCTTCGAGAAAAAACAAGTCCGTATCAAAGATCCTTTGAAGACCCTGGGGACGCATCAGGTCGATCTCGAGATCTACCCGCAGGTCAAGACGCGTCTGACGGTCGAGCTCATCCGGCAAGCCTGATCTCCGGCTCGGGAAGCCCCGCGCCGCGTCGCGCGGATCGGTCGCAAGCGGGGCAATCGTCTTACAACCTCTTTAGAGGTCCTTTGTGGTGGAATCGCAGACAACGGTAAATTCTTACGAAAAGCTCCCGCCCCAGAATCGCGAAGCCGAAATGAGCGTTCTGGGCGCGATGTTTTTTGACGAGATCGCCCTCGCGAAAGCCATCGAAGTCCTCCACACCGATTTCTTCTACGAGATCCGCCATCAGCACATCTTCAGCGCGATGACGGCCCTCTTTGCCCGCAACCACCCCGTCGACCTTATCACCGTCTCTGAGGAACTCAAGAAACAGTCTCAGCTCGAGGCCGTGGGGGGCATCAGCTATTTGACCCAGCTGACCACGATCGTTCCGACCGCCGCGAATATTGAGCATTACGCGCGTATCGTTAAGGATAAGGCGCTTCTCCGCAAACTGATCCAGTCCGCCACACAGATCGTGCAGAGCAGTCTGGAAGCCGATGGCGATGCTCGCGAGATGATCGATGGCGCGGAGAAGATGATCTTTGATATCGGCCAGTCCCAGATCGAGAACAAGACGGTCCAGATCAAGGATATCATCCATGAAAGCATGGAGACGATCGACCAGCTTTTCCAGAGAAAAGAGCACATTACCGGCGTTGCCACCGGGTTCCATGAATTCGACACGAAAACGGCCGGGCTTCAGCCCTCCGACCTGGTGATCGTGGCCGGGCGCCCTTCGATGGGGAAATCCGCTTTCGCGACCGCGATCATGGAGCACGCGGGGATCAATCTCAAGAAACCCGTGGTGATCTTCTCGCTTGAAATGAGCAAAGAGCAGTTGGTGCAGAGGATGCTCTGTTCCCACGCGCGGGTCGATGCTCAGAAGGTCCGCACCGGATATCTTTCCCATCAGGATTGGCCGAAGCTCACGAGCGCGGCCGGACGTCTTTCTGAAGCGCCCATTTTTATCGATGACACGCCGGGGCAGACGGTGCTTGAGATCCGCGCCAAGGCGCGCCGCCTTAAAATGAAACACGATATTTCGCTGATCGTGATCGACTATTTGCAGCTGATGCAAGGTTCCAAGTCGAGTGAAAGCCGTCAGCAGGAGATCTCCGAGATCTCCCGTTCACTGAAGGCGCTTGCCCGTGAGATCCGGGTGCCGGTGATCGCGGTCAGTCAGCTTTCCCGCGCGGTCGAGTCGCGGACGGGGAATCGCCCCCAGCTTTCCGACCTTCGCGAATCAGGCGCGATCGAACAGGACGCGGACGTGGTTGTTTTTCTTTTCCGCGAGGAATACTATACTCCGACCGAAGAGAACAAGAATAAAGCCGAGGCGATCATCGCCAAACAGCGTAATGGGCCGGTGGGTTCGGTCCCTCTTGTTTTTCTTAAAGAATGGACGCGTTTCGATAACCCGGAATTTTTCCGAACTGAGGAACCTTCATGAGCCGCCGGATCTTCTTGTGCATTGTTCTCCTGAGCCTTGTAGTTGGCCCCGTTTTCGTTTCTGCTGAAGAATCCGTTTCTTCGGAAAAAGTGGCGACCACGGTTAAGGCCGATATGCCTCCGGCGGCGGTCAAACCGGAACCTTCCGCTAAGAAGATCGTGGCCGTGGAAGTTCGCGGTAATCGTATTGTGAGCACGAATACCATCCTGAGCAAGATCCAGACGAAAGAAGGGCTGGGGCTCAAGCAGCAGACGGTGAATGAAGACATCAAACGGCTTTATGCGACCGGTTTTTTTGAAGATGTGAAGCTTGAGATCGAAGAACTCCCGGACGGTTTTAAATTGATCGTGGCTGTGGATGAAAAACCGATCATCAAGCAGATCGTGATCGAGGGGAGTACGGCGTTCAAGGAAGACAAGCTTCGGAAGACGCTCGTTGTGATGGAGGGGCAGATCCTTGACCGCAAAGGCGTGAAAAAGGGCGAGGAAGAGATCCGGAAACTTTATGCGAACAAAGGGTTCCGATTCGTGGATATCGAGACCTCCATCAATATGGACCCTCAGACCAAAGAAGCGGTTGTGACGATCAAGATCTTTGAGGGGAAGAAATATAAGATCGACAGGATCTCGTTCGAGGGGAATGCGGCGTTCCAGGAGAAGCAGCTGCGCAAGTTGATGAAGACGAAGGTCAAGAAGTGGTTCCTGTTCGGGACCTTCAAAGAGGGGGAGTTTGAGAAGGATATCGAAAAGATCAGTTTCTTCTATCAAAAGGAAGGTTATCTCGACGTCAAGGTGGTCCCGGAATTCAGCTATGACAAGGACAAGAATACGATCCAGATCCTGATCAAGATCGAAGAAGGGCAGCACTATGTGACGGGAGAGATCAAGTTCAAGGGCAACACGCTTTATCCGGAATCCGAACTCTGGCAGCAGCTTGAAATGCTCCCGGGGCTCACCTATTCCCAGTTCTATGTCGCTCAGGATATTGAAAAGATCCGTCAGTTCTATGCCAGCGAGGGGTATATCGAAGCCCGGGTTGTCCCTGATGTCCGGTTGAACCGCGATAATCACAAAGTGGATATCACCTACGAGATCCAGGAAGGGGAGCTTTATTTTGTTGAGAAGGTTCAGATCCGTGGGAACACCAAGACGCGCGACAAGGTGATCCGCCGTGAGCTGCGTATCCGCCCGGGCGAGCGGTTTGACGGCAAGAAGATCGATAAATCCAAGCAACGGCTTGAAAGCCTGAACTATTTTGAGGAAGTCACCTATGATACGGAGCCGGCCGATTCCGGGCCGAACCGGAAGGACCTGATCTTTCGGGTCAAAGAAAAACGGACCGGCGAACTTTCCTTTGGCGGCGGCGTCAGTTCGGTGGATACCTTCATGGGTTTTGCCGAGATCTCCCAGCGCAATTTTGACATTTTGAACTGGCCTCGTTTCACCGGCGGCGGGCAATCGCTTTCTTTGCGCGGCCAGATCGGGACCGTGCATCAGGAATACGATCTGAGTTTCGTCGAGCCTTATCTTTTCGACAAGCCGATCTCCTGGGGGACCAATATTTTCGCGAACTCTCAGGATAATGAGAATACGCTTTTTGGCGAGAAGCGGATGGGGGCATCGACCACCCTGTCCCGTCTTTTCAAGGATGTGCTTCGCGTTGGGGGCGGTTATACCCTGGAACGCGTGAAGCTGGACGATGTGGCCGCGGGGGCGCCTGCTTCGGTTACGGAGTTCGAAGGGCCGGATTGGCTTTCCCGCCTTCGCGCCTTTACCACCTTTGATAATCGGGACAATGTGTTCAATCCCACCAAGGGCCGCGTGCTCAATTTGAGCGGTGAACTGGTCGGCAGTTTTCTCGGAGGGGACCAGGAGTTTTATATTCTGAGGACGGGGTATACGGAATATCTGACGTTCCACAAAAAGCATCAGATCGAATTCCAGGTGCGTTTGGCGACCTCGGACGCTTTCGGGAAGTCGCCGGAAACGCCGGCTTACGACCGGTTCTTTGCCGGCGGTCTTGGCACGGTTCGCGGTTATAATTATCACCGGGTCGGACCCCAGGAGGCTGGGGAAGCCGTTGGTGGTCAGACCATGGCGATCGTGAACCTGGATTACACGTTCCCGATCCCTTATCTGGAAGCATTCCGCGGCGTGCTTTTTACGGATGCGGGTAATGTGAGCAAGGATCCCTATAGCGTCGAATTCAGTGATTTTGCCGTCAGCGTTGGTCCCGGTATCAAGGTGAAGACCCCGATCGGGCCTTTGGCGTTCTATTACGGGCTTCCTATTATGAACAAAGATACGGAGGATAAGAACGGCCGCTTCGAGTTCAGCCTCAGCCGCAGTTTTTAGGAGAGATGCCATGAAAAAGATGATCGCTTTTTGGGGTGTGCTTTTGTGGGGAGCGGGCGTGGTTTTTGCCGCAGGGACGGATACCCGCTGCTGCGACCAGGAATATCCGAGTTTGTCGGTGCAGGGGGAAGGCCGGATGGAAGTGGCTCCCGATAAGGCCACGTTCCGTTTCACGCTTCGCCTCGAAGAGAAGAAACTAGAGAAGGCTTTTGAGGAGAGCTCCAAGCGGATCAATGCCGCGTCAGAGGCTCTGTCCCGGTTGGGTGTCAAAAAAGAGGATATCCAGAATCTCGGCTACACCTATCATCCTCTGTATGAAGGGAAAAAGATCTTTACGACCATCGACAAGCCGAGCAGCTATGAGGTGGTCTACACGCTCAAAGTGACGGTGTTGGATCTCGCGAAACTCGGGAAGATCCTGGGGGGCCTTGCGCTGATCCCGGAAAGCCGTGTCGAAGGGGTGGATTTTACATCGACGAAGCTCGAGGAATTCAAGCGGGATGCTCTCAAAAAAGCCGGCGAGGATGCCCGGGCCAAGGCCCAGAAGCTCGCGGAAGGCGCGGGAGCTTTGGTGGACCGCGTGCTTCGCGCGGATTCCAACGTGAGCGGCGGCTACCGGCCGGTCTTTCGGGCGATGGCCGTGAATGAAAATATGATGATGGCGTCTCGGTCCGCGAAAGTGGCGACGGAGCCCCAGGTCGAGTCCGGGGTGATCGAAGTGACAGCGAATTGTACTGTTGTTTATCTGTTAAAATAATGCATAACATCCAGGAGGAATGGCTATGAAGAAGATCTTTTGTTCTTTGTTGGTCCTGATTTCCCTTTTTTCGATCACGGCTCCCGTCGCGTTCGCCGCGGAGATGAAGGTCGCTTATGTCGATGTCGGGGAAGTGTTCGATAACTATCAAAAGACCAAAGACCAGGACCTCGTGCTTAAGACCGCCGGAGAAGCCAAGGAAAAAGAGCGGAACGATATGATGGCAAAGATCCGTTCCATGGAAGATGAACTGGCGTTGCTCGCGGCCGATGCACGCGCGTCCAAGCAGGAACAGCTGATCGAGAAGAAACGCCAGCTCGAGGATTTTGATCGTACCGTTCGTCAGCAGCTTGCCGAACAGCGAGACAAGGTTGTCCGTGAGATCTTCCAGGAGATCGACGTGATCGTTCAGGATATCTCCGCCAAGGGGAACTACGATATGGTCTTCAACAAGCGCGTATTGCTCGCGCAGAACAAGAATTTTGACATTACGGCGCAGGTCTCCGCGGAGCTCGCCAAGAAATACAAGAAAGCCTAAGCCACGACGTGATCAAACAGAGAACGCTTAAAGCTCAGACCTCGCTAGAGGGGGTCGGCCTTCATACCGGTTGCAAAGTGAAGGTCCGCATTCACCCGGCACCTGCGAATACGGGGATCCAGTTTTGCCGGATTGACCTGGACCCTTCGCTGAAGGTGAAGGCTTGTATTGAGAATGCCCGCTCGGATGAGATGCGCCAGACCGCGATCGCGGTCGGGACTGGCCGCGTTCGGACCGTCGAACATTTGATGTCGGCCTTTCACGGCCTGGGTGTCGATAATGCTCTGGTTGAGATCGACGGAGAAGAGGTCCCCGGCATGGACGGGAGCGCGTGGGAGTTCTCCAAGGCGCTCGTGGCTGCGGGCTTTGAGGAACAGGATGCCGCGCGGCAGTTCCTGGAGGTCCGGGAACCGGTGTATGTGGATCAGGGAGACCAGTCGATCGTGCTGCTTCCAGCGGCCTCGTTCTCGATCTCGTACATGCTGAGTTACAAGGACCCGAATCTCTTGGACCAGTATCTGACGCTGGCGGTCACGCCCGAGATTTTTGAGAAGGAGCTGGCGCCGGCCAGAACGTTCTGCTTGAAAAAGGAGGCGGAGTGGCTTCTTTCCCAGGGGCTGGGGAAGGGCGCGAATCCGTCCAATACGCTGATCTTTGAACACAATAAGCCTCTTCAGAACACGTTGAGGTTCGAGAATGAAGCCTGCCGTCATAAGATGACGGACATTCTCGGGGATCTTTTTTTATGCGGAAAATTTATCCGCGGGCATGTGATCGCTTCACGGAGCGGCCACGCGCTGAACGTTGAACTCGTGAGGAAACTAATGATGAATACACCTGCTGCAACGAAATCGGTATCCAAAACCCTGAACGTGGAAGAGATCCAGAAGATCATCCCGCACCGTTATCCCTTTCTTTTTGTGGACCGGGTGGAGAATTTCGAGCCGGGTCTCCGCGCGACCGGGATCAAGCAGGTGACGATGAACGATTATTTCTTCCAGGGGCATTTTCCCGGTCACCCGGTCATGCCCGGCGTGCTGATCGTGGAAGCGATGGCCCAGGTGGGCGGTGTGATCATGTTGGGAGAACCCGAGAATGTCGGGAAGATCGCGTATTTTATGAGCGTGGATTCCGTGAAATGGCGCAACCCGGTCCTGCCGGGAGATACGCTCCGCATGGAAGTGGAAGTGCTTAAAAAACGCGCCAAGTTCGGGCAGTGCTCGGGCAAGGCGTATGTGGGAGATAAATTGGTATGCGAAGCGGATGTGAAGTTCGCAGTGGTCGATCGGGAATGATCCATCCCACAGCGATCGTTCATCCCGACGCCGTGTTGGGCGAAGGGGTGGAGGTCGGGCCGTGGGCCCTTATCGACGGCACCGTCAAGATCGGGGCCCGTACGAAAATCGGTCCCCGTGTGACCATCGAAGGCCATACGACGATCGGGGAAGACAATGTGATCTTCACCGGCGCTGTGGTCGGGAGCATGACGCAGGATAAGAAATTCGACGGGGGCGTGAGTTATCTCAAGATCGGGGATCGCAATATGATCCGTGAGTACGCGACGTTGAACCCCGGGACCTTGAACGGGACCGAAACGGTGGTGGGGAACGACAATCTCCTCATGGCTTACTGTCACGTGGCTCATGACTGCGTTATCGGGAATGGCGCGACCCTTGCCAACAACGCGACCCTGGCGGGTCATGTGATCGTTGAGGATAAGGCCATTATCGGCGGCCTTAGCGCGGTGCATCAATTCGTCCGGATCGGAAAGCTCTCGATCACCGGCGGTTGTTCCAAAGTCGTGCAGGACATTCCTCCTTTCATGATGGTGGACGGGCATCCCGCTCAGGCGTTCGGGATCAACTCGATCGGCCTTGACCGGGCGGGTTTTGCGGCTGAGGAAAAGTCCGCGATCAAAAAAGCCTTTAAGATCATTTTTAAATCCGGGCTGATCCTGAAAAATGTGATCGCCCAGATCCGGAAAGATATCCCCCCGAGTCCTTCCATCCAAACGATCATTGATTTTCTGGAAACCTCCGAGAGAGGTATTTGTAAATAATCTTCTCGGGTCATCTCCCTCTGTGCGTATAGTGTTAGAGGGCGGCTGTAGTTGGTTTTTCAAAATTGTTTCTCAGATGCCGTTGGCTTTGGGCATCATGGAGTGAATCATGAAAACACTCGGGATCATCGCCGGGAACGGACGTTTTCCCATCCTTGTCGCCGAAGAGGCCAAGCGAGCGGGGTATCGCGTGGTGACCTGCGCGATCGAACAGGAGGCCGAGCCTTCGCTTCAGGGGCTTTCGGACGCCTTTTGCTGGGTCAAGATCGGCGAACTGAAGAAACTTTCCAAATTCCTCCACGACGAAGGCGCGCATGAGGCCATCATGGCCGGCAAAGTCGAAAAAGTGCGCTTTTTTAAAGAGAACGTGCGCCTCGACCTCGACATGATGTCGATCCTCGTGAAACTCAAGGACCACAAAGACGATTCCCTCCTCGGCGGTATTGCCGATTATCTCTTCCGGAAAGGCATCGTGCTTCAGGATTCGACCCTGCTCCTGAAGAGTCAGATGCCGGGCCCCGGTGTTCTCGGGAAGAAGAAGCCTTCGAAAGCCGTGATGGACAATATTACGTTTGGTTTTGAAATGGCTCAGAAGATCTCTGGAGCGGACATCGGGCAGACCGTGGTGGTGAAAAATAAAGCGGTGCTGGCGGTTGAGGCCATTGAAGGCACGGATGAAGCGATCCACCGCGGCGCTTTGCTTGGGCGAGGCAAGATCGTGGTGGTGAAAGTCGCCAAGCCGAACCAGGATATGCGGTTCGATGTGCCCGCTGTCGGATTAAAAACGCTCGAAGGGCTTATCGAGGCTCAGGCCACGGCCTTTGCCTTCGAAGCGCATAAAACCCTTTTTATCGGGCAGGATATTTTCGTGGAAAAAGCCAACCGCGCGGGGATCGTTCTCTACGGGGTCGGAGGAGGTCCGAAGCTGTGAGCGGTGAAAAGGCCAAGCCGGCCGGCGGGCTGCAGCGCGAGATCCAGGAACTGAGCGTGCTCTATGAGATCACGCGGCATATGACGGCGCCATTCCCGATCGAAGAACGAATGCGGAAGGCGCTCGATGTGCTTCACGAAAAAATGGGTATGCACCGGGGGACTTTGACGCTCCTTGATCCGGACGGCGAGGGCCTCACGATCGAGATCGCTCATGGTCTGGATGATCAGGCGAAAAAGAAGGGGCGCTACAAGGTCGGGGAAGGGATCACCGGCAAGGTGGTGGAGGCCGGGGAACCGATCGCGGTCCCGAACATCGGAGAAGAACCTCTTTTCCTGAACCGGACCGGCGCCAGAAAAGATTTTCGGAGGAACAGGATCGCGTTCCTTTGCGTTCCCATCAAGATCGATCAGGAAACGATCGGCGCGCTTAGCGTGGACCGCCTCTTCGAGGGGAATGTTTCTCTGGATGAGGACTTGAGGCTGCTTACGATCATCAGTTCGATCCTGGCTCAGACTGTGGCCAGTTACCGCCTCCGGGAACAGGAAAAGATGAAACTCCAGTTTGAAAATACGGAGCTGAAGCGGGAGCTTGCCAAAAAATTCCATCCGGCGAACATCATCGGAAAAAGCAAGCGTATGGAAGAAGTTTACGAAGCGATCGACATGGTCAGCCGGACCCGTTCAACTGTGCTGCTGCGGGGCGAAACGGGGACCGGAAAGGAACTGGTCGCCCACGCGATCCACTATGGGAGCCATCGCGCGAAGGGGCCTTTTGTCAAAGTGTCCTGTGCGGCCCTCCCCGAAACGCTTCTTGAAAGCGAACTCTTCGGTTACGAAAAGGGGGCCTTTACTGGCGCCGCGGCGAAGAAACTCGGGCGTTTTGAGATGGCGGATGGCGGGACGCTGTTCCTGGATGAGATCGGAGACATCTCTGCGTCGATGCAGGTCAAGCTTTTGCGCGCCCTTCAGGAGCGGGAATTTGAGCGGGTCGGCGGGACGCAGACGATACGCGTGGACGTCCGTGTCGTCGCGGCCACGAACCGGGACCTCGAAAAAGCGATCCGCGAAAAACAGTTCCGCGAAGACCTCTACTATCGGCTCAACGTGGTGCCGATCTTTCTGCCCTCCCTTCGGGAACGGAAGGAAGATATCCCTCTTTTGGTCGCGCATTTTCTGAAAAAGGCGGCGCTTGAGAATGGGAAAAAAGTGAAATACGTTTCTGACGATGCGATGGAATATCTGATGACCTATGTCTGGCCCGGGAATATCCGCGAACTTGAGAACGCGATCGAAAGAGCGGTGATCCATTGCAAAACAGATACGCTGGAAGCAGAGCTCTTCCCGATCCCCGGCGGCAAAGGGCATCCCGCGACGATCTCCCTCCGGAGCCCCGGGCTGTCCTCTGAGGAAGAGGCTCCCGAGCCTTCTCCCGCGGACCTTACGAGCGCCGTCGAGGCCCTTGAGAAGAAGCTGATCCAGGAAGCCTTTCAAAAGACCGGCCGGAATCAACGTCAAGCCGCCAAAATCCTCGGCGTGACCGAACGTATCCTTGGCTACAAGGCAAAAATCTACGGCCTCAAGTAGAGTCTACAATTTTGTAACCTACAAATACGGGCTACAATTTTGTATGATCCAGACGAGTTTCGGGCTATAATCCCTTCGCGATCAAGGCGTCCGATTGGCACAGAACTTGCAATATTCCTTACAAAACAAAATGGGGAGGGTTGTATGCACAAGCAGATGGATGTAACAGAGATCTTTGGCAGTAATGTTTTTAATGACCGGGTGATGAAGGAAAGGCTCCCGCGCGATACCTACAAAGCCTTGAAAAAGACGATCCAGGAAGGATTGCCTCTTTCGCTGGATGTCGCCAATGTGGTCGCCAGCGCCATGAAGGATTGGGCGATCGAGAAAGGCGCCACACACTACACGCATTGGTTCCAGCCGCTGACCGGGCGGACCGCGGAAAAACACGATTCTTTTATCGCTCCGACCGAAGATGGCAGCGTCATCATGGAGTTCTCCGGCAAGCAGTTGACCCAGGGTGAGCCGGACGCTTCTTCCTTCCCGAGCGGGGGGTTGCGTTCGACGTTCGAAGCGCGCGGTTATACTGCCTGGGATTGCACTTCGCCCGCTTTTCTCAAGACCGATGCCTCCAGTAACGTGACGCTCTGTATTCCGACGGCTTTTTGTTCCTATACGAGTGAAGCGCTGGATAAGAAGACGCCGCTCTTGCGTTCCATGGAGGCCGTTTCCAAGCAGGCCCTTCGTGTGTTGAGGGCTCTGGGTAACAAGACCTCCAAACGCGTGACCTCGACCGTGGGTCCTGAACAGGAGTACTTTCTGATCGACAAGGCGTCCTATGAGAAGCGGCTGGACCTGATCGTTTCCGGCCGCGCGCTTTTCGGAGCGCCCGCCCCGAAAGGCCAGGAACTGGAAGACCAGTATTTTGGCGCGATCAAGGACCGGATCGCCGATTTCATGCGCGATCTGGATATCGAGCTCTGGAAGATGGGCATTTCGTCCAAGACCAAGCACAATGAGGTCGCTCCGGCTCAGTACGAAATGGCGCCGATCTTTTCCACGACCAATATCGCCGCGGATCACAACCAGCTCGTGATGGAAACGATGCAGAAAGTGGCATTGCGTCATGATCTCGTGTGTCTCCTCCATGAAAAGCCCTTTGCCGGGGTGAATGGCTCCGGGAAACATAACAATTGGTCACTCTCGACCGATGACGGACAGAATCTTCTCGAGCCGGGAAGGACACCGGCGGAGAACGAACAGTTCCTCATCTTTGTGAGTGCGATGATCATGGCGGTGGACCGTCATGCTGAAAAATTGCGCGCGAGTTGCGGGAACCCCGGCAACGATCTCCGCCTCGGCGCGAACGAAGCGCCTCCGGCGATCATCTCGATCTTTATGGGGGATGAATTCACGGAGATCCTTGAAGGGATCGCCCAGGGCAAGAAGGTCGCGAACCGGGGGCAGCATTTCCTTCAGGTGGGCGTGGATTCCCTGCCTCAGCTTCCGAAGGATAATACGGACAGGAACAGGACTTCGCCCTTCGCGTTTACGGGCAACAAGTTCGAGTTCCGTATGGTTGGGTCCTCGGCGTCCATTTCCGGGCCGAATATTGTGATCAATACCATCGCGGCGGAAGCGCTCGATGAGATCGCGACTCGTCTTGAAAAGGCCGGGAAGGCGAATCTTCACAAAGAGGCCACCGCGATCGTTCGCGACGCCATGAAAAAACACGGGAGCATCATTTTTAACGGGAACAACTACTCGGACGAATGGGTGGCTGAAGCCAAAAAACGCGGTCTCCCGAACGTGAGGACCGGGGTGGAAGCCCTTGCCTCGATGGCGACTCCGGAAGCTGTGAAACTCTTTGAGAAATACAAGGTTCTTTCCAAAGAGGAACTTCACGCGCGTTATGAGATCTACCTGGAGATCTATGTAAAGCATGTGAACATCGAAGCGCAGGCGTCGGTCCAGATGGTGAAACGTCAGTATCTGCCGGCGGTGATCGAGTTCACGAAGGATCTTGCGAAGACCGTAGCGCAGTTGAAGTCCGTGGGTGCTTCGGCCAAGGTCCAGAAGGAACTGCTCTCCAAGGTGAGCGGGCTTCTGGAATCTGCCAGCGAGAAACTCGCGGTGCTTGAGTCGGCTATCGAGAAGGCGCATGCGGTGAAAGATAGCGTGAAGCGCGCCGAGGCTTTCCGCGATAAGGTCGTGGTCGCGGCTTCGGAGTTGCGTAAGGATATCGATGCGTTGGAGGGGCTCACGCCGGCGAATCTCTGGCCGGTCCCGACGTACGCGGAGATGCTGTTCAAGCTTTAAGATAGAACCGATATCACAAGGCGGGCTTCCTCCGAAATGGGGAAGCCCGCCTTTTTTGTTCCTGCGGGCTCAGGGGTTCCGTACGCGGAATGCTTATTTCCCTCCTTTGGGTTTTCTCCTCCTTTTTTCTTCCACAGACTTCACGGCGTGTGATTTCTGTTCTTAATGACCAAATTGGCACGGGTCTTGCCATATCCATGCTGTCACTCAAAGTCAAAGATCAGGATTTCATCAAAAAATAACAAAAATGTTGGGCGCATGCGTTGACCGCATGAGGGCATAAAAGGAGGAACCCATGGTGTTTAAGCTGAAAAAATGGTTATGGGGCATGAGCGGATTTATCACGCTCCTGGGAGTTTCCAAGTTTGGATGGGCCGCGGATGCGGTGGCGCCGGCCGTTGATACGGGGGATACTGCGTGGGTCTTGATCTCAGCCGCGCTTGTTTTCCTGATGACCCCGGGGTTGGCATTCTTTTACGGAGGACTCGTTCGCAAGAAGAACATGCTGTCGGTCCTGATGCAGTGTTTCATGCTGATGTGCGTGATCACGCTTCAATGGGTGGTGTTCGGCTACAGTCTTTCGTTCGGCCCTGATATCAAGGGAGTGATCGGAAGCCTCAGTTGGGCGGGTCTCCAGGGAGTTGGGATCACGCCTTTTGCGGATTATTCAGCAACGGTTCCGCATCAAGCTTTTATGATCTATCAGGCTATGTTCGCGATCATCACGCCGGGGTTGATCCTGGGGGCTTTCGCGGAGCGCATGAAATTCTCTTCGTTCGTCGTCTTTTCGCTTCTGTGGGCTACGTTCGTTTACGATCCTGTTTGCCATTGGGTGTGGGCGATCGGCGGGTTCCTTCGCCTTTCCGGAGCGCTGGATTTCGCGGGTGGGACGGTGGTCCATATCAATGCCGGTATCGCGGCACTTGTTTGCGCGTTGGTGCTCGGAAAAAGAAAAGGTTACCCGCAGCATATGTCGCCTCCCCACAATCTTCCGTTCGCGGTGCTGGGCGCCGGGCTACTCTGGTTCGGTTGGTTCGGTTTTAACGGGGGTAGTGCCCTCGGGGCGAACGGACTGGCCGCAAGCGCTCTCGTCGTGACGCACATCGCAGCGGCGGCCGCGGGTCTGACCTGGTCCCTTCTGGAATGGAAGATCAGTTCCAAACCCACTATGCTCGGTATGATCACGGGGGCGGTCGGCGGGTTGGTCGCGATCACGCCTGCGGCAGGATTTGTCGGTCCGGTCGATGCGATCTGGATCGGTGTCGGAGTTTCTGTCATCTGCTACTTTTTTGTGGCCGTTGTGAAAACGAAATTCGGCTACGATGATTCTCTCGATGCCTTTGGCGTACACGGGGTCGGTGGGATCTGGGGGGCCCTGGCAACGGGGCTTTGGGCTTCCAAGAGCGTGAATCCGGCGGGCAATGACGGGTTCTTCTACGGGAATCCCGGCCTTTTTCTGATCCAACTGAAAGCGGTTGTGATCACCATCATTTATTCGTTCATCGTTTCTTGGGTCCTTTTGAAGATCGTTGAGGCCGTCATGGGTCTGCGCGTTTCAGAGGATGAAGAGCGTATCGGGCTTGATCTCACGCAGCATCGTGAATCCGGCTACACCATGTTGGATTAGCCCCGTTAGAGTCCCACGGGACTTTGAGGGGGAATAGAAAGTTTTTTGTTCGCTGATCTTGAAAAGAACAAATTGAAAGAAAAGTTAAGACTCTAACGGGGTCAAGGAGGCCATCATGCGCTATATCGTTGCGATCATTCAACCGGACCGGTTGGACGAAGTATTGCAGAACCTTGAAGCCAAGGAGATCCATCTTGTGACGGTCACGAACGTGCTTGGCCGCGGGCGTCAGAAGGGGATCTCGGAAGTCTACCGCGGACACAAGGAGAACGGCCGCCTTCTGAAGAAGGTGAAGCTTGAGATCGCGGTCAATGACGAGTATGTGAAACCGACGGTGGACGCGATCATCGCCGGATCGCGGACCCATCACATTGGCGACGGAAAGATCTTTGTGATGGACTTGAAAGATTGTTTTCGCATCCGGACCGGAGAGACCGGACCGGTCGCCATCGGTTGAACTTGTTCTGTCCCGGTCTCCAAAATTGCCTCCCCTGGTGATTGTTCCGGCTTCGCAATGAAGCCGGGGCGGGGGCCGGGACCTTTTCTGGAAAAAAGCCCTGCTCGCGGAGATCATGCGAGCAAGGCTTTTTTTGGGGAAGCGCGCGGTCCCGAAATAAACCGGGAAGAAAGAATCGCCCGTGCGGCAGTCGGTACCTTCTTCGACAAAAAAGCGGACGGATTATTTTAGCAGGTCATAACATTGGCACGATAGATGCATTCCCTCTGAAGTGGAACTTCTTTTTAAGCAGAGACACTGTATTGCGGACTGAGAGACCGCATAAAATCAAATTCAGGAAGATCCAGGACAGGAGGAGCGAATGGAAAAGATAAGAAGGTTTTGGGCGATGGCGATGTTTTTTTTGATCGCTGCGGCGGCGCCGGCTTTTGCAGCCGATGTATCTGCTGAAATGTTCACAGTGAACAATACGTGGATGTTGGTGGCAACGTTTCTTGTATTCATCATGCACCTGGGCTTTGCCACAGTTGAGACGGGGTTAACCCGGGCCAAGAATACGACCAATATTCTTTTTAAGAACACATTGATCCCTGCGATCGGCGTGTTGACTTACGCCCTGTGTGGTTTCAATTTGATGTATCCCGGAACATTCAACGGGTGGTTCGGTTTCGCCGGATTCGGGATCCACGCAGACGCTGCGGGGATTACCAGCGCGTATAACGTTGGTTACACTTACTGGACGGATTTTCTTTTCCAGGCGATGTTCGCCGCGACGGCCGCTACGATCGTTTCAGGTGCCGTGGCTGAGAGGATCAAACTCTCAAGCTTTTTAATCTTCGCGGTCATTTACGTAGCGTTGGTGTATCCCGTAGTGGGTTCTTGGAAATGGGGCAAAGGGTGGCTGGACGCCATGGGTTTTCATGACTTTGCCGGTTCGACACTGGTTCATTCTGTCGGAGGTTGGGCCGCTTTGGCGGGGGTCTTGCTTCTCGGGCCTCGGATCGGGAAATACGTGAACGGTAAAATTCGTCCCATCATGGGGCATAGCATGCCTCTGGCCACGATCGGAGTCTTTCTTCTTTGGCTTGGCTGGTTTGGATTCAACGGGGGCTCGGTCCTGTCAGCGGACCCCGGAGCTGTTTCCTATGTTTTTGTAACGACCACGCTTGCTGCCGCGGCCGGGATTTTAACGGCGATGCTTACCTCTTGGATCATCCAGAAAAAACCCGATCTTTCGATGGTGCTTAATGGGTGCCTTGCAGGTCTCGTGGGGGTGACGGCGGGGGCGGATGTCGTCTCCATTACGAGTTCCATCTGGATCGGGGGCATTGCCGGTGTGCTGGTCGTGGCCGCGGTGCTCTTATTTGACAAGGTTCGTATCGATGACCCGGTGGGCGCCCTGTCGGTCCATCTGGTTTGCGGCATTTGGGGGACCTTGGCTGTGGGGATCTTTGTACCCGAAAAAAGCTTTGGGGTGCAATTGCTAGGGGTTTTCGCTTATGGGGCCGCATGTTTTGCGAGCGCCTTCGGTATTTTCTTCGCGATCCGGAAAGTTTTGGGCCTTCGAGTTCATGAAGAAGAAGAACTTCGAGGACTTGATGTCTCAGAGCATGGGATGGAAGCCTACAGCGGTTTTCAAACCTTTACCACGACATAACGAGAGGAGAACGCGATCATGAAACTGATCATTGCCTATGTCCAGCCAGAACGGCTGAATGCGGTCAAGCAGTCGCTTTATGAAAAAGAGATCTTCAAGATCTCGGTTACGAACTCCATGGGTTGCGGGCAACAGAAGGGCTACCATGAGAGCTATCGCGGAGCCGATCTGGAAGTCAATCTGCTCAAGAAGGTTCGGATCGAGATCGCCGTGAATGATGATTTCGTCAAGCCCACGATCGACGCGATCATCGCTGGCGCTCGCACCGGCAAGATCGGTGACGGCAAGATCTTTGTGACCGAGCTTTCACAATGTATCCGGATCCGCACCGGTGAAACCGGGAACGCGGCGATCGGGTGACCGGTGCGAGGCCGGATGGATCATGGACATTCACGGGGTGGATCAAAATGAGAGAGCAAAGGTGGATCACGGAGGTCTTGTCAGGAAAGGAAAACTTCCGGAAGCGATCCACGAACTGGAGAAGCAGATGATCGAAGAGGCTATGGCGCGTTCCGGGGGGAATCAGCGCCTGGCCTCCGAGATCCTGGGGATCACCGAGAGGATGTTGGGGTACCGGCTCAAGCACTATGGTCTGAAAGATTTTTTGTAGAAGCGTTTTAGAAAATAACCAAGGGAGGCAATAATGAAGAAGATCTTAAGTGGGTTTTTAAGTTTGTGTTTGATCGGGATGTGGATTTTTCCGGGTGCAGGGTTCGCCGAGACAGTGAATGATGTCGCGGCGCTCAAGGCCCAGATCGACGCGCTGACGCGGAAGCTGGAAGTGATGGACAGCAAGATGGCGACGATGGAGAAACCGTTGCCGGACGCAAAGACGACGTATATCCCCCCGGCGCCGGAGGAAAAAGGAGGGCTTCTCCGGACCGCGATGCACGACATCCATATGGGCGGGTATGTGGAGACGCAATATCAGAATAAACTCGGAGAACCTCAGGGGAGCGGGAATACGGGGCGTTCGCTGACCGATAAGGCCGCGGATACTTTCTCGATGAATGCCGCCAAGCTGTGGTTTGAAAAAGCCGCGAATCCCGAAGGCGGCGCCGGGTTCCGCATCGATATGATGATGGGCAGCGACGTCCGTTATTATTTCAACAATTTCCAGAAGGATAACGCGGGAAATGACAGCACGACGTCTTCGACCGCCTTCGCTTTCGAACAAGCCTATGTGCAGTACATTGCTCCGCTAGGTTTTTGGTCGGATAGCAAGATCCTGCCCCATACGGTTGATTTCAAGGTGGGCCGCATGGTTACCTTGGCAGGGAATGAAGTGATCGAAGGGCCGAATAACTGGAATATCAGCCGTTCGGTCTCTTTTGGTCACGCGATCCCTTTTACACATACCGGGGTGCGGGCAACTTACAAGCTCTTTAATGATTACTTGACGGTTTATCAAGGCATCAATAACGGTTGGGATAACGACGTCGATAATAACTCGTACAAGACGCTAGAGAACGCCTTTAGTTTCAGTCCTTTGAAGGATGTGACCTGGACGACGGCCACCTATTTTGGGCCTGAGAATAACGGCGCGAGCGGCGGGAAGCGTTTTCTCATCACGAACGTTGCGAGCTGGGCGGCAACGAAGAAACTCTCCTTCGTCGGCGAGTTTGACATGGGCAATCAGCCCCGGGTGGATATTGCCGCGGATGACAATTTCAATACCGCGCAGTGGTTTGGCTATGCCGCTTATGCCAAATATCAATTCACCGATAAATGGGCGGCGGCCTACCGCGTTGAGCTTTTTGATGACAGCGATCGTTATCGTGGTTGGACTGGCGCCGGGACCGACGGGGCTTCCAGGGACCTTGGTAACACGCTCACGCTCGAGTACAAGCCGTATGAGAACGTGATCGCCCGGGCGGAATACCGCATCGATTACGCCCACGCGGGTGACGGCAATGTGTTCGGCGGCAAACATCAGCAGAACACGCTAGGCGGTCAGTTGAGCTATCTGTTCTAACGTGTCCCCTGGACTTTGCGGGGCAGGCAGGTTGTAAGGGGCCTGTCCCGCAGAGTTTTCTTTTTTCCTTTCGACGATCCCTTGGAGCGATGCTGTCCTGTCGGATCGATCGGTTCCGGAAAGTTGGTCCAGGGCCTTTTTATATTTAAAGAGTTTAAATCCCCAAAAGTTTATAATGCTCGGCCTTAGGGTTGGCAGCGGTCGTTACGCATCATCAGGAGCATGGATTATGATCAGCACAGGGATGAAGGGGCTTGACAAGGTCGTTACGGGATTGCGGCTCGGCGATAACGTGGTCTGGCAGGTCGACGCGATCCATCACTACGCGGAATTCGTCGCACCCTTCGTCCAAAAGGCCGTCGAGGAGAAGAGAAGGATCATTTACATCCGTTTCGCGAATCATGAGCTTCTCCTTGAAGCCGATCAGAACATTACCGTCTACAAACTCGATCCCCATGTCGGATTCGAACCATTTTCCGCGGAGATCCACCGGATCGCGAATAAAGAAGGAGAGGGCGTTTTTTATGTTTTTGATTGCCTTTCCGATCTGCTTTCCGCCTGGGCGAATGATCTGATGATCGGTAATTTCTTCAAGATCACCTGCCCATATCTTTTTGAACTCAATACGATCGCCTATTTCGCCCTCCTGCGGAGCCGTCACTCCTTCAGGACCGTGGCGCGCATCCGGGATACCACCCAGCTTTTGATCGATGTGTATTACTATCATGGGGACTGCTACGTCCATTTTCTTAAGGTGTGGAACCGCTATTCCCCGACGATGTTCCTGCCTCATGTGCGGCAGAAAGAAAAGTTCATCCCCATCGCGAACAGCGCCGATACCGCCAAGATCTTTTCCGGGATCTTCAAGAAAGGGGCCAAAAGCGCCAACCGGAACCTGGATTATTGGGACCAGCTTTTTCTCGAGGCGGAGGAGCTCGCAGGCCGGAAAAAATCAGCTGCGGGGATGAAAGAGCAGATGATGGATCAGTTGTGCCGGCTTTTGCTCGCCCGGGACGAGAAGATGCTGGCCCTGGCGAAAGCCCACCTGACTCTGGAGGATCTGCTCACGATCAAGTCGCGGATGATCGGGACTGGGTTTATCGGCGGGAAGTCCGTCGGGATGCTCGTTGCGAGAAGCATTTTGGCGGGGGAAAGATCCCTCGGGACGGAGAAACTTTTTGAAGCGCATGACTCCTTCTATATCGGATCGGATGTTTTCTATACCTACATCGTTGAGAATGGCCTATGGAAAGAACATATGGCGCAGCGCACTCCGGAAGGTTATCTGGAGGTCGCGAAGCGGCTTCACGAGAAATTATCGATCGGGGTTTTCCCTGATGAGATCAAAGATCAGTTCCTGCAGATGATCGAATATTTCGGGCAATCGCCGATCATCGTCCGCTCGAGCAGTCTCCTGGAAGACAGTTACGGGAATGCTTTCGCGGGGAAATACGAGAGTGTTTTTTTAGTGAACCAAGGGGCTCCGGAGGAGCGCTACGCGAAATTCGTTGAAGCGGTGCGGCGCATCTATGCCTCCACGATGAATCCGGACGCTTTGGCGTATCGCCTTCAGCGCGGACTCAGTCAGATGGACGAACAGATGGCGCTCCTCGTTCAGCGGGTGTCGGGGGCGTACCATAAGGATTACTTTTTTCCGGACGCGGCCGGCGTGGGGATCTCCCAGAACGTGTTCGTCTGGAAATCCAGTCTCGATCCCAAGGCGGGGATGCTCCGTTTGGTGTTGGGGCTCGGGACGCGCGCGGTCGACCGGGTCGAGGGCGATTATCCCCGGGTTGTGGCGTTGGATGAGCCCTTGCTCAAGGCCTACGCGGGGATGGCCGCGACCCAGCGTTTTTCCCAGCACGATGTGGATGTTTTGAACGTTCGTGAGAATATTCCTCAAACCGTGCCTTTCCGCGAGCTTCTCAGGCAGGAGGTTGAACTGCCGCTGGACCTTTTCGCGATCAAGGACCATGAAGCCGCGGAGAAACTCAAGGCGATGGGCTCGGAAGGGGAATCCTGGATCATCACTTTCGACCAGCTGGTTTCCAAAACAAAATTCTGCCAGGTCATGCAGAAGATCCTCAAGAAATTGGAAGCCGCTTACGGCTATCCGGTGGATATCGAGTTCACGGTCAATTTGAAGAAGGACGGTGGGTTCCAGGTCAACCTGCTGCAGTGCCGTCCGATGCAGACGAAGGGGCTGGGGCATCGCGTGAAGATCCCCAAAATGATCCCGAAGGACAAGGTCCTCTTTCAATCGAAAGGGAATTTCCTCGGCGGGAATATCCTCCAGGCCGTGGATCGGATCATTTACGTGGATCCCCGCGCGTATTGCGGGCTCGACTCGCAGTCCGATCGGTACGATATCGCCCGGGTCGTCGGGGAACTCAATCGCAAGATCGAGAGTAAGGAAAAAATGTCCGTGATGCTCCTCGGCCCCGGCCGGTGGGGGACCACGACTCCGTCCCTGGGCGTGCCCGTATCCTTTGCCGAGATCAATCACATCTCGATCCTGGGAGAGATCGCCTTTGTTTCGGAGAACGCGGCGCCCGAGATCTCCTTCGGCACCCATTTTTTTCAGGACCTGGTGGAAACGGGGATCTTTTATGTTGCCCTTTTCCCGGACGACGCCGGGGTCACGATAGATCAAAAATTTTTCGACGCGATCCCCAAGACGCTCCGAAAACTGGCGCCGGAATACAAGAAATATGAGGACGTGGTCAAGGTTTACGACGTGAAAAAGAACGAGCTCAAGATCGCGGCGGATATTTTGTCTCAAAAGGTGGTTTGCTATTTCGAGTGAGGTCTCTTCCGGAGGCTAGGAGTAACGGGCATCAGAATTTGGGCTGGTCTTCGCCAAAATTCAATGCTAGATTACCTGCGCCATGAACCGATCGATCAAACTGCTGTTCCTCCTCGTGCTGGGTTTTTCCTGCGCGATGCCTTTGCAGGCGGCCGAGTCCGAGGTCGAGATCCAGAGTGAGGGAAGTCCTCAGCGGAAGCTTCAGCGCGGATTCCTCAATATCGTGCTGTCCCCCTTTGAAATATCGAACGAACTCTCCAAAGAATTCCGCAACAACACGTTTCCGCCGAGTTGGGTTGCGGGGCTTGGCCGCGGATCAATCTATACTGTGGGACGCGCTTTGGTGGGGGTTTATGAAATGGTGACTTTCCCGCTGCCCTATCCGAACTGCTACGCGCCTATCCTTCAGCCCGAATTCGCGTGGCAACACTTACCGGACGAAAAGAATTAACCGCAAGGTAAGTGAGTCCGGATTACGGAAATCTTTCCCAATTTGAATCCTGGCAGCATCTGCCTGCTGAATCAAAGCGGGGACACTCAAATTCCGTTAAAAAATGAGTGTCCCGGTGTTTCCACCATATTCGCCTCGACCTCGAAAATATTCTTTTCGGAATCCTTCCATTCAAATTAACTCATTTATAGCTATCTATAGATATTAATTTATAGCGATATATATCAAACAAATACGATTTTAAAATAATAGGATATATTTGTAGCGTGGAAACAAAAACCCGTGGTCTTGACACATGATGAATCTCTCTAAAAAGTTATTGGGGCTAATGCTAAAAAAGGTGACATCTGTATTCGTGTGCGTGGCGTTCCTGGTTACATCCGGTTCTCTGCCGCAAGCCAAGGCTGAGGTTGCCCCGATCCCTGCTCTCAATTTCCGGTCGCTCACGGATGATCTTACGGCAATCGCATTACCCAAGGAGATAGGGAAGATTCAAGAGACCTTCCGCGGATCAGGCGACAAGGTCGTGGTTCTGGTCCAGGACGCTCACTCCATCCCTGACGCCCAGCGCAGTATCCGGGCCGCCATTGATCATTTTCAGACCCAATATGGTGTTTCTCTCGTCGGGCTCGAAGGGGCTTCCGAAAAATTGGACCCGCAAATCTTCCGAAGTTTCCCGGATAAGGAACTGCTTCATAAGACATTTGAGGCTTACGCCGCACGGGGTGAACTCGCCGGAGGCGCTGCCGCAGCCTTATTGAACGCATCACCCGCTACTTATCACGGCATCGAGGATTGGCCGCTCTATGAGGAAGGCGTTTCCCATTATCTTCAGGCAGTCAAGATTGAACCGGAGATCAATTCGCTCCTCGATCCGATGGAAGCGGCGTTAAGCCAGGAGAAGGAATCCGTTTATTCCAAAGAACTTCTTGAGATTGACCGCTTGTGGGCGGACTTTGGCAGAAATAAAACAGATCTGGTTCAAGTCCTGAACAAGCTCAACCAATACCAGCCGCCGCCCGAAGGTTCCGAACTCGCGGTATTGCTTGAAGAGATTCGCCAGGGCGAAATGACGGATACGCCTGTTGAGATCGAGATCAAAGAGGTCGCGGAGCAGGTCCTTTCTTCCCTGAAAAGTGAACCGTTGAATCCGGCGATCCGGCAGGAAATGCTGGAGTTTAATGGCCACTTGCAGGAGTTCAGAACAGGCAGAACAACTCCACAGGCATTTGCTTTCTACCTCAAGGGACTGGCTAAAAAACACGGGGTCCGGGGCAAGGTCTCCCGCAAGTTGACTTATTTGACGGAGCATCAAAAACGGCTGAAAGATATTGAGGGCACACGGCTCTTCGAGGACTTCAAACGTTACGCGGATTCGGTGAAGGAATCGCTTTTCCAAAACGAAGAGCAGAAGGCGCTGGATATAAAGACACGCGGCCTTGATCTGATCAAACGCCTAGTCCGCCTCGAACTCAGCTTTGAGGACTGGGGGAAGATTCAGAAGTTGATGCTTCAGTTGGAGCAGTGGACGGTAACTCAAGACCAGATTGTCAGCCGTGAAGAAGTCTCTGTGCTTTTCGAAAAAATGAAACCCCATCTGGCCTTTTACCGTGTCGCGGAGAAACGCGACAAAGTATTCCTTGAGAACATTCGGTCCATGATGGACAAAGCAAAACAAGAGAGTTCTCTACTCGTTGCCGGAGGTTTCCACACGGAAGGTCTTACTAGAGAATTGAAGGAGAAAGGGATCTCTTACGTCCTCGTGATGCCCCGGATCGGTTCCATCCCAGAGGAGCCGCTTTACCGTGAGCACATGCAGGGCCAGGTTTCCTGGAGCGATTATTTTGAAGTCAAAGACGGTAAAGTGAACCTTTACGATGCTTTTGTAAGGGACACGAGAGATAAATTGCTTGGAGATAAGAACGCTTCTGCCGCTAGCGGAAAAGAATGGCGCGACCAAATTATCCGAGACCTTGCAACCGAAGGACGGATCACCGAAGCCGGCGATTACACCCGCTTCATTGACGAGTTAACGGATCCGCGACTCCAAACTTTGCGCGAGCAATGGCTCGCCAATATCGACCGCTTCGGCGAAGGCCTTAAGAAACTTCAGACCGCAGGCACCCTGAGCGAATCCAGCATCCTCCAACTCATCAAAACTATCACGATTCCTGCCCCTGCCGATGGGGTGGCTGTGCTGGTTGCCAATGGACCAAGCGTAGATGCTGATCTGGTCAGGGGCGTTGTGGCCAAAGCTGTGCCTGTCACAACGTCACTAGGTGAAAAGAAACCTGGGTTGCCCGCAATAGATCGCGTCGAAACCCGCTCCGAATCGCGGAAAACCGAGGCGAGGGATCGGGCGATGAAGACGGATGCCGGCATTCCATCGGCAGGGATTCCGAAGGGCCTTTCAAACGTCCGGTTGCTATGGAAGGCTGATGAGATGGCAAATGAGCGTTTAAAAGGCGCTGGAGGTTTCTTTTCCAAGGACAGAGCGATCGTTGAGGAGAATTTTACGGAAAGGATCAAGAGGGATCCGGAGTTGAAGGAATGGTTAGAGGTCAAGGAAAGAAGGGGTCAGTGGTTCATCGATGTCAAACAGGAACTTAAAGATTTGGTGCTGGCTGACGCTCCAGAGGGTTTTCATGCGTCCGCTTGGAAGATTGCTGGCCAGGTTGTGTCTGCAAGCTCGATGATCGAAGATGCGATGGGTCGGGATTGGGCAGTGGAGGAAGGGATCCGTGCTTATGAAAAATCAACAGGAAGCATGGACCCTGAGCTGAGGGAAGAGGTGAAAAGCTACATGAAAGCAATACCCTATAATCAGTCAATGAGCAGTGTTAGGAGTTATTCTCTTGAACACAAGTCCCTGGCGCAGAGCGTTGAGGAAAGTGTTTCGCACTCCACTTGGAGATCGCTGGGTATTCGCCGGCAGTGGGGATTTTTCGAGCTGACAAACGCACTCGCCACGAAGACAGGTGCGCGATATTTGACGCGCGGCGTCGGTCTTCCTCAGCCGGAAGTGGTGATCGGCTTGAAAGCGCTGCCCAGCATGAATGAAAGAGCAACGGCTTTTCAGATCCTCAAAAGGAATTTGCTGGGGCCAGAGGATTTGCAGGACTTCCGGGATATCGCTGACAAGATCGCGGATCCTGACAGCGAAATGGGACAAAGATCGTGGGTTTTTAAACCCAACGGATATGCCGAGGGGGTGGGGATCCTTTTTATTGAGCCTCAACCGGAAAAAGGAACGGTCGTCCTCAAGATGTCCTATAAACCGGATGAAGGTCTGGAAGAACAGGAACAAACCTGGTTGCCGGTGATTAAATACGTCGGGGAGGAGAATGTGAAATTTCCTGAAAACGGGGAAGAGATGATCCAAATTACGTTAAAGAGCGATAAGCTGAAGAACGGACATGACCTGTATGAAATTTGGAAGAAGATAGGCGAGCGACTGAATGATGCGGGCGTGATCGAATCCAAGATGGATGTTTACAAGGTTGCCGGGAAGCGCGCGGTGGAGACGAGATACGCTATGGAGATGAGCTTGAGCGGTGGGAACGCTGTTAAATTTATAAGAGGCGCTGAAGGAGGAACGGTTTGTTTTACGAGGCTCGGTACGAACCCGGAAATGGCCCACGCTTCCAAGACGGAAGAATTTCATGAAGATCTGTACGCGCCTTTTAATATTCCTAAGGACAAGCGGCGCACGTTCGAGGCTGAAATAGAAAGACAGATGAAAGCCTTTGCCCTTAAGGTCCGGAGCCGGTTGCAGGCATTGCTGGCGGTCGATGGTCAAAAAATGCCGAAGGGAGAGATCCTGACCATCGAAGCGGATGTTTTCTGGTTGCCCCCCGAGAAAAAAGGAGGCCTGCCCCGGCTGGGGATCAACGAAGTTATTCTGATGCGGGATCGTTATAAAATAGGAGACGAGTGGTCCGTCAGGTCATTTGCTGAGATCGATGGTATGAACGATAGAAATCTACCGCATGCGCAAAATAAATCCGCAGGCAAGAAGCGCGCCGAAACCCGCTCCGAATCGCGGGTAGTTTCTCAGCGGATCGCAGAGGCTCTTGCCGATGCGCTTGATCCTAGAGGGGGAAGAGGCCTGGACCCATCTGTGACATCGGAGATTGAAAGCTGTGTTGTTAAGGGTGATCTTGAAAAATTGATCGCGCTTGGGAAGTTGTTGGCAGAGAAGCGAACAGCAAAAGCCGGAATCACGGCCACGCCAAGCGGCGCCCCTGTGTTGGTGAAAAGCGTTTTGGATGAAACGACGGTGAAAAGGATCAAGACGGCGATGGAGGCGAAAGGAATTAAGGGGAATCTTACGGTGGCATTTGCGGATCCTTTGGACGTTAATTTTATCAAGGCTCTGCAAGTCGCGAAGGATGCTATCGGCACGGCTGTTATTCCGGCGGCTAATGCGCGCGATCTGGATCGCAAGGTTTTGGAAGGGCTTAAGATCCAGACGGTCAAAAATCTGGATGAATACAATCCTATTGCGGCAGAGAACAGTACGGCTATTCCTGTGCTAGCGGATCAACCGGGATCCGGCATCCTTTCCAAGGAAGAGCTTTTCGTGGTCGGCGCGAAAGGGGATATGCAAGGTGACCCGTTTTTGGAAGAGTTCGTGTGCTTTGCAAAGATCGTAGGCGGGTTGTTTATGGCATCCCAGTCGGCCTCTAAACTGAGCGCCAAGGAGATCAACGCTGAATTGTGCAAACTTCTTTTCCAGCTTGATGTCGCGCCGGACCAGCCCGTATTTTCAATGGAGGGCCGTCACCTGGTCATACACCGCAGTGCCCTGCTGGCCGCTATCCAGAGCGCTTACCTCGCCCAATCCGAAACCCAGAAATCCGCGTAATTCTCTCTAGTATCAACCCCACCGCTGTCGGTCCAGACTCCGATACTGAATCGCCGCGGCGACATGTTCCGACTGTCAAAACCGGGACATTCAATTTTCACGAAAATTGAGTGTCCTGGTGTTTCGCGCATGATCGTCTGAGTGATTTTAAGTATCCGAACAAGGATTTGCTCTAGACAACCTACGAATACCTGAAGCTTGTCCTTACCATGATGATCCGCTGGAGAGAGCTAGCTGCGCTTTAGAGAAACCCGTTTGAGCCGATAACTGATGGCGCAGGCGGTTTTTTTGACTCCAGAGGGAAACCATCATGATGAAAAAAATAACGGACTTTTCCTATCAGACCCTGTTGATTTTTTCGGGCTGCATCTTGTGCACGTTCGCGATCAAGGCGCTCATTTTGCCTCACGATTTGCTTTCGCGCGGATTAACAGGGCTGGCGCTGATGATTTACTACCAGTGGGCGGATCTTCCCCTGGGAGTCATTTATCTCCTGATCAATATTCCGGTGTTTGTCCTGGGGTGGCGTTTTGTGAGCGGCCGTTTTATCGCTTATTCGCTATGGGGAATGACGATCTATTCTCTGGCGTTGTCCCTGATCGATTATGATCTTAAAATATCCGATCCCATGCTTGCCGTTATGATGGGAGGGGCTTTGTATGGGCTGGGAACGGCTCTCGTGCTTCGGTCGTACGGCTCGAGCGGCGGATCGGACATACTTTGCGTCGCTCTGAATAAATTGTTTTCGATCACCTTGGGCAATGGGGCCATTCTGGTGAATATGGTCGTATTGGTCCCAGGCGTTCTGTTTTTCCCTCTGGAGAGGATAGGCTATACGCTTGTTTTTATTTTTATCAGCGGGTTGATCACCAACATGGTTTTTCACGGCATGGCCAAACGGAGAACAGCGATCATCGTGTCAGACGAGTGGAAAGCAATCGCGGAAGCCCTGAAGAACCACAGGATCGGAGTCACTCTTCTCAGCGGGCAGGGGGGGTATTTGGGAGTCGGACGAACGCTGCTCTATTCAGTGCTTCTTTCCCGGTCGGTTCCCTTGATGAAACGAGTGGTTGTGCAGATAGATCCTGCCGCGTTCATTTCGATCATGGAAGCCGATGACGTAACGGGCGTTGAGGTGGGAAACCAGCCGCATTGGTAAGGCGAGAAAATAATAGCCCTGCTCCTTCAGGTGTGTCACAGATTTAAGTTGAGAGCCGTGGGGCTTTGGGTGGGCCGGTGTGGAGTCGAAGGAATTCGTTGACAGCTTTTAGCTTACGGCCTGAGGCCTAAAAAATCGCAGACTTCTTTCGCGGCGCGGGTGCTGGCGCCTTTTTCTCCGAGTTTTTCTCTCGCCTGACGGAACTCTTCTTTCATCTTCTGCTGCAGTTCCGTGTTTTGAAGAAAAACCCTGGCTTCATGGGCGATCGTTTCGGGGTGGGCATCCTGTTGGATGAATTCCGGGACCACTCTATCTTCAGCGAGGAGATTGACCAGGCCTAGATAGGGGACCTTGATCAGATGCTTGCCAAGAAAATAGGTCGACCAGCTGGCCTTGTAGAGCAAAAAGAACGGTGTCCCGATAAGCGCGGTCTCAAGGGTCGCGGTCCCGGACGTGACGAGCGCAAAATCCATCGCTTTCACAAGTTCGTAGAACGGCACCTTGGGAGAATGAACCTCAAGAGGTTCTCGGGCGAGGATCTCGTCGTAAACCTCGGTCCTGACGTTATGGGATCTTGAGACATAAAAGGTCGTTTCGGGCATTTCCTTGCGCAAGAGAACGGCGGTCCGAAGCATTGTAGGAAGAATGCGCCGGACTTCCTTTTCTCGAGAGCCGGAAAAAAGGCCGATCGCTTTTTCCCCCGCGGGGATGTCTAACTTGGCGCGAAGCGTGGCGGCTTCCGAAAGTTCCGGGATCGCGTCAAGAAGGGGATGCCCCACGAATTTCACCGCGACGCCTTCCTTCTCATAGAAATCTTTTTCGAAGGGCAGAATCACGAGCATCTCTCGGATGAATTTTTTGACGATGTGAATGCGCCGCTTGCCCCAGGCCCACAGTTGCGGGGAGATGTAATAGAGCGCGGGAGCGTTCGCCGGAAGTTTTTTCGCTAGCCGGAGGTTGAAGGCCGGCGAGTCGATCAGGATGATGGTATCCGGTTTTTCCCGTTTGATCGCCGCGAGGGTTTCGTTGAAGATCCTCAGGTATTTGAAATAATTCCGGAGCACATCACCCAAACCGAGGGCGGAGATCACGGTCATGTCTGCGAACCCCCGCATTCCCGCTTCCCGCATTTTAGCGCCACCCACGCCGCAAAAGGCGGTGTCGGGCGCGAGTTTTCGGATCTCAGAGATCAGATGCGCGCCGTGAAGGTCGCCTGAGGCTTCACAGGCAACGAGGAATATCTTTCGGGACATGTTAGGCGGCGCTGGGTTTGGGATGGTTTTTCTGGATGACTTCAGCGATCTTGAGCGCGATCGCGAGGGCATTTCGGGCCGCGATATCGGGTTTCCCGGGGCTGCGCCCCGTGCGAATGCCTTCCAGGAAGAATCTCAGTTCTTCCTTAAGGGGCTCGGCCTTTTCGATCGAGATGTCTTCCTGGAGGATCTCGTTGCCTTTCTTACGGATGATCTTGCCGGTCTGAGCTCCGTAATCCAGAGAAATATAGGCGTCTTCCTGGAAGATGCGGATCTTGCGCTGTTTTTCGAACGTGAGCCGCGACGCGGTGATGTTCGCGATCGTTCCGTTCTTGAATTGGAGACGGACGTTCGCGATATCTTCAAAAGGGGTCAGAACATTGACGCCGATCGCGTCGAAATGTTTGAAGGGGGAGTCCACAAGCCCCAGCACGATATCGAGATCATGGATCATCAAATCCAGCACGACGCCGCAGTCATTGATCCTTCCCGTAAAAGGCCCGAGGCGGTGGATCTCAAGGAAACGGATCTTTTTCGCGATCTCGCGGACCTGTTTGAAAGCGGGATTGTGGCGTTCGATGTGACCGACCTGAAGGGTGCAGGAATGCTTTCGGGAAAGCTTAATGAGTTCGTCGGCCTCCCGGAGCCGCAGCGTAATGGGTTTTTCAACCAGGACGTGGATACCTTTTTTCAGGAATTCCTTCGCGACGGCGTAATGGGTGGAGGTCGGGGTCGCGATACTGACCGCGTCGACCTTGCCGATCAGGTCCAGGGGGTTCTGATAGTAGACGGTGCCGAGCTCTTTGGCTTTTTCGACCTTGGCCGGGTCCTGGTCCGAGATCCCTACCAGCGTGCATTCAGGGAGTTGACTATAAATGCGGGCATGTTCTTTGCCGAGATGTCCTACGCCGACCACGCCGACTTTGAGTTTGTTTTCAGTCATAACGCCTTTCAGAATCTATGGTTAGAAGGTCATTTAATCATAACCTTGAGCCTTGTCAACCCCGTTATCCTTCGCAGGATTTTTTATTATATAGTGGAAAAGGCCCGGAAAACCAATTTTATTTCTGGAAAAGCTCCGCAAGGAATTTTGAATGGTACGGGGTTAACGAATATGTTACAGTGTCCGCTCTCAAACAAAGCCATACGCTTAAGGCGCAACGAAAGGTCCGTTTTTTTGTTGATTATTGCGCGTTGTGCCAATTCGAAGAGGATCCATGGACATCTATAGAAGACTTTTAGGTTATGTGAAGCCGCACTGGAAGCGCCTCGCGACCGCGATGACCTGCATGCTGGCCTATTCCTTGGCGAACTCCCTCGTTTCGGCGACGCTTTATGTGGTGATCAACGGGCTTTACCACAAGAACAAAGTAGTGCTCGATAATCTTCCTTACGTTTCGAAATACCTTCCGAATCTGGCCTCGATCTCTTTTCCGATCCTCGTGGTGCCCTTTATGCTCGTGGCTGTTTTTTTGATCCGCGGTTTTTTTGACTATGTTTCCAATTATCAGATGTCGAGCGTCGGGATCCGCGTGGTGCTGAAGATCCGCGCCGACCTTTACCGCCATCTTGTTTACATGTCGCAGGATTTCTATTCTAAAGGCCGTACCGGCGATTTTATGAGCCGGATCATGAATGACGTAGCCCAGATCCAGGGGGCGGTGACGGATATCGTGGTCGATCTCGTGAAACAGCCGCTCGTGATCCTTTTTAACATCCCCTGGGTTTTTATCTGGGGCGGTTGGTACGCCGTCTTCGCGCTTCTGATCTTCCCGCTTGTGGCGATCCCGATCGTGCTGCTCGGCAAACAACTCCGGAAACTGACCCGGAGGATGCAGGAGCGTTCGGCGGACATTACGTCCTTTCTCGGGGAAACACTTTCCGGGATGCACATTGTCCGGGCTTTCTGCAGCGAAGAGCGCGAGATCCAGCGTTTTGAGGCGATCAACAAGAGCGTGTTCGATTTCTTTAAGCGGACCCTCAAGATCACCATTGTTCAGCGGCCGTTGGTCGAAGTGATCGGCGCCGTGGGAGCTGCCCTCGCGGTCTGGTTCGGGATCAAATACCTTCCGCCCGATCGATTCGTCGCTTTTATCGGTTCGCTTTTCCTTTTCTATGAACCTTTGAAAAAGATCAGCCGGGTGAACAGCACGATCCAGCAGTCGATCGCCGCCGGAACCCGTATCTTTGAAGTGATGGATGCCCAACCCAGTGTTCAAGACAAACCCGGGGCGCTTGTGTTCCAGGAACCGGTGCGCGAAGTGGCTTTTGAGAATGTCAGCTTTGCTTATGAAGCGGACAAACCCGTCTTGAAAGAGGTCCAGTTCTGCGCCAAGCATAATGAGGTGATCGCTTTCGTCGGTTCCAGCGGTTCGGGGAAGACGACGCTCGTGAACCTGCTCCTGCGTTCTTACGATCCTCTCCAGGGCGTGATCAAGATCAACGGCCGGGACATCCGGGACCTGACGCTTCGTTCCTTGAGAGGGATGATCAGTATCGTCTCGCAGGAAACGGTGCTTTTTAACGCGACGATTCGCGAGAATATCGCTTACGGCCGACCTGACGCGAGCCTGGAAGACGTGAAACGGGCCGCTCAATTCGCTTTCGCGGACCATTTTATCGAACGGCTGCCGCAGGGCTATGACACCTCGCTCGGCGAACGGGGCCTTCGCCTTTCGGGCGGGGAACGCCAGCGCATCGCGATCGCTCGCGCGCTTTTGAAAGATCCGCCGATCCTGATCCTGGATGAAGCGACGTCCCATCTCGATACCCAGAGTGAAAAAGAGGTGCAGGGCGCGCTGGAGAATCTGATGCAAGCCCGCACGGTGTTCGTCATCGCGCATCGTCTCTCGACCATTCAGAAGGCCGATCACATCCTCGTGATGGATAAAGGCGAGATCGTTCAGCGCGGGACCAATGAATTCCTCTTAAGACTGGGCGGCGTTTACAAAAAACTCTACGATCTGCAGTTCAATCTTTAATGTGTCCCTCGCGGGGGATCGGACCCCGCGGCCCTTTCTTCCGCCGTTCTGTTGAAGCAGAACCGGCTTTTTGAACTTCAAGGAAAGGACTGGTTTTTATGCCAGACGTATCCCCGGATCCGGGAGCATCCCCTAAAAAACGACGGCCGCGTTACAAAGGCACCCACCCGCGTCGCTTTGAAGAGAAGTACAAAGAACTCCATCGGGAAAAATATCCTGAAGCGATCGAAAAGATCCTGGCGAGCGGCAAAACGCCGGCGGGTTCTCATTGGCCCATTTGCGTGAAAGAGATCCTGGAGATCCTTGCTCCGAAACCGGGGGAGACCGGCCTTGACGCGACGCTAGGGTACGGGGGCCATGCCCGGGAGATCCTGAAAAGGCTTCTTCCCGGCGGCCGTCTTTTCGCGCTGGATGTGGATCCTCTGGAGATCGTTCGGACCGAGGCGAGGCTCCGGGGCGAAGGGTTCGGCGAAGCGGAGCTGATCATCCGCCGCTTCAATTTCGCGGGAAGCGCGAAGCTCCTTCCCGAGACGGACGGCGGCTTTGACCTGATCCTCGCGGATCTCGGGGTTTCCTCCATGCAGCTCGATGATCCGTCCCGGGGGTTCACTTTCAAGACGGAAGGGCCTTTGGACCTGAGGCTGAACCCGCAACGGGGCCAGCCGGCATCGGCGCTGCTTCGCACGCTATCCGAGAAAGATCTGGAGGCTATGCTTCGGCTTCATTCGGATGAACCTTACGCCTTGGCGATCGCTAAGGCTGTTTTTCAATCCCGCGCGGCGATCAGCACTACGACCGCGCTTGCCGAAGTTGTTCGCCGAGCATTGGGGCGGATCTCGAGGGACATGGAAGAGTCTGAGATCACAAGGTCGATCCGCCGGACCTTTCAGGCGCTCCGGATCGAGGTGAATGATGAGTTTTCGGCCCTGGAGCAGTTCCTCAGGAATCTTCCGGTCTGTCTGAGGCCCGGGGGACGGGCGGCGATCCTGACGTTTCACTCAGGTGAGGACAGCCGCGTGATGCGTTCCTTCGAAGCCGGGCTGGGATCCGGTCTCTATGAAGCGATCGGTCGTGATCCCATCAAGGCTACGCGGGAAGAATGTTATGAAAACCCGCGCGCCAAAAGCGCCATCCTTCGATGGGCCGTTAAAAAATAAAAATCGCGCAAAAATCGGACCTCTTTTTTGTCTTTCCTGCGTGATAAAATATACGGCGATGAAACGGATGAACGGACTTCTCAGTATCCTGCTCTGCGCGCTTACTCTTTCGGGTTGCGCGACGATCTTTGGCTGGGATATTCATGCACCCGCCCTTGTGTCCCAGAGATTTTACGAACACGTTCAGCCCATGCCCGAGAGGCTTGCTCTCTACCTCGATCCGTCGATCCCGCCATGGATCTCGCAAAACAAGGGCGGCCGTTTCGCAGACCCTCAGACCTATCACATCGGAGAGGCCTATGTGCCGATCGTGATCGAAGGGTTCCAACAGGGTTTTGGTGAATTCATTCTGATGGAAGAAGAGCCCACCCAGGCCATGCTCCGGCAGTACGCGATCCCGCATCTTGTCTATGTGAGGCCCCAAGCTTTTAACAATGATGTGTCGCTGAAGGGACAGGTGCTGGAGCTTCAGACGGAAACCCTTGTTTTCGATCAAGAGCTTCGGCTTTTGGACCAGTTCCGCACATCCGGTAAAAGCGACTCCAAAAAAGTGTTCGCCAAAAAGGGCGGGCCCCAGGTGAATCTTAACGCGGCGCTCGAAAACAACGCCGAAAGTATGATCCTCTACATTCAGGACGCCCTCCGGAGCGGGAGATGGGAGGAGAAAAAAATATGAAGAGATGCGTGGCGCTGTTCCTCGCGATCTTTTTATCCGGTAGCTCCGTTTTTGCAGGAGAAAATGAGGTGCTGTCAGAAGGCGGGGTCCGGGTTTTGATCCGTGAGCATCCCCAGACGGGCAAACCGTTCGTGAGTCTTCAAAAAGAAGGCCATGCCCCCGACCTTTTTGAGGGATTTGTGAAGCGGGAATTTCGGCCAGATTACAAAATGCTGGAGGCGAAAACGAACTCGGGAGAGATCCCGTATGACGGTCCGGTGAGCGATCTCAAAAAAGTTTATATTTTTGCGGCCACGATGATGACGCTTGGGGCCGCCGGAGTTGTTGTTACTGCGGCGATCCCCGCGGGCGCTGCCGCGGCAGGGGCGAGTGGCGGTACAGGACTTCTCGGCGCCGGGGCTGTGACGGTGGCCGCCGGGACCGCCGGAACGGTGGCGGTGAAATCACACCTTGCTCCCGGGGAAGAGCATTATATCCATGAGGGGACCTCTTCAGCCGTTTCCCATGTTCCTCAAAATCTGAGTCTTCAGGATGTTTTGCGCGGGATCGATTCTGAAGAGGGCGTTACGTAGGGATGGGGTTGTGGGGCGCCCGGGTGGAAATAAAAAAGGACAGGCTTTCAAGCCTGTCCTTTTTTTATGTGATCCGGATTAGAACTGGAAAAGCTTGATCTTGGCGGCGTTGCCCGAACCCTTCTCGGCTTCCTGAACTTCGTAGCTGTCGTCCTTGGCATAACCGAGCGAAACGACCTTTTTCACGCCTTTGATGGTGTTATCAATGACCTTGTCGCTCCCCACGCGGGCGCCTTCGAGGGTTCCCGTGACGGGGTTTTTGGAGATGGTCCCTTCCGCGGTGTCCGCCAAGGCATCTTTGGCATTATCGACGGTCATTTCTTTAACCCCGGACGCGAACGTCTTGCCGGGGTGGTGCGCGACGGGGACCTGCGATTCTCTGTCGATCTGCTTCTGGATGGCCTCTTCCTGACGGGCTTCTTCATCGTATTGGTCTGAACGGGCGCGCGCCATGCCGAGACTTGAGAGCGCGGTGACAAGGATCAATAAAGCCAAGAACGTGTTTTTCATTTTCAACCCCTTGTTTGAACGGTTTTGGGAGATCCGCGGGAGATAGTATACATAAGATCGCGCAACGCGCAACGCTCAACGAGTCACTATACGTTGACCGTTGTCCGTTATGCGTTGAGCCGTTTTGAAGAGGAAGGGCTGTTTGATTTTTGCCCCCGACCACGCTATACTACCTCGCCT
>CAZDVO010000016.1:0-26623 GCA_964508905.1 uncultured bacterium
CAGCGGCCTTTCCGCCCCAAAGATCCGGCTGTTCTCCCGCCGCAGGACCACCCCCACCCACCGCGGGAGGCACGTTGGCAAGGCCCGTCACCTGCTTGATCTCTTCGGCATCCAGTGTTTCCTTTTCCAGAAGCAGCTTCGCCAAAGCTTCCAGCTTATCCCGGTTCTCGGTGAGGATCTTCTTCGACTGCTTATAACCCTCTTCAAGGATCCGCTTCACCTCCGCGTCGATCATCCGCGCGGTGTCTTCCGAATAATTTTTCTCATCCATCAGATCGCGGCCCAGGAACACCATCCCGCCTTCCTTGCCGAAGACGATCGGCCCGATCTTCTCGCTCATCCCGAAACGGCACACCATCTCGCGCGCAATATTAGTCGCCTTCTGAAGGTCATTGTGCGCGCCGGTGGTAATATCCCCAAAGGTCAGTTCTTCGGCAACCCGCCCGCCCATCAGCACGGGGATCTCGGTCAAAAAGAAGGAACGGCTGTGGAGCGTGCGATCCTCTTCCGGAAGGCTGACCGTATAACCTCCGGCCATGCCGCGAGGAATGATGGTGACCTTGTGGACCGGATCGGCCCCGGGGGTCAAAAGCGCCACAAGAGCGTGCCCGGATTCGTGATACGCGACGATCTTCCGTTCCTTATCCGAAACCTTTTTGCTTTTGCGCTGGGGTCCGGCCATCACGCGTTCGATGGATTCCTGAAGTTCGGTCATCCCGACCGTCTCTTTGCTGAGACGCGCAGCCAAAAGTGCCGCTTCGTTCACAAGATTCGCGAGATCGGCGCCGGAGAAATAAGTCGTTTGTTTGGCGATCGTTTTAAAATCCACGCTGGCATCCAGCTTGACCTTGAGCGCGTGAACCTTCAGGATCGCCTCGCGGCCGATCAGGTCCGGAAGCGGGACCACGACCTGACGGTCAAAACGGCCCGGGCGAAGCAGCGCGGGGTCAAGCACATCCGGCCGGTTCGTCGACGCGATCAGGATCACGCCCGCGTGCGTGTCGAATCCGTCCATTTCCACAAGCAACGCGTTCAGCGTTTGCTCCCGTTCATCATGCCCGCCACCGATCCCGGCAAAACGTTGCCGTCCCACGGCGTCGATCTCATCGATAAAAATAATGGCGCCTTTACCGCCAGCCTTCGCGGCTTTCTTGGCCTGTTCAAAAAGATCCCGCACCCGCGCCGCGCCGACGCCGACGAACATCTCCACAAAATCCGAACCGCTGATCGAAAAGAAGGGCACACCCGCTTCACCCGCGACGGCTTTCGCGAGAAGCGTTTTCCCAGTTCCCGGGGGGCCCATCAGCAAGACGCCCTTCGGGATACGTCCTCCGAGTTTCGTAAAACGGGACGGCTCTTTCAAGAATTCGATGATCTCCTGAAGTTCTTCCTTCGCCTCTTCCACTCCGGCCACGTCCTTAAAAGTCACCGGGCTCTGCGCCTTATCCGCGAGCTTCGCGCGCGATTTCCCGAAAGAAAAGACCTTGCCGCCGCCCTGCTGGACCCCGCGATAAACAAAAAACCAGAAAAAGGCGATCAGTAACAGGGTCGGGAAGATCCCCGCGAAGAAATTACGCCAGAAAGTCTGCGGCGGGCTGACCTTGAAATTGGCGACATTCTTGCGGATCATCGGAATGATCTCCGGATCGCCGTAAGGGATGTGGACCTGGAAGAAGGTCCCGGTGATCATCTTGCCCTGAACCACGTTATCCACGAGCTCGCACGAGAGGATCTCGCCTGTGTCGGTATTGCGGGAAAGGATCCTGTAGAACTCGGAATAGCTGAGCTCTTTCATCTCAAAACTCGGGAAAACAAAGACCTGAAGGACCAGAAAGATCGCAAGCGGGATCAAAAAGAGCGCGACAAGCCGGCGACGGTCCGGTTCTCCGGGAGGAGGCACGGGGACCTTGCGGCCATTCTTGAAACGGGGCATGTTCTTCTTCGACTTACCGTTATTGACAGGTCCCATGGTCATTCGATCTCGCTTGTTTTTCGAGGGAAAAGGAGCCGTAGTCTAGCATGCGGCCTGGAAGATATCAAATCGGATTAAACAGCGGGATATTTCTTGTAAACGGTTACCTTTCCGGGGGTTACCTCAAAATCAATGTCCCGAGGCAGTGAAACCCGATGGCGGATCTTCTTAAGCCCACAGCGAAGCCGTTCCCAGGCCTCGAACGAAAGACCGCTCTGGGGATCGAGCGCCTTCAAAGCGCGTTCCAGAAGACGGTATTGGACCGCGGGATGACATTGGAGGAAAAAAGCGCGTTTCAATTCGACGGCCCTGGCTGAGAGCTTTCTCAGCCCCTTCTCCCAAGCCTTCGACTCAAGCTCCTCCACGAGGCTGCTTTCCACGGCCGCGATCGCAGGAATACGCGCCAGAGCCTCAACGACCCGAGGGTTGAAATCACGCTCAAGTTGAGGGATCAGCTTCAACCGAATACGATTGCGAATGAACCGCAAAGAACCATTCGTTTCATCTTTGCAATAAGGGAATTTCCCCTCGCGAAGGAAGCGAAGAAGTTCTCTCTTTGTGAACGGCAGAAACGGCCGGATAAACGGAATCCCATTCACGCGAGAGATCTCCCGGATCCCCTGAAGCCCGCGCAATCCCGTCCCTTGAAGGGCCCGCATCAACACGGTCTCGGCCTGATCGTTACGGGTGTGCGCGAACACCACCCCGCTGCCGCGAAAACGCCGCGCCACCTTCATAAAAAAATCATAGCGCATTTCCCTCGCGCGCTCTTCGATCGAAGCGTTCTTCCGTTTCGCCTCTGAAGCCACGTCCCCGCTGCCGCAAAAAAACGGGACCCGGTAACGGCGGGCCAGCCGGCGGACGAACACCTCATCGCGTTTCGAGGTCCGGGGGCGAAGCTGATGGTTGAAGTGAAGCAATCCAAGCTTGATGCGGCACTGGGGGGCGAGCACGCGCAAAGCGTGGAAAAGCGCCACGGAATCCGGTCCTCCCGAGCAGGCGACAAAGATCCGCTGACGCGGCCGAAAAAAACGTTGTCGCAGGAGATGATCCCGAAAGCGCAGGAGCCATGTTTCTTTCTGTTTTTTCACCATAGAAAGGTCCAGTCTCACTGAAGAGCTCGTGCGCCGCTTGAGGAACGCCATTGTGGTCCGAAAGAAAATGGTGCCGGGGGCCAGGATTGAACTGGCGACCTAGGGCTTATGAGTCCCTCGCTCTAGCCAACTGAGCTACCCCGGCACATAATTCAGGGCGGGTTACAAAATAATACCACTACCTAAAGATTAATCTCTAGCCAACTGCCCTGGCTTTTATTTTATCTTCCAAGATGGCAGCCAGGGCCGCACTTGGCTTCATCATTTTTCAAACCATGCCAAGTGCTGAGCTACCCCGGCAGGGATCTTAGAAAAAAACAGGTATTCGTACCGCGAAGGGGCGTTATATTAACACAGCTCCCCGCAAACGCACAAGCACCGCCGAAATCATTCTTTACAGGACCGTCCACGGAGCGTAAACTGGTCGCATGAAACGGAAGGTTCCTTCGAAAGTTCCAGCGGCACATCCCCCGATCGAGAAAGTAAAGGCCGACGCGATCATTTTTGACATCGACAACGTCCTCGTCGATACACGGCAGTCCTATCTTGAAGCGATCCGGAATACCGTCGAGCTCTATCTGACCCACGGGCCGATCCCCTTTTTCAGCCAGTCCGCCGGGGGCAAGTTCCCAAGCCTGCTCACCCCCGAAGATGTCGATCAATTCAAACTTCTGGGCGGCTTCAATGATGATTGGGACTGCTGTTACGGTCTGCTCGTCTATCTGCTTTCGCTCCCCGTCAAAAACCGGACGCTGGACGGACTCAAAAAATCGGTCGCCATTGAAAAATTCGCCAAGACCGTCAAGCAGCGGCCGCTCCGGGTCGCCGGGATCACCGCTCTGTTCGGACGCCCCACGACCGTCACCATCGAAAAGGTCGCCCGGATCTTCCAGGAGGTCTATCTCGGCAAGGACATCTTTCCCCGGGTCACCATGAACAAAATGCGTTACTGGAAAAAACGCGGATTGATCCACCGCGAAAAGCTCATTTTCAAGCGTCCCCTTCTGGAAAAATTGAAAAGTCACGGGATCAAGCTCGGTATCGCCACGGGCCGGCCGCTCTACGAGGCTTCGCACGCGCTCAAGGCCTTCGGGATCGCGGATCTTTTTGACGCGATGACCACCATGGACGATGTCAAAAAAGAAGAACGCGAAAAGAAAGAATCCCTGAGGAAACCGCATCCGTTCTCATTGATCAAGACCGCCCAGGCGATGGGATTAAAAAAACAATTCCTTTATGTCGGGGATCTTCCCGACGACGTCCTCGCCGCCAATCGCGCAAAGGCTTCCCTCTCGATCCGTTCGGTCGCATTCCCCATGCTGGCCGCGAATCCGTTCGAGGCGATGAAGGAGCTAGAGAGCGTAGCGCCCGACTTCTTCATCAAAACCCCCGGCGACCTCTGCCATCTGCTAAAGATCTGATTTTTTTTAGCGATCCGTGGGAGTCTTGGGTTGCATTTCCCCAATCCCAAAGATAGAATTCTCCCGTTCTTCAAAATTTCACATCTTCAAAGAAAAAACCGGGGGAGAATGGTGAGACCCTTCACGTTCTGTTTTCTTCTCTTCTTGGGATGCGCGCTCCCCGCGTTCGCCAACACGCCCGACGGCCCCATGACCTCCGACCAACTCGCCTGTCTTCAGAAAATGATCTTCTTCAACGAATGTTCCAGCAAGCCGGAGCGCATGCTGACGTGGAACGCGGACGAAGCCTTTCCTTCCTTCGGGATCGGGCACTTCATCTGGTACCCTCGAGGCCAGAAGGGCCCCTATAAAGAGTTCTTTCCGGAATATCTGGCTTTCCTCGAAGCTCAAAAGACCGAGATCCCCGCGTGGATCAAGGCACTTCCGACACGGGAGGCTCCATGGAAAGACCGGCAGGAATTCCTGAATGATCTC
Source organism: uncultured bacterium (assembly GCA_964508905.1). GTDB lineage: Bacteria > Omnitrophota > Omnitrophia > Omnitrophales > Aquincolibacteriaceae > Aquincolibacterium. The sequence goes on from CAZDVO010000016.1 coordinate 4,962, forward strand.
CCCAGCGAGCGGATGACCATTCTGATGGATTTTCTGGACCGCACCCAAAGCTTTCAGGCCCAATTCATCATCCGACGGATCGAAGGCATCCTTCCCCGCATGCTCGCGACCCTCCCGGAACCGGAACGCCCGGACATCGAATTGAAATTCAAAAAGGTCTCGCACGCCCCCAACGGCATGTTCGCGATGATCGATTATGTGAACTTCAAGGGAGAAGGGATCCTGGAGACCGAACGATTCCAGGGACAGGGCTGGGGATTGCTTCAAGTGTTACAGAAAATGCGGCTACCTCAGGAAGACGAAGATCCCGTGAAGGAATTCGCCCACGCGGCGGAAAAGGTCCTCGAAAGAAGGTCCAAGAACGCGCCCCCCGACAGGGATTGCTCCAAGCGGCTTTGCGGCTGGAAAGAACGGATCAAAAACTACCTGAAGATCCGCTGCTAGGAAGGTCCTAACGATCAGGAAAGGATCGCCTTGCGCATAAAGAAGACGCCCACCCCCAACAAGAGGATGTTGGGAAGCCACAGGCTGATCACCGGAGGAAGTCCGCCGCGAGAAGCGACCGTCTGCGCGACGGCAAAAAGAACGTAGTAAAGACTGGTCGCCGCCATTGAGATCCCGAAACTGATCACGACTTCGCCGCGCTTCACGATCGACGCGATCGGGATCCCGATAAAGGTGAAAACCAGCGACCCGAACGCAAAAGCGATCCGCTGGTGAAAGACCGTCCAAAGTTCACGCTGGTCCTTTTTGTCGGTCCTCTCGGAAACATCGACTAGGATCTCGGCTAGCGTCATATCCTTCTTTTTCTTCCCCATTTTGCGGATATCATCCTCATCCAGCGTCGGGAATTTATAGGTCTTGAACTGCACGGACTGGATCCCCTCATCCTGGGACTCGGAGACACTACCGTTGAAGAGCTGCACCTCCAGCTGTCCCGTATTCGAATCCATAACGATCTTCCCGCTCTCGGCAACGATCGTCCTCACGGGATTCTCGGAATCAACGCCTTCATGCGCCACGATATCCTTCATCTCATTTCCCTCGACCCTCTTGGCGAGAAAAAGAATATTGGAACTGATCTTCGCGAACCGGCCCGGCTCGATCAACGCCATCGGATGCTGCATGATCATTTTTTTAGTCGCCCGACGCAGTTCGTAACGCGCCGGAGGGCCCACCTGGTCGTTAAAGACGAACATCAGGATGCTGAGCGCGAAACCTAGAATCAGCGGCGGCGACATGAACTTCAGAGGATGCACCCCGGAAGCTTTCATGGCCCGGAACTCATTATGCTGGGTCAAACTCCCGAAGACGATCAACACCCCCGTCAAAAGACTCATGGGAGCGGTATAACTAACGATGGAAGGCAGAACAAGGATGAGGACGTAAAGCGTTTGCGTGAAAGGAACCCCGCGACCGATGATCATGTCCGCGGCCTTTACCAGATACCCGGCCATAAAGATGAAGCTTAGCACCGTGAAACAAAGCAGGCACGGCAAAAGCAACTCTTTTAAAACGTAACGTTGGAGAATTTTCATATTGAATGGACCTTCAGAAGTTCCTGATGTTTGAGTGCGTGTATCCTAGCTTCAATCCTTGCCGATTTCAAATCATTTGAGATCGCCATGCGCTCCATTGAGCCCCCGCCGAGGGGATCAAGCTCCCTTTTCGGAAGCATCCCCGACGCCCGAAGCGCGTAAGGCCGCCAGAAATTCCTTGGGAGGAATAAAACCATTCAAACGCGATCCCGGGATCTCTTTGCCTCGGCCGTCCAGAAAAAGGACCGTCGGCACACCCTGGACATCAAAACGGCGCGTGACCTCTTCGATCACCGGGGTATCCACCGAAGTTACATCCACTTTGATACGGCGTAAAGGTTCCAAAGCCCGGACCACATCCGGGTCCGTATACGTGGTATGGTCCAGTTCATGGCACGGGATACACCAGTCCGCGAAAAAATCAAGAACGGCCGGTTGCCCGGCTCTCATGGCCTCTTCAAGTATGCCCGCGCGATAGTTCTCCCACACAACACCATTTTTCGCGGGCGCCAGGAACAAAGAAAGCCCGAGCAGGATCGCCAAAGTTCCCAGGATCTTTTGGATCACAGGGAAAATCCTGGATCCCTTGGCAGAGCGTTCGACCCAGCCAAGATAAATCCCCCCACCCACCAAAGCTGACGGGACCAGCCATTTCAAGAATGGCCAACGGAACGCCACCGTAATGTAGAGAATGCCAAAGAAGAACAATATGGCGCCCATCAACCGCTCAAACCATACAAGCCATGCCCCCGACCGTGGTAGTTTGGAAAGCAGCCCCGAATAAGTCCCGAGCACCAGATAAGGAAGCCCCAAGCCAAGCGCCATCACAAAAAAAAGAAAGAAACCCAACACCCCGTTCTGCTGGGTGCTCACGAAAGTCAGAAGCGCCAACACCGCGGGCCCCATGCACGGGGCGGCAATGATCCCGACCAAAAGCCCCGAGACATAGAAGCTGAATAAAGTATGTTTTGAAGCCCACCCGCCGGACGGCATCAGTCCCGCGGGGAGGCGGAACTGGTAAAGTCCGAGCATACTGCAAGCAAGCGCAAGCACAAAAATGCCCGCTCCCAACTGAACCCAGAAATTCTGGAGCAATTCCCCGAAAAAGCTGCCGGTCACCGCCGCCGCAAACCCAAGCCCGCTGTACATCGTAACCATTCCCAACACGTACGCGAGGGCCTTCCAAAAAGCATGGCCATGGGATTCTCCCGAGGAACCGCGGAAAAGGGACGCGGTGATCGAAAGCATGGGGTAAACACAAGGCGTCAGATTGAGGCCCAAGCCCAGAAAAAAGACGGTCACAAAGACAAGAGGTGAATGGTTTAATTCGGTCATGGTGTTCCTGGCCCTAATGATTTCAGGCGCAACGCTCAACGGGCAACGAATCGCGTAAAAAAATACATTCGTTGCGCCTTGCGCGTCGCACGTTGCGAAAATTAAAAAAGACTCGTCGGGAAATCGGTCTTGGGCGCCTGTTTTTTTGAAAGAAATGCCTCGGTCTCCTTCGCCCAATCCACCGGGATCTCATAGGTCTTGAAATCCCAGGTCGACGTAAAGAAGATCTTCCCTTCGCGGCAGCCGTAGTCATAGACGTTACGGGTCAATCGCACGTCATCCAGACAATACTTCTTCAACTCTTCCATCCGCCCTTCCTTGAAAAGCACCAACGCTTCGGCCCCGTCACCGGACTTCCCTTCCTTCACGGTCGCGCGCGCCACGCTGTCGAGACTGGCTCGATGGCCCCGCGCCTTTTCGATCGCATCCAGCAGATCCAGCACCGGCATCTGATCCACCGATTTAAAAAAGTACGGCTGCAGCACCGCCATGTCAAAGCGCCGGATATTGAACCCCACGATCAGATCCACCGTCTGAAGGCGTTCCTCCAGCTTCACCATATCCTTTTCTTCGTAGGACGCGTACGTATCGTTCAGATAATCGTACACGCAGACCACCGAGACCCGGAGTTTGGAGAGGCTCATCGCCTTCGACTTGCCGATCTCCTTGAACGATTTCTGCGTTTCAACGTCCAGGACAAGAATATTCTTTTTCTCTGCCATAGGTCACTCTTCGATCAGTTCCTTAAGGTTACGGATCACGGTGACAAGATCCTGATGATCTTTGGCCAAGGTCGCATGCCGACCCGAGCGATCGAGCCAGATCGACCGGATCCCCGCCAAATGCGCGCCGCGGACATCGTCTTCGAGACTGTCCCCGATATGCACCGCTTCATCCGCGCGAACGTTCGCCTGTCTTAAAGCTTCCTTGAAGATCTCGGGGTTGGGTTTTGCCGCGCCAAAGATCGCCGAGATCACCTTAAAATCAAAATAGTCTTCCACGCCGAGCCCCCGGCAAAGCTTGAGAAGGCGGCTATCCCAATTGGAAACCATCCCGACAATATACTTTCGCTCCTTCAATCCCCTGAGAAATACTTCCACTTCGGGATAGAGTTTCCAAACATCGGGCTCGGCAAAAAGCGTGTGGAGTTCATCAAAAAAAGGGTCGAAGGCTGTGAGGCCTTTGAAATCCTTAAAGACCGCGCGCACGATCTTGCGCCAAAATTCCTTTTCGATCTTTTCATCCGAATGAGTGCGAAGATCCCCGATCCCGTCATGCTCGCTCCACACGCGGCGGAACGCGACTTCGATCTCCTTCTCGGGCGCCCGGCAGCCGTACTTGGCCGCCACAGCGCTGTAATGATACCCCACGGACGGAAAAGGATGGAACAAAGTTCCTCCGGCATCCAGAAAAATCGCCTTCGTCCCCGGGGGGATCTTACTCGCTCGCGCCACTGCTATCCCCTCCGCCGCCGAATTTCTGCATCAACATTTGACCGAGCGCGGGCAATGCTTGCGCCATCCCGCCCTGATCCTGCGCCGTGGGGTCTTGTCCCATGGCCGCCGCAGTTTGGTGATCTACGGCACCTAAACCTCCGCCCATCGGAGAAACTCCCAAGGATGAAGGACTCCCACCGCGAGAACCTTCCTTGCGCTTCGCATCGATCTCCTGGATCGCTTGCCGGATATCCGGGTTCTCATAATCGAACTCACGCGCGTTCAGGTAAGCCTCCTTGGCGTCATCAAAAAAACCCTGTTCCTCATAGACGGAGCCGATCTGCAACCACGAAGAACACAGGAGGTAAGCATCCTGCTCGGGCGAACACAATCGGATGGCTTTTTTGAGTTCCTCCCGCGAGCGCTCCATTTGTCCCAGCCGTTTATAAACGACCCCGAGATTGTAGTGAGCGACCTTATTATCGGGCCGGATCATCAGCGCCTTTTCAAGCGCGTCACGGCCTTTTGTCAGCCACTCCAGGGACTGCGACCCCTTCTGGGTCCGGGTCCTGTCGAAAAGCGTCGCGTAGACCGTGGAGATCCGATCATAAAGATCCGCATTGCCGGGATCTTTCCCCAACTGGGCTTGAAGGTCCCTGGCCATTTCAAAAAGTTCCGGATTGGTCTTGGCCGAGAGGTCTTCTCCCGCAAATCCGCTCTCCGCAATAGGATCAGGGCCGTTGGCGTCTTCATTCCCGAAAACCGGCGTCGACAGGCTGATCACTCCGGTCAAGGATAAGCCCCACAAGAGGGCAAAGACCCGCTTAGAGGCCACGGAATTTCTCGAGTCCGGCAGGAGGCCCGGAGAGTTTGACACGGGCAATGCGGCGGATGAGAAGGCGGTGTTTGTCGCCTTCCACGTAATCAATGTTCACGATCTGGCCCGCGCGCAGTTCGTGGAGTCCTTTGAGTTTGCTTAATCCCGAACCCTTCTCCAACGTGAAGGTTAACGGCTCGATCTTACCGGTCGCGGGGTTGTGGAAATCCACATCAAGGCTTTGTCCGTCCTCGGCCACCCGAACGACATGGGCGGAAAGTGTTTTGAGCACGGGGGCTTCGGCTTGCAACACCGCGGGGAAAACGGAAAGCAGCATCAAGATAAAAAAAAGAGCAGGCCCCCTGTTTTTTAAAAGGAGCCTGCCCTTTCGCGTCATGATCTTAAGCACAGGCCTTGCACTTAAGGAATGCGAGGACTTTTTCGTAATCGGGCTGCTGGGTCACTTCCCGGACGTGTTCCACATACTGGATCGTGTCATCGGGACCGATCACAAAAACGGTACGGGCAAGGAGCTGAAGTTCCTTGATCAATACGCCATAGGCTTGACCGAACGAACGTTCCTGATAATCGGAGAGCATCTGGATCTTATCCGCGCCGACAAGCCCGCACCAACGAGCTTGCGCGAACGGAAGGTCCATGCTCACGGTCAACACGGCCACATTGGCCGGAAGCTTGGAGGCTTCCTGATTAAAACGTTTCGTCTGAAGATCGCAGACCGGCGTGTCGATCGAAGGGACCACGCTCACGAGCCGCGTCTTCCCCTGCGATGACGCCAGCGTGACGGGCTTCAGGCCGTTATCGACCACTTTGAAATCCGGAGCCTTGTCACCCACCTTAAGTTCGGGACCGATCAACGTGAGCGGGTTCCCCTGGAAAGTCGCGGCGTTCTTACGTTCTTGAGCCATCGGAATGCCTCCTTAGGAAAAAGGTTAGGATCTTTTTTTGCGGGACTTGGAATAATTGGCCGTGATCACGGTGTGGATGCCACCCCGGACATAAAAATCCGCCTCGACCGACATATGACGCGGGCTGCACGCCTTGACCAGATCGTCCAGGATCTTGTTCGTCACCGCCTCGTGGAAGGCGCCTTCGTTGCGATAGCTCCAGAGATAGAGCTTCAAGCTCTTGAGCTCGACACAGAACTCATCGGGGATGTAGTTGATGCGGATCGTCGCGAAATCCGGCTGCCCGGTCTTGGGGCAAAGGCAGGTGAACTCCGGACATTCCATATCGATTTCATAGTCCCGGTCCGAATTCGGGTTCTTGAAGATCTCCAGCTGTTTCGAAGGTTGGGTAGTCATGAGGGCGGATTATACCAAAAAGACGCCTACTTCGTGATAACGAAAATAGCGTTCTGGGCGAAAAGATTGGGGAGGACCCGGACCTGGCCCTGGGCATCAAGAAAATGAGAGGCAAGGATCTTGTACCCTTTGGCGCGGCAGAACGACCGAAAATCCTTGATCGAAAGAAAGCGCAGGTTCGGCGTGCTGTACCATTCGTAGGGTAACGAAGACACGATCGGGGCTTTTCCGCCGAAGCACATCCGAATGCGCGCTTCCAGATGCGCGAAGTTCGGAAAACCGATAATGGCCTTCTTCCCGACCCGAAGCGCTTCCGCGATCACGGTCTCTACCTTCTTGGCTTCCTGCAAGCTCTGGTTGAGGATCACATAGTCAAAGGACTGATCGGGATAGTACGGAAGTCCGCTATCGATATCGCTATGAAAGACGCCCATCCCCTTTTCAACGCAGGAATGGATCGCCTCATTATTGAGCTCGACTCCCTGGGCCTTCGCGCCACAGCGGTCCGTAAGAAGCTGCAGCAATTCCCCGTTCCCGCAACCCAGGTCCAGAACCTTGGAACCCTGCTCCACGATCCCACAGATCACTTCATGATCATACCGTTTTGTTATCGCCATAGGCTTGAATAGTATGCTTCTGTCCGTTTTTTTTCAAGGGAAACCACGGCGCGGGGGTGCGGACTACGGAAAAACTATTTTCGCTCGGCAAGAAAGTGCGAGATCAGATGGGACTGCTTCCCGGCTTCTTTCTCGATCAGAAACGTATCATGGCCGTAGGTCGAGTCACTTTCGCAATAGGTCGCCGGGATATGATGCATCTGAAGTTGCCGGACCATTTCCTGGGACTGTGCGGGCGGATAGAGCCAGTCGGATTTGAAGGCGATGACCAGGAACCGCGTCCCCGGAAGCCCCTGAGGCGGGATCCATTTCCCGTCTGAAAGGTCAAAATAGTCCATAGCCTTCGTGATGTAAAGATAGGTGTTCGCGTCAAAACGCTTCACAAAGCTCATCCCGCGATACTGAAGATAGCCCTCTACCTCAAAATCTGCGCAAAATTTAAAATCGGTGGTGTCATCCTTCAGCCGACGGGCGAACTTCTTCTCCATGGAATCATTGCTCATGAACGTAATATGACCCAGCATGCGCGCGACCGCCAACCCCTTCGCGGGGAAAGCGCCCTCATAATAATTGCCGCCATTCCAGGCGGGATCCGCCATGATCGCCTGACGCCCGACCTCATTGAAGGCGATCTGCTGCGCGGAATGTTTGAGGGTGGTCGCGATCAAGATCACATGCTGAACGCTTTCAGGAAAAGTCGCCACCCACTGCAGGGTCAACATCCCGCCCATGGATCCGCCGATCACGCCGTAAAGCTTCTTGATGCCGAGATGGTCGATCAGGTGTTTCTGGGTCTTCACCATGTCTCCGACCGTAATGAGCGGGAAATCGATCCCGTAGGGTTTCCCCGTCTTGGGATTGACCGAGGACGGCCCGGTACTGCCCTTACAGCCCCCGATCACGTTCGCGCAGATCACAAAGTACTTGTCCGTATCGAGCGCCTTCCCCGGCCCGATCATGAAATCCCACCACCCGGTATCCTTATCATCCGCGTGAACTCCCGCGGCATGCGCGTTCCCTGAGAACGCGTGCATGACCAGGATCGCGTTCGATCTCTCCGCGTTCAACTGCCCATAGGTCTCATAAGCAAGCGTCACAGGGCCCAGGGTCCGTCCCGACTCAAGCTCAAAGGGAATTGATTCCGCGAACGTAAAATACTGGGTCTCAACCACGCCGAGATTCTTCTTCATCCTAAAAACTCCTGGAAAAGCCACGTTGAAAGATATCTTTCTCCCGTATCACAGATCACCGTCACGATCGTCTTTCCCTTGGATTCCTTCCGCTTCGCGACCTCCAAGGCGGCCCACACGTTCGCGCCGGACGAGATCCCGGCAAGGATCCCCTCCTGCCGCGCCAATTGCTTCACGATCTGTCCTGCGTCTTCATGCCGCACCTGGATAATCTCATCATAGATCTTGGTATTGAGGACCCCCGGAACGAACCCCGCGCCGATCCCTTGGATCTTGTGCATCCCGGGTTTTCCGCCCGAAAGCACCGGCGAATCCAGAGGTTCAACGGCAATGATTCTAACAGAAGACTTCCTTTCTTTCAGCACTTCTCCCATCCCGGTCAGCGTTCCGCCGGTCCCCACGCCCGCGAGAAAAACATCGACGGTGCCGTCGGTATCTTTCCAGATCTCCTCCGCGGTGGTCTTCCGGTGGGCTTCGGCGTTCGCGGGATTATTGAATTGCTGCGGCATAAAACTTCCGGGAAGGGACCTCGTCAGTTCCTCCGCCTTTTCAACCGCTCCCCGCATCCCCTTCGCGCCTTCCGTCAACACCACCTCCGCGCCTAAGATCCTCAAAAGCTGCCGGCGCTCCATGCTCATGGTGTCGGGCATTGTGAGGATCAGCCGGTACCCACGCGCGGCGGCAACAAACGCCAGCGCGATCCCCGTATTCCCGCTCGTCGGCTCCACGATCACGCCTCCCGGCTTGAGTTTGCCGCTCTTTTCCGCGGCATCGATCATGGCGACCCCGATGCGGTCTTTCACGCTCGAAAGAGGATTCGCGGATTCCAATTTAACGAGCACGGTTGCGTTCAATCCCTTCGTTAACCGGTTTAAACGCACCAAGGGCGTATTCCCGACGGTTTTCGTAATATCCGAATAGACGTTCATAAAACCTCCTCGTCCTCTTTTTTTGATCAACGATCCCCTTAAAATGCGTAATGCAAGCTGGCCGTAAAACCGTCGCCGAGACCGACTTCCTTCGTCGACTTCTGATCCCCGGCATACACCCAAGCTCCCACCAAGGTCCACTTATCATTGATGAACCATGCCGCGTGAATATCCTGATAATCCGCGTCATGCCACCCATGGAACTTGGCGCCCTGCTTGTATTCATACCCAACCGCCAGGTTCTTCAACACGATCAGGTCCGCGTTCCCGAACCAGGTGAATCGATAATTCGGATCATAACCGAAAACACCGGTCGTCCGGCTGTTCGTCGCGAGCAGACCTCCCGACAAAAGCACCGGCAGTGGCATTTCCTTGATCAGCTTCGTCGCCACCAGGTACGCGTCCGCGCCGGTATGATTCGTCTTCGACGGTACGATGTTGGTGTTTTTCAAGATACCGCCGATCGAGATCGCCGGAATAAATTTGTGATCCCCCGCGTTCTCTTTGACCAACAACAACTTGGTACCGATGTTATTCTTGTAAATGGTCCTGGCCCCATGTTGCGCGACCGCTTCCCAACCGTACGAAACCTCCAGTCGGTCATAAAGCGAAAAGGCCGACCCCAAAGCGGTCCAATCCACATGCGAGCGCGGCAGCCTTACGTACCATGCTCCCGCCTGTGGCTTGCTAACGTTCTCAAGAAGCCCGAACCCGTCATAGGCTTTCTTGGAAGCCCCCGCCTGCGACGTAACCGCCGTTTCCTTGCTCTTCCACTTACTGCCGGCGTTGGCCAGATACGCCAACGGGTTGAACGCAATACCTCCGACACCCTCCAGGTTATTCAGCGGAACTCCGGCATACGAAACCCCGGGAAATCCTCCGAACGCCACCAGAGCAAAAAACACCGACACAATGAACTTCTTCATCTTAATTTTCTCCTTATCTGATCGTTGTGGCCCTTAACATCCGGTCGTCCGGTCAGAAAGGCGAAAATTTGTTTTGATCCTTACTTCACTGTGTCAGCTGGCTGTCCAGTAGACATAAAAAATTCGAAATCGTGGAAAGCTCCGTCAGATACCCCCACCCTGTTGCATCAGATGATAAGCGTCATAACGGACCTTCTCGGTCTTTTCCATCTGAATGATCTTTGAGTCATGGACCTTGATCATGATCTCTCCGAATTTCAGACCGACCACCGCTCCCGCGATGTCCTTGATGATCGCGTCATTGATAACAGCGGCCTTCGGTTTTTGCTGAGGAACGTTAGTCATGGTACAAGTTCATCCTTTCGTCAGACTTGACCCAGCGCTTGGTCGATATCGGCAAGGATATCGTCGATATGCTCCAACCCGATCGAAAGGCGGATGAAATCCTGCGTCACGCCGGTGGCGTTCTGCTCGGCCTCGGAAAGCTGTTGATGCGTGGTCGAGGCCGGGTGGATCGCAAGCGTCTTCGCGTCGCCGACGTTCGCGAGATGCGAGATCAACTCGAGCGAATTGATGAATTTTTTTCCCGCTTCAAGCCCTCCCTTGATCCCGAAACCGAGGATCGCGCCCGCGCCTTTGGGCAAATACTTCTTCGCGCGTTCCTTTTCTGGACTGGAGGCAAGCCCGGGGTAATTCACCCAAGCGACCTTGGGATGTTTCGCCAAGTGCTCCGCCACTTTCTGCGCATTCTCCGCGTGCCGGGGCAAGCGAAGATGCAGCGTCTCAAGCCCTTGGAGGAACAGAAACGCGTTGAAAGGTGAGAGTGCATTTCCAAGATCCCTCAATAGCGTCACGCGCGCTTTGATAATGTAGGCGATATTGCCGAGCGGCTTCAAGGCCTCGACAAAATTGATCCCGTGATAGCTGGGGTCCGGGGCCGCGATGAGCGGGAACTTCCCGTTCGTCCAATCAAACTTGCCGGAATCCACGATCACCCCGCCGAGCGACGTCCCATGCCCCCCGATGAACTTCGTCGCGGAGTAAACGATGATATCGACGCCGTGATCGAAAGGCCTCAGAAGGTACGGCGACACGGTGTTATCCAGCACGAACGGAACGCCGTTCTTGTGGGCGACCTTCGCGATCCCGTCGAGATCCGCAACATTCAGCTTGGGATTCCCGATCGATTCCGCGTAGACCGCCTTGGTCTTGGGTGTGATCGCCTTTTGAAGAGCCTCGAGATCGTTCGACTTCACGAAATTGACCTTGATCCCCAACCGGGCGAACGTGTAATGGAAGAGATTGTAGGTCCCCCCATAGAGATTATCTGCCGAAACGATCTCATCCCCCGCCTGCGCGATATTGAGGAGGGCGAGCGTGATCGCCGACTGTCCGCTTGAGACCGCGAGCGCCCCAACGCCGCCGTCCAAGAGCGCGATCCGCTTCTCGAACACATCGGTAGTCGGGTTCATGAGACGGGTATAGATATTGCCGAACTCCTTTAAACCGAAGAGGTTCGCCGCATGGTCCGTGTCCTTGAATTGGTACGATGTGGTTTGGTAAATGGGAACGGCCCGCGAGCCCGTCGTCGGATCCGCCTCTTGTCCCCCGTGAAGCGCCAACGTTTCGATCTTCAACTTACTATCGATCTTGCTCATCTTGTTTCTCCTTTAGTTTAATTTAAATGAAATACATGACTTCCTGATTCGTGCTTCGCATTCGATCGTGAACCTCCTGGAAGGACGTCACGTTCAGAATGCTCGAAGTCGTCCGATAAACCTCCCGCATCACCATCTGGATGCCGCAGGCGCTCCCCTTTTTGCATTCGTTGCAACGGCGATCCGACTTTCCTTCCAGGCAAGGCAACGAACCAAAAGGATTCTCAAAGATCGCGATCACTTCCCCGAAACTGATCTGATTGGGTGAACGGGCCAGCAGATAGCCGCCGCCCTTTCCCTTTTTGCTCTGAAGAAGCCCTTTATTCTTAAGTTCCAGCAGGATCGATTCCAGGAACTTCTTCGGGATCGATTCCTGCCCCGCGATCTCCGCGATCAGGACCGGCTCTTTCGAAGAATACTTCCCCGTGAGCATCAGCACCGCCTTCAGAGCATATTTTGTCTTGTTTGATATCATAGTCTACTAACCCCATAGATTAATGGAAGTAATATAGCCGATATATTTTTACGTGTCAAATTTATTTTAAAAGTTTTTCCGCGAACCCTGAGGCTCCCTGAGTCGTTACAGAAAACAGATCCACCCCGAAATTATCTACTATTGGTAGATTCCCGCCATCGCCAAGCGCACCGTCCTCTTCCGGGGGACGCACCCGCACGTTAAGGTTAAGGCAAGAAAACGACCTAAGGAGGTATGGCGATGAACGTACTGACAAAACAAACGTGGGAATACCTGGTGCGGGATTTTCTGGAGATCAAATGCACCCTCAAAGAACCGGAGCAGGAATTCCTGCTCGATTTTCTGAAAGGCAAAGGACTTCGCGCCGACGCGATCCGAATGCACCCGGCCTTTTCGATCGATGATCACCTCGTGGTCATCATGGAAGAGGCGGACGTGCGAAGAAAGAAACGATTGTTCTACCACCCGCAGGAAAAGAAGATCGAGGAATAAAACGCGCGCAACGGACTACGCACAACGCCCAACGGATCTATTTTGAATTTTTACGTTGTGCGTTGCCCGTTGAACGTTGCGCTCAGAGATCGACGGCCTTGCGAAGTTCGTTGGCTTCGTAAGAAGTCAGGAAGCGGCCCTGGCCCGGCAGGAGATGCCCGATCTTTAAAGGCCCAAAGGAAAAACGGTTCAACTTGATGACGTCATATTCAAAGCGCTGGAACACACGTCGGATCTGGCGCTTCTTCCCTTCCCGAAGTTCCACGATCACGGTGCGGGGCGATATCGGGCGAATATCCTCTAAACGCAAAAAACCGTCATACGAATGAAACCCTTCGAGGACCCTGTTCCGGTCCTTGGGATCCCACGCGCGATGCAGCTTCACCTGATACCACTTTTCCACGTGATAGCGCGGATGGATCAAGCGATTGGCCAACTCCCCGTCATTGGTCATCAGAAGCAATCCCGAAGAATCCTTGTCCAGCCGGCCCACCGGAAAAACACGGACACGGTTCGTTCCGGATTGACGCGTCGCGTTCACCAGATGGCGCGGCAACAGATCATAGACCGTCTTCTTGGCGTGCTCATCCTGCGCCGTCACCACGTAACCTTCGGGTTTATTCACAAGGTAGTAAACATGAGGCGCGAGCTGGAGAACTTTATTGCGGTACATGATGGTGTCATTTCGAAAGTCCACCTGTCGGCCAAGGTCCTGGACGACCTCCCCGTTGACGGAAATGGCGCCGTTGGTGACAAAAACCTCGCATTTCCTCCGGGAACCCAGCCCGGCGCTGGCTAAAGCATGCGCGATCCTCATCGTTTTTTCAGCTCCACATAGTAAAGGGACCGCCCTTCGGCCGCCCATTTGATCTCATAACTGGTCTTATTCATTGGGTCAAAGATCCGCTCATTGACCGACTCGCGGACATTGTCCCAAAGTTCTCCCGTAGCCGCTATCGTTTTCTTCATCGCGTCAAAATAGACCGCGTCATCCGTCGCGATCTCCACAAGGCCCCCCGGAAGCAATCGCGCGTGCATAAGCGCAAGAAATTCCTCGGTAAAAACACGGCGGGTCTGATGGCGGCGCTTGGGCCACGGGTCCGAAAAATAGAGATGGAAGACGCTGATGCTCGCGGGGGCCACCGCCTCCGTGAGAAACGCCTTCGCCTCGGCGCGGAAAAAGTGAATATTGGGAAGCTGGCGCTTCCCCGCGCGGGTCTTCCCCATGTTCATGAACTTACTCACTCGATCGATCCCGAAAAAATTAATCCCGGGGTTCGCTTCCGCGCGCGCGACGAGGAACTTCCCCTTCCCGCAACCGATCTCAAATTCCACGGGATTCACATTGCCAAAGAGCTCCGCGAAAACGACCGGCTTGTATTGTTCACTTACAAACGGCCAAACCATACCAGGGTCTCCAAATGACGGGTTCTTGGAAAAAAATCGAACGGCATCACTTTCCTCGCCTGCCAACCGACTTTCGCCAGATGCTTCAAATCCCGCGCCAGCGATTCAGGCGAACAGGAAAGATAGAACAAGGACTTCAGGTCCCTCGCCTCCCCGAGCGTTTCGATCGCGGAAGGGGCGAGCCCGCCTCGCGGCGGATCGATCAACGCGACGCACGGTTTTCCGTCCAGGCCGCGTAATACCTCCGGCAAATGCACCTCCACCTTGCCGACGAGCATCGTCACATGTTCCATCCCGTGATATTTCACGTTGTAGCGCGCGAGATCGACGGAGTCGCCGCCCTCTTCGATCATCACGACCGCTTTCGCGCGGTCGGCCAGCGCGAGCCCGAAAAGCCCGACGCCGGAATAAAGATCCAGAAAGACCGTGTCCGGCTGCCAGTCGATCAGGTTTTCGATCCGCGCGACGATCTTCTCCAGGATCGACAGATTCGCCTGAAAGAAGGTGTTGAGCGCGTAAAAGATCTTTCGCCCGCGCACCGTCGTCGAGAAATAATCCTCTTCTTTCATCCGGAGCGAGTGCCGGCCGATCCCGCCCCAGAACACCTTGCCCTCGTCCCCGACACGGACGACAAGATTCGCGACCTTGTAATTTTCAGGAAGCTTCCTCACGGCTTCTTCTTTGAGCGCCGGAATGAACGCGTTGATCTCCCGGCGCGCAATGGCGCAAGCCGTCACTTCCTGCAATCGTTGCGTCCCCGGAAGCATGAACCCCATCTGCCGCTCACCGTTATTCCGTTTACGCAAGGTCAGATCCAGGCGATTCCGATAGTGGTAGGTCTCGGGAGACGGCGTGATCGGCTCAAACGCCGCCGCAGAAACCCCAGCCTCCTTCATTAAAAGCTCTTTCAGGGCCGCGGCCTTGCGGGCGAGCTCCTCCTCATAGGGGATGTCCTGATACTGACAGCCCCCGCAGGCGCCGAAAAGCGGGCACACGGATGTTCCATTCGTAGAGACAGCAATGGGATCTGACATGGTGCGATAGTTTAAGGAGTTGTCCCCGCCTCGTCGAGCGTTGTTTTTAATCCAACGGATCACAACCGCTAAGGTTGAAAAGGGAGCGATGAAACGCTAGACTACGCCGCATGACCGACACGATCACGATCGAAGGGCTGAAGATCTCTTGCATCATCGGAACGTTGCCGCGCGAGCGCGTCAAAAAGCAGCCGATCCTGATCGATCTCACGTTTCCCGCCGACATCCGGAAAGCCGCGCGGCGGGATGATCTCCGCGATGCCATCAATTACAAAAAGCTCACGGAACAGGCCACAACCTTCATCTCCAAGAGCCGTTTCTACCTGATCGAGACGCTCGCGGAACGGCTCGCCAAAAACCTTCTCGCGAAGTTCCCGATCCGAAAGATCACCCTCCGGATCTCGAAGCCGAACGCCCTCCCCTCCGCCAAGAACGTCAGCGTCCAGATCACACGCTCCCGGTAACAAAAAAAACACTCATCGCGTCAAAAAGTAACGGGGTTCTTTTCTAAGGGAGTATTGCGATTACTTCTTGAGAGTATCCGCGGCGCAGGAAAGCGGACGTTTCAGAAGTTCGAGCCAAACCTCCGTCCACCCCTTCGCATGGTCCGCCCCAGGAATGACTTCGAGACGGGCGCAGGTGGAGGGCGACAACTGGGCGATATAACCGGCCACGATGGATTCGGGAACGATCCGGTCATTCTCGCCGACAAAGTGCATCTGAGGGACATCGGCCAGATTCTCCGTGACGGCCATCGGCGTCAGCGTGCCAGGATCCGGCTCACTCACGTGATGGTAGTCGCTAAAGCCAAAGGGGTCCAGATTCCCCGCGACGGAACGGAGACTCGTCACATCGTCCCGCCGGGCGGCAATGAGCGCCGCGACCGACGCGCCCCCGGAGTAACCGATCAGATCAACGGAGGGGATCTTGTTCTCCTGCACGATCCACTCCACGGCCCCGTTCATGGAATTGATCACTTCCTCGGCAAAGCGCATACCGGTCCAATAGGCCTCATCACAGGCATAGCTCGTATCCAGCGACGTGTATTGGCAGGGCCGGGCGATATAGACCACGTTCGGCGCCGGATCGAGCGCAGCCAATTCCAACGCGAGAGGTTCGCGCGGCGTCGGATCCCCGGAGATACGCGTCCGGGTCACCCAGGCATAGCCATCTCCTTCAATGTAGACATGAAGCGGTTGTCCGGGCTTCTGGATCTTCTTGTAGACGGTCAACTGGAAGGGTTCCATCAAAAGAAGCGCCCGCTTAAAACCCGCCTGTTCCCCGATCGTATCCGCTTTGGCGAGACGCTGCGCCGCCGACGGAACGGTCAGGCAACCGGCCATAAGGACAGAACCCGCGAAGCACAGCGCCACCCAAGAAAGTCTACGGTCTAACAAAAGAACCTCCTCTAAAAAAACAAACGCCTCAGTTTTTCTTAGAAATCAAAACGGACGGTCAGATAATACGTGCACGCCGAATAAGCATCCCGGATCTCCCAGTCGAAGTTCCCGAGAAGCGTCATATTCCCATGATTCATAAAAGCCAACTCGCTGCCGATCAGGAACGCCGACTGCGCGGGATCCGCGCCCTGGGTCCGGAACGACGGCCCGCCGCCGGCAAAGGTCGAGGTCGAACCGTAGCGATCGCCGATATAGTCGTAAAGCCACGCGCCACGGATGGACGGCGTCAACGTTCCGGCTTTCTCAAAAAGGAACGGATACGCGAGCTTCAACCCGACGCCTTGCTCGAGCTGATTGTGTCCTTCGCCGTTAACCTGGAGATCCAGAGAATCCGCGCCATGTTCATTGTACTTATTCATATAGAGGTAGTTATACCCCAACGAGGTAAAAGGCGTCACTTCCAGCGCCCGCGTCTTCTCGAACATAAAGTTGTAACCGGTCTCGAACTTGGTGCTGTACTGCTGCCCATTATAATCCGCTTTCGCCGTCCGGCCCTCGGAACCGATCGTGATCCCGCGGCTTGTATCATAGTTATTCTGCGCGAACGAAAGCATGCCATCCACGTACCAGAGGCGGTCCCCTTGGCTCCGGGCCGCAGTATTCGAGAACTTCCGGTCGCGCCGCGCCTTCCAAAGATCCGCCGAATCGTAACTCCCGTACAAGGTCGCCTGCCAGCTATTGATATCCGTATTCGGATTGCCGGGCGTCTTCGCGTCCACGCTCCCGAACCCGTAACCTCCCGCAAGCCCCAGGCGAAGATGTTCATCCAGGATCTTGTCAAAACCGATCGTGGAACCGAAGGTGTTGGCATCAAAGCCCTCGATCCCATCCCGCGTCCCTTGCGTCTGATGACTGCCAACCCCCTGCATCCAGAACCCGGTCCCCTGGAACATATCCCCGCTCGCGATCCCTGTCATCACCCGACCGTTCCGCGCGTAGGCTAACCGGTTGCTGATCGTCTTGAGGAACTGACTGTTCATGGAACGCGTTACCATCAACGCTCCCGAACTCATATCCGGCATCATCGTCGCGAGAGAACTCGAAATCTGCTGCGCGGAGGTCATATTATCCAGTGTGTTCAAGACGTTGAGCATATCGGTATTCGTCGTCGTGGTCCGGGCGCCTTCTAGCGCCGCCCCCACCGCGTTGACATTGGCATCCGAAGAAATCGTGTTAAAAGGATGCTCGCGGACCGCGGTCAGGATCAGGTCCTGGTGGTTCCTATCCGTCGCGGTAAATCCCCAAACATAGCTGGAATCCGTCACCGTATTCCCGCCGGCAACGCCGCTGCCGGTCGTTCCGTTGATCACAAGAAACTCCGTCCCGCTCGCAAAGGTCCCCTCGACCGAATTGATCGTGATCGCGACCGTTGCCGGCAACGTCACCGTTCCGGTCACGGTGGCTTGACCATAGTCGGACGCCCCGGCAATATCGAGATCCAGATTCGAATAATCACCCAAAGTCATGTCCCCTGTGTGCGTCACCGTATAGTTTTGAAGATCCACCCGCGCATTGGTCGCAGCCGCGGAACCCGACGCCGCCGTCGCCAACGCGCCTTTCATGGCCGCGTCGGCAGCAAAACGAAGCGTTGCGTCATTCGCGATATCGATCGTCGCCGCGTACAAGCCATAAGACGTCGTGACGGTTCCGCCGTCCAGATTGATATCGTTCAGGGAATTGGAACTTGTGCCGATCGTCCCGCCCACGGTATGCGTTCCGGCAAAATTCAAAACACCCTGATTATTGGCATCGGTGGTGATAGTGGCGGAGATCGACTTGCCATCAGCGAGATTCACACTGCCGTTGTCTTCAAAAACAAAACTGATCCCCGTCACATTGCCGTTGAGTTGAACGGTTCCGGCGCTATTGATCGTGGTGGTAACGGCATAAATATCGTTAAAAGCCCCGGACTCCGCGATGGCCAACGCGATCTCGACCTCTTTGAGCCTCAGCGCGCTGGTACCGATCGCCCCTGTGACTGTGGAATCCCCTTCCAGAAAAAGGGTCCCGGTCCCGTTCGTTGAGGTCGAAACGCTACCAAGCGTTGCCTCGGCATTAAACCGGGCGGTGCTATCGCCCCCGAACGCGAGCGTGTTGGAAAAAACATTCCCAACAAACGTGTTGGTGACCGAGGTCCCGTTCGAATTGATCGTCGCGAGATCATGCGTCGCATCCGTGCCGACCGCTCCCGTGATCGTATTCGTGCCAGCCAGCGTCAAGGTCCCCTGATTGTCAGCCGTCGTGGTGATCGCCTGGGTAATGCTTTTCCCGCTCGCGAGCGAAACCGTCCCCGCGCCGGAAAACCCGATCGCTGAGTTCGCGAGGCTTTCGCTTAAGACTACCGTCCCTTCACTGATCGTCGTCGCGCCGCTATAAGTATTCACACCGCTTAGGGTCAGCGTCCCGGTCCCCGTCTTGGTCAACGTCCCGATCCCCGTCCCGATCGCCCCGATGGTCGTATTTCCCGCGCCCCCGACCGTAAACCCAAAAGTGTCACCGGAAACCGTCCCTAAGGTCAACAACGTTCCCGCATCTGCGGTAAAAGTTCCGCCCGTGGCGGACAAGGTCACCGCGCCAAAGGTCAGGCCCGCGGTTTCACTCGTCACCGTCGCGTCTTTGCTCAAGGTCAACGTCCAAGCGCCCATGGAAAGCGTCCCGAGCGTGTGCGTGACACCCTCCCCGGCCGTGAGCCGGTCGGATTCGATGATGGTATTTGCCGAGATCGAAGTATTTCGTGAAAAACTCAATCCAGTATCGTTCGCCAATTCCAACGTTCCACCACTTAAGGCAAGATTGCCGGCCCCAAGGGCACTGGCACTGGTCGTCGCGCGCAACGTCCCCGCAGTAACACTCGTGGTCCCGGTATAGACACTATTCCCGCTCAACGTCAGGGTCCCAGCTCCCTGTTTCGTCAGCCCACCATCGCCGCTGATCTTGCCTCCATAGGAGGTATTCGTCGCGTCTCCGACAGTCAAAGTATAATTTCCAAGGACTACGTCGCCACCGGTCGTCCCGCCCCCCGCCAATGAACCGATCGTCGTATTTGCGCTGATATCGAGTTCCGCTCCCGCGACATTCGCCAACACCACCGCCCCCTCCGCGTGGATCGACTCTGCATGGGCCAACACAAGCGTCCCCGCATTGATCGTGGTCGTCCCGGTATAAGTGTTATTCGTCCCGGAAAGCGTCAGCGTTCCCGTTCCCGACTTGGTGAGTCCTCCCGACCCCAGGATATTACCGGAAACCTCCGTATCTCCCGTACCGCTGACCGTGAGCGTATGCCCCGCATTGTTGACGCTCCCGGCCACTTCAAAATCATCCGTAACGGTCCCCGTAGCATTGGTGCTGTCGTTGAGCCAGGTCTGATTCGCACCAAGGATCACATCGCTATTGATTAATAACTTGCCCACACCACTATTGAGAACGATCGCATTGGTAAGGCCGTCTGCATTAATGGTCAGCGCATTACCGCTGATGCTGACATCCTGGGTAGCTCCCGCATCCATCGTTAAGCTGTTAATAGTGTAGGGTACCCCCGTCGTCGTAGCTTGGCTAACCACGGTCGATGTAATAAAATGAACATCACTATAAGAAGTGGGATCCACCGATGGCCCCTCATCATTCACCCAGTTCGTATTGACATTCCAGTTCCCTGTCGCGACATCCCCTTTCCAGTAAACCCGGTTATCATCAACCTTTGCATAATGGATTACGAGATCTGAACCAACGGTGTTAATGCTGAAAGAACTGGCGCTCACTCCATCGTTCGTGAAATCGGTGATATCGAGCGTGAACTTATCCGCCGCAAAGCCGGTGAACGAACCCGACACGGTCGCGATCGTCCAGTTATAGTCCGAATACCTGTTAAAATTAGCCACATCGCCTGGATCATCGCCGGAAAGGCTTGTGATCGCGATGGTAAAGGTGTTACCCGTCGCGTTGGTGGAGCCGACCGTCAGATTTCCCGAAATATCCTGAAGATCCCATCCCGGATCCTGTCCTTCTAGACCGGCGGTCACTGAATTGATCTCCCAGAGATAAGTCCCGCCGGCACCATACGTCACATTGCCGGTGGAGATCGTCCCAGGGCTATTACCGGGAGAAAGGACGCTCCCGTCCCCAATCACGAGATTACCGACGACAGTCCCATCCCCGGTCAACGTCTGTCCGCTCTGCAGCGTAAGCGTGCCAGATGACATCCCGCTGACGTTCAGAGTCCCGGTCCCCGCGACATTGATCGAAGCGGAATCTTCGATCGAACCCGTGATCGCGAGCGTCGTCCCAGTATTTACGTTCGTCGCGCCGGTGTAGGTGTTGATCCCGGCGAGGGTCACCGTTCCGCCTCCAGACTGCGTGACCGATCCGGACCCCGAAATAATATTCGAAACCGAGTAAGCATTGCTCCGGTTGAAAACAAGGGCGGCGTTATTGGTGACATTCCCCGTTCCCAACACGCCGGACGTGCCATTGTTTCCGATCTGAAGTGTCCCGGCGCTGATCGTCGTCGTGCCTGTGTAAGTATTCGCGCCAGACAGGATCGCCTCCCCCGAACCTGTTTTGGTAAGCGCACCGGATCCGGCCAAAGTCGCGCTGATCGTTCCGGTGTTCGTCAAACTGTAAGAGGAACCGGTAAGAATGCTATCCCCACTGATCGTCCCGCTCGAAAGGGTCACGGCCCCCACAGTATCGTTATTGTCCACGTTCAACGTCCCACCGCTCACCGTAACCGCCGCGGTATCCGCCAACGTATTGGTCGAATTCCCAAGCACCAGCGTTCCCGCGCTGATCGTCGTCGTGCCCGTGTAAGTATTCGCGCCAGACAGGATCGCCTCACCGGAGCCTGTTTTGGTAAGCGCGCCGGATCCGGCCAAAATCGCGCTAATCGTTCCGGTATCCGTCAAACTGTAAGAGGAACCGGTAAGAATGCTATCCCCGCTGATCGTCCCGCTCGAAAGGGTCACGGCCCCCACGGTATCGTTATTGTCCACGTTCAACGTCCCACCGCTCACCGTAACCGCCGCGGTAT
>CAZDVO010000016.1:26723-35417 GCA_964508905.1 uncultured bacterium
GTATCGTTATTGTCCACGTTCAACGTCCCACCGCTCACCGTAACCGCCGCGGTATCCGCCAACGTATTGGTCGAATTCCCAAGCACCAGCGTTCCCGCGCTGATCGTTGTCGTCCCGGTGTAGGTATTCTGTCCACTCAAAGTAACCGTTCCTGCCCCTGTTTTTGTCAGTCCGCCAATCCCGCTGATGCCCCCATTAATTTCACCACTACCGGACCCCGTAGTGGTAACCGTCAAAAGATTTCCTCCGTTCACCACACTCCCTGTGAGAGTCGCATTCAACTCAAGCGTCCCGGCCCCGGTCAGCGTTGTCGTTGTGATATCCGACGCAGAATCCAGCCGAAGAGTTCCGACCCCTAAACTGGCATCCGTCGCGTAGACGGTCCCGGTGATTCGAAGCGTCGTCCCACTGCCCCCCCCTACAATAATTGATCCCAACCGGCCTATCCCTGAATCCCCGACATTTCCGGTAATCACAGAATTCCCAGACGTCGAAACATTCCCGCAATTCGCATCCCCGCAGGAATTGGTGATATCCCCGGTAATGTCGACACCGTCATCAAGATTGATCGTCCCATCCTCCTTAAACGTCACATCCACCGTCTGATCGGCCAAGATCGACACATCGCCCGTGGTCTCAAGCCCGAGTGTAACAGCAACAAGCCCGACATTCGTGCCCAAACTCATGGCCTCCAAGGCATAGACCCCATAAAGCCTGCCATCGGTAATGTCAATGTTGGTGGTGTTAAGCAATCCCGTGTTATTGGCGTGAATCCCCAAACTCCCCTGAGGCACTGGAACAGATGGCGTACCAATTCCCGCATCAATAGTTCCATTGACGGTGGAAGTTCCAGACCCCAGATTCAGACGCCCAGCACCCGTAAAATCAACATTCCCGCCAATGATTGCGTCTGTCCCCAGGGTCGTGGTTGCCGAAGCGTTTGCGATATCTAATCCTCCAGCAATAGACGTATTCAAAATCAATGTGCCCAAGCTTACCGTTGTGGTCCCTGTATAGGTATTGGGCCCGCTTAAAACAAGCGTCCCAGTCCCGAGTTTTTCAAACCCATTGGTTCCTGCCAAAGGCGCAGAGATCGTTGCCGTCCCGGTTCCGAGACTGTTCACGGTAATGGTTGGCGTCAGCCCACTATTATCCAATGTAAGCGCACTAGTGCTGCTTTCGATTACCCAGCTATAGTTGTCGCCCGGAATTCCACTATTGCCAAAAATCACACTTCCAAGGGTCTGAACCATCCCTAGCGAAACAGTATTATTCTCCGAAAGATTGACCGTGAAATTTGCGGAATCCCCTGCCCCGCCGGCAACGACTCCCCCCGACCAGTTGAGAGTATCATCCCAACTCCCGCCACTCGTGGTCTGTATCCAGGTCCCGCTATCGGCAAAACCCATGGAGGGCAAAGAAAAAACGAGGGAAAGGATCGCGACAAAAGTGGTGAGTTTTCGAAAAAAGGAAGGGCGTTTGGATGTCATGAAAGAATAGGCTAAAGCTTTTTTCAAAATAGATCCTGCCTCGGATTGAGCGTTCGCAACATCTACATTCGTTCAAGGACCGCACATTCTAAAAAACAAAAAAATGCACGGCTGGCATTCTAGCTAAAGATCTTACGACCCGCTACGTTTTTATCGAAAAAATCAACTTGTTACGGGCTGTTTGTAATTACATGAAAACAAGATACTTCGCGTACGGTGCCGCGCCGCGCGCCACGTCCACGGTCCCCCCCAACACGCCCGTCACGGTCTGCATCGTTCCCCTCGCGGCTCCCGTCACAAGACCGAATGGGAACATCACCCGCGTGGAGTCCTGCATCATGCTCTTCGGGATCGCAAAAAGACCCCCGACCATCCGGCTGGCCCCCCGGGCAATATAGGAAACATTCTCCCCGTCTCCGGCATAGCCTAAAGACGGGATCGATAACAAAGCCAGCATAAGGATCGTCAGAATACGGCGTCTGTGGGTTCTCATAACATACGGCCTCAATAGTGTTTCGGCATTTTGGGTTTGAACTTTCATAAAATCTGGCTATGATAACGGGCCTATGCAGAACATCCTCGTGACCGGCGGCTCCGGATTCATCGGCTCCAACATCGCCATGGAACTCCAAGCCCGCCATCCTGACGCCCGTATCACCATCCTGGAAGATTTCCGCAGTTCCTGCTTCAAGAATATCCTCGGTTTCAAAGGCGACGTCCTGGCTTATGACTGTTCAGATAAGGCCTGGATGAGCTGGGCAAAGGGACAAAAGCTCGACATCATTTATCACATGGCCGCGATCACGGACACGACGATCCTCGACGAAAAGAAGATGATGTTCGATAACGTCGAAGGGTTCCGCAACATCCTCGATGTGGCGGTAGCCAAGAAAGCCACGGTGGTTTACGCTTCTTCGGCCGCGACCTACGGCTCGATCGACCGCCCGATCAAAGAATCGGACGCCGGTAACCCGAACAACATCTACGGTTATTCCAAATGGATCATGGATCAGATGGCCCCCGCCTATTACAACAAGATCAAGGTCGTCGGGCTGCGTTTCTTCAACGTCTTCGGCCCCCGGGAATACTACAAAGGCCACGCGTCCAGCATGATCTACCAGCTCGCGATGAAAATGATGGACGGCCATCGTCCGAAGATCTTTAAGTGGGGCGAGCAAAAGCGGGATCATATCTACGTCAAAGACGTCGTCACCGCATGCCTCATGGCTCACAAGGCCAAGCAGTCCACCGTCATGAACCTCGGAACGGGGCAGGCGACCTCCTTTAATGAGATCGTCGACGCCGTCAATGAGGCCCTCGGCAAGGATATGAAGCCCGAGTATTTCGACAATCCCTACAGCTTCTACCAGAACTTCACGCAAGCGGACATGAGCCATCATGAAAAAATGACCGGCTTCCGCTGCCAGTACACCACCCGCGAAGGCATCCTCGATTACGTCCGTAATTATCTGATGAAGAAGTAAGCGCCATCCCCCTTGCCAAAAGAAGGGAATCCGCTAGACTGTCATTTATGAAACGCGAACAATTCGTCTCCTTCTTCTTTATCGCGGTCCTCGTTTTCATCATCTACGAAGTCTTTCTTGTTTTCGCCCCGTTCTTCACGGCAATCTTTTGGGCCGCCATTCTGACCTTTGCCTTTTACCCGGTCTACGCGAAACTCCGGAAACTCTTCCCCCGCCGCCATAGTTCGATCGCGCTCCTGATGACCGTCGCGGTATTCCTGATCGTCGTCCCGCCGCTCATCATGATCCTGATCAATATGGCCACCCAGATCATCGAGTTCTCACAATGGTCCTACAGCTACGTCCGCGACGGCAAGTTGGCACAGCTGATCGAACAAATCCGCGGGTTGCCATGGTTCCAGAACATCCAGACCCATCTCGCCGCCTCCGACGCCATCCAGAAGAACCTGTCCGCCTGGCTTTTGAGCACCGCCAAGAACCTCGGGCACCTCGCCGCCACACAGGCCGGAGCCTTCACGAAGAATTTCTTTTTTGTCATCCTGAACATCTTCTTCATGTCGTTCCTCACGTTCATCTTCTTCAAGCATGGCGAGAGGATCTACTGTTTTATCTATGATATCGCCCCCTTCGAGAAGGAGACCAAGCAGGCTCTTTTCAAACAGATCAACGAGACCTTCGAAGCCGTGATCCGCGGACAGCTTTTGACCAGCGTCAGCCAAGCCGCGGTGGCGGGGATCCTCTTCACGGTCCTCGGCGTACCGATCCCTCTTTTTTTCACGTTCCTGATCTTTTTAACCTCGCTCATCCCGGTCCTCGGCGCGGCCAGCGTATGGCTCCCAATCGCGGTCTATTTCCTGATGACACACCTTTACGCGAAAGCCATCATCGTCTTTGCCGTGGGTTTCTTCGGGATCAGTCTCCTCGATAACATTATGAAACCGGCGATCATCGGCGAAAAAACCAAACTTCCCTATTTCCTTCTCTTTTTCGGGATCATGGGCGGGATGAAACTCTACGGACTAATGGGGATCTTCCTAGCACCGGTCGTGCTTTCTCTTTTCTTCGCGCTGATCAAGATCTACCGCGAAAAATATCTCTAGCGCGCTTCCGTTCTCAACCTCCACCTCCGCATAAAATGCGCGTTACCCTAAAACAAAATAGGGGCACACCCTGTGTTCGAATGTGCCCCTTTTGTGCCTAACGGAAAATCGAAACGCTGAAAGGTCTTAACTGCCGAGGATCTTGGTATCCTGACCGATACGGATCCCTTTCATCATGGCGTAGAGGTCTTCCGGAGAAGCGCTAGCCGCGATCGCGGTCTCCTGGGTGATACGCCCCTCCTTCCAAAGCTGAAAAAGGGACTGATCCATGGTCTGCATCCCTTCCTCGTGAGCATTCCGGATCGCCTGGGGCAATTTGTCGGTCTTTTTATCCACGATCAACTGTCGCGTCGTATAGTTGCCGAGCAACACCTCCGTCGCCGGAACAAGGCCTCTCCCGTCCTGAGCTGGTAAAAGTTTTTCGACCATGATACAGGTAAGATTGGCCGCAAAATACCGCAGTACCGCATCGCGCTGCGAAGCCTCAAAAAATCCAAGGACTCGGTCAAAGACCTGCTCTGCAGACTGCGCGTGCACGGTGGAGATCACAAGACGTCCGATCTCCGCCGCGGAGATCGCAAAACTGAACGACTCCGCGTCCCGCATCTCGCCGATCACGATCACATCCGGCGATTGCCGCACCACATACTTCAACGCGGAAGCAAAATCGTCCGCATCCCGTCCGATCTCCCGCTGCTGCACCAGGCATCGGCCGTCCTCATGCAGATACTCCACAGGGTCTTCGAGTGTCAGAATATGCTTCTGAACGTTCTCGTTCATAGCGCGGATCATCGCGGCCACCGTGGTGGTCTTTCCCGAGGACACATTCCCCCCGATCAGAATGATCCCGGATTTTTCCATCACGACTCTTTTTAGCACCGGAGGCAACCCCAACTCATCCAACGTGGGGATCCCCTTCCAGAGCAAGCGGAACACCAGGGAGAGATCGCCTTGCTGGTAGAAGGCGTTCCCGCGAAAGCGGCAATCTTTTGCATTAAAAGAAAACCCGAAATCGACGCTTTTATTCTTCCGAAGCATCTCTTGCTGGCGCGCATCGAGAAGCTCCGCGACCAACGCTTCGATCTCGGCATTCGAAAGCACCTTCAGAGGGAGCGGCACCACGTTACCTCCCAGCCGCATGCGAGGCGGAGTCCCCGCCTTAAAGAAAACATCCTGCCCTTTTTCCGTGATCACCCGTTCAAGACAGGCCCTCAAATAAGCGCTGGTATCCATAGGGAGAACTCCTTTCATCCGTTTACTCGAGACTAACCGGATTCATTCTAACAGCCGGCCGTGGAGCGCCGCAACACCGGTCTTGGTTCCTTCCCGGAAAAATAGCTTTCCTTTTCGGAGCACACTTGGCTATGATAGAGCCGTTCACAGAAAAGCCGTCAACCTTGCGAAGGTGAAAGCAATGCGCGTTACAAGCAAAACCCCGGCTCAGGAGATCTACCAGAAGGCCTACCAGCTCTACGAGCTCCGAATCCTCGCCATCTTTTTCCTGGTCGTTCTTTATATTGTGACCTGCAAGTGGGGCGAATTCACGGTTCCGAACCTATGGCCTCTCTACCTCGTGATCGGGATCGAGCTTTTCGTCAACCGACCGTACCGTATCCTCTTCCGGGACAAACGATCCGCCACGGATGCCCTGATCGGTTCCGTCGTAATCGACTTTTTGGCGGAGACCACGGCCCTGCATCTTTTGGGGAACGTCGATCTTTTTATCTACGCCTCCTGCTTTTTTATTTCGATCGTCTACTGTGCCATCCATCTTCCGGCCATCCTCACACTCCAAATGGCGACCCTGGCTTCCGCGCTCTATGCCGGGTTGATCGTCCTGGGCCATTTCGGCGTGATCCCCCAGACCGTTTCCTTTGGCCCCGGGGTCAGCATCGTCCAGGAAACCGCGATCATTGTACGGCATATCGCCTTCTTCTTTCTCATCGCGATCTTTATCCGGACGCTCGCTACCACCCTGATCAAGAAAGATGAGCGGCTGGAGAAACTCCTTTGGGAACTTCGCGAAACAAACGACAAGGTCAAATACGCCTATCATCTTCAAACCGAATATTTCGCCCGCATGAGCCATGAGATTCGAGCCCCGCTCAACTCCGTCCTGGGTTTCTCGGAACTTCTGCTCGAGAACACCGAGGAGTCTCTCTCCCCCAAGCAAAAAGATTTTATCTCCCGGATCGAACGCGCGGCCAAACACCTGCGCGACCTGATCAACGATGTCCTGGACCTTTCAAAGATGGAAGCCAAGAAAATGCAGCTGGTTCCCCACGACGTGGACCTAGTAAGAATGATCGAAACCGTGATCGAGGTCTTTTACGAAGAGGCGATGCACAAGAGGATCGCCCTGGGGTTCGCGGAAAAGCCGGTCTCCCTGAGACTTTCCGCGGATGAGCTTAAGCTACGGCAAGTCCTTTACAATCTTCTTTCCAACGCGCTCAAATTCACGACGCAAGGCTCCATCCGTATTTCGCTTGAAAGGATCCAGGATGACGGCGCAAGGATCACCGTGGAAGATTCGGGCCCCGGGATCCCGCCAGAAAATCTGACGGTGATCTTCACGCCCTACGAGCAGGCGGGCCGCGCGACAGCTCAGAATATCAAGGGAACAGGCCTCGGGCTTGCGATCAGCAAACAATTCGTGGAGATGCATGGCGGGAAGATATGGGCCGAAAGCACGGTCGGCAAAGGCACCCGTTTCATTTTCACACTCCCCGCCGTCCCGCCCCCCAAACAGGAAGTCCATCTTCAGGCCCCCGGGCCCCAAGCCTAAACCGGTTTCAATCCGGGACAATACTTCAGGCTTCTTTCAGTCTTCCACCCGTGAGGAAAATCGCGGCATTGCGCGGGCCGCGACTCATAAACCGAACATCCTTCCTTTTTCAGAAAGAGACAGGTTTCGTCGGTGTGCTTCTTAAGCGCAAGATGTTTACGGTCCAGTAACACGCAATAGGTTTCCGTAAAAGCGTAGACATCCATCCCGAGAGCCAAGGCCAGACGTTCGACATCGCCTTCTCTCAGATAAACAAAACCGGGTTGTCGACAGCAGGCGCCGCATTGTTTACATCGGAAAGAATTCATAACAAGGGGAAAGAGGCTCAACGGTGAACGCGTAACGCTCAACGAATTCGTTTTTTCCGTTGTGCGTTGCGCGCCGTTGAAACGATTATTTGAGGAGTTGCTGGTCTACGAAGTCACCGACCACGGGCAGTTTGTAGCGTTCTCCTTTATAAGCCTTCACCATAAGCACGATCCAGAGCACCGCGCTCAGCGGCCACAAAAGCAGATTGACCAGGATCCCCAGGACCGGCACGAATCCCACGATGACCCCGCCCACCCAGAGCACCAGGAAGGTCACAAGCGACTGCATCGCATGAAAACGGACAAAGGCGTTCTTCTGTTCGAGAAGCAGAAAAACAAGCCCTGTCACCCAACCCAAGGCATAACAAAGAAGCCCCTCCATATTTTCCGCGACGCCCAAAACCGTGTTTTTGTTCTCTCCCGCATTCTGATCTCCGTCCGTCATAACGCCTCCTTTTTGATAAGTGCGTGATTGATTTTGCAAATCCTTCCGAAAAAACGTTACCGTTCTTTTTGCGGCACGATTAGAATAGCCCCACATCGGTCAAGACAGCATCTTATTCACTTTGAAGGAGGTTTTCCATGCCTACGATTTTTTCCAAGATCATCGCCGGAGACATCCCGGCCCACAAGATCCTCGAGAATGAAAAATACCTCGCGTTCCTCGATCTCAAACCCGTCGCTCCCGGACACACCCTGGTAATCCCGAAACAGGAGGTCGATTATATCTTCGATATCGAAGATGAACTTTACCAAGGGCTGATGACCTTTGCCAAGAAAGTCGCGAAAGCGGTTGGGAAAGCCTTCCCCTGCAAAAAGGTCGGAGTGATGGTCGCCGGGATCGAAGTCCCTCACGCGCATATCCACCTGATCCCGATCAATAGCGTCGGCGATCTCAGCTTCTCGCGGGCAAAATCCGCAACGCAGGAAGAACTCGCCGCCGCCGCCGCCAAGATCCGAGCGGCCCTCTAGGGAAATATCCTCGGGAGAGCCCGCGCCGCCACGCTTTCCGGTTTATTTCTGGAAAGCCTTGAGAAGTTCAGAGTAGGTGTGTGTGACCTTGAATCGGGGGAACTCGCCGACGATCTTCGCGGGCGGACGAAACAGGATGCCCCGGTCGGCGGTCTGGAGCATGGCGATATCGTTATAGGAATCCCCGGCCGCGACGACGTTAAAACCCAGACCTTTGATCGCGCGCACGGCTTCCTTTTTTCCGTTCTTCTGCCGCAAATGGTAATGGGAGATAAATCCCTTCGCGTCCGTTGAGAGCCCATTGCAAAAAAGGGTCGGATGGCCAAGTTTTTCCATCATCGGGCCCGCGAATTCATAGAAGGTATCCGAAAGAATGATCACCTGATAACGGCGGCGGAGGTCCTTCAGAAAAGACTTCGCCCCGGAGAGCGGACTCATCCGTTTGATCACCGCCTGGATATCGCGGAGCCGGATCCCCTTCCGCTTCAGGATCGCGAGGCGGTAACGCATCAGCTTGTCGTAGTCAGGCTCATCGCGCGTCGTGATCTCAAGCGC
>CAZDVO010000017.1:0-35393 GCA_964508905.1 uncultured bacterium
GACCGTGGGGCCGCAGGTGTAGAGAGTCACCTCTCCCTCTTTAAGAGGCTTGAACACCTCGAGCTTGCCGGAGAGGGTATTCTGAAATTGGATCATGACGCGCTTTTCCTCATACTCACCACCGCCTCACAAGTCACCGCCAGCCCCTCTCCCTCAGGCCCGAGGCCTTCGCGGGTACGCGCTTTGATGGAGACATCCTTCGCGGAAAGGTTAAGACACGCGGCGACGCTTTTCCTGATAAGAGGCTTGTGCGCCCCCAATTTGGGTTGTTCTAAAATAATATTAGTATCCACATGATACGGCTTCCAGCCCTGCCGCGCCGCTTCCTCGAGGATCACACCGAGGATCTTCGTACTGCGGATATTCTTATATTTCGGATCGCGATCGGAAAACCATTCTCCGATATCCCCCGCGCCGATGGCCCCCAGGATCGCGTCCGCGATCGCATGAAGCAGCGCATCACCGTCCGAGTGCCCCAGCGGGCCTTTGGCAAAAGGGATCACAATCCCTCCGAGATAGAATTTCCGTCCCGGAACCATGCGATGCGTATCGAAACCGATCCCCACCCGAACTTCCGGAGTTGCTTGATGCTGTACCATCGCTTGCGCTAGCCTCAGATCGGTTGCCAATGTTAATTTTGGATTCCATCCTGTGTGAACCGCCACACGGACCTTCGCGCCCATCGCCTCCAAAAGCCCGGCTTCATCCGTCGCCCCAAGAGCTTTGGCATTCTTCCGATAGGCCTCTAAAAGAACCTCCCGGCGAACAAGTTGCGGCGTCTCCGCTTCATAGAGAACGTTACGGTCCACTGTCTCGGAGATATGGCCGTTCGCGGTCAAAACCCGCTTGATCGTCGGCACGACCTTTCGGGCAAGGATTACTCCGTCCCAACCCCGACTGGATTTAAGGACCTGACGGATCGCGAGAGGTGTTACCATCGGCCGCGCCCCATCGTGCACCATGACCCATTCCGAATTTGCGGAGGTTTTGCGAAGCGCTTTGAGAACCGATTCCGCCCGGGTCGCCCCACCGAGCATCCATCGAACGCGCGGGTTCTTGACCTCGCGAATCCAACTCCGGACCTGAGATCTCATTTCGGGGGAAATGGCAACGATCGTTTCGAAGATCTCCGGGATTTTCTCAAAGGCCCTCAGTGTCTTTAAAAGAACCGGTTCCCCGTCAAGCTCATAGAGCAACTTCGAGCGGACCGGGAAACCCTTTTCGGAGACACCCAGGCTTTCTTGAAAACGACTACCGAGCCCGGCAGCGGGAATGATCAGGGAGACCCGCATTCAATACTACCGTCCACCCTCGTGACCTTGCGGCCCCTGGGCTCCCGGATGAGAGGACGGCTGTCCCTGATAGGCTGAATGATTTTGACGCCCCTGCCCGCCATTACGCGGACGACGAACATCGTGTCCATGACGCTCGCGGGTTTCCTGCCAGCGCTCGCCACCACGATCCCCGTGATGACCATTATCATCTGAAAGTTTGGCAAAGATCATCCGGCCCGCCTGGGTTTGAAGAACGCTGGTGATCGTCACCTTTACCGTGCTTCCAAGACGGCGTTTCCCGTTGTCCACCACAACCATCGTCCCGTCATCCAGATAGGCCACGCCTTGTTCATGCTCCTTGCCTTCTTTCAGGATCTTGATCTCCATCTCTTCCCCTGGCATGACGACCGGTTTCAGAGCGTTCGCGAGGTCATTGATATTGAGGACTTTCACGCCCTGAAGTTCGGCGACCTTGTTCAGATTGTAATCGTTGGTGAATACCTTGGCCTGAAGCACCTGACCCATTTTGACCAATTTGGCATCCACAGTGTTAAATTCTGGAAAGTCCAGCTCATGGATCTTGACCTGGATATTCGGATTCGACTGGATCGCGTTGAGTACGTCCAAACCACGGCGTCCCCGGTTCCGCTTAAGCGGATCCGAAGAATCGGCGATCAATTGGAGTTCTTTCAAGACGAACCGCGGCAGGATCAACTTACTGGAAAGAAAATGCGTGTTGGCAATATCCGCGATACGGCCGTCAATGATGACGCTGGTATCGAGGAGGATCATTTCTTCGCCGGGCCCCTTGGAGTCCAGATGCACGAACGGGATCATCAAGCTGAATTCGTCCTGCCCGCGAAGGATGGTGATAATCCCCAAGTAGGAGAAGATGATCGCCGTGGCGACGCCAAAATTCCGGTTCACATCCTCGGAAAAATTCGCGTAGGAAAGGACCATCATGAAAAGATGGTGGGTCAAAAGGCCCAGGGCGAAACCCGCGATCACGGAAAGGATATTCCGGACCGTGTACTGCTTGAAGAACACGTCCAGCAGAACGATGATGCTACCGCCCAACACCCCCGCCGCCGCCGAAAGCCACTCGCCGTAGGGCAACTGGAGAGCCGAAAGCCATTGCGCATAATGACCAAAGACACCGCAGCAAACCACAAAAAGGATCCGTATAAAAATAATCATAAGAACTGCTCCTTTGGTGAAGCATGAATGAATCGTTGAGGTCCATGGAACTCCTATGGATCGTTTACGCTAAGAAAAGAAAATACCACTTCCTCTTACTGGACGAGTCCTTTTTCAGGAGTTTCCAAGGATGCGCGCGAACATCCTTCACGAACGCCTCCATCTCCTGATAAAGTTCATCCTCCATCAAAAGTTTCCCGAGCGTCCCCTCGCCTTTTTCAACCTTCCCGAGGATCGTACTCATCGCGGCACTGGAGGCCTCGATATTCTGGAAACTTTGACGCATATCTCCGTCCGGGCTCTTCACAGAATCGTTCAGCGCCCCGCTTAAGGACGAAAGATTACTGACCAGGGTCTTCAGATCCTTCAGGGTACCCTGATCGTCCACACCTTCCCTGAATTTCCCCGCGATCACCGACAGATGATCCAGGATCTCCCGCGCGCGATCGATCAATTCTTCGACAGCGACGAGCGGCACACCCTCTACCAAGGCTCCCTTAACCAGCAACGGAAAAGTCCCGGGTTTTGGGGTGATCTCCACGTGGGGTTCGCTCAAAATGTGAGTTCCCCGGATCGTGAACTCGTAATTTTCCCTAATTTCAACACCCTTTTCAATGAAAAGTTTGACCTTCACGCGGCTATTCTGCTTCGCGGCATCAAAAACAAGATCAACCTTGCTGACTTCCCCGACCCGGACCCCCGCCATCCGCACCGGCGCCCCTTTATTCAGGATACTCACGTAGTTATACATCACATCGATCGTGTAGCCGGAGCGAAAGAGATAAACGCCGCTCACGAAGAACAGCACGAGTGTCAGAAAAATAAATCCCAGAATGACAAAAATACCCACTGAGACTTCATTGGTTTTCTTCATAAATGCTCCGTTTGATTTTTTAAATGATCCGTAATAGGGCCATGAGCCGATCCTGTAATGAACTGTTGAACCACGGGATCCTTCGAATTCCGGATCTCATCCGGGGTCCCCAACGCGATGATCCGCCCTTCGTACAACATAGCGATCCGATCCGCCACTTTGTAAGCACTCGTCATATCATGAGTCACCACGATCGAGATCACTTTCAGCTGCTTCTGCATGGCGAGGATCAGGTCGTTGATCACGTCCGCGTTGATCGGATCCAGTCCCGTCGTCGGCTCATCATAAAGGATGATCTTCGGCTCGTTACAGATCGCCCGGGCCAACCCCACCCGCTTTTTCATTCCTCCGGAAAGACTGGCCGGCATCAGATCCTCGATCCCGGAAAGCCCGACCAGGCCCAATTTCTCACGGACCTTCTGACGGATCGGCTCTTCCGGCAATTGGGTATGCTCGATCAGGGAAAACCCCACGTTCTCGCCAACGCTCAGTGAATCGAAGAGCGCCGCTCCTTGAAAAAGCATCCCCAGTTGCAAGCGGAACTCATCCTGCTCCTCCGGAAGCATCGTAAACATCGAACGCCCGTCGATCTTGATATCCCCCTCATCCGGCTCCAGGATCGCCATGATATGCTTGAGCAAAACGCTTTTTCCGCACCCCGAACGTCCAATGATGACAAGCGTCTCCCCGTCCCGGATGGTCAGATCGACCCCCTGGAGCACATGATGCTTGCCGAACCACTTATGGATACCTTTGATCTCGATCACAAAAAGAATCCTTCTCCTAGAAGAAATAAAAGATCGCTGAAAACAGGGCGTCCGAGGCGATCACCATGATCAAAGAGACCACCACCGCGAGGGTCGTCGCACGTCCGACCCCCTCCGCGCCGCCGCGCGCCGTAAATCCAAAATAACAGCCCACCACCGAGATGATCCCCCCGAAGAAAAAGGCTTTGATCAGCCCGGTCACGACATCCTTGACCACCAAAGCATCGATCCCCCGCTTGATATACATGGAGGAACTCATACCGAGTTTGAATACCGCGATCAGATAGCCGCCGAACATCCCGATCACGTCCGCGTAGATGGTCAAGACGAAAAGCATGAACAACGCGGCGATAAAGCGCGGGACGACAAGGTATTGCACCGGATTCGTTGCCAAAGACTTCAGCGCGTCGATCTGCTCCGTCACCTTCATCGTCCCGAGTTCTGCAGCGATCGATGCCCCGACGCGCCCGGCCACCACCATCGCCGTCAACACAGGGCCCAGTTCACGGCACAGCGAAACGGAGATCAGGTCCGAGGTGAATTTTTCAGCCGAAAAAAGGCGCAGTTGGTAAGCCGATTGAAGGGCGAGCACCATCCCTGTAAAAAAAGCCGTGAGAAAGACAAGCGGGAGCGATTGAACGCCGAGTTTGTTCATCTGATCGAGCGTCGCCTGCCAGCGGATCTTCCGGGGGACCAGCAAGGCGCAGGTATCTCGGAAGAGAATAGCGATCCCGCCGGCGCCCTCAAAGATATTCAGAGAACCTCTCCCGAACCGCTCCAGCCAGGAACGAACCGAAACCACCTGTTTCAAACGATGCCAATGCGTCATGACTTTCCCTATTCAGTTAAAACTTCAACTTGGGCCCAAAAAAGACTGCATCTTCCTCGCGATCGGGATCATTGCCGGATGAAGCACCGCGACCGGGATCACTTCCCATGGCCGAGCGAGCTTCCATCAAGGAGAGCTCCCCCCAAGCCCCAAGCTTCGAGCGATTCAGCTCCAGGGTGCCGTCTTTTTCGTGCAACGCGGCCTCGACGCCTTTCCAGATCACCAAATTGTCGGGCGTTTGTATTTTTACACCCGCAAAGATATTATCAAGGCCAAGATCCAACGCGCCGTTCAGATAAAAAACGGTGCGCCCCTTCCAGATCTTCGATTCTTTCAACGGAAGATAAGGAAGAAATCCGCGAAGTTGAATGATACCACGGTCGTAGCTAAGTTGCCCCCATTTTCCGTCATGGATATTAAAAACACCCGTCACCTCGGGCTTCGAGAAAGGCCCCTCGATCGAAAGTTGCCCGTCAAGCCGCCCGCCCAAAGCCTTCGGCAGCGGTTTCGCAGCAAAGGTGTGAACCGTACCAAGATCAAAGTCTTCGACGCGAAGCAGTAATTTCATCTGAGGCTTCTTGCCAGGAGCCGTGACCTGTCCAGTCACGCGAAACTGCTCTCCCCAAGAACCGCGGATCCCAGTCACACCCCCGGGGCCAAGATCAAACTGTCCTTTGAGATCGCGAAACGGCTGGCGATCCAAAATAAAATAATCCGTCTCAAATTCGCCCTTGAACGCGAGATCGCGTCCGGTCCTTTTGGGAGCCACTGAACGAAAAAAGATCCGACCTTGCGTCACCAGGTCCAATCCGAACGCCATCATGTGATCAAAATGAAAATGAAGGGAAAAATCAAGCCCTTGGAGATTGGAATGGACCGCCATCCGTTTGCTCCCTTTCTCCAGAACCAGTTCATAATTGCCGCTCGCAAAATCGAGCTCACCGCGCCCCTCGTAACCGGGCCCGATCGACAGCGAATCAACGATGAACCGTTTTCTTTCTTGCCTCACTTTTCCTTGAAAGCTGATCGTCCCCGCATCGGGGAGTTCTAGAGACCCGGCCAACCTCTGCTCAAAAAGATCCAACACAACGTCCCAGCGAAATGAAGGAGCACCCTTGGCCGCTTGCAGTTGAAAGGTGACTCGGGGATGACCGCCGCTATCCGAGAGATCTCCTGAAAGTTCGACGTTCCATCCGTATAAGGTCCCC
Organism: uncultured bacterium; assembly: GCA_964508905.1. GTDB lineage: Bacteria > Omnitrophota > Omnitrophia > Omnitrophales > Aquincolibacteriaceae > Aquincolibacterium. The sequence continues at coordinate 6,150 of CAZDVO010000017.1, forward strand.
CGGACCGCCTCAAAGCGTAACGCCTGATCCTTCCAGAGAACATTCCCGCCCAGAGAACGGAGCGGTATGGGGATATCCGGCGCCACATCGATATCCTCCAATTCTAAAAAAAGATCATGGGACTTACGAACGGGATCGACCGATCCGTGGATGCGAACACGCCCCTCTAACATGCCCCCGGCGCGAGCACGGATATCCACTTGAACTTTTTTGTCGGCAGAGGGGAGGATCTTTCCCTCGACATCACGAAGCACGATCTCTTTACCGAAAGAAGAAAAAAGATAGCGGATCTCCCCTCCCTTGAAATCCAGTGAGGGAATGGAAAAAACGGAACTGCCTGTTGGAGCCGGATCAAAATAGCGGTAGGGAAATTGGTCCTGCTCGATCAGGATCGCCGGGTTTTTCATCACGACCCCGGCGGGGGTATCCAGTTTTTTGTTCCAGAGCTGATCGAATTGATAGCGAAAAAGGATCCTCTCGGCGCGAATAAGTTGGGATCCGGGCTTCGCAGAAGGAGCTTCGATCAGGATATTTTCGAGAGCCAACTGCGTCAGGCGGTAGGGCCGGATCTTCCCGATATGGACCCGCGCTTTGAGATACTCACCGGCCTTTGCTTCCGCAAAGCGCTTGAAATCTTCAGACCCCGCGATCCGGGCCAAAATAAAATGGAGCACCAGACTGCTCGCGACCGCAGCCATGAGGCCTCCCCACAGCACCTTCCACAAAAATCGGCGCATCACAACGAGGCCCTTTCTTCTCAGGTCGCTTTTTCGAAGGAGATCCGCTCCCCCCGGATTTCCGCGCGGATCTTGTCACCTTCCTCGAACTTCCCGCCAAGGATCTCCTCCGCAAGCACGTTCTCCACAAAACGCTGGATCGTCCTTTTGAGAGGGCGAGCGCCAAACACCGGATCATACCCCTGATCGATGAGGAATTTGAGAACCTCATCGGAAAGGATCAACTCCATCTTCTTGTCCTTGAGCCGGTCCTGGACCTCTTTAAGCTCGATATGGATGATCTGCTCAAGGTCCTGGCGCGTCAGCGGATGGAAAACGATCGTATCATCCACGCGGTTCAGGAACTCGGGTCGGAACGCCTTTTTGACCTCATCAAGAAGCTTCTGCTTGAGGGAATCATAGTTCATGTTGTCCTTCTGAGGCGCAAACCCAAGATCCCCTTGTTTCCGAACCAGATCCGCCCCCACATTCGAGGTCATGATCACGATCGTGTTCCGGAAATCCACCTTCCTGCCGAACGAGTCCGTCAAGCGGCCTTCTTCCATCAGCTGGAGCAGGATATTGAAAACATCCGGATGCGCTTTTTCGATCTCATCAAGTAGCACCACGGAATAAGGACGCCGGCGTACCTTTTCCGTCAGCTGGCCACCCTCTTCGTACCCGACATATCCTGGAGGGGCACCGACAAGCCGGGACACATTGAACTTCTCACCGTATTCGGAACAATCCACCACCACCACGGCATCTTCATCACCGAACATAAAATCGGCAAGAGCGCGGGCCAGCAATGTCTTACCTACCCCAGTGGGTCCTAAAAAGATGAAAGACCCTATCGGCCGGCGCGGATTACGCAACCCGGAACGGGAGCGACGCACGGCATGAGAGATCGCACGGATCGCTTCATCCTGGCCGATGATCCTTTTGTGAAGCGAATCCTCCATCTTGAGCAGCCGCGCGGTCTCTTTCTCCTCGAGACGCGAGAGCGGCACCCCGGTCCACTTCGAAACCACGAACGCGATATCTTCGCCGTTGACCTGGACCTCGACTTCGGATTTCGATTCCTTCCAGCTCTTCTTCATTTTCTGAAGCTCTTCTTTCGCTTTGCGCTCATCATCGCGCATCTTGGCGGCCTTTTCAAAATCCTGGGCCTTGATCGACGCCTCCTTCTCACGGCGAAGCGCCTCGATCTCCGTCTCAACCTTCTTGAGATCCTTGGGCATGGTCGTCACCGAAAGACGGGCGCGTGAAGCGGCTTCATCGATGATGTCGATGGCTTTATCCGGAAGAAAACGCCCCGAAATATAGCGGTCCGAAAGCTTTGCCGCGGCTTCCAGCGCCTCATCCAGGATCTTCACGCGATGGTGCGCTTCATATTTATCGCGAAGTCCCTTGAGGATCTGGATCGTATCGTCCACAGACGGAGGGTCCACGACCACGGTCTGGAAACGCCGCGCCAGAGCGGCGTCCTTTTCGATGTATTTCCGGTATTCATCCAGCGTCGTGGCGCCGATGCACTGGATTTCGCCGCGGGAAAGCGACGGTTTCAGGATATTCGAGGCATCAATCGCCCCTTCCGCGCCACCGGCCCCCACAAGCGTGTGCAATTCATCGATAAAGATCATGATATTCTCGGTGCGACGGATCTCGTCCATCACAGCCTTGATACGCTCTTCAAACTGTCCGCGGTATTTTGTACCGGCGACCATCAGCGCAAGGTCAAGGACGACAATACGCTTGTCAGCAAGGATCTCCGGAACATCGCCCGCGATGATCTTCTGGGCAAGACCTTCCACGATCGCCGTTTTCCCCACCCCGGCTTCTCCTAAAAGAACCGGATTGTTCTTCGTGCGACGAGCAAGGATCTGGATCACCCGCTCGATCTCATCCGAACGCCCAACCACGGGATCCAACTTTCCGTCCCGGGCCAACTGGGACAGATCGCGCCCGAAGGCATCAAGCGCGGGCGTCTTGGTCTTCGATTTCCCGGCGGGACTGCCCCCCCCCACACCGCCCATGCTCGGAGGCGGCATCCCCGGTTCATTCGACGGTGTCGTTGAGCCCAAAAGTTTAATCACTTCAGCGCGCACTTTATTGAGATCCAGACCCACATTCATGAGCACGTGGCTCGCCACGCCTTCGCCTTCTTTGATCAACCCCAGCAGCAAATGCTCCGTCCCGATATAGTTATGACCCAAACGCCGAGCCTCATCCATGGCTAGCTCGATCACTTTCTTGGCCTTGGGCGTGAACGGAATATCACCCGAAACGACCGTGCTGGGCCCAAATTGAACAAGTTTCTCCACCTCAAGACGGATCGTATCCAGAGACAGCCCAAGGTTCTGGAGCACCGCAGCGGCGACGCTCTCGCCTTCTTTGATAAGACCGAGAAGAATGTGCTCCGTCCCGATGTAATCATGGTTGAACCTCTTGGCTTCTTCCTTGGCGAGGATAATGACTTTGCGAGCTCTTTCTGTAAAACGGTCGAACATGATAACCTCCGGATTAAGACATACGTTCAAAACTGGGCGCGCTTAGGGCACGCCTCTGTAAGTAACGGAATAAAACGATTTTACTTAAAGAACGACTTTCGAAAAATACTCACGGATCCGCGCCGCGCGCCGTGCATCACGGTCGCCCGCGCTCAATTCCTTACCGTTCATCTTCTGAAGATGGGCCGGTTGGATCAAAAGGAACAGCTGATTCAGATCCGTATGCGTCACCTGTTTTGGAAGGACCTCCACGTCGATCCCGACCTGGACAAGCGACAAAAGCTGGATCGCTTCCGAGGACGACATCATACGCGCGGCCTTCAGCACGGCCAACGCCCTCCAGATCTGATCTTCCATCTTGGCTTTGCGCTTCTTCTTAAGGTATTCGCGAGCTTCACGCTCGTGCGTGATAACCTGGCGAATCACCCCCTCAAGATTCGAAATGATCTCTTCCTCGGGCTGTCCCAGCGTGATCTGGTTCGAGAACTGAAAGAAATTCCCGCTCGCCTGGGTTCCTTCGCCGTACAACCCGCGCACGGCCAGATTCAGCTTCGAGAGCGCTTGGAGGACCTTATGGACCTGCTTGGTCAGGACAAGGCTCGGAAGATGCAGCATGCAGGAGGCCCGGATCCCGGTCCCAACATTCGTCGGGCACGCCGTCAGATACCCCAGATTCGCGTCGAACGCATAATCCAGGGACTTCTCCAGTTCGTTATCGATCTCATCGGCGATCCGCCACGCCTCCACAAGATTCAGCCCGGACTGAAAGGTTTGAAGGCGCAGGTGATCTTCCTCGATCACCATCAGGCTCACCATTTCATCCGGCGTGATCGCGACGGCGCTTTTGCCTTCTTCAAGAAAAAGTTCACGGCTGACCAGGTGACGCTCCAGGAGAAATTGCCGATCCAGTTCCGTCAATTCCGTCGAGGTGAGATAATGCGCGGATTTGAGAAAATTTGATCCGCGAACAACATCCCCCACTTCCTGAATAATCGCATCCCTCTGGGCACTCGCCAAACGGCTCAGAAAGGGGTATGCCGCAAGATTGCGGGCGAGGCGGAGACGGGAACTGATCACCACATCACTTTCCGGACCGGTCGCGCGAAGCCAATTGACCGGCTGGTCAAGAAATCCGTCCACTTCACTCACTTTTCGGCCTCTTCCCTTTTTTGAGCTTTTCCTCAGCCTGTTTGATCTCGTCGCGAAGCCGCGCGGCATCCTCAAAAGCCTCCGTCTGAATACATTTCCTCAGACGGTCCTGGAGCTGGCGCAGGTCATGAACGCTGCGAGTATTTTTGGGGATCCGGGAAGGTTTTTTACCCGTATGGTACTCGGAACGCTGGACCTGATTGATCACGGTAGCGAGGGGTTTCTGGAACGACGCGTAACACCCCCCACAACCCAACCGCCCGTTCTTCGCAAACTCCTCGTAATTCATCCCGCAATCCTTACAGATCAGCGGTTCTTTTTTCCCGGAAGATCCGGACACCTTTTCAATCCCCGGGATCCCCGCAAGCAGATCTCCGAAGTTGAAGTAGGTCTTGAACTCCGTACCTTTTTCCTCAGCGCAGGCTTCGCAAATATGGACCTCGGCCATCTGCCCGTTCACGATCTCGGTCAGATGGATGGTGGCCTCTTTGCTCCCACAGATATTGCAGATCATGATGGACTGGCCCCCGGCTCTCGGCGGATCAAAGCGTGTAGCTCACGCCATCTTTGCGGGTCAGCGTCTGAAAATTTTTGAGCAGGACCTTCGTGATCTTGCCGGGCTGACCGGCCCCGATCTTGCGCCCGTCGATCTTGACGACGGGGATCACTTCAGCAGCCGTGCCGGTCAGAAAAACCTCATCGGCATTAAAAAGATCGTGTCGTGTAATGATCCTCTCCTCGAACGGCAGCTTGATCTTTGCGGCGATCTCAAGGATCGCCTGACGAGTAATCCCCTTGAGCGCGCCCAGATAGGTCGGCGGCGTCAGAAGCACATGATCTTTCAACAGCTTCCCATTGCCTGTCTTTTTGATCATAAAAACATTGTCGCCCGTACACTCGGCGACATATCCCTGATGGTTCAGCATCAGGGCTTCCATACAGCCGCCGTTTTTCGCCTCGATCTTCGCCATAATGTTGTTAAGATAGTTCAGGCTCTTGATCGACGGATTGACAGCCTCAGGGAGGTTTCGCACTGTCGGCACCGTGATGATCTCAAGCCCGTTCTTGTAAAGAGCCTCGGGATAGAGCGTGATCTTATCCGTAATAATGAAAACCGAAGCTTTTTTACAAAGCCAGGGAGAAAGCCCCAGGTCCCCAACCCCGCGCGTCACGACAACGCGGATATAAGCATCCTTAAATTTGTTCCGGCGAAGGGTTTCCACGATCGCCGCCTTCATCGCCTTGACGTCCATGGGGATCTCAAGCATCAAGGTATGTGCCGACTCCCAAAGCCGCTCCAGATGCTCATCCAGTTTAAAAACGAGCCCGCCATAAGCACGGATCCCCTCGAACACACCATCTCCGTAAAGAAGACCGTGATCGAACACTGAGATCTTCGCTTCGTTTTTGGGATACCATTTTCCGTCAATGTAGATCTGCAAATCCATGGGGTTCTCCTGTTTTTTGAAACTATAAAAGCTTCTTGGGAGCAAAGCTCGTCTGAGGCCGCGCCACAACCGACTGCCCCGGCAACAACACACCCTCCTGCAATCGATATGAGCGCTCGTAGCGTGCGGCCATTTCCTCGTCATGCGTCACGATAAGGAACGCCTGGCCTTCCTGCTGGTTCAGTTCATTCAAAAGCTGCATGACCGAAGCCGCCGTTTCCGGATCAAGGTTCCCGGTCGGCTCGTCGCAAAAAACAACCGCGGGCCGGTTCACAAGGGCCCGTGCGATCGCCACGCGCTGTTGCTCCCCCCCTGAAAGTTCAGACGGATAATGGGTCCGACGGTTCCAAAGCCGCACGCGTTTCAGGACTTCCTTCACCCAGGGCTTATTCTTTTTTCCCGCGATCAAGGTCGGTAGCAACACATTCTCATAAACCGTTAGTTCGGGCAAAAGATGATAGAACTGGAACACAAATCCGATATGCTGGCTCCGCAACCGGGCGAGGTCCTTTTCGGACATTTCCGTCATATCCTTCCCCTCAAAAAAGATCTTGCCGTCCGTCGGGCGGTCCAGGCCCCCAAGGATATGGAGCAGGGTCGACTTGCCACAACCGGATTTCCCGGTAATGAACACCATGTCGCCCTTGCGAATGATCACCTGCACGGATTTTAGGATCTCGAGGGTCCCCGCAGGGGTATCATAATCCCGGCGGACATCGAACGCGCTCAGAAGCGGCACTTCGACAACATTACTCATAGCGGAGCGCCTCCACAGGGTTCAGATTCGCCGCACGATGCGCCGGATAGAATCCGGCCACGATCGCGACCACGAGCGCGAAACCGACGATCAACATCACATCCGGCATGTGAACTTCGGAAGGGATCTGGTCAAAAAGATAAATATCGCTCGGGAACACCTCAAGCCCCGTGGTTTTCTTCAAAAAATCCGCGACCGGGTTCAGATTATACGCAAGCAAAAGGCCGGACACCGCGCCCGCGACAATACCAAAAGCACCGATGGTGAACCCTTCCATCACAAAGATCTTGCGGATGCTCATCCGAGTCGCCCCAAGCGCGCGCAGGATCCCGATGTCCTTGGTTTTCTCCATCACCACCATGGTCAGAGTAGAAATGATATTGAAGGCCGCCACAAGGATAATGAGCCCGAGCAGGATCGACATCACGCTTTTCTCGACTTTCAGCGCCTGGAAGAAATTCTGGTTCATGTCATACCAAGACCGGAAATAATATTGATTCGAAAAATCGCCCGCGATCACCCATTTCCACTTTTCCGCGTCATCGACGTCCTTGAAACGCAAGCTGATCCCGGACACCGTCGAGCCCATCTGGTAAACCTTCTGGGCCTGCTCGATATGAACAAGAGCCAGCGAAGTATCAAAGTCATTCATCCCCACCCGGTAAATCCCCCGCACGAGGAACGGCCACGTCCGCACGTGCATCGGAAGCGGCACAAAAGCATTGTCGGGCTCCGGGATCGGCGTGATCATGTAAATCACATCCCCGACCTGAGCCCCCAACGCCGCGGCCAGATTCTCGCCGATCACCACGCTCCCGTGACGGGTTTCGGTCTTGCGCTTAAAGAACCAGAGGAACCGTTTGCGTTCGACCTGAACGGAATCCTGGAAATTCAAGGTCCCGGAGATCATGTTCTTTTCAAAAATGCTCAGGTCTTCGTTATTCGGATCCAGCCCTTTCACGATCACGCCGGTCGCGTTCTTCGTGTTCCGCAGGATCGCCTGGCCTTCCACGAATTGGGAGACAGAAACCAGCCCGGGGATATGATGGGAACGGATCATCTCAAGATCACGGTCCACTTGATCGATCCCTCCGACCTTTTCGATGCGCAGATGGGGCTGCACACCCACGATCTTCTTCTTGAGTTCTCGATCGAATCCGCTCATGACAGCCAGCACCACGATCAACGCCATCACGCCGATCGCGACCCCTCCCACGGAGATCATCGAGATAAGCGAGATAAACCCGGTCTTCCGGCGACGCGTCAAATGTCTTTTTGCGATAAAGGATTCAAAACTCATGAGAAACCTCCCTAAGATTCTGCCTCAGCCTGCTCGATCGTCTTTTTTTCCGGCTTGAGCTGAGGGAAAAGGATCACATCCCGGATCGAAGCCTGATTCGTAAGCAACATGACCAACCGATCGATCCCGATCCCAAGCCCGCCCGCCGGCGGCATGCCATATTCAAGTGCCATCAAAAAGTCTTCGTCGATCTCCTTGCTCTCCCCGATCAATTCCTTCTGGGCGTCCAGGCGTTCGCGCTGGATCGAAGGATCGTTCAGCTCGGAGAACGCGTTGGCGATCTCCATCTTCGCGACAAAAAGCTCGAACCGGTACACAAGCGACGGATCATCGGCCTTCGCCTTCGCGAGCGGCGTCATCACGGTCGGATAATCCGTGACAAACACGGGGTCCCAGAAATCCTTCTCGACCTTTTCGCCAAAGATCTCGTTGAGGACATCGATATCTTCCATATCCTCGCTGACCTCAATGTGGAATTTCTTCGCGGCCTCGCGCACATTCGCCGTCCGGAAATCGATCCCCGTCGCTTCCTGAAGCGCGCCGTAAAAGGAAACTCGTTTCCAGGGCCGCTTAAAGTTCAGCGTCTTGTCCCCGTACGGGATCTCTTCTTTCCCGTAGAGCATCATCACAAGGTGATGCGTCAGTTCTTCCGTAATAGCCATCATGTCCTCGTAATCCGCATACGCCTGATAAAGTTCCATCATGGTGAATTCCGGATTATGGCGAACGGAAATGCCTTCATTCCGAAAGTTGCGATTGATCTCATAGACCTTCTCGAACCCGCCCACCAGAAGTCTTTTGAGATAAAGCTCGGGAGCAATCCGCAGATAAAGATCCGTGTGAAGCGTGTGGTGATGCGTCACGAAAGGTTTCGCGCGAGCGCCGCCGGCTAGCGGTTGCATCATGGGCGTCTCGACTTCCATGAACTCTTTTCGATCGAGGAAAGAACGGATCTCACGGATGATCTTGCTTCGTGCCTTGAATGTCGCGCGCACCTCATCGTTCGAGATCAGGTCCACGTAGCGGTGCCGATAGCGGGTCTCGACATCCTTGAGCCCGTGCCACTTCTCGGGAAGCGTCCGAACGATCTTGGAAAGACGTTCGAACTTTTCGATCTTGATCGTCGGCTCTCCCGTCTTCGATTTAAAAAGTTCTCCCTCAAGACCGATGATGTCCCCAAGCGACATGGCGGTAAAAAATTTGTAAGCTTCTTCTCCAAGGACGTCCTTCTTGGCGTAGATCTGCATCCGGGCGCCTTCGTCTTTCAAGTCCGCGAACGCGCTTTTCCCCATGTCCCGTCGGGTCATGAGACGCCCCGCCACACGCACCTTGCGGCCCTCTTGAAAATTGGCGCGGATCTCCGCGAGCGCGTCTTTGGGAAGGAACCGATGCCCGTAATCTGATGAATTCATTGAGAATATCCTTATTGCTTGATGCTGAATGATTTAAGACGATTTGAAGGCGTAATTATATGTCAGATATCAGGTGGGGTCAATCAACGTCCCGACGAACTCATTGCGCGGAGCCCGCAAAATCTAGAGAGGTAACGTGAAATGAAAGGTCGAGCCTCGTCCGATTTCAGACTCGACCCAGATCTTCCCTCCGTGAGCAAGAACGATCTCTTTGGAAATCGCCAACCCTAATCCAGTACCACTTTTTTTCCCGCCTTTCCTGCTTGTCACTTGCTCAAACGGATCGAAGATCTTCGAAAGAGACTCCGCAGGGATCCCGCCCCCCGTATCTTCCACGGTCACATGCACCTGGCCGGTCTCCCGAAGGGCCTTAAGAGTAACACTTCCGCTTTCGGTGCTTTCGATCGCATTTCCCATCAGGTTCGTCAACACCTGGACCAATCGATCCCGGTCAAAAGCCACCGGAGGCAGCGACGACTCGATCTCGAGTTTTAGGACAAGCCCTTTCCTTTTGGACAGGATGCTCATGCTTCGACAAACTTCCGCCGCGACTTCCTGAAGATCATCCTTCACGATCTCAAAATCCATTTTACCCGACTCCATTTTCTGAAAACTCAGAATGTTATTGATCAGCCGGCCTAGCCGATCAATATTCCCTTTGGCGATACCGAGCACATCTTTCTGCTGAGCGCTAACCTCCCCCACCACGCCATCCAAGAGGATATCCATCGCTTCCCGAATCACGGCCAGAGGATTCCGTAACTCGTGCGAAACAAGCGAAGCGAACTTGGATTTCATCTCGGCCGACGTCTTGAGACCCGCAACGTTTTTCTTCTCAGCTTCGATCTTTTTTCGTTCGGTAATGTCTGTCAGGATCCCGTTGAAAACGATCTCGTTGTCCCGCCGCAACGGGATCGAGTTCCCGGCGAACCAGAGCCTCTCCCCGGAAGGCTTCTCATACACCCCTTCGTATTTCCACTCACACCCGCTTCGAACGACATCTTCGATCGATCGGATCAACCCCTCACGGTATTCCGAGGGGACCTGCCGCACGAACCTTTCGAAAAAACTCTTGGGATCCGGAGCCAATCCAAAGATCCTCTCCGCATTGTCGCTTACATAATAAAACCCCTTGGCTCCAGTCGGCCGCGCATAGAACTGGTAAACGACTCCGGGAACCTGTGCCGCCATTTCACAGAACAATTCCCGGTTCTTCAGAAGCGCTTTTTCCGCTAAAGCGTGGCGCGAAGAAAGAAAAGTCATAACACCCGCGATCAAGATGAAGATCAGAACCCGAGCGAAGGCCTCCCAAAGCAAAACAGATTCGCGCGCAAACATCGAAAAAAGGCCAAAATAGAGCCCTACAATAAAAACGGAAAATACAAAACCCCGTCTCCTGTAGTAGATGCACGCGATGATGATAGGCACGTAAAAAAGGTTCTGGAAAATGATAAAACAACCCGAATCAAGACACGCCACGCTCACGGCAACGCCTGCGAGGGTCGTCATCGCAACAAAGAACCAAGGCCTGAGCAATCTTCTAAGTTCCACGAACACCGCCCCTTTCTAGAAACACGGCACATCTCACCTGCCCCATTCTAAAAATGATCCGCTCGGTCTCCTGGGCTAAGCAGGCTGTCCCCATAAGAAACCTTGTCCATAGAGAACACCCAATTCTTTCAACACTTCCATATCTTCGCGGTTTTCGATACCTTCCGCGATGATCTTCGTATGAAGGCTTTCAACGATGGCCAAAAGCCTCCGCAGCATCTCCCGCTGCCCTTTGTCATGGCTCAGATGATTCACGAGCCTTTTGTCGATCTTGATCACGTCAGGCTGTAAAACGATGAGGCTTTCAAGACAGCTTCGGCCAAAACCGACATCGTCGATCGCGACACCGATCTTCCTCGTTTTCAATTCCTGGATGATATGGCTCAAATAAGATGGATCTCCCAGGATCTGTTGCTCGCTGACTTCGACGCAGTAAGCACCGCAGAGGCTCGCGGGAGGAAAAAGGCGCGACACCTGGTCCGGCTGAAGGTCCGCAATGGTCGAGGGGAAAAGGTTCACATGTTTTTCCGATCCGGGAGCAACGCCGCGCGCGGCGGCCAACGCGACTTCCAGACATCGCTGATCGACCACGGAAAGAATATTATTCTCCATGCTGAAATTAAAAAAATCGTCCGGCATTTCAAAACCGCTGATATTGGTGCGCGCCAGGAATTCGTAGCCGATCGGCTTCTCCGTAAAAAGATCGACGATCGATTGCTTGACAGCCCGAAAGCAAGCTCCGCCCCGCAGCGCATCCGCAACGCTATCGGGCCTCGGTTGCCAACCTTCTGCGGCATTCACCCGGTTCTTCCCTGCCTGCTTGCTCTTCGCAAGCGCCGCGTGCGTTTCCTCTAGAAGAGAATCGATCGTCGCAGTCTTCCTTTCAACCATCATCACCCCAAAACTCGCGGTCGCTTTCACGGTCTGTCCCGCCGAGACAGCCACGACCGTCTGGCCGATCGCAAGTCTCACTCGTTCGGAAAAATGCACTCCTTCCGCCAGCCGGGTATTCGGAAGCAGGATAATGAACTCATCCCCCCCGACGCGAGATACATAATCCGTACCGCGGACCGTACGTTTCAACACCTTCGAGATCTCTTGAAGCACAATATCCCCGACAGCGTGACCGAAAGTGTCGTTGATGGATTTGAAATTATCCAGGTCCAGAAGGATCACGGAAAGATTCGTTCCTTCGCGCGAGGCGATCTCCATTTCCCGGGAAAGCATGCGCTGAAGCCCCCTGCGATTAAGAAGCTGGGTCAAGGGATCCAAAAAGGACAACTTTTCGAGATGCTCGTTGAGTTCTTCGATCTTTTGCTTCTGCCGATGCCTCTCAAGAGCGTGAGCCAGAATACGGGCGAGCATCGTGCCGTGGACTTCCCCTTTGACCACATAATCCTGAGCCCCCTTGTGGACGGCTTCGAGGGAAAGGCTTTCATCATCCATGCCGCTTAAGATGACACACGCGACCTCGGGATGGGCCGCAAAGACTTTCTCAAAGGTCGCAAGGCCTTGGCTGTCGGGCAAACCGAGATCGAGGAGGATCAGCTGAAATGTTCTTTCCTGGAGGATCTGAAGGGCGGAGGTAAGCGTATGGGCCACTTCAACGATCAGAGGAACTTGTCGATCGGACTGCAGGGAAATGCCAAAAACCCTTGCGAAATCGGGGTCATCGTCCACCAGAAGCACTCGCGCCTGGGACACCGGATGAATCGCTTCCTGCATGGGTCACCCCCCGCATTCTGCTACATCCCCACCAACACCATGCTAGACCTCTTTCTAGGCCTGTAAAGAGTAATTTTAGAGGTAGCATTTTGACGCGGTAGTCGCCTATTTTACTTTGTGTTATGATGCCGTTCCTTATGGCAACCGCGCACAACATTACTTTGATCTTGCTGACCAGTATTCTCCTCGGATGGATCTACCGTAGCGTCCGCGCGCTCTCTGAACTTAAGACCGCCCCCACTCTGTCCCCCGCAAAAATACCCGGCAAACGGGACCGAGTCTCCATCCTGGTTCCCGCAAAGAACGAGGCAAAGAATATTGCGGATTGCGTACATCCCCTTCTGGCGCAACTGCGCGAAGGCGATGAACTCCTTGTGATCAACAACGGCTCCACGGACGGCACGGAAGCCATCCTCAAAGAACTTGGCGCCGCCGAGATCAAAGCGGTCAGCCGCCTGGCGAGAGTAGCTCCCTCTTTCAGATATCTCAACACACCCCCGACCCCTGAAGGATGGACCGGAAAGAACTATGCCCTCCATCTTGGGATCGACTACGCCGCCGGGGATTGGATCCTTTTTACCGACGCGGATACACGTCATGCCCCCCGCAGCCTGGATGCCGCGCTCGCGTTCGCGGAAGGCCACCAGCTCGACCTCCTAACACTTCTTCCCCGCTGCATCACGGGCAGCTTCTGGGAAGAGTTGATCCAGCCCTGCGCCATGGCTTATATGGGACTTTGGTTCCCGATCCGGAAGACCAATGATCCTCATTCCAAGGTTCATTTCGCCAACGGACAATACCTCCTTGTGAGAAAAGAGCATCACCAAAAGATCGGCGGGCATGACGGCGTCAAGGAAGCCTTCCTCGAAGATTTCGCGTTGATGAAGAAGACCAAAGAAGCAGGCAACAAAGGAATGTGCGCTTTCGGCATGGAGATCTACGGAACCCGCATGTACGACTCCTTCGCCACGCTTTGGCGGGGATGGCGGCGGATCTTTTTACACGCGTTCGAACAGCGCCCGGCAGCATTGGCCGGCTCCATATTGAGCGTCTCTTGTTTCTCCGTACTGCCGTTCCTCATTTTCCCGATCGCCGCACGCCAGACTCCCGCAGCCATGATGATCGAGATCGTCGTCCTGGGGATCATCTTCGCGACCGCCTTCAAAGCCTATGCGATCGTCAAAGCCCGGAAACGTTTCGCTCTGCTTCACCCTCTCGCCGCGATCGTATTTACGGCGATCCTCATCGATGCCTTGCACATGGCCTTATTGAAACGCAAAACCCTCTGGCGCTAAGGTCCGAGCGCCCCATCCCCAAAAACAAAAAGGGCGCCTCCTCAAAACGAGGAAGCGCCCTCTTTTAAAAGCGGTTCGCCTGAACTTAAGACTTGGATTTTTTGGCTTTCTTAGACTTCTTGGCTTTCTTGGATTTCGAGGCCTTCTTGGAAGAGGACTTGCTCTTCTTCTCGGAAGATTTCTTCACCGAAGATCCCTTGGATTTTTTCGCCTTCGGCTCTTCAACTTTCTTAGCCTCATCAACCGCGTCCGCGGTGTTCACAACATTGCTGATCGGTGCGACCGGAAGCCCATAGGCATACCCTGTTGCATTTTCGCTTACAACGGTCGCTTGGGGCTCAGGGGTCAGCATGGGGTCCAGCTCTCGCGACATTTCGGCGCTCGCGAACGGGATCCAAGCGTTTAAAAGCATCAGCACCAACATCACGGCCATCGTTTTTTTCATTTAAAAAATCTCCTTGTAAGATTCGCTAAAGGTACAGGGTTCGATTTAAATAGCAAGATAACCAACTTTTACAGCATAACCGATCAATGTCTTGAGGAATGCCCGATCGGTCTTAGGCATCGAGATACCGGTCCCACGGAGGATCTCGCGAGTATTCGTCGTATCGAACGTCAGATGCCCATTCAAGTATCCCAGATAAGGCTCGAGGATCGCAAAGACCATCTGTTCCTGTTCGCTCAACCTCGACTTCTTGAAGTGTTGGGGATCGATCACCTCGATAGGCGGGATCGTCTTATAGGTCTGCATCCCTATTTCCAAAAGCATTCCGATCGAAGGCGGCTTGGGCGACACGACATGAAAAGCCTTATTGATACTGCGGGGATCCTTGACGATCGCACAGGTCGCGTGGATCACAAAATCGATGGGCACGATATTGAACGTATTCTCTAAATGGGTCGGCAATTTTGAAAGCACACCGTGAGCGAACAACTTAATGAACGGATAGATCACGTTAAAATCAGAAACCACGCCGGTCTCGGAATGTCCGACCACGATACTCGGACGGATGATCGTCACAGGCAGCCCTTTGGCCATCGCCTCACGCACGCGGGTCTCCGCCTTATATTTGCTCGATTCATAATAGTTCGCGAACACCGGCTTGGACGGCAGTTCATCCTCCTTAGAACAGTGGTCCCAAACGCTACCGGCAACGAACGCCGTACTGAAGTAAATAAAACGCTCGAGCTTTCCTTTTTTACGAAGGTCCCATGCCAGCTCCAGCGCGTGTTCAGTCCCCCCTACATTGATCTGCTGGCATTCCTTTTCCGTACCGTTCAAAGCGGTCAGCGCGGCAATGTGATAGAACACTTTGCACTCGCGTTCGAGGTATTCGAGATCCGCCTTCTTGATCCCGAACTTGTGGTGGGTCACATCCCCTTCGATCACATGGATCCGGGAGCCAAGATGGGCATCGAGGCCGATCGCCGTCAGGATCTTCTTCACTCGATCGGAATGGGAGGCGCGATTCTTGGCGCGGGCAAGGATGGCGATCTCAGCATCGGTGGTCTTGAGGAGCTCCCGGACAAGGTCCTGCCCTAAGACCCCCGTCGCGCCCGTCATAAAGATCAAGTTACGTGCCATCATATCTCCGTAAGGCTAAGCAAATATTCTGGCCTCCGAACCCGAATGAATTCGAAAGCGCGTATTGAACGTTGGAACGGCGTGCCTCATTCGGCACATAATCCAGATCGCAGACTGGATCCGGGTCTTCGTAATTCATCGTGGGCGGGATCAGGCCCTCACGCATGGCCATCATGCAAATGATCACCTCCACCCCGCCGGCCGCCGCGATCATATGCCCGAGCATTGATTTGGTCGAACTCACGGGCACTTTCGACGCAAAATCCCCCATCACTTTTTTGATCACGAGGGTTTCCAGCGAGTCGTTCACCGAGGTGGAAGTGCCGTGTGCATTGATATAATCAATATTTTGGGGCTGAACGCAAGCTTTTTCCATCGCGATCTGCATCGCGCGAGCGGCACCCCGTCCTTCGGGATCCATATCCGTAAGCCGGTAGGCGTCCGCGGTCGAGCCATACCCGACCACTTCCCCCAGGATCAGCGCCTTCCGCGCGACAGCGTGGTTCAATTCTTCGAGAATCACCACCCCGGCCCCCTCGCCGATCACGAACCCGTCCCTTTTTTTATCGAATGGGCGCGATGCTTTCTCCGGGGCGTCATTGCGCGTCGAAAGCGCGGTGAGCAGGCTAAAACCCGCAACTCCCAACGGATAGATCATCGAATGCGAACCTCCCGCCATCATCACATCCGCATCACCTCGGCGGATCCACTCAAAAGCCTCCCCGATCGCCTGCGACGATGCCGCACACGCGGTCAAACAATTCGACACAGGCCCCCGAAGATCAAAAAGCCGCGTCAGATGCGTCACGGTCATGAACGGCTGCGTCTCGAGTTCCCGCAGGGCGCTCATATGCTTGGCCGAACCTTCCAGATATTTCGCTTTATCAACGATCTCCGCCACATCGCTCACAAAAGAAGGCACCAGCGTTTTGATGAAGGGGTCAAAATCGAGACCGCTGTCACCTGCCCCAAAATAGATGCCGAAACGATTGGGGTTCACCGCAAGCGGCTCAAGCATCGCTTGTTTGTAGGCCTCGGCGGCGGCCTGAAGGGCAAAAAAAGTGCTCCGCCCCGCGCTCGCGAGCGGAGGATTGCCTTCCAGCCATTTCTTAAACGAAAACCCTTTCACCTCCGCGGCAATACGGGTCGGAAAACGACTTGCGTCAAAAAGTGTGATCGGTCCCACCCCGGATCGGCCCCGGATCAAACCTTGCCAGGTCTCCGCCACGGAATTCCCGAGGGGTGTTACGGCCCCCATGCCTGTCACGACCACTCTGCGCTTTAACATTTTTTGAACACCAGGGATGCGTTCTGCCCGCCTAGCCCGAACGTATTCAGGACGGACACGTTCACGTCGCAAGTTTTCGCGCGACCCGTCACGAATGGCAACGCGCACCGGGGATCGACCGTTTCAAGATTTGCGACGGGAGGGATCCTTCCTTGCTGAGGGATCAGCGCGGCCACGACCGCCTCAACCCCGCCTGCCGCGTAAACCAGATTCCCCGTCACAGGCTTAACCGCGGTCACATGAAGTTTCTTGAGATCTCCGGCGTAAAGGGAACGGATCGCCAACGATTCCTGGACATCTTCCATCGGAAGACCGCTCCCATTGGCCACGATCACATCCACATCTCCGGGTTCGACGGCGGCATCCTCCAGAGCGCGGCGGATCGCAACACGCTTCCCGGTAAAATCATCGGGGTCCCGTGGATCGTAATTAAAATCGGATGAGGAACCGTATCCGGCAATCTCGGCGTAAACCGTCGCGCCCCGTTTTTCCGCGCTTTCGAGCGACTCCAGGACCAGGATCCCGGCACCCTCGCCCACCACGATCCCGTCGTGTTTTTTGTCAAAGGGACAATACGCTTTCTCAGGAGAAGCTTCGCGTTTGGAAAGAAGCTCGAGCAACTGAAATCGGGAGATCCCCATGGCGTTCAATTTTGAATCCGTCCCCCCGGCGAGCATCACATCCGCGTCCCAGCGTTCGATCACGCGGTAGGCTTCGCCGATCGCTTGCGTGCTGGCTGCCGAGGATGTCGTAATGGTGTTATTCGGACCGCGAAGGTGATAGGCCACGGAAACATGACACGCCGGCATATTCGGAAGATATTTGAGGAACCACAGGGGAAAGAGGGACCGTATCCCGTCCCGTCCGAACTTCGCCATTGAGAACCGGCCCTGCTCATCCAGTCCGTTCCTGAAACCCACTCCGATCTCGTCGAGATCGTTATTGATAATGCCGGTACCCAGGGTCACGCCCACTCGGGTCGGATCATAGTGTTCGGCCGACAGCCGAGCGCTTTTGAGCGCAAGCCCCCCCGCCGCCACAGCCAATTGGATCTCGCGGGACATCACCTTGATGGATTTCCGGTTCTCGATGAACGCCTTCGCCTCAAAATTCTCCAACATTCCGGCATATTTGAAGGAAGGACTGTTGAGACGAAGGGCGGAAGCACTGCGGATCGAGGACCGGCCTTGGAGAGCCGCATCCCAATAAGCTTCCCAGCCGTTCCCGCAGGCGGTAAGCACGCCAAACCCGGTGACCACAACGCGGCGTTTAGCGCTCATGAAGGTTTGAAGATCTTCGCCCGAACGTTGAAGTGGTTCATAAAAGCTTCATGGAACGTGATCGATCCCGTCTGTCCCGATGAGAGACCGCTAACGGCCATAAGAAGCAGTTTTGCCGATGCGACAGAACCTTCGGCGCAGGTAATATTCGCCTCAAGCCATCCTCCCTCCGTCCCAAGGCTTTCCGACCACGCTTCGATCTGGATCGGGGTCCCGGGTTTTGGAAGATGAGAGATCGTCGCGTTCTCGATCTTCGCGAACACAAGATCCTTCTGATAGTCGCTTTCGGCGCCGACCAGAAGACCGCCGGTCTGGGCCATCATTTCAACAAAAAGGACTTCCGAGCTGTAGGGAGCATGAGGCACCTTGGAGGTGGTCACGGCCTTTTTACCTTTGTGGATTGAATCGACTTTATCAAGAAGAAGCCAACGCATGCTACCTCCAGATCATCGCTTGAGCCCCGACGAGATCGCCGCTCCGAAAAAAATGGCCTTCCCCGCGGTAGATCTTTTTTTGATGACGGCAAGGCTGCCATTCCATCTCAAAATGGTCCCCCTTGCGGCGTTTGATCCGCATCCCCTGGAAACCTTCGAGTCCCATCCAGGCTTCGCCGCACGCCTTGAAGAAAGCTTCTTTGGCCGTGAACAATTCCGCAAATGTCTGGGAGGAAAGACGCTTGAAGGAACGGCGTTCCTGCGCGTTCAGGAATCGATCGCGAATGTAGGCCCCATGCCGTAAAAGAAATTGTTCCACGCGCCCCCGCGACACGAGGTCAACGCCGACACCCCGAAGCATCGCGGGATCCCGCTTTACCCGCAGCATTGATCAGAACAGGAGTTCTTGCTGAGGCGATCGGTCAGATAGCGAAGCAGCATCTTCACGGTGAAACAATCCGCGAGTTTGGAGATCTGCGGATCCTTGACGAATTCTTCGAGCTCGAGGTAAGGAAGTTTCGTCCGAAGTTCAGCAAGCCCATCGGCAGTCACCACGCCCTCTTTCACAAAACGTTCGTCATTGAGAAGATGGCTCGGAAAAAGATCTCCGGCGGGGATCTTCAGATCGAACGCCTTTTCAAGACGAAAAACGATATCGATGAAATCGATCGATTCGGCCCCAAGGTCCCGTTTGAGGGAAGCTTCCGGCACGATATCCCCTTCATCAACGCCAAGGGCTCCGGCAAGGGTTTGCTGCACTTTCGTCAAAAGTTCTTTCTCCGTGATCATTTCTATTTTCCTTCCTCGTTGTCTAAGACAATGCTGATGATTGCGGGTTCTTCACTTTGGCCAGTGTCAATTTGGCCGATACGGCGACCTCGCCGTGGTGATACAACTTTGCATCCCAGGTCGTCTCCTCTCCCATCATCTTGAGGAGCGTCAAACGACTTTCCCATTCATCCCCGGGCCTCAGATATTTCGAAAAACGCGTTGCCCGGATCTCTTTTAAAAAATAGTGTTGGGCGACATTCCCGTAAAGCGATTCGAGATACCGTTCCGCCGTCTGCTTGAGCATTTCCAACGCAAGCACCCCCGGCAACACCGGAAAGCCGGGGAAATGATCCTTAAAAAACTCCGAATCGGCTGGGATCCTTCCGCAAGCGGTGATCCCCTCGCCCTCTTTCACCCAAAGCACCCTTTCGATCGCAAGCGTCGTCATGACTTCACTTTCTCCAGAGCGTACACTCCGTTCAGGATCCGTAATCCTGCAAGCCACGTATAGATATTTTTAAAAGAACTGACCTCAAATCCCGTACGGCGAAAAAACTCGCGCCAGCCCTCCTCGGTACGGAACTGGTGCGGGTGCGCCATGAACTCCACATTGAGCAACCGATCCCTGATGATCGTCCAAAACCGGCCCGTGCGATAGCGATAGAGATCTTCCACCACGATCACACGCCGGCGCGTCACCCGATACACTTCTCTAAAAAGCGCTTCGGGGTCCGGCACATGATGCAACATCGTCACAAGGATCACCGCATCAAAACTTTGATCCGGAAAAGGGATCCTCCCGCCATCATACAAGACCACCGGGGCCTTCTGATAGCCGGGCTTGACGACATCCAGAACCAGATGCTCATGTCCCCTCTTTTTGAGGGGCTCGGCATAAAATCCCCAGCCGCCGCCCAGATCCAGGATCCGGCTCCCCGGAGCCAGGTCCTTCTCAAAAAGCCGCACCATTTTTTCGGCGCGGGACTCAAGCGCCCCATGAGCGATCCACCTGACGAACCCATCAAGGATCCGACGCTGAAAGATCTGCAAGCTTTTCTTGATAGAGTCCACGATCACGGGCGTCCTGATTTTAGAAGGGCAAATTATAGCATAGGCCTTCTTTTTGCCTCAAACTTTTATTTCCCACAAGAATTTATTTTTGTTTCCCGGCTTTTCTGTTATCTTATCGCCCATCCTGGCATTTATTTTTTTATCATCAACCATTGCATTGAAAGGTATTGGGACTATGACAACCCCACTGAAGGGCAAAGTCGCACTGATCACGGGAGCTTCGCGTGGGATCGGCCGGGCCATTGCCCTCCGTCTCGCTGATGAAGGCGTAAATATCGCCGGCAACTACCTCAGCAATGAAGACGCCGCTAGAAAAACGGTGGAAGATCTGACCGCCAAGGGCGTCACGGCCGCCATGTTCCAAGCGAATGTCGGTGACCTGGACACGCACAAAGCCCTCTTCGAGGACGTCCTCAAAACTTTCGGAACCCTGGACATTCTCATCCACAACGCCGCACTCGGAGCCTTCAAGCCCGTGCATCGGCTCAAGATGAACCAGTGGGACCTCTCGATGAACATCAATGCCAAAGCGTTCCTCGCCCTGGTGCAAAAGGCCCTCCCTGTCATGGAAGCCAAAAAGGAAGGGACCATTATCGCCCTCTCAAGCCTGGGAGCAAGGCAGTTCATCCCAAACTACGGCGCGATCGGGATCTCCAAAGCCGCGATCGAGAGCACCGTACGCTATCTCGGTGTGGAATTGATGCCCAAGGGCATCCGCGTCAACTGCGTTTCAGGCGGACTGATCGACACGGACGCGCTAAAAGCATTCCCTTTCTATGACAAGTTCAAGGAGGAGGTCCTCCAGAGGACTCCCGCGGGGCGGATCGGAAAACCGGAAGACCTGGCCCGCGTCGTTGCCTTTCTTTGTTCCCCTGAATCTTCCTGGATCGTCGGCCAAACCCTCATCGCCGACGGCGGCCTTTCTCTGATCTGATCGAAACGGTTTAAAATCCTCGCTGTAAATAAAAAAAGGGACAGCCCGAAGGCTGTCCCTTTTAAATTTAGAAACCCGGCGCTTACTTCTTGGCCTTGGTCCCGCAATCCCCGCAGCAACTGGAGAACTGAACGCCGTTCTCCGGAAGCGGAAAATCAACGACCAACGGAAAGGTCACCAGCTGAGCCGCGCCACCGAGGGTATTGAAGATCGCGTCCGTAAACCCCTTGCCGATCCCCGTCCACACGTTTTCGCAGCTATTGCACTTGGAGCCCGCATGGATCGGCTCGATAAAAAGATCCGTCCATCCCAAAAGCGTGTTCTTCAGACCTAACTGGAGTTTCCCCGAAACCCGTTCGTTATAGGTCGATTCATCCATCCAAGGACTTGCAGCAAAACCCAAAGTCGGCGTCAGAACCATCGCCGCCAACACCAGCAACACGATCACCTTTTTCATAACACTACCTCCCCTAAGAGTTGGTTTGAGGCTAGGCTTGAAAACTCGCTCCAGTGGACTATAACAATCCCATTCATGGGTTGTCAAGCAAACACCTCGTTCGTCTAGCTCGACAATTATCGTCTAAAAACGCTTCGCCTTGATGTAATCCCGATAGGCCAAGCCAATAAGATCGGAAGGGATCGCTAACGTCGCCTTTCTCCGGCCGACAAAACTAGCGGCGACGATCCCCAAAAGCTCTCCGCGCGCGTTGAGCACCGGACAACCGCTATCCCCTTTTTCCATATCAAAGTTCAATTTAAGGGCTGTGATCCGAGCACTTCCCAGGACCCGGCCGCTCTGCGTCCCGAGGAATTTCCCGCCGAGCACCGTATCTTTAAGCGCGGGAGAATGACCGATCGTATAAACGTTCGTGCCGGGCCTTAAAGTAGAAGTGTTTGCCAGAGAGATCGCAATAAGAGGAAAAGGCGGATCGACCCGGAGAAAAGCAATGTCGGTTCCCGGCACGAGATGCACATCTTTGACCGTGGCGCGGGTCCCATCAAACAGCGTGATCGCAAGCCCTCCCGCCCCCCGGATCGTATGGGCATTGGTAACGATAATGCCTCGGGAGTCGAGGATCACCCCGCTTCCGCTACGGGAATAACCGATGGGGCGAACTCGCCGCGTCACAAGGATCTGCCCCGTAGCCTTATCCAAAAAACCGCGAGGTTTGCCGCTCACGACCGTAGCATTGACGCTCTGGACATCGACCAGAGCTTTGGATGTATCAAGAACGGAAAGGATAGCGGAATCAGCCGCATGAAGCCCGGAAGAGGAACACGAAAACACGAACACAACGCCCCACGCCAAAACCGGAAACCGGTGTAACGGAGATCCGAAAAACTTCATGGTCGCGCCCTTCCTAAACGGTGATATTTCCTTCATTTTTCGGGAGAAGCTTTTGAGTGTCAAACCCGACCTGTTTCGCGGTCACATCGCCATCCGAAGTCGCCCGAGCATACCCCGCAGTGCCCGCAACGCGAACACAACCCGAAAAAATGCAGATCGCCCCAAAACACAAGATCTGAAAAACGGCCCGGTGGTTCATCGGGAACGATGCCTGCGCACCCCTATCGCCATGATCAGAAAAAGCGCGAACGCGACACCGGGGAACAAAAACCCGCCCTGACGATACGGGGTGCATTCAGTCACAAGCGGCAGATCCAGAGTGCGCTGTCCCATAGAGAAAGTCTCCTCCCCTCGTCCGTCTTTGACGGTCGCAAGGACCTGCCCTCGATAGGAGATAAACGCCGAAACCCCGGTATTCGCCGCGCGCACAACGGCCACGCCATTCTCGACCGCGCGAAAGATCGATGCCTGAAGATGTTGATATGGAGCACCGGTCTTACCGAACCAAGCGTCATTGGTGATCACCGTCAGAAATTTCGCGTCTCCGTCCGCCAAATCCCGCGCCAACCCGGTAAAAACGTCTTCGAAGCAGACCAACACCCCAAAAGGCCAGTCTTCACGCGCCCAACGGAAGACCACAGGCTCTTTACCCGCGCTAAAATCGCTGATCCCCAGCGCATCCGCCACCGGTGTCAGCCAGGCGCGCAAAAAACTAAAAGGGATGTATTCACCGAACGGCACCAGCTTCAGCTTATCGTAGCGCTGTCCCAGAGAGCCGTCTTTCCCAAGAAAGTAGGCGCTATTATAAAGTTCCTGTTCACTCACCCAATGAAGTCCACCGATCAGCAAAGGCACCTGAACCTCGGCGGCGAGCCGGGAGATCCGCTCGGCCTGAACATCCCGGTTGAAATACCCGGGGAAAGAAGCCTCCGGCCAAAGGATCAGGTCCGGCTGTTCGAGCGCGGCAAGTTGCGTCAATTTCTCATAGATCCCCAGGATCTTTTCTTTGGCCATCAATTCCCATTTCACGGACTGCGGGATATTGCCCTGCAGCACCGAAACCCGAAGATATTCCTGAGGCCCGGCCGGCCTGGACAACACCATTTTTCCATACCCCCACACCCCGGCAAGGATCAGAACCAACACCGCCGCCAGGCTCAAAGACATTCGCAATTCTTTTCTCCGGAACCAGGCATACATCAAAAGGGCATTCACGAGCACGATCAAGAAACCAAGCCCGAAAGCGCCGATCACATTCGCGCACTGGATCATTGGCACATAAGCGGACTGAGAATAAGCGAGCAGGTTCCATCCAAAACCAAAAACGGGCATCTCGGCACGAATCCACTCCATCGCGGTCCATGCCAGCGCGATCCATAACACCTGAAACGCGGCGGATCGGTTCGACCGCATCCCGACATAGGCCAACCAGGCGAATCCCATCAAATAGACCGATTCCATCGCGGCCAAGAGCATCCAGCCAACGGTCGTCACATGGGTCATCCAATGCATGGAGCATCCGAAGAAAATAAGGCCCGTGATGAGACCAAAACCTAGAGCTTGCGAATGATTCTGGGCATGATGCACCGAAGCCAGCAAAGGCACGAGCGCGAACCATGCGAGGAATCCCCATCCGGGGGACGGATAGGCCCACGCAAGCAAAAGCCCGGAAACGATCTGGTAGAGATACGGAGTGCGCAACACCGAATACGGCTGGTAGCAACCCTCGGACGGAGACGAACCCTGCTTGGCCGCCGATCGGGTCATTCGTTAACCCCGCAACATTTCTTGTATTTTTTACCGCTCCCGCACGGACAAGGATCATTCCGGCCGACTTTGTCGTGAGAGCGCGTGATCGGCGCGGGGGCCTGATCATCGGGAGCTTCATTGCGCGGGGAAAAAGGCGATGCCGCGCCCATCCCGCGAGGCAATTTCGCGGAGGCGGCAGGCTTCGTTTCTGAAAGCCCCACTTCGGGATGAAGGTACTGGGTCTTCGACTCTTCGACCGGATTCGCAAGTTTGGTCTCATGGACCTGTTGCACGCGAAAGAGAAGTTCGATGGTCTCTTCCTTGATGATATCGGACATCTGATCGAACATATCAAAGGCTTCGCGTTTGTATTCCACCAAGGGATCCCGCTGCCCGTAGGCGCGGAGTCCGATCCCCTCGCGCAGATTATCAAGGCCGTAGAGATGTTCCTTCCACTTCGTGTCGATCACCTGAAGCAAAATGTAGCGGACAAGATATTGCATCCGTTCCGGGTCGAATTCCTTTTCACGAAGATCCAGTTGAGCTCCGGCCTTCTCTTCCAGAGCCTCCAACAGGGCATCCATATCATCCATATTATTCTGAACGATGTCGCGAAACCCCGAGCCGAACTTCTCACCGAGCGCGGTGATCAACCCTTCCGGATCCTTGTCCTCTTCCCGGATATCCGGATTCAGATAGGTCAGGACCAGATTCTCCACCACGTTCCCGATCATATCCTTGAGATGCTTCTTCAGTTCTTCCGGAGAACCTTTCAGCACAAGATCCCGCTCGCCATAGATCAGTTCGCGCTGGCGGTTCATCACGTCATCGTACTCAAGCAAATGCTTCCGGATCTCAAAGTTGTGGCTTTCCACGCGGCGTTGAGCCGTTTCCATCGCGCGGCTCACCAGCGGATGCTGGATCTCATCCCCCTCCTGCATCCCCAGGCGCTGCATCATCATAGAAATACGGTCTGATCCAAAGAGCCGCATCAATTCATCTTCCATCGCAATAAAGAATTTGGAGGAACCCGGATCTCCCTGACGGCCGCAGCGTCCGCGCAACTGGTTGTCGATACGCCGCGCTTCATGGCGCTCCGTACCGATCACCGCAAGCCCGCCTTTATCCGCCACACCGGGCCCCAGCACGATATCCGTTCCTCGGCCGGCCATGTTCGTCGCGATCGTCACCACCGCAGGCTGTCCCGCCTGAGCCACGATCTCGGCTTCCTTCTCATGATACTTGGCGTTCAGCACCACATGCGGCAGATTGATCTTCTGAAGCATACGGCTGAGGCGTTCCGATTTCTCGATCGAGATCGTCCCGACGAGCACTGGCCTTCCTTTTTTGTGTTCTTCCACGACTTCGCGAACGACCGCCTCGAACTTCTCCCGTTCAGTCCGATAGACGCAATCCGGCGAATCAATGCGCACGCACGGGCGATTGGGCGGGATCACGACCACATCCAATTTGTAGATCTTGTCGAACTCCACCGCTTCTGTCGCGGCGGTACCGGTCATCCCACCCAGCTTCTTATACATACGGAAATAATTCTGGAACGTAACCGTCGCGAGCGTTTGGTTCTCGCGCCGGATCTCGACACCCTCTTTGGCCTCAAGCGCCTGGTGAAGCCCGTCCGAAAAACGGCGGCCCGGCATCAGGCGCCCCGTAAACTCATCGACGATCAGGATCTCGCCGTCCTTCACAACATAGTCGACATCCTTTTCAAAGAACTCCTTCGCCCGCAATGCCGTCATGATGTGATGCCGTTCCGCGACCGTGTCCGAATCGTGCATGTTGCTGACACCCATAAGCTTCGCGGCCTTCGTCTCCCCCAGTTCGGTCGTACGGATGGTCTTCGCTTTCTCGTCGGCGATATAGTCGACGGTCTTCTTGATCTCCTCAAGTTTGGCCTTCCAGTCCGGGTCGACCTCTTCTTTCATGATCCGGTGGCCTTTGAGCGCCAGCGCGGCGCGGTGGGCCTTGTAATATTTGTCGGTCGAATCTTCCGCGGGGCCTGAAATGATAAGAGGCGTACGTGCTTCGTCGATCAAAATGGAGTCCACTTCGTCCACGATCGCGTAATGGAGCGGGCGCTGGACGCGCATCTCGATCTGGGTCACCATGTTGTCCCGAAGATAGTCAAATCCAAATTCGTTGTTCGTTCCGAACGTGATATCCGAGGCGTATGCGGCCTGGCGTTCCTCCTGCGGAATATCGTGCTGGATCACACCCACGGTCAACCCGAGGAATTCATAGATCGGGCCCATCCAGTTTCGGTCACGTCGCGCCAGGTAATCGTTCACGGTCACCACATGGACGCCTTTCCCTTCGAGCGCATTCAAATAGACTGGGAGCGTCCCAACGAGTGTCTTTCCTTCCCCGGTGGACATCTCGGCGATCTTCCCCTTATGAAGCACGATACCGCCCAGGATCTGCACATCGAAATGGCGCATCTTGGTCGTCCGTCGGGAGGCTTCACGCACCACGGCAAAAGCTTCCGGAAGAAGGTCGTCGAGCGTCGCCCCTTCAGTAAGGCGCTTCTTGAACTCCTCCGTCTTCGCGCGCAACTCTGCATCGGACAATTTCTCGATGGCGGGCTCGAGCGCATTCACCTGTTCGACGATCGGCCAGAGGGTCTTAAGCATGCGGGTGTTCTGGGTACCAAAGATCTTCTTAAGGATATAGTTCAGCATGAGAATTCCTTACCGGTTAACTCTTCGCTACATTCTGCTTCAAAAAAGCCTCGATAAATTCATCTAACTTGCCATCCATCACGGCATCCACGTTCGAGGTCTCAACATCCGTGCGGTGGTCCTTCACCATGGAGTAAGGATGAAAGACATAGGAACGGATCTGGGAGCCCCACTCGATCTTTTTTTTAGGCCCATACTGCGAAGCCATGGCCGCTTCCTTTTCCTGAAGCAGCCGCTCATACAGTCGCGCCTTCAACACCTTCAAGGCGACTTGTTTATTCTGAATCTGGGAACGCTCATTCTGGCACTGCGTGACGATCCCTGTCGCCAAATGGGTGATCCGGATCGCGCTTGAAGTCTTATTCACATGCTGCCCGCCCGCTCCCCCGGCGCGAAAAGCATCGACCCGGATGTCCTCATCGCGGATCTCGATCTCGGGGATATCATCGACTTCAGCGATCACATCCATCGAGGCAAAGGAAGTATGCCGACGCTTGTTCGCATCGAACGGCGAAATGCGTACCAGCCGGTGCACGCCGGATTCCGCCTTGAGGTAACCATAAGCGTAAGCACCTTGCACGATAAAGGTGGCGCTCTTGATACCGGCCTCTTCCCCCTGCATCAGATCGACCATCTGCACTACGTAATCGTGCTGTTCCGCCCAACGCGTGTACATCCGGTAGAGCATCTGGGCCCAGTCGCACGCCTCGGTGCCCCCGGCGCCGGAATTAATGCTGACGATCGCGTTATTCGGATCGTAGGGACCGGAGAGAAGCCTCTGGAATTCGAGAAGTTCCACTTCGCGCGCGAGTTTGGCGACGTCTTCCTGAAGTTCTTTAAGGGACTCGGCCTGGTTCTCATCGACCATGCCGATCAATTCGAGAAGATCTCCGGAGGTCTGGTGAGCGCGATGCCAGGGATCGACGACTTTCTTGAGGACTTTTAAGCGTTCAACCGTCGCTTGGGCTTCCTGCTGACGATCCCAGAAATCCGCCGCGGCCATCTTTTGATTGATATCGGAGATCTCGCGCTCCTGGGCTTCAAGGTCAAAGATACCCCCTTATCTCTTGGAGTTTTTCCTTGAGATCCGTAATGCGGTCTTTGAGCACGGCAATCTCTTCTTTCATAATTCCACAACACCTATCGTTTTTAGTGAGGCCAAACTGAGGCGATTCCGAGAATCCCCTCTTTAAAATACAGGGACGGGATAAGGCGAGTAGTGTACTGAAGGAGGGAAGGATTTACAAGAACGAACGCACACAAAACACCGCGCACCGGCCCAAAACCGCGGAAGGGACGCCCCTCACTAGATCATCGGGTTGTGCTTGTGTTTCACCGTCGAGATCTTGGCTGCCATTCCAAAGAACCCGATCACCAACAAGAGGCTCTTGGGATCGAAGGAATGGAAACCAAAGATAATAAAGTAAAGGATCAGGCATACGGCTACGGTCACAGCACCACTCGCAACCAACTTATGCCTTTGAGGCTCTGTCATAGGGCACCTCCGCTCGAGGATCACTCAATCTTCCGCACCCTTTGTTACGTCATTATCTTAGACCTTCTGAAGAGAGAAAGCAATCCTGACAGGTCAATCCCAGTCAAAAAATTCTTTCTGTCCTGGAGAAGGATATTTCCCGAGATTCTTCTCAACGGATCTGAATGAGATCCGTTCCTTGCGCAGATTTTTGTCGATCCAGCGGAAAAGTTCCGCTTTCTTGAAACGCACGCATTTCCCGAGCTTCACGTGCGGGATCAATCCGAGGTGCACCCACTGATAGATGGTCGAGGGTTTCACCTCGATCAACTCACTCACCTGCTTGGCCGTCATCAACCGTTCCACGTTCGCTCCTTAATCCTGAGGGTCTTCTTTGCCCTTCAGGGCATCGATCAAAAGAAGGGTCAACCATCCAATCATCCAGACCGCCAGGATCAAGACCGCGATCCCGACGAGCAAGCGCAGAAACACCCCCAATACCAAAAGCAGCGGAAAGAGAAGGATGCCAACCCCGGAAAGAAACAAGGCCATCATAAGCACGAGCAACCCGACGAGAAATGCCTTCATGAAAAAGCCCTCCTAAAGAATGTTCCAAGGAACCGACAGCGGCATTATAGCTTGAATCATGCTCGCCGGGAAGAAATTGACCGTCCCGGGTCGCGGACGCCTCTTTGTCTGTTGGCAGCACGTCAAGATGTCCCCTTTTGGTAGCACATGAAATGTCCCCTTG
>CAZDVO010000018.1:0-33657 GCA_964508905.1 uncultured bacterium
CCGTACGAAGTTTTTGAACATCTTGCAGGTGTTGCGTTAAAAAACTGAAACTACCATAGATTTCCTTTCCAGAAATTCAGCGATCACTTAATTTCTAGATATATATTCAAGATGCAAAGTAGCTCTGGCAAGACCCCAGAGCAGTTCTTTTCGCCCGATACTCAGCTCGGCATGCTTTTGCAACGAAGCTCCAATTGTGGGTTGGTTGGGGCCTTAATGATAGAGTGCCCTGAGAGATTGGGCGGTAAAGAATTTTTCGATGTTGCACCTTACCTTCGTCAAAAATACTATGCCGCGGAATCGTTTATCGAAAGCCTCATATGGCGCAAGCCAGAGAGTTTTGAGTTTGACCATAAATCAAACTTTCCGGAGCGGACACGCAAGCTGTTACATGAAACGATCAAAGAGAACGATGGTTTTTACTATTTGCTTAATGCATTTATAACTATCGCAAGCTGTCCGAATCATCCGTTTAATGCGAAATGGTTACACCGATGGTTGTGGGCGATGTCTATGCCGAAACGAGATAGCATATGGTCAGTCTTCCTTCATCGGCAACATGGGCAAGAAACATCTGTTGATAGGCTCCTCGAGTGGGCCTGGTCGAAGCAAGATAAAAGTCATGTGGGTGATGAGCCGCTATTTCTTCTTTGCGTTATTCTGGCTTGGTTTCTCACAACGTCTAATAGAGCAGTACGTGACAAAGCGACAAAAGGGCTTGTGTGCTTACTGACGAACAGGCTAGATCTTCTTTTGTCACTGCTGGCACACTTTGAACATGTTAACGATCCTTATGTTGCCGAGAGACTCTACGCTGTCGCTTACGGGTGCGTTTTGCGAAATTATGCTGATCCAAATGGCACAAAGAACTTGGCGGAGTGGATTTATGAGCATTTGTTTTCAACGAATCGGCCACCCGCGCACATTTTGCTAAGGGATTATGCTCGTGGAGTTATTGAAGTGGCTATGAGGAGAAAAATTAAAATATCCATAAAAGAAAATCATATCTGGCCGCCATATAAAAGCGATTGGATTGGTATCCCCCCCTCCGAGGAACAACTGAAAGAAAAATACAATCCAGAAAAAGAATCCGAGGGTAGTAAGGGAATGTGGCGCATATGGTGGTCGGTTATTGGCGGAGGAGATTTTGATCGCTATGTCATAGGGACAAATAGCAATTATTGCGCTTGGAGCGGGAGAAGATTTGGTAAGAAAGAAATTGATCGTAAAGCAGCTTTTGAAATCTTTTTGAATAATCTCGATAAAAAACAGAAGCAACTGTGGGATAAAGCGAATCCGATTATTTGCGAGGAGCCTGCCAACGAATACGCACCAGATAATTTTTTAAGATTCAAGGTAGCTGTGGGTCGAAAAACTGAGGTAGAATCTCAAATCGCATTGCAAAGATTCAAGCGATCTTTGGGCCCTAGAAAAGCGAACTATTACGAAAAAAAAAATCGCTCCCTTTCTTGATTCCAATCTTAATCTTAAATATAACCCCGCAGATAGATTTGATTTAAGGATCGCGCAGCGGTGGATATTGAAGCGCGTTTATGAACTGGGGTGGCAGCCAGAGTTGCATGGGGAATTCGATTCAGATGTGGATAGCGTTTACAATCGTGGGCGCAAAGGAAAAAAGCCGGAGCGAATAGGCAAAAAATACCAATGGATAGCATATCGTGAATTTTTGGCAAAGCTTTCGGATCACTTTGAGCTTGCTGTAAATTCTTGGGTGAATCCAGAGGTAAGACAAGTATATAGAGGCCCTTGGAACCCCTTTGCTCGCGACATTGATCCATCTTTTGTAGAGAAACCAGAGATAGAATCAAATTATATTAATCTCCGCAAGTGGGAAACGCATTTTCTTCGTTATGATGCTTGGGAAAAAAAAGAGCCTGACAGAGAGTGGATAAAGAAAAGACGGAATATCCCATGCCCCAGTAAAGTTATTCTCTTCAAAGATGACAACGATACCGAATGGTTATTTCTTGATGGATTCATCAAGTGGGAAGAAGAGATTCCTCCCGAAGAGGATAAGTACAACATATCCCGAAGGGAAATATGGTACATGATAAAAAGTTACATCGTAAAAAACGAGCATGCGCCAAAAACCATTGCGTGGGCGCAAAAACAGCGGTTTATGGGGCGATGGATGCCCGAATCCCACGATTTCTATGAGCTTTTTCTCGGGGAATATCCGAACTCATCTGCTTATGAAGAAACCCGCCCAGACGCTGATCGTTGGATTCATCCCAATGATCGCTATAAAGAATTACCCAACCCAGTCATGCTTACAAATGACGATTATTTAAACTGTCACGGGGCGGGTTAAAACCAGCCAGTCAGGGTCGGGTCAAAACCGGCCAGGGTTAATGTTGTGAGTGTTGATTATCATCGTCTGTCTTTTTTCCGCAAGTTTTTTCTCTGAGACGGTAGCTTCTTCCTGAGATTTCGATGACGTGCGCGCGGCTGAGGAGCCGGTCGAGAATGGCCCCTGCCGTGGGAACATCTCCGATCAGCTTCCCCCAATCCGAGAGCGGCCGGTTTGATGTCAGGATCGTGGAATGAAGTTCGGAACGCCGCATAATGATCTCGAAGAGATGTTCTCCCGCGTTCTTGGGAAGCTGTTTAAGCCCCATATCGTCGATGATCAAGACCTCCGGCGCGAGATATCGCTTCAACTTGGCCGCGGTTTCATTCATGGCCTCCGCTTGCATGAGTTCCGAAACCGCCGTGAAGATCGAGCGATAAAAGACCGTAAACCCCATTTTCGAAGCCTGATATCCAAGGCCTTGTGCCAGATGTGATTTTCCGACCCCCGGAGGGCCAATCAACAGGACATCCTGGTGCTGTCGTATGAAATGACCGGCCGCGAGATCCATGATCTGTTTGCGTTTGATGGAGGAGTTGAACGTGAAATCAAAATCCTCGATGGTTTTCAGATCGCGGAACTGCGCCGCCTTGATTCGTTTGGCGAAAGCACGGTCGTTTCGCATGGTGATCTCATCCTGAAGCACAAGCTCTAGGAACTCCAGAGGACTGAGCTGGTTACCGGCCGCTTCCTGAATCCGGACATCAAGGGTATTCCGGATCCCGGAAAGATGCAGCCGTTTGAGGTTATCAATGAGTTGCGTTCGCATTAAAAAGCTCCTTTGTGGTTGAGGGTTGTGGTTTGAATGAAACATGAAGCAGATCCTGATATTCCGAAAGCGGGCGGATCAGAGGATCTTCCTGGATGAAGCCTGCGGGAGCGTGTTTTTTTGAAAGACTCTGGCATAGTTCCCGCAAGGTCCGGAGCCGGAAGCATTCGGAATTCAGAGCGTATTCCGTGGCGCGTTCAAGCACTGCGACTGGCTGCTTGGCCGCCATGCAGAGGAGTCCCTGCATCACACGGATGCCCTCGATGCCGCGGACATCCAACATGGCTTTGGCCCAACGTCCTGTAGAGGGTCCGATCCTGAAGGCTCTGGAGAGGAGATATTCTGCGCCGCGCTCTACCCCGGAGATTTTCCGGTTATCCAGGTGCTCGCGCAGAGTGTGGAATCTTCCGGGAAGCACCCGGCAATGCACCGCCACTTGCTTGAGATCCTTGCCGAAAATTCGCACCAGCTTCGAATCCCAACGCGCCCAAAGCTCATGGCCGAGATACTCGGGCGGCACCGAGTAATAGGCCTTGGCCACTTCGATATGCCCGTCCCGGTGAACACTGCGCCGCCCTTCGCTAAAAAACGGGAAAGCTTCCAGCGGCAACACTTGCAATGAAGTTTTCTCGATCCCGAAAAGCTTCAGGACTTGCTGACGCGTGGTGCCGTGAATGCGGGTGTCCGCGATCTGGGATTCCCAATGCGCGAGAAAAACGTTCTGATCTTCAAGGCTTCCGAAGCAGCGGCCTTTAAGCGCGTTGTTCTTGATATATTTGACGCTATTCTCGACCTTGCCTTTATGCCGCGGGGTGTAAGGCTTGGTGGGAAGGATCACGATCCCGTAATGCTTTGCGAAGTCCATGATTTTGGGATTGAGTTCCGGATCGAACCAATCCGCGTGAGTGACCGCGGCTCTCAAATTATCGATCACGAGCGTTTTAGGAGCGCCTCCAAAAGCCCGGAATGCGTTTTCGAGGCACCGGATGAAGTTTTCCGTCGTCTGTCGCCAGACGGCTTCACTGTAGGCTTTCCGGGAATAACTCAGAACGATCCGGAAAATGTAGGGACGACGTTTCTTGCCGTCTACGAGAGTCCAGGCACCGGTTCCGAAATCAACCTGGGCTTCCTCTCCGGGAGGGCATTCCATCCTGCGGAACGGAAGATCTTGCGTGGGGCGCAAGTGGCGAAGGAAGCGTTTGACCGAAGAGTAAGACCCGTTAAATCCGTCTTGAACCAGATCTTGCCAGATCCGGACACCTTCGAGATTTCCAGCGAGTTTTTGGGTGATGCTTTCGCGAAAAGGCTCGCAAAGACTGGCGGGACCCACACAAAAGCCGGCGGTCGGGTTGGCCGGGTTTGGAGCTGGTGGGCCTTCCGAGCCGAGGGTCGGGTTGGCTGGGTTTGAACCGACTTCACGCCGGAGCCGGGCATAGCGGCCAACGGTTTCCCGGTTGACGCCAAGCTCCCGGGCGATCCGTCGATGCTTCCAGCCCTTCTCCAGCAATCCTGTGATTGTATTGACGATAGCCATCTTGAGTTCGTTTGCCATATATCATCGTTCTCCTTTTGAGAACTGATATACAGCATCTCCCTTCAAAATGGCCGGTTTTCACCCGACCCTCACTGGCTGGTTTTGCCCGCCCCTTGCCATTTAAACGAAACATCATGGGATTGTTCCTTGTCAGAGGGGTGCTCAATCAAGCTGCCGAGCAAATATTTGGTTAATGCAATGAAATTAGTGCAGTTATATTCTGACGGCCGGTTTTTTGATGAGAAAAGTGAGCTGGTAGCAAGCCCTATTTCAATTTGGAGAAATGCAAAACTTAACGGGCTTGCCATGCGCAAAGATAAACTAGTCGCATTGTTGAAAGAAAGTGATACCAGTGTATTCTGGGCATTTCTCGGAGAGAAGAATGTGTTGGCACCTCTTTATGAGCATAAAAAAGATGGTTTCTCTCGCTGCGAGCTTAGCGGGGCTTATTTTTTAAATAGGCAGAAAGCCGTTCATGGGTCTTTTTCACAATTTAGCCGTGGTGAAGCGTAGAAGCGTAACATTGGCGAGATGTTTCCAAGATATTGGCTTTGGGTTTAGTAAATGCGGTCGCTCGCTATAGAAGGTGTTAACGGAAGATGTTAACAGATTCGATGGAAAATGATGGTAAAAGACGGTCAAAAGCGGGCAATCGATTTTCGGAAAAATTACTTCTAACGCTTTGATTTTGGCTTACTTCGGACAAATTCGGTCAACTTCGGTAAATCTTTCTAGCTCGCCTCATAACCCAAAGGTCGCTGGTGTAATTCCTTCCTGAAAATAGACGCAAATAAAAACGGGAGTGCGCATCCTTTTCTAAGCCTAAAATGGAGCCAGACCCCTTTGTTTACCTGAGTTTGCTCAGGACTTCATGGGTCGCAAAGACTCTGACCTGGGTTTGTGTTTTCATCCCTTTGTCATTCGACCAAAGAGGAATCTCTAAGCGCAGGGCAAGAGCCAGGTAAGGCGCGTCTTCGGGGTGAGGAGCGATCTTGAGGGCGGTGGGATAAGTCTTTTGATAATCGGTTTTTGCATGCGATTCGATATGCTGTGTAAGAATAAACCATATCTTCTCGATCTGCTTGGGGGATAGACCGATACGTCTTCTCAGATCAGAACTGTCTAAAAGGTGCCTGCGGGTTTCGTAGATCAGATGCTCCGGAGCGTGCAGTTTTAGACGGCCCTCCAGAAGAAGATCCCGTGTGACGGCCGCTTTTATAAAGCCCGCGAGCAGGATATTTGCGTCGACGACAAGTTCCATCGGGACGATCTACTTGTGCTTCTTGGCGACTTTACGGCTGATCTTGCGTCCTTCGTAAAGGGTTTCCGGCTCGCTGATCTTGCTTGAGGCCATGAGCTGGTTCATCCTGCCCATGAGTATAGTTTTCTCGAGAATGGCCTGTCGAGCGACCTCAGACCAGTTGATCTCCCTAAAACAGTCCATTTTTTGTTTCAGTTCTTCCGGGATCGAAAGCGTCATGTTAGGCATAGAGCCCTCCTTCTTTGATATAAGTGTATCATGCGTATACACGTATTGCAAGTAATGTCCGGCGGCGGGCTCTTTTAGCGACCCTCACCTGTCTTTCTTTGCTAGAATACCCTTCCTATTCTGTAATACATACCAAGACAGGGAGATCTAACGGGGTGGAGATCAAACGGCTGAAGGTGAATGCGGAGATCGGGGTGGAGCCGCTTGAGGACCTGCTCCAGGGCCTTCGCTATCAAAAAAAAGAATATGTGACGCTTCCCGGAGAGTTCGCTGTCCGCGGAGGGACGGTCGACATTTACCCCGTAACCTATCGGCTTCCGGTCCGAATCCAATTCCGCGGCGACACGCTCGTCCAGATCCGTGATTTCTCACCCGCTTCAGGGGAGAGTACCGCGACCTTCGAAGAAGTTTTCCTGATCGAGGTTACCGATCTTTTTCGTAAAAAACTCCGGCGCATGGAAGAACGGCTCGAGACCTTCGAGCCTGTGGCCGGGGTGCGGGACCTTGAACGCGGCGATCTTGTGGTGCACGTCAAGTACGGCATCGGCCGTTTTCTCGGCACCAAGGTGATCCAGATGCAGGGGGCCCGAACCCGCTGCATGGCCCTCGAATACGCGGACAAAGAAATCCTCTATCTTTCCCTCGAAGAACCTGTTGAGCGCTATATCGGCGGGTCCGGTGTCAGCCCCAAACTCACCCGACTTCACACCAAGGAATGGGAACGGATCAAAGAGCGCACGCGCACGGCGTTACACCGGGTCGCACAGGACTTGCTCGAGATCCAGGCCAAGCGTAGCTTGTTGACGGGGCTTGCCTCGCCGAAGGACACGCCTTGGCAGCATGATTTCGAAGAGGAATTCCCGTTCCAGGAAACAGAAGGGCAGAAACGCGCGATCGAGGAAGTGAAACGGGATATGGAGTCCTCGAAGCCGATGGACCGGTTGCTTTGCGGCGATGTGGGGTACGGCAAGACTGAAGTCGCGATGCGGGCTGCGTTTAAGGCCGTGATGGGGGGAAAACAGGTCGCCTTTTTAGTCCCGACCACCATCCTGGCCGAACAGCATTATGTTCTCCTGAAAGAACGCGCGAAGCATTTCCCCGTGACCGTGGGTCTCCTCTCGCGTTTCCAGACGCCCAGGGAACAAAAGGCGGTCGTGAAAGCCGTCGTGGAAGGTTCAATGGATGTGGTGATCGGGACGCACCGGCTTCTTTCCAAAGACGTCACGTTCAAGGATCTAGGGCTTGTGATCATTGACGAAGAACAGCGCTTTGGCGTGCGGCACAAGGAAAAACTCAAACAGCTGCGGACGCAAGTCGACATTCTGACGCTGACGGCCACCCCGATCCCGAGAACCCTGCACATGGCGCTTTTGGGTGTCCGCGATATGTCCGTGATCGATACGCCCCCCAAGAACCGCATGCCGGTCGAGACCTGCGTGATGGAATACCATGAAAATGTGATCCGCCAGGCGATCGAACGGGAATTAGCCCGCAAGGGGCAGGTCTATTTCGTGCACAATCGCGTGCAATCGATCGAACGCGTTCACGAGCGTCTTAAGACGCTACTCCCGCACGTGCGCTTTGGGGTCATGCACGGCCAGATGCCTATCGATATGCTCGAGGCGGTCCTGAAAGCCTTTCTTGCGGGGGAGATCGATTGCCTGATCTCCACCAATATCGTGGAATCGGGGATTGATATCCCGAACGTGAACACGCTCATCGTCGATCGTGCCGATTGTTTTGGGTTGGCGGATCTTTACCAGCTTCGCGGACGTGTGGGCCGTTTTAAGGAGAAGCGGCAGGCTTACGCCTATTTTCTGATCCCGAAGAACTGGGTGATGACGCAGGACGCGGAAAAGCGGCTGAGCGCGATCGAAAAATTCACCCAGCTTGGTTCGGGATTCAAGATCGCGATGGAGGATCTGGAGATCCGCGGCGCCGGGAATCTGCTGGGGCATGAACAGAGCGGTTTTATCCAGGCGGTCGGTTTTGACCTCTACTGCCGGATGCTCAAAAAAGCGGTCGAAGAATCGAGATCCAGTGTTAAGGGCGACGCATGACGCCTTGCGTGAAGATCCGCGGCCTTGCGTTGTGCGTTGCGCGTTGCACGATAAGAGCTATAATACCCGCACTATGAAACGTCTTCTTGGGTTTTCCCTGATGTTCCTTGCTCTCCTGCTGCCGCTGGCTCATGCGGCGGAAGAGGAACTCCTTGATCGCGTGGTCGCCGTCGTGAATGACGAGGTCATTACGCAGGCGGAGCTCGATGCCTTTCTGCGTCCCGTTTTTGAACAGTACAACAAGGAATACAGCGGCGAAGAACTGACCAAAGCGATGTACGAGGTCCGGCAGAAGATCCTGAGCCAGATGATCGAAGATAAGCTCGTGTACCAGGAGGCGGTCACGCAGGGGATCGAGATCAAGGATGAGGAAGTCGAAAAGGAGTTCCAGGAATTTAGATCGCGGATAGAAAAACCCGAGGAACTCGATGCGATGCTGGAGCGGGAGGGCCTGACGATGACATCCCTCCGGGAGCGGCTGAAAAAGCAGGCGATGGTGCGTCAGCTTCAGGACCGGGAGATCCGGTCCAAGGTGGTGGTGTCCCCGACGGAAGTGGAGGCGTTCTACAAGAGCAATCCTGAAAAGTTCAAGACCAAGGAGCGTGTCCGGGTGCGGTCGCTGACGGTCAAGAAAAGCGATGAATCCCGCGCGAAGGGGATCACGGATGAAAAGGCCAAGCAGCGGATCGAATTGTTGCAGCAGAAAGTGAAGCTGTATCGTGATTTCGATCAGATCGTGCGCGATTTTTCCGAGGATAGCCTCGCGAAGGATGAAGGGTTGGGGGACTGGGTCGAACGCGGGGCCATGATCGAGTCCGTGGATGCGGTGATCTTCAGCACTCCGGTCGGAAAGCTGACGGGCGTGGTCGAGACGCCGATCGGTTATCACATCTTCCGGATCGAGGCCAAAGAACCCGAAACGACCCGGACCTTTGAGGAAGTGAAAGACCAGATCTCGGGATATCTTTTCCAGCAGGAAAGCAACGCGCGTTTCAAGGACTGGATGGAAGAGGTCAAAAAAGCGGCGTATATAGCAATAAAGTAGCACGACGCGCAACGCGCAACGCGCAACGAAAGAGCCACGACGTTGTGCGTAGAACGTTGTACGTTGCGCAAGATTAAACCGCAAAGCGATGGCGTTTGAAAGACCTATGAGACATAATTCAGTCATTGCCCTCACCATGGGGGATCCCGGAGGGATCGGCCCCGAAATCCTCATCAAAGCGCTTCAGCAGGAGAAACTTTCGCCTCTGATCGCGTATCTGGTGATCGGGACCAAGCCGGTGTTCAAGCTGCTTTGTCAGAAGACCGGTCTTTGGGCTCCGTTCAAACCTCTCCCGGATGTTTTAAATGGAAATCTTCGCGGCGGATCGATCTATCTCATGGATATCACGGCCAAGGCCGCTGACGGAGGCGTTTTCAAGCCGGGCATTCTCTGCCGTGAGAACGGGAATCTTGCGCTTGCCGCCATCAAACAAGCGGCGGCTTTGGCGAAAAAGGGGATCGTGGACGCGGTCGTGACCGCGCCTGTGAATAAAGCGGCCGTGCGGCTTGTTGATAAGAAATTCATTGGGCACACGGAACTTCTCGCGCACAAAGCCAAGGCGAAGCGTTTTGCCATGATGTTCGTCAGCCCGCGCCTGAACGTAACGCTTGCCACCATCCACGAACCGCTGAGGAAGGTCAGCGGCCTGCTCACGGCCAAGTCGATCCTTGAAAAGGTCGTGCTGACGGAAGCCATGCTGAGGACCGGATGCGGTATCGCAAAGCCCCGGATCGCGGTTTGCGCGCTCAATCCGCACGGCAAGGAATGCGGGGATGAAGAGACGAAAGTCATTGAGCCGGCCGTTCGCGCGGCGTGTCGCAAAGGCTTTGATGTGGTGGGCCCGATCTCTGCGGACCTGGCCTTCCACGCGGCCTATCATGGCCGCTACGACGGACTGATCAGCATGTACCACGATCAGGCCCTTGCGCCGTTCAAGCTTGTGGCTTTTCATGATGGCGTGAACGTGACGTTGGGGCTTCCTTATACTCGTACGTCACCGGACCATGGCACGGCTTTTGACATTGCGTACCGGGGCAAAGCCGACCCTTCTTCGATGATCGCTGCGCTTCAGCTTGCCAGGAAAGCTGTCCTTGCGAAATGCTTACGCAAATAGACGGCGTCCTCGTCATCCTGACCTCGCGTCCCACTGTTGGCGGGACAAGGCAGAGGGAAGGATCTCCGAGATTCTTCGCCCTGCCGCTTGCTTGTGCAAGCAAGCATCAGGCTCAGAATGACGGCAAAGGAGCATTGTGCTCACGCAAATAGAACTGCTGAAAAAATACGATATCCGTGTTCGCGGGCATCTCGGACAGCATCTCTTGATGGATCCCAATACGATACGCAAGATCGTGGATGCCCTGGACCTTCAGCCGGGGGACCGGGTTTTTGAGATCGGGCCGGGGCTCGGAGCCGTGACCCAAGAAGTTCTTCGGCGGGGATTTCCGCTGCTGGCCGTGGAGACCGATCCGAAATTCGTCGAGGTGTTGACCCAGGAACTTCTGCCGGAATACCCAGAGCATTTTAGGCTCGTTCACGGCGACATTTTAAAAACAAATCCGACGGAACTCCTTCGCGCTTGGACGGGCGCAGGCCCCCAGGCGAAAGTGATCGGCAATCTGCCCTATTACATCAGCACGCCGATCCTGTTCCATCTGGTCGATCACTCGCAGGTTTTTTCCAAGGCGGTGCTGATGCTACAAAAAGAAGTGGCCGCCCGGTTGACTGCCCAAGCGGGGGACGACGATTACGGCCGGTTAAGTGTCACCAGCCGTTTTTTCGGAGAAACAGAATTCCTGTTCGATGTTTCCCCGGCGTGTTTTCTGCCGCGGCCGGAAGTGATGTCCCGTGTGATCTCTTACACATTCCGTCCTTTTCCCTCCACGCCGTCGGATCTCGACAAGGCGCGGTTTTTGGATCTGGTAAGGATCGCGTTCAGCCAGCGCCGGAAGACCCTTCTCGCGCTGTTGATCCATGAGCTTAAGCCTACGCCGCAACGCGAAGTCCTCGAGCGGATCTTTGAAACACTGGGGTTCCCGCTGAAGGTTCGGGGAGAAACCCTTTCTCTCGAACAGTTCCTGCGTCTCAGTACGGCTTTGGAGAAGTAGCAAGACAGCGCAACGCACAAAGCGCAACGTGATGCTTTTAGTTTTTCCGGTGCGCGGCGCGTTGACCGTTGCGCGTTGAGCGATAAGGATTATAATAGCGCCCTCTTATGACAACGATACTGAGCCTCGAAACGATCTACACTCCCGTTCATGCCCGTTTAAAACAAGTCCCGGCCCTGATCCGTGAAACATTGGATACGCCGATCCCGAAAATGCGGGAGATGGTCGACCACTTTTTTTCCAAGAACGGGAAGCTTTTGCGGCCGGCCCTCATCCTGCTTGGCGCGGGGCTGTCCCGGTCCCTGCGGCCTGAGGCGGGTGTTCCGTCCGAGCGCAACGAGACCGCGGAACTTTATCTGGCCGCCGCCACCGAGATCTTTCATGCCGCGACGCTGATCCACGACGACATTATCGACTCCGCGCCGCTTCGCCGCGGCGTTTCGGCCTTGCATATCAAGTCCGGTCCCCAGGCGGCGGTGCTGGCCGGCGATTATTTTCATGACCGGGCGATCGTGACGATCTTTCGCCATGGGAACGACCGGATCATCCCGCTTTTTCTGACGACGGCGGGAGAGATCTGTGAAGGCGAGTTGCTTGAGATCAGCGAAAAAAAGAACATCAACATGACCGAAGAGGTCCATTTTGAGGTGATCCGAAAGAAGACGGCCTCGCTCCTCGCGTGCGCGCTCGAGACGGGGGCGCTTATCTGGGGGATCGAACAGGAAAAGGCCGAAGCCCTCGGCCGTTTCGGGACTTTTTTTGGCATGGCGTTCCAGATCATTGACGATTATCTGGATTTTACCGGCGAGGAACGGGAGTTTGGTAAGACGCTCGGCTCGGATCTTGAAGAAGGGGTGTACACGCTTCCGGTGATCCATTGCCTGGCATCGGCGGAGCGGGACAAAGTCGTGCGTATCCTTTATTCCCGAAGTCACAACCGCCGTTTCGCGATGCTTCGGGATGTACTTGAGAAAAGCGGCGCTCTCGCGTACGCCCTCGGTAAGGCGAAAGCGTTCGTGGCTCTGGCCAAACGCGAACTCGAGATCTTCCCGGCGTCCCCCTTTCGTACCAGTCTCGAGCAACTCGCCGACTACGTTCTTGAACGGGACCGGTGAGGGGATGCTGAGCATCGTACCGACGCCGATCGGAAATCTTTCGGATATCACGATCCGGGCGATCGAGGTGTTGAAGCAGGCGGATGTGATCGTGTGTGAGGATACGCGCCGGACGCAAACGCTTCTTCAGCATTATTCCATTGTTAAACCGCTTCTCAGTTATCACGAGCACAGTTCCGAGCATAAAGGCGCGGCGTTGATCGCGCTGCTCAGGGAAGGCAAGCGCCTTGCCCTTGTTTCGGACGGGGGGATGCCGCTTGTTTCCGATCCCGGATTCCAGGTCGTGCACGCGGCGCTGGCCGAAGGATTGCCGGTGGAAGTGTTGCCCGGACCTTCTGCCGTAACGACGGCGCTCGTTCTGAGCGGTCTTCCGACGGACAGTTTTAGTTTCTTTGGCTTTCTTTCAAATAAAGGGGAGCGCCGGCGGCATGAACTCGAGGCCCTTCGGGAGCGCGAAGAAACGCTGATCTTTTTTGAGTCGCCTTTTCGGATCGTGAAAGCGCTTCAGGATATGCTCGCGGTGTTCGGGGATCGCGAAGCCGCGGTCGCCCGGGAACTGAGCAAGAAATTCGAAGAAGTGTTGCGCGGCAATCTTTCGGAACTGATCCGGGATATGACGCAGAAGCCCCGCAAAGGCGAGATGGTGGTGTTGGTGTCCGGCAAGGACCGTAAAAGTGTTTTACCCAAAAAAGGAGATGGCTCAACGCACAACGCGCAACGCACAACGTAAGGGTTTTCGTTGAGCGTTGACCGTTGCCCGTTGCGCGAAGTTTATGATGAAACGAGTTGTTTTTTTAGTTTCGGGATCCGGAACGAACATGGAGAATCTGATCCGCCGGATCCAGGCGGGGGAGATCCCCGCGGATCCCGTTGCGGTGATCTGCAACAAACCGGGTGCCAAGGCTCTCGAAAAGGCGGCCGCGCTTGGGGTGAAGACCGTCGTGATCGATCACAAGGCCTATGAGGATCGCGCGGCTTTTGATCAGGCGCTCGATATCTGCCTTGCCGCGCATAAGCCTGATCTGGTGGTGCTCGCGGGTTTCATGCGCGTCCTGACCGAAGGATTCGTGAAAAAGTATTACGGCCGGTTGATCAATATCCATCCGGCGCTCTTACCGGCTTTCCCCGGGGCCCATGGGATTCGGGATGCCTGGGACGCGAAAGTGAAAGAGACCGGCGTGACCGTGCATTTTGTGGATAGCGGCGTGGATACCGGGCCGATCATTCTTCAGAAAAAAGTTCCCATCCTTCCGGGGGACACCCTTGAGACTCTGGAAGCCCGCGTGCATCAAGTGGAGTATGAGATCTATCCCGAAGCTTTGAAACGGGTCCTGTCCGGAAAAATTCAGTTCTAAGGGCTTTTTCGCGGGGTGAATTCAGAGAGGCATTCCGATGCAAACCGAACGAGAAAAAGAAAAACATGTTATGAAGCGTCTTGAGGTCAAGGCCGCGCATCTTTCGATCGCGGGCGCGGCGGTGGTGTTTATGATCTCGGCCGTGGTCGGGCTGGCGGTTGATTCCGTCGCGTTCTTGATCGACGCCGGGACGGGACTTGTGATCCTGGTGATGGCGGTCTTTGTCAAAACGAATCTCGCGAAGATCGAGAACCCCCCGGATCCCCGTTATAATTTTGGCTACTCAAAATACGAATCGCTGACCGTCCTGCTCCAGAACGGGGCGATCCTTTTGACCTGTCTGCTGGGGATCGGGTTCGCGGTCCAGGATATGGTCCATCCTGAGGATATCACCCGTTATGATCTCCCCGTGGGCGCGGCGTTCGTTTCCGCAGCGTGTTCTCTCGCGTTGGCTTTTTATCTCGGC
Source organism: uncultured bacterium (assembly GCA_964508905.1). Lineage (GTDB taxonomy): Bacteria > Omnitrophota > Omnitrophia > Omnitrophales > Aquincolibacteriaceae > Aquincolibacterium. The sequence continues at coordinate 14,310 of CAZDVO010000018.1, forward strand.
AGGATCGGGAAGAAGACCGGGTCGGCCATGCTCCGGACCGCGGCGCTGCATTGGCGCGTTGATGCGAGCCTTTCACTCGGGATGTGCGCCGGATTTTTTGCGGGGCTTCTCCTTGTCCGGGCGGGTTTTGTTTCCGTGGCCGTTTACGTCGATCCCGTGATGGCGATCCTTTTGGCGCTTGCGGTCATGCGGCAGCCTCTTCGGGACCTTGCGGCGAACGCGCGGGAGTTGCTCGATAGTGTTCCGGAGCCGGAGATCCATGAGAAGATCCGGGGTGCCGTCCAAAAGCATGGGGCCGCTTTCCCGGGGCTTCATCGCATACGTGTCCGCAAGGCGGGACGGAAGATGTTCCTTGATGTGGGATTTAAAGCACCGACGGCATGGACCGTCGATAAGGCGCAGGCTCTGGTGGAAGATTTTGAGCAACAACTGCTTCGCGAGATCCCGGGCTGCGATGTCGTGGTTTATTTCAAGTAGCGGATCAAGAAAGGGCTGAGACCATGTCGGAGATCCGGTTGTTGACGGAAAAGATCAAGAAGTTCCGGGACGAGCGGGACTGGATGCAATTCCATAATCCCAAGGATGTGGCGTTATCCCTGGTTCTCGAAGCGGCGGAAGTGTTGGAACATTTTCAGTGGAAAAAACCGGAAGAAGTGGACGCTCACGCCAAAGCGTGCAAGGACGAGATCGCGGATGAGTTGGCCGACGTGGCGATGTATCTTTTTGAACTGGCAGACAATCTCGGCGTCGATCTTTCCAATGCCATCGATATCAAACTCGCCAAGAACGCCCAAAAATATCCCGTCGAAAAGGCCAAGGGCCGGCACACCAAATACGACAAGCTGTAAGGAACATCCTTCGAAGGAGCTGAAGATGGCGCTTCAGGAGCATGCCAAAAAAGTAAAGATCGGGTTATTGATGGCGGGGCTATTGCTTTGTGCCGCGGTTTTTCCTTCTTTGCCCGGGGTCTTTTATCTGCTTCTCAAATGGGCCGTTTGTGGCGCGGCGGTCTATGGGGCTGTTCAATTCAGAGGGGAGTCCCGGATGGAGCGGCACTTTTGGCCGCTAGTCTTGCTGGCTTTACTGTTCAATCCCTTTGTCCCGGTGCAGCTCACGCCCCTGCTTTGGCTGATCCTTTCGCTTGGGACGGCGGTCTACTTCCTCGTTCTCTCCAAAAAGTTCTGAAGACCCAGGTTCTCGCGCCTTACGGGGAGAGAACCTAGGGGCGCTCGCTATCGTCGTAGACGGTCCGTTCCAGGTCGCTGACGCGTTCGGTCAGCGTGTTGACCGTTTCCCGGAGGTCCGCGAGATTTTGTTGGAGCGTATCCACTTGTTCGCTTGCCAGCGTCTTCTGCAACTCCGCCATTTCCTGGGGCGTGCCGCTCATGCCGGGGGTTGCTTCGTTATCGTCCGCGAGGCATAGGGGGAGCGCAAGTGAAAGGAACAACATTCCTAAAGCCAAAAGCCGTTCGATCTTTTTCATGGGTTCACCTCGGAGCGAAGTATATCATAAGAAAACCCGTGGATCCCCGTTTCGCGCTTTTTGTTATAATCCTGCCATGAGCCTCGTCGAGCCGGTATTCCGTCCGCCCTCCGAAGCGGAAAGTTTTCTCCTGCAGGTGACGGTCGGTTGTTCTTCGGACCACTGTTCCTTCTGCGGGATGTACAAGATGAAATCCTTTCGCGTGAAAGACCGCAGTGAGATCTTCGAGGATATTGATCGCGAGGCCCGTCTTGCCCCGGGAACGCGGCGCGTATTCCTGATGGATGGCGACGCGTTGGTCCTCGCTAACACGAAGCTTGTGCCGATCCTTAAAAAACTGCGTGAATCTTTTCCGCGACTGACCCGGATCTCGAGCTATGCCAATGGTACGAATATCAAGTTTAAGACGGACGCGGAACTTCGGGAACTTTCGAAACACCGGCTGAATCTGATCTACATGGGACTTGAGAGCGGCAGTCAGGCGATCCTCGATCGTTCGGGGAAAGCCTCAAGCGTTCGCGAAATGACCGATGCGGTGCGTCGCGCGGAACAGGCGGGGATCCGCTCGTCCGTGATGGTACTGCTCGGGCTTGGCGGGCGCGAACATTCCGCCGAGCATGTCCGCGAGACGATCGAAGCCTTGAATGCCATGCAACCGCGCTATCTTTCCTTTTTATCGCTCATGATCGTGCCGGGGACGCCGCTGGCTCAGGGTCTGAAAAAGGGAGTATTTCAGGAACTCAACGCGAAAGAACTTCTTGAGGAATGTCATGGGATCGTGAGCGGGCTTGAACTGAAGCATACGGTGTTCCGCTCGAACCACGCGTCGAACTATTTGCCGCTGGAGGGGGTATTCCCGAAGGATAAAGCCGCGCTTCAGGCGATCCTCCGGGCCGCTTTGGAGGGTAAAGCGCCGCTTCGTCCCGAGATCTTCAGAGGGCTTTAAGTTCAGGAAAGGAGATTTTTCCAAGACGTTATGACAAAAATAAAACGACATAACATGCTTTCGAAACTGCCGGGAGCGAAGCGCCGCGAGGTGTTTCAAACGCTCGCGCGAGGCCAGGGCTTCAAAATAGAAAGGATCATTTCTCGAGGGCAAACGACCCCGCCAGGGACATGGCTTTGCTCGAAAGCGGACGAGTGGGTGGCCGTCCTTCAAGGGAGTGCCCGGCTGCTTTTTAAAGGGAAGCGCGCTCCTGTGGAACTTCACCCCGGCGATTCGGTGCTGATCCGAGCCCATGTTCCGCATCGTGTGGCGTGGACTGATCCTCGCCAAAGAACGGTGTGGCTGGCGGTTCATATCATGAGACAAGAAAAACGAAGAGGGGGCGCTCAATGAAAAAAAAGATCCTTCCATTATCCAAGGTTTATACCTTGATCGAACCCGGGCCGGTCGTGATGGTGACGACCGTTCGCGGGGAAAAGCCGAATATCATGACGCTCGCGTGGCATACCATGATCGATTTTGAGCCGCCGCTTCTCGGGATCGTGATGAGCGACCGGAATTATTCGTTCGAGAGCTTGAAGTCTTCTGGAGAGTGCGTGATCAATATCCCGGATGTGAAGCTGGCGAAGCAGGCCGTCGCTTGCGGTAATGCTTCCGGCCGGACGGTCGATAAATTCAAGACATTCGGGTTGACTCCCGTGAAGGCGTCGCGCGTCAAACCTCCCCGGATCGGGGAGTGTTTCGCCCAGCTGGAGTGCAAGGTGATCGATGCCCGGATGGCATCGCGGTATAACTTTTTTATTCTCGAAGTGGTCCGGGCGTGGATCGATCCGAAGAAGAAATCGCCGCGTACGATCCATCATCGGGGAAAAGATGTTTTTATGGTCAGCGGGAGGGCGCTCCGGGTGCCTTCCAAAATGAAATAGGAGCCTATTGTGGAAGAGAACGAAGCCGTGAACGAAGAATCAAAACAAGTACCGGGAGAGACCAAAGAATCGCGTTTTAAGAGGCTCGCGGAGCAACGGGTCGCGGCGACGCTCGATAAGATACGCCTGATCGGGAATCTGGCGACATCCCAGTACGCGTATAGCGCCGATCAGGTGGCCAAGATCTTCGCGGCGCTCAAAGAGGCCCTTGCCGATGTGGAGGATAAGTTCCACCGGACGCTCGAGCGGAAAAAAGACAAATTCCATTTGTAATTTCCCCCTATCTCCCGCAGGCCCACGCCTCTTTTTCGCGGGGGAATGAGGCTGTCGCAAAAGGCTGTTGCAAGGCTGTTGCAAGGCTGGACACCTCCCGGGGATTTGCTATAATCACCCCTCATTTCGTTGGCTTTCTTCCGAATCTCAAATTGCCGGGTGATAGTCACTCTGAGTGACTATCACCTTGTTTTTTTGTTCAACAAACAAAAAGGAGTCCCAAATGACCCGAGCCATTATTGATCAGATCAAAGCACGTGAAATCCTTGATTCCCGCGGGAATCCGACGGTGGAAGTGGATGTGAAGCTTCGTGACGGGATCGTCGGACGCGCGGCGGTGCCGAGCGGCGCCTCGACGGGCGAGCATGAAGCCTGCGAACTTCGGGATGGGGACAAGACCCGCTATCTGGGCAAAGGCGTGCTCCAGGCCGTCGCGAATGTGAACGGTGAACTTCAGCAGGCTCTCAAGGGAAAAGACGCCGCGAAACAGGAAGACATCGATCGTTTGATGATCAACCTTGACGGGACGCCCAACAAGTCGCGTCTCGGTGCGAACGCCATCTTGGGCGTTTCCATGGCCTGCGCCCGCGCGGTCTCGAGCTCCTGGGGGATTCCGCTTTATCAGTATCTTGGCGGCGATGAAGCCAAGCTTCTGCCGGTCCCGATGATGAACATCATCAACGGCGGCGTGCACGCGGACAATAACGTCGACCTTCAGGAATTCATGATCATGCCGTTCGGCGCCGAGACCTTCAGTGACGCGCTCCGCATGGGGGCCGAGGTATTCCACAATCTGAAAAAGATCCTCCATGATAAAAAACTCTCCACGGCGGTCGGTGATGAAGGCGGCTTTGCGCCGAATCTCTCTTCCAACAATGAAGCGCTGGATGTGATCGTGGAAGCGATCGCGAAGGCCGGTTATCAGCCGGGGAAAGATATTCGGATCGCCCTGGATCCCGCGAGCTCTAGCTTCTTCGGCAAGGATAAATTCGGGGGGAATGAGAACCCGGGCAAATATGTTCTTTGCGCCGAAGCGCAGAAGGTGAAATCGGCCGAAGAGATGGTGGAATTTTACGCCGGTCTTTGCGAAAAATATCCGATCTTCTCCATCGAGGACGGGCTGGCTGAGGACGATTGGGACGGCTGGAAGAAACTGACCGAGCGTCTCGGCGCGAAGTGCCAGCTGGTGGGGGATGATCTTTTTGTGACGAATACGAAACGTCTCGAGCGTGGTATCCAGACCCAGACCGCGAATTCGATCCTGATCAAGGTGAACCAGATCGGGACGCTGACCGAAACGATCGAAGCGGTGAAAATGGCGCAGAGGAGCAAATACACGGCGGTCATGAGCCACCGGAGCGGTGAGACGGAAGATACGACGATCGCGGACCTCGCGGTCGCTCTGAACACCGGTCAGATCAAGACCGGTTCCACGTCCCGTACGGACCGTATTTGCAAGTACAACCGTCTTCTCCGGATCGAGGAAGCGCTCGGTTCGAAAGCCGTGTACGCGGGTCCCAAGCTTAGTGCCCGATGCTAAAAAGGTTCTTCGCGGTCCTGGCGATCGCGCTTGCGGGGGTGTTGATCTTTTGCTGGATCTATCTCCCGTCGATCACGCGGTACCGGGAACTTAAGTCGGAAGAAGAGCGTCTCAACCAGAAGATCCAGGAGATCGACGCTCAGATCAAGGCGCTGGCCGATGAACGGCATCTTCTCCAGACGGATGTGGCGTATCTGGAGAAGGTGATCCGGGAAGAGTTGGGTTTTGTGAAGCCGGGGGAGATCGTCTACGAACTGGTCACCAAAGACCATCCCTCCCCGGCGATCAAAGCGGACGCCTCATCCTCTGTAACCTCTGGAAATAGCATAGGTTCCGGCGCCAAGGATGGGGTTTCGATCAAGCCAACAATGTCTCCCGCGGCGGTGGCTGGATCCCTTGTCAAAAATACTCCTAAGAGTTCCCGGAAGAAAACCAATACGTCCAAGCGCACTGCCTAAGCACATCCCGGGCTCGCGCTGGCGTAGCAGTTTTTGGCTTTTTCGCCGCGTTGACAACCCCAAGGTTATCCATATAATAATAACCTCTTTTGTCTCAGAGGGTTACGTCAATTTAACTCCCCGCGGGATCGAGGGTCCAATGAGAAACCATCGCTGGCACATTTTATCTTTTTGTGGGATCGCTTTTTTTATGGCGATGAGCACGCCGCTCTTTGCCGAAAGCGTGGTTGAAGAGAACAAGAACACCACTAATTTTAGCGAGACGTTGCCCGCTCAGGGAGAGGCCCGTGAGGTCATTCCGGCGGCGAGCGTTTCGACGGAAATATCGACGGTCGTTGCCTCTCAAGCGGTCACGAAGGATATGCCGGCGGATCAGGTTTTTGCTGATTCCAATCCGTCCGGGTTGGTGGAAGTGGGCGGGTATAAATATCCGGTTTATCTGTTCGCGCCCAAGGATTATAGGGTCGACAGGACGTACGCGATGGTGATGCTCGCCCCCGCGGAATCCTCGAAGGCCGAGCAGCAGATCGAATATTTGACCGGACTTGCGCAGCGCCGGAGTATTTTTATTTTATCGCCGTATGTGCTGTGGCCGAAGGCGGGGGATACCCCTTACACCTTGGACCAGTGGTTGCTGACGGTAAAGAAAGATGTGATCGAACGTTTCCCGATCGATCGGAAACGCGTTTATCTTGTGGGAAAAGGGTCCGGCGCTCACTACGCGGCGTATATGGCTGTGAAATACCCCAGAGAGTTTGCGGCCGCGGCGCTTCTGGGTGAAGCGTGGGACGGCCAGTTTTCGCGGTTGGTGGATCCGCGGAAGGACGCGGCCGATCAGATCCCTTTTTACGTCGCCTTGAAGGCGGGCGGTGACGCCAAGGCGCGTAATCAGGTCTGGTTCGATAAGTTGCAGCAGGATGGCTATCCGCTTCATCTGGTGGAATATCCGTCGGATGAGACGTTGACGCAGCTTGAGTTCAAGAAGGCCGCCTTTGAATGGATGGAAGCGACCAGTGAGAGCTGGCGTGCGACGCAGGCGAAGAGCCAGCAAGGGTGGAAGGGTAAATTTAAAAAAGGCGTGAAGGATTTTTTCGCGGTTTGATCCGCATAAAGGGAACGATCTCATGAAATTGACCGGTGCGCAGATCCTTATTAAATCGCTTGAGATGGAGGGCGTGAAGCACGTCTTTGGGCTTCCGGGCGGCGTGATCCTGCCGACCTATGACGTGCTCTATGATTCCAAGATCAAGCTGATCCTGACGAAGCATGAGCAGGGCGCGACGCATATGGCGGACGGTTATGCCCGCGCGTCCGGGCTTCCGGGTGTGTGCATTGTGACCTCCGGACCCGCGGCGACAAATACCGTGACGGGGCTCGCGACGGCGTATATGGATTCCGTGCCGATGGTCTGTATCACCGGGCAGGTGACGACGAACGCGATCGGAAGCGATGCGTTCCAGGAAGTGGATATCGTCGGGATCACGAGGCCCATCACGAAGCATAATTTTCTGATCAAGGATGTTCGCGAGATCGCTCGGACCGTGCGCGAAGCGTTCTATATCGCTACGACGGGAAAGCCGGGCCCTGTGCTGATCGACTTCCCGGTGGATATCAGCCGCGCGGTGACGGATTTCGTGTGGCCGAAGGATGTTTTTATCCGGAGTTATCAGCCGAAAGCGGCCTATCCAGGGGTGGAAGCCCAGCTGGCCAAGGCGGCGGAGTTGATCCGCGCGAGCAAACGCCCGGTGCTTTATGTCGGCGGCGGCGCGATCATTTCAGGGGCCGAGAAAGAGATCCGCGCGTTCGTTCAAAAGACGGGGATCCCGATCACGACCACGATCCTGGGGCTCGGTATTTTCCCGGAAACGCACAAGTCTTCGCTGCGGATGCTTGGTATGCATGGGACGCATTTTGCCAATTACGCGGTACAGAATTCGGATGTGCTGATCGGGATCGGCGCAAGGTTCGATGACCGTGTGACGGGGAACGTCGCCAAGTTCGCTCCGCACGCCAAGATCATTCATATCGATATCGATCCGTCCTCGATCTCCAAGACCGTGCGGGTCCAGGTCCCGATCGTCAGTGACGTGAAGGACGCGCTTGTGAAACTGAACGCGCTAGTTGAGGATAAGCGTCCGGAGATGGGCGCATGGCTGGAGCAGGTTGCTGCGTGGAAGGTCAAGCATCCGATGAAGTACGAGAATGTCGGGGAACAGATCCATCCCTCTTATGTGATCGAACAGATCGGGGAGATGACGAAACATCGCGCCGTGGTGGTGACGGGCGTGGGACAGCATCAGATGTGGACGGCGCAGTGGTATCGTTTCGATCGGCCGAGGACCATGCTCACCTCGGGCGGTCTTGGGACCATGGGGTACGGGCTTCCCGCGGCGATCGGCGCGCAGATCAGTAAACCGAAAGAGACCGTGGTCTGCATCGAGGGCGATGGGTCCTTTCAGATGACGATGACGGAACTCGCGACGGCGGCCTTTAACAAAGTCCCCGTTAAAGTGTTCATCATGGACAACGGTTATTACGGGATGGTGCGCCAGTGGCAGCAGCTTTTCTACAAGCGGCGCTATTCGGGGTCGGTGATCGGTCCGAGCAATCCTGATTTTGTGAAGCTGGTCGCGTCTTACGGGATCCTGGCGATCAAGGTGACGCGGAAGAAAGATGTGGTTCCCGCGATCAAGAAGGCGCTCGCCCATAAAGGGCCGGTGGTCGTGCAGTGCATTGTTTCCAAAGAAGAGAACGTGTATCCCATGGTCCCGGCCGGGAATGCGCTGGACCAGATCATGGATATGGCTTAACACTAGCGGATAACGCTTAGCGAGGAGCGTAGAGTTTCTCTACGCTAAACGCTCTGTGCTTCGTGCTATCAAAGGAGCTCTTATGCAGCATACAGTCGCGGTTTTAGTGGAAAATCACTTTGGGGTACTCGCGCGCGTGGCCGGGCTCTTTTCGGCGCGCGGTTTTAATATCGACAGCCTGGCGGTCGGTGAGACGCAGGATCCGGAAGTTTCGCGCATGACGGTGGTCGCGAACGGGGATGACCGGGTCGTCGAGCAGATCATGAAGCAGCTGAACAAGCTTGTCGACGTGATCCGGGTCGAGGATCTGAGTTCGCAGGAAATGATCGCGCGGGAACTGGTGCTGATCAAGATCGGCGCGAACGCCTCGAATCGCAACGATATCATGCATGTGGTGAATACGTTCCGCGCGAAGATCGTCGACGTGAGCCCGGAGTCGCTCACGATCGAGGTGACGGGGAGCGAAGGAAAGATCGACGCGATGCTGGAGCTCTTGCGCCCGTTCGATCTGAAGGAAGTCGTCCGGACCGGGCAGATCGCGATGGCCCGCCGGGGCGAGTTGAAAGCGCCGTCCAAAAGCGGCGTGAAGGCCGCCGGCCGCAAGCCGGTGAAGAAGTCCAAAAAGAAATAATCTCAAACGAAGCACGATCAACGAAAGGAAACGGAAATGGCATTGAAGATCTATTACGATAAAGACGCGAACCTGAAATTATTGAAGGGCAAGAAAGTCGCCATCATCGGTTACGGGATCCAGGGCCGCGGCCAGGGGTTGAACCTCCGTGATTCCGGCGTCGATGTGATCGTGTCGGAAGTCCCCGGAACGCCGAACTACAAACAGGCGATCAAGGACGGCTTCAAACCGATGTCCGCGAGCGAAGCCGCGCAGAAGGCCGATATCATCCAGATCCTGACCCAGGACCATGTCCAGGCCGAGATCTACGCGAAGTTCATCGCGCCGTACATGAAGGCCGGCAAGTCCCTTTGTTTCTCCCATGGGTTTAACATCCATTTCGGCTACATCAAGCCGGCGAAGGATATCGACGTGTTCATGGTCGCCCCGAAGGGCCCGGGATCGCTCGTGCGCTCCCAGTTCGTCGAAGGCGGCGGCGTTCCGTGTCTGGTCGCCGTGAAGCAGAACCCGAGCGGCAAAGCCCTCCAGATCGGCCTCGCGTACGCGAAGGCGATCGGCGGCGCGCGCGCGGGCGTGATCGAGACGACGTTCAAGGAAGAGACCGAAACGGATCTTTTCGGCGAACAGGCCGTTCTCTGCGGCGGGTTGAGCGATCTCATCACCGCGGGTTATGACACCCTCGTTGAAGCCGGGTATCAGCCGGAGATGGCGTATTTTGAATGTCTCCACGAAGTGAAATTGATCGTGGACGCGATGTTCGTGCACGGGATCGCGGGGATGTACCGCCGCGTGTCCGATACCGCGGAATACGGCGGTTACAGCCGCGGCAAACGCGTGATCACCAAGGCCACTCGCAAGGAAATGAAGAAGATGCTCCAAGAGATCGTTTCCGGCAAGTTCGCCAAGGAATGGATGGCGGAGAACCGGAAAGGCCGCCCGAATTTCAAGAAGCAACGCGCGGCTTGCGAAAAGCACGGGATCGAGAAGGTCGGCGCGAAGTTGCGCGGGATGATGGAGTTCATCCATAAAGCAAAGTAAGTCAAGGAGTTACATGGCGGCAAAGAGGAAGATCTACCTATTCGATACGACGCTCCGGGACGGTGAACAATCGCCCGGGGCGTCGCTCACGCCTGACGAGAAGCTGAAGATCGCGCGTCAGTTGGAACGGTTGCGCGTGGATGTGATCGAAGCGGGTTTTCCGGCCTCTTCACCCGGAGAGATGCAGTCCGTCGCCATGATCGCGGAGCATGTGCGTAAGCCGGTGATCTGCGGCTTGTCACGCATGATCCCGCGGGATATCGACGCCTGCCGGATCGCGCTCGAGAAGGCGGCGAAGAAACGGCTTCATGTTTTTCTCGCCACCTCCCAGATCCACCGGGAATTCAAGCTCAAGAAGAACAAGAAAGAAATCCTTGCCATGGTGGCGCAGCAGATCCGCTCCGCCGCGAAGGATTTCAAGCAGATCGAATTTTCCCCTGAAGACGCCTCGCGCACCGAGCGCGATTTCCTGGCGGAAGTGGTCCGCGCGGCGATCGCGGCGGGCGCCACCTCGATCAATATCCCCGACACCGTGGGGTACACGGTGCCGCAGGAATTCACCGATCTGATCCGCTTCCTCATCAAGAAAAATCCGGGGCTCGGGAAAAAGACCGTGCTTTCGGTGCATTGTCACAATGACCTCGGGCTCGCGACAGCGAACTCGCTCGCGGCGGTTTTGGCCGGCGCGAACCAGGTGGAGTGCACCGTGAACGGGATCGGCGAGCGCGCGGGCAATGCCTCGATGGAAGAGATCGCGATGACGATCGACACGCGCGCGGACTTCATGGATTGCTACACGGATATTAAACTCTCGGAGATCACCAAGGCATCGCGGCTCGTTTCGAATTTGACCGGCATGGCCGTCCAGCCGAACAAGGCGATCGTTGGGCGCAATGCTTTCTGGCACGCCTCGGGGATCCATCAGGATGGGATCCTCAAGAAACGCCAGACCTATGAGATCATGGATCCCAAGAAGATCGGCCTTGCCGGAAGTCAGTTGATGCTCGGCAAGCTTTCCGGCAAACACGCGTTCGCGGTTCGGGTCAAGAAATTGGGTTTTCAATTGGCGGAGAAGGAACTGGACCAGGCGTTCGTGCAGTTCAAGGCGCTTGCGGACAAGAAAAAATACATCTTTGATGAAGACCTCGAGTCGATCCTTCAGAGCGAGATCGCGAAGATCCCCGAGACGTGGAAACTCGCGTCGATGAAAGTGGTATCCCAGACAGGGCAGAAACCCTTTGCCGAGATCGAACTTTCGTATGAAGGAAAGACCGAAAAGGCTTCCTCGACCGGCGATGGGCCTGTCGATGCCTGCTATAAAGCGATTGAAAAGATCGCGCGTTCCAATGCCCAGGTCGTTCATTACGGCCTTCAGTCTGTGACAAGCGGCAAGGACGCTTTGGGCGAAGTGTTGGTCAAGCTCGAGATCGACGGCAAGGAAGTCACCGGTCGCGGGACCAGCACCGACATTATCGAGGCCAGCGTCCGCGCGTATCTTTTTGCGCTCAACAAGATATCAGCGAACCCTTCGCAGGCCGCCAGCCGGCCTTCTCTGGTGTGAAGCAGGATCCGGCGTTCAAACTCTACGGGATCTTCGGTTACCCCCTTTCCCACACGCTTTCTCCGGCCATGCACGAGGCCGCGTTCCGCAAGCTCGGGATCGACGCCAACTATATCGTTCTCGAATTGATCCCCGAGGCCTTCAAGAAACTCATGCGCAAGGCTTCCCGTCTTTCGCTTTCCGGTTTCAATGTGACCGTGCCTTACAAGGAAACCGTTATGCCGTTCCTGGACGAAGTCCGTCCGGAGGCGCGCGCGATCGGCGCGGTGAATACGGTGTATCGGAAAGGGAAGCGTTGGATCGGGACGAATACCGATATGGAAGGTTTTCTGATGGCGCTTATGAAAGACGGCGGGTTCCGTCCGCGCGGCAAACGGGCCGTGATCCTGGGCGCCGGGGGCGCGGCACGAGCGGTGGTCTATGGATTGGCGCGGGAGGGGGCTCGTGAGATCCTGATCGCGGATTGTTTTCCGGAAAAAGCACGCAAGATCTCATCCGATATGGAAAAGCTTTTCCCAAAGGTCCTTTTCCGGAATACCTTGGCCGGGACTCCGGAGGTCAAGGCGGCTCTTCAGGAGGCCGATGTTATCATCAACGCGACCCCGATCGGGCTGAAGGCCCAGGACCCGAGCGTGGTTCCGGCGGCATGGATCCCGAAGTCCTCCGCGAAGAAGATCTTTTGCATGGACCTGATCTATAATCCCGCGAAGACGTCTTTTTTGAAGGACGCGAAGCGGAAAGGGCATAAGACGCTCAACGGGCTTGGGATGCTTCTCTATCAGGGCGCGCGCGCCTTGGAATATTGGACAGGAAAGAAAGCTCCGGTGGCTGTGATGCGGGAAGCTCTGCTTCAGGCGCTGAAAGAACAAGGGAAGAAATAAATGGACACGACGACCCTCGGGATCGTTTTTGCTTTTGGCGCGATCGTCGGAAGTTTTTTGAACGTTTGCATTTACCGGATGCCGCGCGATCTTTCGATCGTGTTGCCGCGGTCTTTTTGCCCGAACTGCAAGGCCCAGATCCCGTGGTATGAGAATATCCCGGTCGTGAGCTATCTGCTTTTGCGGGGCCGGTGTTTCCGCTGCCGGAAGCCGATCACGATCCGTTATTTTCTGGTCGAGGTGACGACCGGCGCGATCGCCGCGTTCCTTTGGTCCCGTTACGGGCTTTCGGCGGCCTTTATCGCCGGCGCGATCTTCTTCGCGGCCGTGATCGTCGCGACCCTGACGGATTTTGAGACCGGGTTGATCCCGGACGCGATCACGATCCCCGCGATGATCGCCGGGCTTGCGATCAGCGTGACGGGACACGGTCATTTTGAACAGGCTCTTTGGTATCAAAAATTACTGGCCTCCGCGCTGGGGCTTTTGGCCGGCGGCGGCGTGTTGCTTGCGATCGGATGGTTCGGTAAACTGGTCTTCCGGAAGGATAGTATGGGCGGCGGCGATGTGAAGCTGCTGGCGATGATCGGCGCTTTTATCGGCGTCACGAAAGTGGGCGTGGTGTTCCTGCTCGCGCCTTTTCCGGCGTTGCCGTTCGCGATCTGGCAGCGTTTTATCAAGAAAGAAGAGACGATCCCGTTCGGACCGTTCCTGGCGCTGACGGGAGCGCTGATGTTCCTGGAAGGCGACGCGGTCCTGAACTTTATCTCAAAATTATACGGAGTCTGATCCCGCATCACATTAAAATTTAGGGGGATGCGGGACTGTACTGTCCAAGTCTTTGGTTCTTTTTATAAATGGTGACTTGGACTGCCCCAATTTCAGATTTTCTGAAATTGATAAGAATTGGGACTGTTAACCCCTAAAATCAAATGGAGAACAGTACTGATATGCTCAAATACATCACGACGGGCGAATCTCACGGGCATTACATGGCGGCGATCCTGGAAGGATTTCCGAGCGGTCTCACGCTGGATCTGGAGGCGATCAACGCGGAGTTGCGGCGCCGGCAGGGCGGGTTCGGCCGCGGGGCGCGGCAGACGATCGAGACCGACGGGGTCGAGATCCTGGGTGGGGTGATCAAGAAACGGACGACGGGCGCGCCGTTGGGGTTCCTTTTGACGAATAAGGATTTCAAGATCGAGTCGATGCCGGAACTGTTCCGGCCGCGGCCCGGGCACGCGGATCTCGCGGGCTCGTTGAAGTACGATCAAGGCATCCGTGCCGTGTTGGAACGTTCAAGCGCGCGCGAGACGTCGATGCGCGTGGCGGTCGGAGCAGCGTGTAAATTGCTTTTGCGGGAATTCGGGATCGAGATCGCCGGGCACGTGGTGCAGATCGGAAGCGTCCGGGTGCCGGAGCAGTCCCTGACGGTGGCGGAGATCCGCAAGCGTGCGGAGGGTTCGCCGGTCCGATGTGCTTGTCCTAAAACAGAAAAGGCGATGATGACGTTGATCGCGAAAGCCATGAAAGCGGGCGATACGCTCGGGGGAAAATATGAGATCCGCGCAACGGGGCTTCCCATCGGGTTAGGGTCCTATGTCCATTTTGAGCGCAAGCTCGACGCGCGGCTTGCGATGATCCTGATGAGCCAGCAATCCGCGAAGGCGGTTGAGATCGGCGACGGGACCGGGCTTGCCGACGTGTTCGGGTCCGAAGCGCATGACGAGATCTTTTACGCCAAGGCCCGCGGCTATTTCCATAAGACGAACCATGCCGGAGGCCTCGAAGGCGGGATGACAAATGGGGCGGACGTGGTAGCGCGGCTGACGATGAAGCCGATCGCCACGCTCGCGCGGCCGCTGGCCTCCGTGAACATGAAGACCAAGAAGGTGGAGAAGGCCGATTTCGAACGCAGCGATGTGTGCGCCGTGCCGGCCGGGAGCGTGATCGGAGAATCTCTGGTCGCGTATGTGCTGGCGGACGCTTTTCTCGAAAAATTCGGTGGGGATTCCCTCGCGGAGATCCGCCGCAACTATCAAGGTTATCTAAAACACACCCGTGGCTAATACCGGTAATATTTATCTGATCGGGATGATGGGCTCCGGCAAGACCGTGACCGGCAAGGCGCTTGCCGAGATCCTCGATGATTCGTTCCTGGATCTCGACGCGGAGATCCAGGCCCAGGAAGGGCGGACGATCCCGGAGATCTTTGCTTCGTCGGGTGAGGCTTATTTTCGTGATACCGAATCCTCCGTTCTCGAGCGGATCTCGAAGAAGCACGGTCAGGTCGTTGCGACAGGCGGTGGGATCGTGTTGCGTGACGGGAATGTCCGTCTTATGAAAATGACGGGGAAGGTTGTACTGCTTAAGGCTACGGCGGAATCGCTTTGGCAACGCGTCCGGTATTCCAAGGACCGGCCGCTTTTGAATAAACCGGACCCGTTCGGGGCGCTCCAGCAGATCCTGAACGACCGGGAGATCTTTTATGAAAAGGCCTGCCACTTTTCGGTGCTGACCGACGGCAAGATCGCTGAGGATGTGGCAAGCGAGATCCAGGAACTTTTGAGGAGACGGACATGAACCCCGTTAGAGACAGGAAGCGTTTTTGAGACGCTTCCTTAATGGAGTGAGCTGTTTATGATGCTTGAAATTTTTGATATTCTTAAATCGGAGGAGAGATGTGTCAAAGCGTCTCTAACGGGGTGAAAACGATCCAGGTGAGAAGCAGTAAAGGGGATTACAAGATCTGCGTCGGCCGGGGCCTTCTCTCCAAGGCCGGAGGCCTCGCAGCCGGTGTGTTTGAGCGCGGCGCCAAGTTGATGATCGTCTCCCAGAAGAATCTGACCCCTTATCTGAAACCATTGGCCTTGGCCCTGAGTAAGAAGGGTTTTGACGTTCACACGCATATGCTCCCGAATGGGGAGATCGCGAAATCGGGTTCCGAGCTTTTCCGGCTTTCGTACGCGCTGCTTGCTAAAGGGTTTGAACGCCGTGACGGGATCGTGGCGGTCGGGGGCGGCGTGGTGAGCGATCTTGCGGGATTTGCCGCTTCGGTCTATTTGCGCGGGATCCGTTATATCAATGTCGCGACGACGCTATTGGCCCAAGTCGATAGCGCGATCGGAGGCAAGACGGCGATCGACCTGAAGGAAGGGAAGAACCTGATGGGGGCCTTTTGGCCTCCGGCGCTTGTGATCTCGGATGTGGCGGTGCTGCGTTCGTTACCGCAGCGGGAACTTTGCGCGTCCTTGGGTGAAGTGGTGAAATACGGCGTGATCCGGGACCCGGCCCTTTTTTCTTTTCTGGAAAAGAACGGGAAGAAGATCCTTCGTCGCGATCTTGGAGCGATCGAGAAGATCGTGCTGGCTTGCGCCAGGATCAAGGCCGGTGTTGTGACCCGGGACGAATTTGAAACGAAAGGGGAGCGCGCGATCCTCAACTACGGGCACACCTTCGCCCACGGGATCGAAGGGGCGCTTGGTTACAGCGGTTTGGTCCACGGGGAAGCGGTGGCGATCGGCATGATGATGGCGGCGCAGCTTGCGTCGCATTTAGGTCTTTGTCCGGATGCTTTCCCCTGGCGTCAGCTCAAACTGCTCGTGACCCTGCAGTTACCTATCTCCATCAAGAAATTCAATCTGAAGGCTAGCGCAATCCTCAAGGCGATGATGACCGATAAGAAAAAGAGCAAAGGGACTTTGCGATTTATCCTTCCCCGCGGCGTCGGTAAGGTCTCGATCGAAAAGAATGTCCCGGCGGATCTGATCCTGGAAATCCTCCGCCACGCCGGCGCGAAGTAACTCCCATCTTCCGTTTTTTTCTCCAAGTGGCCCCTTCCCCCGAGAGTTTATTTTAATTAAATAAATATTGATTTAAAGTTAATATTCAATTATGCTCCCATCATAAAATAATCGTGGCCCAAGGCCGGGTGAGGGGAGATCCTTATGACATCGGAGGAAGGAAAAGAGGTTCGGGCTTTTCTGTTGTTGAACCGGTTGGCGATCGCCGGGCGCCGGCGCGCGCTAACGCTTTTAGGTGAAGGGAAACCCGCGGCTGAGATCGTCGTCTCCACGGAATTCGAAGAACTGTTCACAAAACTCCCGTCTTCCCAAGACGGCGTTCCTTTTGATCCCGATCGGGAGATCGAGCTGTGCGCCCAGAAGGGCATCGACTTTCTCCTTTATACCGATGCCGATTACCCGGCACTTCTCAAAGAGGTTGCGGATCCGCCGCTCGTTCTCTACAAGAAGGGGGTTTTCGCTGAAACCGACCGGCACGCGATCGCCGTGGTAGGGACCCGACATCCGAGTTTTTACGGAAGAACCCAGGCGAAACGGTTCTCCCAGGACCTTGCCGCGAAGGGGCTTACGATCGTTTCCGGGTTGGCGCGGGGGATCGATCAGGTCGCCCATGATGCGGCGCTCCAGGTTTCGTATGGCCGCACGATCGCGGTGATGGGATGTGGGTTGGATATCACCTATCCCAAAGAGCACGAGGGACTTTTCAATCGGATCGCGGAACGAGGTGTGATCTTGAGCGAATACCCCTTGGGGACACCGCCGCTCCCGGAGAATTTCCCCCGGCGCAACAGGATCCTGTCGGGGCTCGCGTATGCCACCTTGGTGATCGAAGCGCATTCTCGCAGCGGGTCTCTTATCACGGCCCATCAGGCGGTGGAGCAGGGAAGAGAAGTGTTCGCGCTTCCGGGTCCTGTGGATCAGTTGACTTCGCGGGGCACGCATCAGTTGATCAAGGAGGGCGCTTATTTGGCGGAAACACCGGACGATATCCTTCTTGTCCTCGCGGATCGGTTGCGGTTGGAAAATCCCGTTCAACAGATCTGTTCCCCAGAGAGTTCCGTAACGTCGGAAGAAAAAAAGCCTGTGAATTCAGGGCCTATTGATCTCAGGGATGAAAAAACATGCGACGTCGCGGTTGAAGCGAAAGAAGTGCCGTTGAGGCCGGCCTTGGGTGAGATTGCCGGCGTGATCGAAGAGCTTCTTAAAGAGGAAGGCGCTTTAAGCCGTGAAGAGATCCTGGAATTTACGGGGCTGGAACCCGCGCAATTGCCGGGTTGTTTGCTTCAGCTCGAGATCCTAAAAAGGATACACCGGGCCCCGGACGGGCGATACGGCTTAAAAGGTTAAGGTTTGGCCTTTCCAAGCCGTTACTAGTGGAACGGTTAGAATAAAAGTTTTGACAGGCGGGTCTTTCCTCTATAGAGTTTTATGCGAAAACCATGTCTTGTTAAGGGAGAAGCTTCTTAAACGAAAGGAGTCAGAGATGGAAGGATTGGTTCCAGCAAGTAAGGGTAAGAGGTTCGCGGCGGGTTTAATTGATCTGGTCGTTATTCCCATCGTCCTCGGGATCGTGATCGGGTTGGTCCTTTTAGCGGCGCCGGATGCGGTGCGTAGCATCGTGCTCGTTCTCGTGAATATCATTTGGTTGGTGTTCCGTGACGCGGTCTATTCTCCCGGACGCGCGATGGTCAAGATCAAGATCGTGAGCCTCACGGGCGCGAAGGTGACCTGGATCCAGGCAGCTATTCGGAACATTCTGCTGATCGTTCCGTTCGTTCTCGTGATCGGTTATATCCTTGAGATCGTGATGCTGGTCGTCAAGGGGCATCGCCTCGCGGATGGTTGGGCCAAGACACAAGTCGTCGAAGCCTAAGTGGTTTTTCGGGATTTCAAAGGGCAGGTACCCTCAGGGTGCCTGCCCTTTTTGTTTTCTATGCGTCGGGTATCTCCCAAACAGGGAAGGATGTGTTAGGCTTTTATTAACGAGGTTTTCCCATGGCTGAGAAGAAACCGCATAAAAAACGAAAACACGGAAAGCTTGGAGAGCGAAGTTCGTTCCGCGAACTTCTGGCCCTTTATACCCAATTGGCGGATCTCAAGCGCGAGTCCGAGGAGTTGAATCACGCCGGAAAGAGGACTGAAGAGCGCCTTGCCGATATCGAGGTCCATCTCAATCTTTTGGCGCGGCTGCTGACGACCCTTTGCATCGAAAAGATGGGGTTTCGGGCGGGGGCTTTGCGGCAACTTGTGCTGCGGATCGAGAAAGAAGCCTTGCGGGATTCCCAGATCATGGAATTGGAATCTCTCTATAAGCTGTCCGGAGAAATCCCCAAGAAGGCCAAACACGACCCCGCGAAGTCTAAAAAAGATCCCTGGGATCAGATATCCTGAAATTCTCTGCCTGAGAGGTCTCGTTCCAAGTGGGACTTCTTCCTCTTTAATCATCTAACCCTTTATTTAAAAAAGGTTTACAAGCGTCCGATAAACTGGGCGTTTACATTCTGCGGTATTTTGATTAGAATCCCTCTTCCTTATTTCATTCCTTGAGATGACATGATGGCGATAATCCATAGGGAGGCATTGTGCCAAAAATAAAGAAGCCTAAGAAGGCCGCCGCGGCCGTCGCGAAGCCCTCGAAAGGGCCGAAGTATCTTGTGATCGTGGAATCTCCCGCCAAGGCCAAAACGATCAATAAATTCCTCGGTAAGGATTTCCATGTTGTGGCGTCCATGGGCCATGTCCGGGACCTGCCGAAGAGCCGCATGGGCGTGGATATCGAGCATGACTTTACCCCCGAGTACATCATCATCCGCCGCGCGTCCAAGACCGTGAAGCAGCTCAAAAAGGATGCCGAGGGGAAAGAGGCCGTCTATGTCGCTCCCGATCCTGACCGTGAAGGAGAGGCCATCAGCTGGCATTTGTCCCATATTTTTTCAGAGCAGTCGAAGGACCAGAAGATCCTCCGGGTGGAGTTTAACGAGATCACGAAAGAAGCGGT
>CAZDVO010000019.1:0-33393 GCA_964508905.1 uncultured bacterium
GATCCGCCTTCACCACCGTCAAAGGAGTCGGTTCATCCGCCTTCGTGACCGTAAGCGGCATTGGCTGATCCGCTTTCGTCACCGTCAGCGGCACCGGTTCATTATCCTTCGCCACGGCTTGGGGAACACGGGCTTTCATCGCCGCGGCGAATTTCGCGTTACTCTCCAGAACCTCTTTCGGAAGTTTCTGTGACTCCACAGGCTTCCGGGATGATACCCGCACCGATTCCCCGCGGGCCAATAATGAAAGATCGTTCGTATCATCAATCACGTAAACCGAGCCTTCCACCACACGCACGTTCGTCAACGCCTTCGCCGCAGGAATCTGATCAAAGAACGTATCGCGGTTCTTTGCGGCATCCCCCGACTTCGGAGCTCGCGACTGACGCGTCGTAGACTCGGACTCCTGAGACTCTCCCTTTCCATTCGCCTTCGAAGAAGCATCCCCCGCCGAAGGCTGGCCTTTCGACGGAGCTCCTTGAGATTTGGGACTCTCAGAAGCATTCCCGGACTGCCCGGCATTGCCCTGAGACTGGGACTGCGACGCGGCGCTCTCGGAAGGAGATCCGGTGAGACTTGCCACCGTGCTCGCCACAGATTCGGCTGTGGATTGCGAGTTCTCCTTCGAAGAAGCGGAACTTCCACTCCCGGAACCGGAAACAGCCTTCTTCCCGCTATGCAGTTCGCTTACGATCCCCTTCACCATCGAACTCACCGTCTCAGGGGTCACAGTCTCAGATATCGTTGCCGCCTGCACCACCGATGCCATCGGAACAGGTTCCTGTCCGGGGCTCTGCTTCTCCTGCATTGAAACACCCGCTTCCTCCAGCAGATAATCTTCCTCATATTCCGACACATTCATCGGGATATATTGACCCAACCCGCTCACACCAGAACCTTCCTCAACGATCACCACCTCGGGCGCTTCCTGGGTCTCCCCCTCACCCATGAATCCCTGCGACATCATCGTATCTAATTCTCGGGTCGATCTTTCGCTATCCACCACAGGTACCTCGATCGGTCGATTCTCAGGATGTGGCTGGATCCGGGCATAGCTTCCCCAAATATCCAATTGCTTCAAACTGCCTGTCTCCGCCGGCATCCTTGTGTTCCCCGTAAACCCATCCCCCCCATTCAATTTACCGATCACCCAATCCTGCGCCTGAACATCATTCGCCCCCATCACGAAATAATACATCCCGTTCGCCGTGCTCTTCGTATAGTCCACCTGACTCCCGAGCCCCGTCGTATCAAGAGGATTCGTGTTCACATAAAGATCCACTTCCTTACCGGCCTCCGCAACAGCGCCCTCCGTGTTATAGACCGTCCCCCACACGCCGCGCACTCCCTCCGTATAACGAAACTGAAAATGAGGGAAAGATCCGCCTTCATCCATCACCCATGTATCTCCAAAATCCCATCCCGAGTAAGTATTGGAGCTCATCATGTCCGCATCCGGATTCTCTACATCCTCAGAGTTCGGAACCCAGTAACCCTCCTCATCCACCGTTCCGCCGATCACTTTCCCGGCTGAACCCCCAGCGCTTCTACTCTGCCCGCTCATCGCTTCATTCCAATAAGAACTTGTCACGCTCCCGCTTCCTGAACCCACCAAGCCTCCCGTCGTAGCCGCATCGCCCCCCGTCACCTGTCCCATCGAGTACGTCTTATCAATGGTCCCGGTGTTCGCTCCTGCCAATCCGCCGACATTCGCTCCCGTAGCCGCCACTGTTGCGCTGGAATACGCGTTCGCGATCGAACCCGCATTCGCGCCGACAAGACCTCCGATCACATTGATACCGCTCACAGTAAAAGAACCCGTCGTATACACATTCGTCAAAGTCCCGGCGTTAAAACCCGCCAGACCACCCACATAATGCTGCCCATACGAACTCACCTGTTCCAAAGCCAGCATATTCACTAATCCCGCGGCGCCGATATAACCAAAGAGCCCGACATAATCCGTTGAAGTACGGTTGATCTTGAGCTGAGAAATAATATGGCCGAGGCCCTGCAGAGTTCCCGTGAACGCGTGGTCCGCATCGCCAATAGGACGGAACCCGGCGCCGGTGTTATAACCGGCAATGTCGGCGTTAATGTTTTGGGAGATCTTGTAGTTCGCGTCGAGGTCATAAATCGCTAACTGAAGCTGCGCGATGTTCGTCACGACATAAGGATCAGGATTCGTTCCAGAACCGGCCATATGCACCGCTTCAGACTGCCAGCCAAGAATAGGATACGAAGCCGTCTTCAGATCGTTATCCACCACGGGGACCCACGTCGCGGAGCCGTTCCCCCCTTCATCAAAGCCCCAACGATTCCCACCCGCGTTGTATGGGTCATACACTGCATGCCCAGGATTATAAAAATCACTCGCCGAACTAGCCTTACTTACTCCCGCAGCAGAGGCATCATTCCCAACGCCCTGGCCAGCGTTGTTGTACCACCAATTATTCGTTAAAACATTACTACCGTCAGTAGCTCCGATGAAACCACCAACACCACTACTCCCGCTTACGATACCAGTGCTGAAACTATTAGATATGCTTGTCCCGAACCCGACAAATCCTACTAAACCGCCAACATACTCTGTCCCGCTCACGTTGCCAGAACTATAACTGTTAGAGATAGAAAGATGCGCATCATAGCCTATTAAACCACCCACACAATAAACACCATCCACACTGGCTGTACTGTAGCTATTCGATATAGATGAGGAGTGAGAATCATTATACCCGACAAAACCTCCGACATAATTATCCCCGATTACACTGCCCACAACATAGCTGGAAGTAATATTAGAAGAGCTCACATAACCGGCCAACCCCCCAACAAAATCTTTCCCGATTATGCTCCCGTCCACTAATCCAACATTCTGGATTGCGGCTCCATTCGTAAGCCCAAAGAGTCCGACATAGTCCTCTGCGATCCTATTAATTGTAAGCCCCGTGATCGTTTTCGAATCCCCATCGAGAACACCCTGATACGCTGCCGCATTACTGCCGATCGGATCAAAGCCAAGGTAATTGCCGGAGGCGGAGTCGTAATTCCAATGATTGGTTGCGCTGGCGTCGATATTGTTCGCCAACGTGAAGTTGCTCGTGAGATAACCTTTCATGGCCTGGAGGTCATAAACATCACGGACCATGTAGGCACCGCTCACCTGGGATCCGTAGCGATTGAATGATCCCGCAGCATCGGGGATCGTAAAACTCCCGTTCACAAAAAAAGTGTTCGTCAGAGGATTATTGCCGGTAAACGACCCGCCAAGTTGGATATAGTCGCCGTTGATCGTCAGATCGGCATTCTGCGTGAAAGCACCGGTATTCATAATGAAACCGGCGATTGATTTATCGCTTGCGAGATTCACAGGATTAGCACCATTGATGATCGCGACAGCATCGGCGGCCGGTGCAGCGCCGCCATACCAGTTGGAACCTTCGTTCCAGTCTGAAGACGTTGTCCCAAGCCAGAGCGGATTTCTATTACCAGCATGGTCTTCCCAACTTAAATGCGGAAGTTCATCAACATACGTGTCCCAAGTCGGCGTGAATATATCCCACTGATTCGCCGTCCCGATCGCGTACACCGGATGCGTTGGCTTATAAAAATCCGCTACCGATGTCGCCTTCCGCACCCCCGCCGCCGAAGCGTTACTCCCCACCCCCTGCGTATTCACATCGTTGTACCACCAGTTATTAGCATATGTTCCGCCATCATCATATCCGACAAAACCACCTATTTCCTCCGCGCCCACCCCTGCCGTCACACTTCCGCTTGAATAACTGTTTGTTATGGTTCCTCCAGACATATACCCCACAAGACCGCCGGTATCGCCTCCCCATGCCGCTCCCGTCACACTTCCGCTCGCATAACTGTTCGTTATTGTTCCTAAATACATATCCCCTACAAGGCCACCGGTACTATGTCCACACTCCCCTCCCGTCACACTTCCGCTCGCATAACTGTTCGTTATTGTTCCATCCCACATACGCCCCACAAGACCGCCGACAAACATTCCCCCATCCCCTACCGTCACACTTCCGATTGAATAACTGTTTGTTATGGTTCCTCTCTGCATAAGCCCCACAAGGCCGCCGGTACCGCTTCCCCAAGCCCCTCCCGTCACACTTCCGCTCGCATAACTATCCGTTATTGTTCCCAACACCATAGACCCTACAAGATCGCCCACATCGTCATTCCCGAAAACGCTCCCGCCCAGCAGTCCAACACTCTTTATCGTAGCGCCATAGGCATATCCAAAAAGCCCGACATCATCTTCGCCGCTGCGTCGAATTGTCAGCCCATCTATGGTTTTGGAATTACCCTCAAAAATTTTCGTATATTCAGATCCGCTATTCCCAATCGGATCAAAGCCGAGGTAATTGCCGGAGGCGGAATCGTAATTCCAATGATCGGTGGCACTGGCATCGATATTGCTGGCAAGTGTGAAATTGCTGAAGAGATAGCCCTTCATCGCCTGGAGGTCATAGACATCGCGGACCATGTAGGCACCGCTCACCTGGGCGCCATAACGATTGAAAGAACCCGCGGCATCCGGGATGGTAAAACTGCCACTCACAGAAAATGAATTGGTCGTGGGGTTATTGTCGGTGAATGTCCCGCCAAGTTGGATATAGTCGCCGTTGATCGTCAGATCGGCATTCTGGGTGAACGCGCCGGTATTCATAATGAAGCCGGCAATAGACTTGTCGCTTGCGAGATTCACGGGATTGGCACCGTTAATGATCGCTACAGCATTGGCGGTCGGGGCCGCGCCGCCGTACCAGTTGGAACCTTCATTCCAGTCTGAAGACGTTGTCCCAAGCCAGAGAGGGTTTCGGGTTCCAGCTTCATTCTCATAACTCAAATGCGGGAGTTTATCAACGTAGGTATCCCAAGTCGGCGTGAGGATATCCCAGGCATTATCCTTCCCGATCGCGTACACCGCATGAGTCGGCTTATAAAAGTCACTCGCCGAGGTCGCCTTCCGCACCCCTGAGGGATCAGCATCGCCACCACCCACCCCTCGACTATTCACATCGTTGTACCACCAAGAATTCACCGCAGGGGAGGACAAACACCCCACTAAGCCGCCCGTGTATTGCGCATTTTCAGACTCGTCAACACTTCCTGTTGCATAGGAATTAGTTATAAGAGAACCTCCACTAGCAAAACCGACTAACCCTCCCGCATTAGAAAATCCACCTACATTTCCTGTCGCGTAAGAATTGGTTATAGAAGAACCATCGAGTGTCGCTACCAACCCTCCCGTCTCGTTGTATCCACTCACAACTCCCGTCGCGTAAGAATTAACTACGGAAGAAGAAGAAAGATATCCCGCCAAACCACCGACATTCTCATTTCCGCTCACATCTCCCGTCGCATAACTGTTAGTAATACTCGCCTCGTTAGTCATTCCAACCAAACCACCGACATAATCGTTGCCGGTCACGCTCCCCGTCGTATAAGAATTCGTAATTGTGGAGCCACCGTTACTGTTTCCAACTAATCCACCACTATTGTTCCAGGCTGCGGAGACAACAACCGCCGTATAACTATTATTGATCTCACAACCTGTGGCATATCCCACCAACCCTCCGGTATCGCTATCACCATACACAGTCCCACTTGCGTAGCTATTTTCAATAACGGTCGAAAACCCTGAGCCCACCAAACCACCAACAAACTCCCACCCTGCGACATTAACGTTTAAAAGGCCCACATTTTGGATCGTAGCACCGCTCGTAGAACCGAAAAGACCTACATTATTGTGAACATCGGGATCAGGATCCATCCAACGGTTTATCGTCAACCCTTGAATAGTGTGCAAATCCCCGTTAAAAGTACCCGTAAATGTCTTAATAGGATCGAATCCCCGATAAGTGGGATAATCTGCGTCGTAATTCCAGGTGGCGGTTGCGGAGGCGTCGATGTTATTGGCGAGTTTGTAAGACCAGTCGAGATGGTCCTGCATGGCCTGGAGTTGAGTAACGTCATAGATGAGACGAGCATGCGCGGCGTCCGCTCCACTGCCAACGGCTTTATTAAACGAAGCGCCGTCTTCGGTCTTGAATGTGTCGACATCAATGTCATCCACCGTAGTGGTGGAACTGAACACCACACCACCGGCGCCGTCTTGATCCCCAATCGTCAATGTGCCCACATTCACCAGAATACCGATCGTGGAATTCTCGCTCGCGTAGATGCCAAGGTCGTGGCCAGCGCCCTGGATCGTAGCTAGCGCATCCATCAGAAACGCGCCGGTCCCATCCGAGACTCCGGTGTTACTCAGATCCGCCCGGAAGATCACATCTCCAGCGAGCGTGATCACCACATCGGGATCGATAATGATATTCACAGCATCGTTGATGGTCGTTGTTGCCGAGGCATTCCCCAATGTGGTATTGACGTCATAGGTGATCGCGTCGTCGGCGTTGTCATGATACGAATACCGAACATCGAACACGCCGCCGATCTTGAACGACGCCGCAGACTCATAAAGCGTTTTCGCTCTCAAGGTCCCGCGGGTCTTTACATCCCCTGTCGCTTCGATCTTCACCGTCCCGCGTTCCGCTTGAATGACTCCCTGATTCACAATATCGCCCTTCGCGATAAACTCGATCACTCCGTCATCGGACTGCACAACACTCATCGCCTGGGGTTCGGACACCAGGTTGATCGCTTTGTCGAAAAGTCCGTCGACGGCTTTGGCGTTAAGCACGACCCTGCCGCCCTGGGCCGAGATCGTACCGCTATTCTTGATCTGGTCCGCAAGACCGAGCTCGTTCGCCGTAGCCTCGTCGACACCAATGGTCACCATGCCGTCGCCAGAGATGCCGACCGCCACGGTTTTCCCCGCAGCCAAGGCCACGGTGCCCATCGGAACTTCAATCGTTCCACTGTTCTCGATCGCCGTACCCACCAACGCCACCAGATCCCCCATGCCTCCGGTGATCCGTCCGGCGTTACTCAAAAGCCCCTGACGCGCGGCCTCCCCGCCGAACTGATAATCCCCTTTGAGAAAATCCGTCGCCGTAAGGTCGAGCGGCAAGGTTGATGCGATCAAAGCCGCGTTGTTCAAGTTGATCATGGCCGATGCGCCGATATTGATCCCCGCGATATTCTGGAGAATAAAAGCAATGTTAAAGAGGTTCATCCCCCCGAAAATATTTGAGGCGCTCCCGCCGTTCACAAGCACCGCGAGGCTGGAATTCTGCGTCAGACCCGTAATGTTATAAATACTGCTTTCCGCGATATTGAATTCCGGCATCTCCCAGATCGGATTCCCCGTCACATTCCAGTTCGTCTGATTCCCGTCCACATTCACATCCACGGAGCCGCCTTGCAACTCGATCGTCTCCGCAAAGACCGGCGACACGGTCATGACCCAGAAAAAAAGAAAGGCGGTTGCCAAAGCGACCGCCCGTTTTAAAAATCCAGTTT
Organism: uncultured bacterium; assembly: GCA_964508905.1. Lineage (GTDB taxonomy): Bacteria > Omnitrophota > Omnitrophia > Omnitrophales > Aquincolibacteriaceae > Aquincolibacterium. The sequence goes on from CAZDVO010000019.1 coordinate 7,447, forward strand.
TGAGTATCGCTACCTTAAAACTTGAAACCAGTGCAGGCCTATACGGGAAGACTTGGCCCTCCGGATCAGGACCCCAAGGGTCTGCACATTCCCACTCCCACACATGGATTGTAGGCTGCTTATTTTTCATAGCTTATAACTATCCCCAATTTAAAGTTACAGCATACATTTTTATAATGCAAGACCCTTTCTAGAACTTTTCTTATATATTTAATTAAATATAGCGATTTATAACATTGCAAATAGCATTAGATAACAATAAATGTTATTTATGAGCCATTTTGACTCACATCAATAACCATTTCAACTGCGTCCAAGTCATTCGATTCATTTCTTTATGATTGATTTGGACAGCACTGGCTTCCTATTACCATTAATGATAGCCAGGCGTTAGTTGAAATCGGTTTGCCAAGGATCAGCGTTCTTAGGCGCAAGACAAAAGTTGGCCAGACGGCGACAGGGGAGATGGCACAGGAACAAACTAAGACGAGGGAAAGACTCTACATGTAAGAGGGTTGTTTACTTAACACTTATCGCTTACAACTTACCACTTATTTGAGATGCGCGTGGATCTTTTCAAGGAGAGCTTCCATGCCAAAAGGCTTTTTGAGATTGGCCGCGACTCCGCCCAATTCGATCACCCGATGGGGCATTTTTTCATTCACGCTCGCGATGATCACCGGGATCCGTCGCCATTTTTCCTGAGCACGTAGCCGAACGTAGAACTCTTCTCCATCCATGACAGGCATGATCAGATCCAGAATGATCAAATCCGGCGTCTCTTTTTCAAGCGCGATAAGGCCCTCTTGTCCGTTCCCGGCGATCGAAACCTGATAGGAAGCTCCCTGCAAATAAAGCTGATAGATATCCTGAAAATCGCTGTCGTCCTCAACGATCAATATTTTATGACTCATGAATTCTCCCGATCATCCTTCTGATCTTTGTTTACGTTCTCAGACATCCACTCGATCCGCAAAAAACCGGAATGGGGTTTGCTAGCCCTTCTTCCCCGCGAGCGGCAAAGCGGGGAAAACCAACTTGAAGACACTTCCCTTTCCGGCGCCATCACTTTCGGCCCAAATCTCCCCTTCGTGGAGAGAAACGATCTCTTTGGAGATCGTCAGGCCGACCCCGATCCCAACCGTCGACGCGGTCTTCTGGAAAAAAGCCTCGAAGATCTTTTTCAGTGTTTCCGGCTCGATCCCGATCCCGGTATCCATCACCTCGGCGCATACCTCGTTCCCCCGCAAGGAAGAGACGACTGTGATGGTACCGTCAGGCGTAAATTTCGTGGCATTCGTGATCAGATTGACAAAAACGCGGTAAAGCATATCTGGATCCCCGAGCATCTTGAGCGGGCCCGGATAAAGATCGGTTTCAAGCCGCAGATGATGCTGTTCCACCAAAGGGCGGATATCGGCGGCCACAAGCCGTAACACGTCATTGAGGTCGATCTCCTGTTTACGGACATCGGACATTCCTGACTCCACTTTGGAAAGGTCCATGATGCTCGAGATCGTGCGCATGAGCCGGTCCGCGTTATCGCGGAGCATCTTGATGATCGGCAGAAATTTTTCCTTTCCAGGATCAGATGCCATTTGGGCCTCAAGCCATTGCGTGGTCATGATGAATTTCGCCGTCGGGGTCTTAAGCTCATGCGCCACATCGCGCACCAATGTTTCCTTCATCATCTCCACACGGCGAAGGTCCGTAATATCGCGCATCACGCCCTGGATCAGCCGGAGATTCCCCTCGTAATCCACCACCGGCGTCAGGTTGGTCTGATAATAGATCTCGGCCTGGTGAAGCCGATGAAAATGCTGGGTGTTCAAATGTTCGACCGGTTTTTTAGTCCGGACGATCGTCTCAAGCGCCTCCTGGAATTTCTGGGCCTCCCCCGGCGCGTGCATCGTAAAAAAAAGCGGCAACCCTTCCGCCAGGATCTCTTCCCGCGTATAACCCGAAAAACCGCGGTTCAGGATCATGAGCTCCCCTTCCGGCGTGATCGAAAAAATAATATCGCTGACATCGCTAACGATCGAGCGGTACTTTTCTTCGGATTCTTCCAGCGCCTGCGTTCTCGCGCGAAGATGGTCAAAACTCTGCACGAGCCGGCTCACGACCTTATTGAACGCGTCGCCCACTTCCTGGATCTCATCATGGGAAAGGATATGGGCCCGCGCCTCGAGATCGCCCGCCAGAATGTTGCGCGCCGTCTTCTGAAGCGCCGTCAGAGGCCGCATCACAAGCCATGTGATCCCCGCGATCACCAGCGTCACCAGGATCACGAGAAGAAACGCGACAAAGAATTTCTCGAGAAAGATCTGGCGAAGTTCTTTCTCAAACTGCCCCTTGGAAAAAACAAGGATCACCCGTCCCAGGAATTTCTCCCCGCCCGCGATCGGAGCGACAGCCGCGTAGGTGTCCGAATCGATCTTTTCAACCCCGAAAAAATCCTGGCGGTAAAAGAGCCCGGCGGGAATCTCGCTCTGTTCCCGGCTACTCCCGATCGTTTTCCCCTCAGGATCTTCGACGCGGACCTCATCCACATCCGCCTGCTCCGCGAACAATCGGACATAAGCGTGCAGGGTCTTCTGGTCATCGGATTCCAGAGGGATCTTCAACGTTTCGGAAAAGATCTCGGCGATCGTCTGCAGGCGGGCTTCCTTATATTTCACCATCATATCCCGGAAGACCGTAAAGGTGGTCATCAGGACAAAGAACACGATCCCAAGCACAAGGACCAGCACCGGGAGCGCGAGTTTGTAACGGATCGGAAGACGCCATCCGTGGCGATGGGACACGGCTTCCCGAGCAGCTATTTTTTTGCGATCTTGACGATTCATGGCATTCCTTCCAAACACTGAAACCCGAACAGGGGCGAACACCCCGTATTATCGGCCACTTCTTCAGGATTTGAAATACTCATCCCACCGTCGCCCGAGATCCTCCAGGACCTCCAGGTCGCCGGGCAGGAACTGAAATCCGCCGAGGGTCTCCCTCGAAACCCATCGAAAATCCTTGCAATCAACGGCCCGAGGGGATCCCTCCAGCCATTCGCAAAAATAAAAATGCAGGATCAATTTTTTTCCCGACGCATGGACTTCTTTATAGGAAAGAAGCCTATGGGGACGCACGATCACATCCAGTTCTTCCCGGACTTCGCGCGCAAGACACGCCTCGATCGTTTCACCTTCTTCCCGTTTCCCTCCGGGAAATTCCCAGTAGCCCCCAAAGCTATCGTCCAGATGCCGCTGGGCGATCAACAACTCCTTCCCCTTGTGAATGATCGCACATCCAACATCAAAAGTTTCCACGGGAACCCTTTCAGGAGACATTCGGAGGAGCCGCCGCTACGCCCCCCGGCACCTCTTGCGGGGAGACCGATTCCGGCACGGCCACAAAAACGCTGGCGGTCTTGTCACGGTAAACTTCGCGCCACTGCTTATTCAACCGAAGGAACATCGCGAATGGCGCCCGGATCGGGACCAAGGCATAAGTCACGTCAAATCGTTTGAAGATCGCACGGGTCGAATTCCAGTCCCGCTTCAGGTCCCGGATCGAAAGATAATCCCTGAAAAACCGGTCTCCATACATATCCGCACGGCCATCGATAAAGACCGGAAGGTCGGCCCAGATAAGATACCCGCCCCAAACATATTCATTGAAGCCGTGCTTTTCCGCCAATCCCTTTTCCTTGATGAATTTGACCGCCTCAACGGGATAGCGCCTACTGATCGCAGCCTCATTCCCACGGATCTCGTGACGGGTCCAAACGATCGCAACCACCACGAATATGAGAGCCAAGAAAATGTGAAAGATCCTCCGGCGGAGCCCGGTTTTGCCAGACAATGCGCTACCATCCAAACAGCCTTCGAGCCGCGACCCTGCAAAGACATCCACGACCGACCGGGAAATGATGGGGAGCGCCACCACCGCAAAAAACGGGATATGCCGCCGGGAGAGCAATCCTGCCGCCATCGCTCCGGCATAGAGGACCATTTCCGCGATATTACGGCGCCGACGGGACGCCATGAAGGCCACAGCACCTAGCACCATGGAGAACAGGAACGGTTTGTAATTCCAGTAATGAAAGTCCGGGGTTTTCCACTCGAGAATGAAAGTCTGCATCATTTTGCTATGGAGCGTCTCAAAAGGATAAAACCAAAGCTTATATCCGCTCGGATTCGCAAGTGAGGCCAGAATACAGAGCGGGAACGCGATCCCGAGGGATTTCAATGCCGGGCGGCCTAGCGTCCCTTCCTCGCTTTTCCACAGAAAAAGCTGAAGCACATCGCCGACAAGATAAACGGCCAGGACCGCGAGCCCCATCAGGTACCCGCTGTGCAGATTCGCCCAAACCATGATAAGGACCGGCAGCGCGTAGAAAGCCTGCGGTCCAAAACGCTTTTGCCGGACCCGTTCAACGATCCAAACCAAAAGCGCAAGCATCAGGATATTAAAGATCTGCGGTCTTGCGCCCCAGAGGAAACGGGTGGTCCAGAAGGCGAGCAGGGTCAACAGCAACGCGAGTAACGGCCGGCCGGAGCAAGTGTCATAAACAAAACCGAAAGCAATGACTGCGATCAACGCGAAGGCGATCATCAGTACCGGGAAACCGCCCGCATGCGCATAAAGCCACCAGAGCACCACCTGCGAGAGCCACTCGTGGGTGACCCAGGGGCTACCCGCCATCGTAAAGGAAAAAATATCTGTCGAGGGAATTCCTTGGCCCAGGATCACCTGACCTGTCTTCAAATGCCACCAAAGGTCCGGGTCCACGGTCTGAAAAACGCCAAGGGTAAATAAAATAGCGGCCAGGATCATCCAGGAAGTCTGTTTTATCGTCATAAGGTCTTTCGTTCCCCTGTCAGATTTGAGAAACTGGCGTTATGGTATCGAAAACACTTCTTCCCACGGATCTTTTCGTTGAAGAAACCCGCGCAAGGCCCGCCCCTAACCCCTTATCTTCATTGACTTTGAAGGCATTGTCCCTATAATGGCGCACTATGTCCAGCGGTTCTTACTTCTACCAATACCTGTTTATCGGCATTTTTTTCATTTTCGCGCTGATTTTTGCCGCCATCCCCTTGGTCCTGGCCTGGTTCCTGGCCCCCAAGAAACCTTCAGCAGAGAAACAGGCGACCTATGAATGCGGTTTGGCCTCCGAGGGCGATCCTTGGATGCAGTACCGCGTTCAATATTACCTTTTTGCGCTCATCTTCGTCATTTTTGACATTGAAACGATCTTTATTTATCCTTGGGCTGTCGCATTCAAACAAATGGGACTCTTCGCGTTTGTCGAAATGGCCGTTTTTATCAGCATCCTCGCTTTCGGCCTGATCTACGCCTGGAAGAAGCAAATGCTCGAGTGGGATTGATCCCAAAAACTCTCCGTCTTCTATAAACACTCGAAAAAGAATCTTATGACGCTTACAAAAAACAAGACACTGGTCGATGAAACGCTGCGCGAGCAACTGGCGCGTAAAGGCGTGGTCTGGACATCCCTCGACTTTCTTTATAATTGGGGCCGTCGTTCCTCCGTATGGCCGATGCAGTTCGGCCTTGCCTGTTGCGCGTTCGAGATGATCGCCGCCGCCTGCGCCCGCTACGATATCGCCCGATTCGGGGCCGAGCTCTTCCGCGCCTCGCCGCGTCAGGCCGATCTCATGATCATCTCCGGGACGGTCACGAAGAAAATGGCGCCTCAAGTGGTTCGTCTTTTTAATCAGATGCCGGAACCGAAATATGTGATCACAATGGGTGCCTGCGCGATCTCCGGCGGCCCTTTCATCGACGGCTACAATGTATTGCGCGGGATCGACCGTTATATCCCAGTGGATATCCATATCCCCGGCTGTCCGCCGCGCCCTGAAGCGCTCCTTCACGGCCTCATGGAACTCCAAAAGAAGATCGCTTCCCAGGAGATCCTGAAGACCGAATGGTATCAAAAGGGTTTCAAACGCGAATTCCCGATCCCGGAGCTCGGTCCCAACGGCCTCGTCCCGAAATTCAACCCGGAAGTATGGCAACCCGCAGAAAAGGATCCTCGCCGCGAGCATTACGGCCAGACGATCCTCGTCGGGAAAAAGGTAAAAGCCCCGGACCTCGACGCCGTCGCCGCCGCGCCCGCAAAACCTGTTCCTCCCGGAGCCGCGGCCTAAGATGAACTCTTTTATGGAAGAAATTCAAAAGGAACTTGAAACAAGGTTGCCGGACGTCAAACTCCGCGCCGTTCGGGATTCCCTCTTGATCGAAAATCCGGAAGATCTCACGCGCGTCGCGCTTTTCCTGAAGGAAAGTCCAAAATTCATGCTGGATTATCTCTCGTCCGTCACGGGCGCGGATTACCTCAGCTATCTCGAATCCGTTTACCATCTGTATTCGATGGCGCAAAAACGCGGGCCCGTCACGCTTCGCGTCCGCGTTCAAAAGAATCATCCGAAGGTCCCTTCCCTCGTATCGGTCTATCGCAGCGCCGAACTTCAGGAGCGCGAAGCTTTTGATACTTTCGGCATTGTCTATGAGGGCCATCCGGACCCGAGGCGTCTTTTTATGTGGGAAGGCTTCCAGGGTTTCCCGCTGCGCAAAGATTATCAGCAAGAAGATGCGGAAGTACTCGAAGCCGCGGATATCGCGTGGCTTGAGGCCCACGGGATCAAGATCCCCGCGGCGATGAAGGAAAAAGCCAAAGCGCTCGAGGCCTCCGGCCAGCGCGCGATAGCCGAAAAAGCTGTCAAACCGAGGAACTAGTTCAACGTATTACGCGCAATGCGCAACGAATTCGTTTCGAGCTCTTACGTTGCGCGTTGTCCGTTGAGCATTGACCTAAAGACATCTGTTAGGTTCTCAAAAAAATTATGCCGAATATGCTTGAAATAAAAAACACAGAGAATGCATCACTGCTTGAGGTCAATTTCGGGCCCCAGCATCCGTCGACCCACGGCGTTTTCCGCATGACCGTCCAGCTTGAGGGTGAAAAGATCTTCGGGCTGAAACCGGTATTCGGATATCTTCACCGGAACCATGAACAGATCGCCGAGAACCTCCCCTACGCGGCCATCATGCCGTATACAGACCGCCTCGATTACGTGAACGCTCTCGCGAACAACTTCGGTTACGCGCTCGCGGTCGAAAAACTCGCAGGGCTTGAGGTCCCGGAACGCGCGGAATATATTCGCGTTATCATGGCGGAACTCGCGCGCATCGTGAATCACATCACCGTCATCGGATTCATGCTCAACGACCTCGGCGCCTTTTTCACGCCGCTCCTTTACGCTTTCCGGGAGCGGGAACGCATCCTCGATCTTTTTGAATCGATCACGGGATCGCGCCTCATGTGCAATTATTTCCGCTTCGGCGGCGTCAAACGCGACCTGACGGACGCGCATCTCGCCGAGATCCGCCATATCGTCGCCAAGTTCCCCGCGTTCCTCAAGGAATTCGAAGCCCTGCTTTCCAAGAACGAGATCCTTTGCATGCGCTGCCAGAATGTCGGCATTCTTTCCGGCGCGACCGCGACGAACGCGGGGCTCACGGGCCCGGTCCTTCGCGCTTCCGGCGTCAATTACGACATCCGGAAGGTGGACGGCTACAGCATTTACAATCGTTTCGACTTCAAGATCCCGCTCGGTCAAAAGGGCGATGTGTATGATCGTTTCTATGTCCGCATGCTAGAGATCCGGGAGAGTTTAAAGATCCTTGATCAAGCCCTGGCCAAACTCCCGCAAGGAGAGATCCTCCATAAGAAGGCCGTTCCCTTTCTCAAAATGCCACGCAATCTCAAGCCACCCGTGGGAGAAGCCTACGCCCGCGTGGAATCCCCGAAGGGGGAACTCGGCTATTACGTTGTAAGCGATGGGACACCGCAACCGTGGCGCTATCACGTGAGGGCCCCTTCCCTGATCAACTTGACGGTACTGGAGGAGATGTGCCTCGGCCAGAAGATCGCGGACGCGATCATCATCCTGGGCAGCATTGATATCGTCCTTGGGGAGACCGACCGATGACGCCGTTCGGATGGGGTGTTTTCAAGGGAATGATGGTCACGCTCAAGAATTTCCTGACCTCTTATTACCGTAAGCCGAACGAAGGCGGCATCTTCACAGTCCAATATCCCGAAGAGCGCGAAAAAGAGATCGAGAATTTCCGGAATTTTCCCTTCCTCGTCTACGATGAGACGCCGGAGAAACTCCGCTGCGTCGCGTGCGGGATCTGTGAACGCGAATGCCCGACGAAATGCATTCACATTGAAATGGCGACCGATGCCGCCGGCAAACCCGCGCGCAAACCGGCCGTCTTCGATATTGATTACGGCCTCTGTATGAATTGCGGCATGTGCGAAGACGTCTGTCCTTTCGATTCCATTTTTATGGACCACGCGTTCGAGGTCACGGCCACGGAACGGCAAAAGGGCCTCCTCCGCGGGAAAGAAGCGCTCGCGAAACCTAACAGTTACTTTCAGCAAGTCCGTCCAACCTTGGCCGCCGGGATCGATCAAAAGCGCAAGGCCGCGGAAGAAAAGAAAAAGGCTGCAGCTCAGGCGGCTGCGCCCCAAGGGCCTCAATCATGAGCCAGCTTCTATCCTTCTTGAACATGATCTTCGTTACGGCCAAGGATTGGATCCTGACCCTGCTCGGCCATTTCCTCCCCGATTGGATTGTGATGCTCGCGTCGATCGTGATCAGCGGCGTTGTGATCCTCTGCCTCGGGCCGGTCATCATGATGTACCTGACGCTTCTTGAACGGAAACTGATCGGCCGCATCCAGAACCGCTACGGGCCGAACCGCGTCGGGAAGTGGGGCCTCCTTCAGCCGATCGCTGACGGGATCAAGATGTTCACCAAGGAAGATATCGTCCCGGCCAACGCCGACAAGATCGTGCACCTGCTTGCGCCGATCGTTACCGTGGTTCCGGCGCTCATGATCTTTGTGGTCGTCCCCTTCGGCGAGAAGATGACCGCGGTCGATCTCAATATCGGCCTTCTTTATTTCATCGCGGTCTCGTCGATCACTATCCTCCCGATCTTCATGGGGAGCTGGGCCTCGCGGAACAAGTATTCCCTTTTGGGCGGCATGCGCACCGCGGCGCAAATGATCTCGTATGAAGTCCCGATGACGCTCGCCGTCGTTCCGGCGATCATGATGAGTCAGAGCCTCTCGACCAATTCGATCGTTCTCACGCAAGCCGGAAACCATGGCCTTGACTGGTTCATCTTCACGCCGTGGGGTATCATCGGATTCATCGTCTTTTTCCTTTGCGCGACCGCGGAATGCAACCGGCCACCGTTCGACCTTCCTGAAGCGGAGTCGGAGCTCGTCGCCGGTTTTCATACGGAATACAGCGGCATGAAGTTCGCTCTCTTTTATATGGCCGAGTACATGAACGCGTTCACCCTTTGTGGGATCGCGGCCACCCTGTTCCTGGGCGGCTGGCAAGGACCGATCCTGCCGTCCTGGATCTGGTTCTTCGTCAAAACGTTCATCCTCATCTGCGTCATGATCTGGTTCCGCGGCACGTTCCCGCGCTTCCGGGTGGACCACCTGATGAGCTTTGCCTGGAAATTCTTGCTTCCGTTGACCTTGGTCAATATCCTCCTCGCGGCCCTGTGGTATTTCACATCGCCGGTCGTGGGATGGATCGCGTCGCTCGGGATCCTGGCGATCGTTCTTTGGATCCTTGTAAAGTTGAACCGGACCTTCGTGCCGGACAAGCGCCAGTACACGTTGGCGGATTAGTCGCACCTTCAGCGGAAGACGCTCGAAGAGCGTCTTCCGCTGAGAAGTCATCACAGTTACTGAGAAGAGACAACTATGGAAATACTGAGCCTTTTTGTAAAATTCGGGATTTATGCCGTCATGGCCGCGGTCCTCGTCTTTGCCCTGGGCGTGGTCACGCTCCGGAACCTTTTTCATTGCGCGTTATGCCTTGCCGGCGCGTTGATCGGGACCGCCGTCATTTATATCGCGCTTCACGCGGAATATCTCGCGGCCGTCCAGATCCTCCTTTATGTCGGCGGGGTGATCACCCTCGTGATCTTCGCGGTGATGTTGACCGAGCACCTGGCGGGCAAAACGGTACGGCAGAATAATTCGCAAAGCCCGTTCGCGATCCTCGGCGGTCTTGGTTTTGTAACGCTCCTGGGGACGCTGATCGTCAAAACCCCTTGGCCGATCAGCCAAGCGGCACTTAAAGCTAAAACTTCGGTGATGAGTCTCGGCCAAGCGTTGATGGGAACTTATGTCTTCCCCTTCGAGGTCATCTCGATCGTTCTTATCGCGGCACTGATCGGCGCGGTGATCATCGCGAAGCAGGATAAGCCGGAGGATTTACCCCGTTAGAGATTGGTGATTGATGTTTTACACTTATGTTCTTCAAAGCCAAAAAGATGGCAAAATGTATACAGGTTTTACGAAAGATTTACGGAAGCGCTTCAGAGAACACGGACTAAATAAGGTCGCTTCCACAAAAGGGCGTGGACCTTTTGTAATAATTTATTACGAAGCTTGCGTGATTATTAATGATGCCGTAGCCAGAGAAAGGTATTTAAAAACAGGTATGGGTAAACGTTACTTAAAAAACCGGCTGAAGCGCTTCCTATCTCTAACGGGGCAAGCATGATCCCGTTAACGCATATCTTGATCTTTTCACTGCTCCTTTTCGCGATCGGTGTCTATGGCGCGCTCGTTCGCCGCAACATCATCGGGATCCTGATCTCGATCGAACTGATGATCAATGCCGCCAATATCAACCTGATCGCCTTTTCCAAATACACGTCCCTGTCCCCCGAGACGGGACAGATCTTTGCTCTTTTTGTGATCGCCCTTGCCGCGACCGCCGCGGCCGTGGGCCTGGCGATCGTCCTGGCCCTTTACCGGGTCCGCCGGACGATCCATACCGATGAGGTTCATTTACTGAAATGGTAACCGCCGATCAGATCATTCTCGTCCCGATCCTGCCCTTCATCGCTTTCGTCATCAATATCCTTTTGGGACGTTTCATGAAGCACCGCGCGGCGTGGCTCTCGCTAGCCACAAGTGTTGCCGCCTGCGCCATCGCGCTCCCCGTTTGCTGGGCCGTTTTTCATGGCGCGCATTTCGCCCACCAGGCGACCTGGGTCGTGCTCGGAACCACCCCGCTCCAATTCGGCTATTCGATGGACCCGCTCTCGGCATCGCTCCTTTTCATGGTCACGATCGTGGGAACGCTCATCCAGGTCTACGCGATGGGCTACATGCACGGCGACCCGCGTTACAGCCGCTTCTTCGCCTATGTCTCGCTTTTCATGGCGGCCATGCTCACCCTCGTGATCTCAGACAACTATCTCCTCTTTTTCATGGCGTGGGAGATCATGGGGCTTTGCTCGTACCTTTTGATCGGTTTCCACTTCGTCAAGGATTCCGCGGCGAATGCCTGTAAGAAGGCCTTTTTGACCACCCGGATCGGCGACATCGGTTTTCTGCTCGGGATCCTGACGCTTTTCGTGGTGACCGGCACGCTCAACTTCGCGCAGCTGAATACGTTGATGGCGACCGTTCACGGAGGCCATACGGCGATGAATACGGGACTGCTTGCCATGGCCGGCCTTCTGATCTTCTGCGGCACGGTCGGTAAGTCCGCTCAATTCCCGCTCCACGTATGGCTCCCGGACGCGATGGAAGGCCCGACCCCTGTGAGCGCGCTGATCCACGCCGCCACGATGGTCGCGGCCGGCGTTTTCCTCGTGGCCCGTTCGTTCCCCCTTTGCATGGCGGTTCCGAACATTCTTCCGGTCATCACCACGATCGGGACGATCACCGCGTTCATGGCGGCCTTTATCGCGCTCACGCAAACCGACATCAAACGCGTCCTCGCTTATTCCACGATCTCCCAGCTGGGCTACATGGTCACCGCGATGGGCCTCTCGGGATTAAGTGCCGGCACGTTTCATTTGATCACACACGCTTTCTTCAAAGCCCTGCTCTTCATGGGCGCCGGAAGCGTGATCCATGGAACGCACGTGCAACACATCGGAGAGATGGGCGGCCTTTTTAAGAAAATGCCGCATACCGCGATCACGTTTATCGTCGCCAGTTTGGCCCTCTCGGGCATCCCGCCCTTTTCGGGATTCTGGAGCAAGGATGAGATCCTGCTCACAGCGTATGCCTCCGGCCACATCTTGGTTTTTTGGATCCTGCTTCTCAGCGCTTTTATGACCGCCTTCTATATGTTCCGGCTGATCTTTCTGACCTTCTTCGGCGCGCCGCGGAATTCCAAGGTCCACGCTCATGAATCCCCCGCGGTCATGACACTCCCGCTTTGGCTCCTGGCAATCGGGACGATGCTGCTCGGCATTCCGGGATCTCCGTGGATGCATCATTGGTTCCAAAAGTTCATCGCGCACATGATCCATCACCCGGAATATGAACCCTCGGCTTTCGTCATGGCCTGCTCGGTCGCCGCGGCCGTCACGGGCATCGCGCTGGCAGGCGTGATCTACCTCAAAAAACCGGTTTGGGCCGAGCATGTAGCCCGGACTTTCCCGACCCTCTACAAGCTTTCTTTCAACAAGTTCTATTTTGATGAGATCTACGCACGTTTTATCGTGAAACCTTTCCAGGTGCTTGGCCGCAAGCTTTTCCGTTTTGATGCTTCGGTGGTCGACGGCGCCGTGAACGGGACGGGGCACGCCACCGTTTTCATCAGCAACGTCAAACAGTGGATCGATACATACATCGTGGACGCCCTTGTGAATTTTATGGGCACGCTCGTTTATTTCCTGAATTCGTTCACGAAGCGGATCCAGACGGGATTCGTGCAGAACTATCTGTTGATCGTTTTTCTCGTATTGATCGTTTTTCTCGTTTGGGAATTAAAATTAGCCTAGAGTTTCTAACTGTCATCGCGAGCCTCAAAGGGGCGCGGCGATCCCTGAGATTGCTTCGCTTTCCTCGCAATGACAAAATTTTGTTAGTCGCTCTTCATGCTCAAAAGGAGTCATTATGACATCTCACATTCTTTCCTGGATCATCTTTACGCCGCTGATCGGCGCCGTCGCTGTGCTTTTCGTCCCGAAAAGCCTGAGCCATTGGATCCGTTGGATTGCGCTCGGGACAACCGCCATCATGACCGGATTCGTCTGCTATGCCCTCACCCTCTTCCAACCGGGTCAAGCCGGATTCCAAATGGTCGAACGGGTCGAGTGGATCCCTCAATTTGGCGTGCAGTATCTCCTCGGCACGGACGGCATCAGCTTCCCGATGGTCTTCCTCACCGCGCTCATCTCCCTTATCGCCTGCTACAACTCATTCCCTCATGTCCGCGTCAAAGGCGGCCGTGAAAAGGAATATTATTTCCTGTTCCTTCTGCTTGAAACCGGCATGATGGGGACCTTCCTCGCGCTGGACCTTTTCCTGTTCTATGTGCTCTGGGAAGTCGTTCTTGTCCCCATGTATTTCCTGATCGGGATCTGGGGCGGCCCGCGCCGGGAATACGCCGCGATCAAGTTCTTCCTTTATACGCTCGCGGGCAGCCTTTTTATGCTCCTCGGGATCCTTGCCGTTTACTTCACCGCAGCGCCGCACACCTTCGACATGACCCAGCTCGTGGGCATGCCGCGCAGCCTGCTTTTCCAGCAGATCGTTTTTATGGCGTTCTTCCTCGGCTTCGCGATCAAGGTGCCGATCTTCCCGTTCCACACCTGGCTACCGGACGCTCACGTGGAAGCGCCCACACCGATCAGCGTGATCCTGGCAGGCGTCCTGCTCAAAATGGGCACCTACGGTTTCTTACGTTTCAGCTATCCCCTTTTCCCTGAGGCCACACACTGGTTCCAGCCGGCAATGGGCGTTCTCGCGGTCATCGGCATCGTGTATGGCGGTTTTGTCGCGCTGGCACAGACGGATTTTAAAAAGATGGTCGCCTACTCCAGCGTCAGCCACATGGGATTCGTTCTCCTGGGTCTCGCGGCCTTGAACGCGAACGGTTTCCGAGGCGCGATGCTCCAGATGTTCACGCACGGCACGATCACCGGCGGCCTCTTCTTGCTCGTCGGCGTGATCTACGACCGGGCCCACACACGCGACCTCAACGATTTCGGCGGCCTCGGTGCACGGATGCCGGGCTACGCCGGATTCTTGACCTTTTTCGCGCTCGCATCACTCGGGCTTCCGGCCTTGAGTGGTTTCATCAGCGAATTCCTGGTCATGCTCGGTTCTTATCAATATTCAAAACCCATGACGGCACTCGCCACGATCGGGATCATTCTCGCGGCGGCGTATTTACTGTATATGATCCAGCGCGTACTCCTCGGAAAACTGAACCCGAAATGGGCGACGCTTCCGGATATCAAGTTGCCGGAGGTCCTGACGCTTGTCCCGCTCATGGTCTTCATTCTGGGGATCGGTCTTTATCCGCGCATCATCCTGGATTACATGATCCCGACACTCGATGGTTTGCTCAAGGTCATAAAGGTCTAACAGCATGAACGCTCTTGAAAGCCTGAAATACTTCGTTCCGGAATTGATCCTCCTGGGAGGCGCGTTCACCGCTTTCACGCTAGATTTCTTCGTGAAGAACAAAAAGCGGGTGGGGCAATTCTCGCTCCTCGTCCTGGTCCTGGCATTCTCGCTCATCAGAACACCGGCCCAGACGATGCCCCTTTTCTTCGGGATGTTCCATCTGGATACTTTCGCGCATTTCTTCCGTTACTTAGCCCTCGCTTCAGTCGCCATCACGCTCCTCCTTACGTTCGGCTACCGTCCCGTGAAGAACCGTTACGAAGGCGAATTCTACGGTCTGTTCCTCTTTATGGCCTTCGCGCTGACCCTCGTGGCGGCGGCAAATAATCTTCTGATGATCTTTCTAAGTGTGGAGTCCGTTTCGCTGATCTCGTACCTCCTGGTGGGTTTTCTTAAAGACAACCCGAGATCGAAAGAATCTGCCGTCAAATATCTTCTCTTTGGGAGCGTGTGCTCGGCAATCATGCTCTATGGGATGTCGCTTCTCTACGGCGCGGCGGGATCGCTGGAGCTCCCGGCGATCGCCAAAGCCCTTTTTCCATTATCGTTTAAACCCGTCGCGATAGTCTCCGTCCTTTTCTTTTTCGCCGGACTCGGATTCAAGATCTCGATGGCCCCCTTTCATATGTGGGCTCCCGACGTTTATGAAGGCGCCCCGACCCCCGTCACCGCGTTCCTGACCGTCGCCCCGAAGGCGCTCGGCTTCGCGGTTCTCACGCGTGTGCTCGACACGGCTTTCGGCAATTTCCTGGAGGCATGGGGCCCCATCCTCGTGATCCTGTCGATCCTGACCATGACGGTCGGCAATATCACGGCGGTGTCCCAAACGAATATCAAACGCTTTCTTGCTTACTCCAGTATCGCCCAGGCCGGTTACATCCTGATGGGCCTTGCCATCTTCTCTCATCTGGGCCGGGACGCGGTACTGATCTATCTCGTCACGTATCTCTTAACGAATCTCGGCGCATTCGCGGTCGTCACCTTCGTTGGCGAAGAAACCCAAAGTGACGCCCTTGATTCCTATGCGGGGCTTTCCCAGCGCTCCCCCATGGCCGCAGCCCTCATGACAGTTTTCTTGTTATCGCTGGCCGGTTTGCCGCCTCTTGCCGGATTTATCGGAAAGTATTATGTCTTTGCCGCCGCGATCCAGGGGCAGGCCATCACCCTGGCGATCGTAGCCGGTGTGAACAGCATCGTGGCCGCCTATTACTATTTCCGGATCATCCGGCTCATGTACCTGACCCCGGCCACGGGCCCCGCTTTCGCGGCACCGTCGAAAACTTTGTTGGCGGTCTTTTGGGTTCTGCTCCTAGGCGTACTGGCCGTGGGTATTTTCCCGGGATTTTTTATCACCCGCATCCTGGGATAAGGCGTGAGACGTTTCTCCGTTCCGGAGGGCATGCCGCTCCAGGATTTTCTCTTCTCGGCCCTCAAGGACTTCAAGAAAACGAAGATCAAGCAGATCCTCAAATTCGGTTCCGTCCATGTGAATGGCCATGAGGTCACCTGGTACAAACATCCCCTGAAGGCCGGTGACCAGGTCGAGATCTTAGGCAAGGAGCGCGCCTCCGCCGAACGGTCCAAGTCCCAGTTAGGGATTAAGATCGTTCACGAAGATGAAGACCTCCTCGTCGTGGAAAAACCGGCGGGGCTCCTGACGATGGGGACCGAGCGCGAAAAAGAAGCCACGCTCTATTTCATGCTCACCGAATACACGCGTTCCCGGTCCCAGGACGGACGCGGGCGCGTTTATATCGTGCATCGCCTTGACCGGGATGCCTCGGGCCTGATCGTTTTCGCGAAGAATGATGTGACCAAGCGCGCGCTCCAAGGAGATTGGCGGAACGTCACGAAAAAATACTACGCCATCACGGAAGGCACGCCGGAAGAAAAGGCGGGAACGATCGAGAATTATCTGCGGGAGGATGATTTTAGGCGCATTTACACGGTTTCACGAAGCCATCCGGAAGCGCAGTATGCCGTCACGCATTACCGGGTCGTGGAGGAAAATGGCGGGTACGCGCTGCTGGAGGTCACTCTCGAAACCGGCCGGAAGAACCAGATCCGAGTCCATCTCGCGGGGATTGGTCACCCCATTATGGGGGATGAGAAATACGGCGCCCGCTCCGATCCCTTCCGTCGCCTGGCGCTTCACGCCTTTCTGCTCGCGTTCACGCACCCCGCAACGGGAGAATCCCTGACCTTCCGGTCCGAACTCCCAACGCCTTTCAAAAAGATCTTCCCTGAAATTTAAACCCGCTTGGGGGAAACTAAATGTGCAGAAAATGGAGGAGCTTCTTTGTAAAAGAAGTTTTTTCCGACCTTTTCCCCGCTTCCAAATCTTCCCCGCCCCCACCCAAGACCGCGTAAAGATGGATCTGGTTAGCAAGTTTCTCCTGACGAAGATAGACCAGCGCCTGCTGCGCCGCAAAAAGGGAGCGCTCGGCATCGAGAACCCCCAGATAACTATCGATCCCCATGGTGTATCGGGATTTTGACAGGCGATAAGTCTCGGAAACCGTCTCCACAAGAGCTTTTTGAGCTACCACACGTTTCTCCACAGTGCCATTCACCGCAAGGGCGTCCGCGACTTCCTTAAACGCCGTCTGAATGGTTTTCTCATATTTGGTCAGCGCGATATCGCGATCCGCTTTACTGACCTTATAAGCCGACCAGGTTCTGGCATCAAAGATTGGCATCACCAACTGCGGCGCATAGAGCCATGTGGCCGTGCCCGCCTTGAAAAGTCCCGAAAGATCACTGCTTGCGGAACCCAAGGTCGTGGTCAGCGAAATACGCGGAAAAAAAGCAGCCCGGGCCGCGCCGATATTGGCATAGGCCCCTCGAAGCTGATGCTCAGCCGCCAGAATATCCGGCCTGTTGAGAAGCACCTCGGATGAAAGCCCTGAAGTAATCGCCTGGGTCGGTTTGATGCTCGCGAGATCGGACGAGAGAAGCTCCTTAGGTACAGGAGCACCGGCCAAAAGATCTAAAGCGTTCTGATCCTGCGCGACAAGCTGTTGATAGCGTGCCATATCGCGGCGGGCGATCTCGACAGGCGTTTGGGCCCGATGCAAGTCCAGTTTGGTCGCAACACCAAGCTCATATTGGCGCTTAACCATGTTATAGGAGGACGTCTGGCTCTTGAACGTATTCTCCGCCAAGACAAGATTCTCCCGATCCGCCGCAAAAGCCAGATACGCATTCGCGACGGAGGATATCAAAGAGATCTGCGCGCTACACCGGGCCTGCTCCGTATCCAAATATTCTTCTAACGCCTGTTTTTCAAGACTTCGGATACGGCCGAAAAAATCGATCTCCCAGGCCGTCACACCAAGATTCACTTCATAGGCCTTGGATGTTCTCTTTGCCCCAGGAGCGATAAGGTCCGCCGATGATTGTTGCTCTCCGCCCCCGGCATCTCCATTAATGACCGGAAGCAATTCCGCTCGCTGGATCCCGTACAAGCCGCGCGCCCTTTCAACATGCAGCGCGGCAAGACGCAGATCCCGATTGTTATTGAGAGCCATTTCAATGATTTTTTTCAGTTTGGGATCGGTGAAAAATTCCTGCCACTTCAATTGCATGACGTTGGAAGAGACGGCCTGAGACTGCGCGCCAAGATAAGCGTCGCCGGTCGGCCACTGCCCCGGGATCGGGGCGCTCGGACGTTTGTATTTGTGGGCCATCGTGCAGCCGCTTCCCACCACACCCAACGCCAAAACCAAGGCCACAAGTCGTTTCATGGGTGTTGCTCCGTAGCAAGCGGCGCGTTCAACGCGGGAGAACGCCGTTTTCCAAAAAAGCGGGATATCACCACGAAAAAGAGCGGGATAAAAATAAGGTCGATGAATGTCGCGGAGATCATCCCTCCGGTGACCGCCGTCCCAATAGCATTCATGGCTCCGGCGCCCGCCCCGGTGGCGGTAGCCAATGGCAACGTCCCGAAAAAGAATGCCAGCGACGTCATGATCACAGGCCGGAACCGGATCTTCACCGCGGCCAGAGTCGATTCAACAAGTCCCATCCCTTGCGACATTTGCTCCTTAATGAACTGGATGATCAAAATGGCATTCTTGGTCGAAAGCCCCATGGTCGTGAGAAATCCGATCTGAAAATACACGTCATTGGGGAACCCCCGAAAATAAGTCGCGGCCAGAGCTCCGAAAACACCTAGAGGCAGCATCAACAGGTTAACGAAGGGAATGCTCCAACTCTCATAGAGGGCCGCCACGCAAAGAAAAATGACCAGGATGGAAAAGGCGTAAAGAAGCGGTCCTTGCGCTGTGGCCATCCGCTCCTGATAAGAAAGGCCCGCCCAATCATAACCGAACCCTTTCGGAAGTTTTGAGGAGAGTTCTTCCATAGCCTTCATGGCTTCCCCGGAGCTCCGGCCAGGAGCGGGTTCCGCCCAGATATTCAGCGAGGAGAATCCGTTGAAGCGTTCCAGCTGAGGAGACCCGGAGGTCCACCGCGTTGAAGCAAACGATGAAAAAGGCGTCATTTTCCCGGACTCATTGCGCACATAAATCTTATCGAGATCTTTGGGAAGCATACGATCCGATGCTTCCGCCTGAACATAGACCCGCTTGACCCTCCCCGATTGAATAAAATCATTGGCATAGGCGCCGCCAAAGGCCGCCGAAATGGCATTGTGAACCGCACTGATCGGCAAGCCCAAAGCCCCCGCTTTTTCCCAATCCACATCCACTCGAAATTGAGGGACATCCTCCATTCCGTTGGGACGCACACGCGCGAGTCGCTTGTCCTGTGCCGCCATGCCGAGGAGTTGGTTGCGCGCGTTCATCAGAGCCGCGTGGCCGAGACCGCCACGATCCACTAATTCAAAATCCACACCTTGGGCATTGCCGAGTTCAATAACCGCAGGCGGCGGAAAAACAAAGATCAGAGCCTTGCGATTCGACGAAAAATAACGCATCGCTCTTCCTGCGATCGCCTTCGCTCTTTGATCTTTCCGATGTCGGAATTTCCAGTCCTTCAGTTTGACGAACACCATCCCGTTGTTTTGAGCCCTTCCGGAAAACCCCATTCCGGCGATCGTCATGCAAGATTCCACGGTTCCCTTTTCATTTTCCTGGAAATAACGTTGGATCTCACTTTCAATGGCTTTGGTCTGCTCCAATGTGGCACCCGTCGGCATCAGGACTTGTGTCAACAATATCCCCTGGTCTTCATCCGGAAGATATCCTGTCGGTAGCCTTAAGAACAGAAAACAGATCACTCCGAGAATACCGATATAGAGGAACAGATATCTCAGCTTTTTAGCCAAAGAATGCCCCACCACCTTAAGATATCCATCCCTGATCTTGAAAAAATGCTTATCAAACCATAGAAAGAACGGCCGAAGGAACCAGACCGCATTTTCCGCCGGTTCGTGCCCCTTGGGAACCGGCTTGAGCAGTGACGCGCAAAGGACCGGCGTCAGAACCAAAGCGACAACCACCGATAACAACATGGAGGTGATAATCGTCACGGAAAACTGCCGATAGATAACCCCGGTCGATCCTGAGAAAAAAGCCATAGGCCCAAATACGGCGGCAAGCACCAACCCGATCCCGATCAGGGCGCTCGTGATCTGGTCCATCGACTTGGCTGTGGCCTCGCGAGGGGGAAGCCCTTCTTCAGCCATAATTCGCTCTACGTTCTCCACGACAACGATCGCATCATCCACCAATAAACCGATCGCGAGGACCATGGCGAACATGGTCAGCATGTTGATGGAAAATCCGAAAAAGCTTAGCGCCGCAAAAGTTCCGAGAAGCACCACAGGAACCGCGATCGTGGGGATCAAGGTCGCCCGGATGTTTCCCATAAAAAGATACATGATAAGAAAGACGAGCAAGATCGCTTCGAAGAGCGTCTTCACGACTTCGTCAATGGCCACCTCCACAAACGGGGTGGTATCGTATGGATAGACCACCTTCATCCCCGAAGGAAAATACTGGCTCATCTCCTTCATCTTCGACTTGACCGCATCCGCCGTATCCAGGGCATTCGCTCCCGGAGCTTGCCGGATAGCCAAAGCCGCAGCAGGCTTCCCGTTCTGCATAGCTTCGATATCGTAAGATTCCGTCCCTAGTTCAGTCCGGCCAACATCTTTGATCCGGACAATGGATCCATCAGGATTGGTTCGGAGCGGGATCGCCGCAAATTCTTCAGGGGTTTGAAGCAGGTTCTGAACGATGATCGAAGCGTTCAACCGTTGTCCTTCCACAGCCGGAAGCCCGCCGAATTGTCCGGAAGACACCTCCACATTGTAGGCTCGCACCGCCGTAACGATGTCGGACACGGTCAGGTTATAATCGGTCAGTTTATCGAGATCCAACCAAACACGCATCGAATACTGCGTTCCAAAAGTCTCGACTTCACCGACTCCCGGAACTCGCGCCAGAACTTTCTCCAAATTGGACTGGGCATAATCCCGAAGGTCTTTCCCGTCCATGCTTCCGTCCTCGGAGATCAATCCGACAATGATCAGATAATTTCGCGTCGCTTTGCTGACCATAACCCCGGAACGTTGGACCACTTCAGGCAAACTGGCCATAGCGAGCTGGAGTTTGTTCTGGACCTTCGACCAGGCGAGATCCGGATCGGTCCCGGCGCGAAAGGTCAACTCAATACGGGAGGCCCCCGCCGAATCGCTTTTGGCGGACATATAGATCAGATCCTCAAATCCGGTCATCTTCTGCTCGATAATCTGGGTCACGGTATTCTCCACGGTCTCGGCCGAAGCCCCTGGATAATATGAGGAAATGGCAATGGAAGGCGGAGCAATAGGTGGGTATTGGGCAATCGGCAATTGGGTGATGGCCAACACTCCCAATACCATGAGAATAATGGCGATAACCCAAGCAAAAACCGGCCGATCAAGGAAAAATTTCGACAACATGGGATTGTCCCGTTTAATTTATATTCGACCCAGGCTTTTTTTCAGCAGAACCTTCTCCGGTTCCGCCTTCAAAAGGCACGGCTTTCACAAAAATACCGGGTTTTACCTTTTGAAGACCTTCCACGATCACTTGCGCCCCCGGTTCAAGCCCCGATAACACCAGCCATTTATCTTTAATCGCCCGATCCAGTGTGAGCATCCGTTGTTGAACCTTGCTCTCACCATCCACAATCAACGCGTAAGGTTCCCCTTTCGGGGTGCGCGCAACACCCTGCTGCGGCACAAGAAGCGCTTGTTCATAAACACCTTCCGTGATCACGGCCCGAACAAACATGCCCGGAAGAAGGATGCCTTCGGGATTCGGGAAAACAGCGCGCAAAATCACCGACCCCGTGGTCGGATCCACCGTAACATCTTTAAATTCAAGAACCCCCTCCTCCGCGTACGGAGTCCCATCCGCCAAAGTAAGTCTGACCTTGTTCTGATTCGCTTCATCATAATCAAGGCGTCCCACCTTAAGATGCCGTTGAAAACGCAACAATTCCGTTGTCGACTCGGGGATATCCACATAGATCGGATCCAACTGCTGAACGGTGGCCAAAGCCTTGGGTTGATACGCCGTCACAATGGCACCCTCGGTCACCGTGGATGCCCCAATACGCCCGGAAATCGGCGAAACAATACGGGTGTAATCAAGATTGATCCGGGCTGTTTTCAACTCAGCCTCAACCTGCTTGAGAGCGGCGTCCGCGTCATCAAAGTCTTGCTGGCTAACCGCTTTATCCACCAAGGCTTCTTTATAACGATCCGCCCGAAACTTGAGAGCGGGCAAATGTGCCTGGGCTCTATCGACGGCCGCCTGGAACGGAGCCGGATCGATCTGGTAAAGCTCCTGCCCCGCTTTGATCTCGGCCCCTTCTGTAAAAAGACGCTTCTGGATAAGGCCATTGACCTGAGGACGGATCTCCGCCACAAGAAATGGCGCCGTACGCCCTGGTAATTCCGTCGTGATCGTCACTTTCTCTGGATTAAGGGTCACTACCGCAACCTCCGCCCCTTGCCCCGCAGGTGCCCCCTGATGGCCGCAACCGGATAAGGCCAGAGAGATGATCAAAAAACAGCTTTCCAGCACGGATCCCCATCGTCTCTTGATGCCACGCTCTCGCGATCTTGCGCTCAAATAAGGATCCCCATCATGCCTTGAGGCTTCTCGTACGCTCACGCTTTCCATTTCATTCTCCGTCAGCAACAATGCTTGTTCTGAATTTCTTTAACAATTCGCTTAAAAGTGTCACTTCGTTTTTTTTGAGCCCTGCCGTGATCCGGGCAATGCATTTATTGTGATTCGGGATCAACCGCTCAACAAGAGCCTCCCCGGCAGAGGTCAGCTTAATGATCCTCGCACGGCGGTCTGCCTTTAAAAAATTACGCGTCACAAGCCCCCGTTTTTCCAACCCGTCGATCATTTTCGTGATATTCGCACGGCTCACGAGAAGGAGGCTGCTTAATTGCTGCTGGGTGCAGGCCCCTCCCTCGATATGTTTCAGAATGCCGAGGATATTCGAAACCGAGGGAGAAACATCAAACTTGGATAACTCCTTATGGAAATGGGACAGGAGGATATCGTGAGTATAAATAAGGCTGAAGATCAGTTCCGTCAAAGGCCAGTTAAACCCCTCATAGCGAACTCCGTGTTTACGGACCTGATTCCAGTAATAATCCGTCCGCTGATCCTTTTGACTTTCAGCCGCTTTTTTCATGCCCCCTCCTGAATTCTTTTAAAATATTTATCAAAATGGTAGACGTAAATTCTAAATTTGTCAACCTGTTAACAATATACAATTTAACATATCCGAAGCGGAAGGGGCGGAATGTAAATGCTTTTATCGGGAAACTAAGGACGGGGAGCTACCGGCGTCACTGGGGAGAAAACGGCCGGAAAGCCTTAAATGAGCCCACGTCGGCGCAATTCGAAGAAGCACTTGGCGCAGCAAAGCACATCAGATGCCGCGTTGTGCTGGTCCTCAAAATCCACCTCGAAAAGCTTGATGTGAAGCTCGGAGAGTTTCGGCCATTTATCGCCATACGGACCGGGAATCTTGCAATAGGCGGTTGAACTTTTCATCGTACAGATCTTCGGGATCTTGCCGAACACTTCTGGCATTCCCTGCCGTAAAAGTTCGACCCGCACCATTTTTTCGTCAAAATCAAAATTATGCGCGACAAGACGGGTCGCATCACCCACGGCGGCGGAAAATTCTTTTAGGACCTCAGCCATCGGAAGCCCTTCTTTCAAAGCTCTTTCCGTGCTAATGCCGTGGATCGCCGTCGCGCTCTCGGGGATCGTAAAACCCTCCGGCTTGATCAAATGATCGTGAAATCCGACCTTTTCCCCAGCCTGATCAAAAATCGCCCAAGCGATCTGAACGATATGCGGCCAATTCCCAAGATCCGTCACAGGCGCCTTCCAACTTTTCGGAAGTCCCGTCGTTTCCGTATCGAAAAAAAGATACATCGCTATCCTTTTATAAGCTCCAGGTTGCCCGCATGGAAATAATAGACCTCGGGAAGATGCCCCCCGCGGGATTTCCCCTCTTTTTCAAACCAGGCTCGAACGCGTTGCCTCTGAGCATCATGGGACGCATCCCAAAGCCGTGTAAGGCCCAGATCGTGCACCAGATAAAGGGCATTCCCCTCACCCCCACTCGCCTTCACCAGATCCTTCAGACCGTTCTCAAAAAGCCCGCCAGCGGGCTTTTTCTTCGCACCTCTCCCTCCGCCAAGCAACGCCTCGCGAACACTGGCTTCGGTCACTCCGGCATCCGTGGAAGCGGGCTCCGGGTTCAGAAATTCCACATGGGTTTTCACTTCGATCTTCCCCCAATCCGCCGGAGCGCGATAGTGGAGCAAAGCGAAGAGCTGACCATAACGAATAAGGCCCTTTTGATCGGGGCCAAGCGTTTTAGAATGATTGATGAGAAGGCGGCTAAAATCATTCGGATTAAAACTGCGCATCCCCGCCTGGATATCGACCGAGAGCACCTCGAGCCCGAAAAATCCGCGCATAGCCCCCTGAGCGAGTCCGGCCATGTGCTCGAGCACATCCTGGAACGATTGCCACGCCATCTTCTCCTCGCGGGAGATAACGGAGGCAAGATAGAGAGGCCGGACGCCACCAGCCTCCTCCACTTCAAATTGGAGGATCTTGGGAGTCGTCTCTTTGAGGTAGGCAACGGACTTCCAGCCGGCAAACCCGGCAAAGACCTTGGCCTGAAGCCATTCGTTCATGGGGCAGTGCCCGCCACAAATGCGAGGACCACATCCGCCTGCTTGGCCGCGGCAATGCTCACGCGCGGCGACAACGCCGGCGACTTTTCGATATCGGACGCGAGATCCCCGATCAAAACAAGATGGGACTTCAAACGATGGATCCGGAGCTCGTCCGAGGCGCCGAATCCTCCGAGCCCGGAAGCGGTCACAATAAATTTCCCTAACGGCAGGATCCCCGCGACCAGCATCTGCTTGGCCTCGGCGCGGTCCAAACACTCAACGACCACGTCGCAATCCGCGAAGATCTCGCGGATATTCCCGGATTCGAGTTTGACGGGAAGCATTCTGAGATCGAGCGTCGGGTTGATCCGGAGAAGATTGGTCTTCAAAGCCTGCACTTTTTCCATCCCAACCTGATCTTCAAAATAGAACTGCCGGTCCAGGTTCGAAGGATCGATCCTGTCAAAGTCGGCAATGGTCAGGTGATGAAACCCGACCCGCACAAGACAGGCCGCGCAATTCGATCCGAGGCCGCCCGCTCCCGCGATCCCGACCCGGGCCTTCTCGATCTTCGCGAGCTTGGCTGCGCCGAGTTTTTTGAGAAGATCCTCACGGAACGCGTCCATCATCAGAGCTGCATCCAATCTTTCATCACGGGTTGATATCCCTTAGCACGGAGCATGGTCTTCATGGCTTCGACATCCCGGGGATCCGAGATCTCGAACTGAGGCGTGTTCTCTTCTTCCAGGGGCTTTAGCGTGTGCCCGCCGACACGTGTCGTGGACCCGGCCGACATGCGCGTCACCCCGAGCGGGAAAAGATTCTCCCGCAATGCGGAACTTTCCCGGGTCGAAAGCGCGATCCCCAGCCTCGGCAGAAAAAGCCTGAGCGCCACCAGGATCTGGGCGATATTCCGGTCGGTCACTTCCTGGACTTCCTTAAAATCCCCCGCATGCGGCCGGAGCCGAGGGAGCGACGCCCCGATCTCGACCTCCGGATAGCGGTCCTGAAGATATTTCGCGTGAAGCCCCATCCGGAAAGCCTCCTGCCTCCAATCGCCGAGCCCCAGCAGCGCGCCGATATTAACAGAACGCATGCCCCCCTGAGCCGCGCGCTCGGGCGCGTCCAACCTGAATCGATAATCCTTTTTGGGGCCTGCGTGATGCACCCGATCATAGATCGCCTCATCGTAGGTCTCCTGATAAAGCGTCAACCCGTCGATCCCGGCAGCGGCAAGGTCCTCGTATTCTTCCCTCGTCAGCGCGTAC
>CAZDVO010000020.1:0-32265 GCA_964508905.1 uncultured bacterium
TTAGTAATCCCGAATGTCCATGAAGATAGCTTGCCTCTCCTGGATAATTCATAAACCTGTGCGCGTACTGGAAGTCCAGCTTCACAATGGATGTGTACTTGTCGTTTGACATGATCGTTTTCTCCTTTAGGTTGATGTCTCTCTTTTTATATCCTTTGCGGCGTGCCGCTCCTGAGGTTTTATTTTTCCGATCTGCCACCTCCTTTGATTGTCATGGGGGTTAAATTACTAAATCGTAATCATTCCTACTCGAAGGGCAAAAAAATATTCATTTGCCCTTACACTTTGAGCAAATACCTTCCAGCACGACCCTTTTATTGATAATGACGCCTTGTTTTCGCACCGCGTCAGGCACGGCGATATTGTCATAGGCATCGTTCTCAAAATCATAAATTGTATAGCATTTGATGCATCTAAAATGGTGGTGCCGGTGCAGGTTGGGCTCAAAGCGCTTCTGCTCGCCCGTTCCTTCCACGAGGCTCACGATGCCTATCTCAGTAAATGACAACAGTGTCCGGTAAACGGTATCAAAAGAAATATTAGGCAAGCTTTTGCGAACACGCTGATAGATAGCGTCAGACGTAGGATGGTCCTTGGCTTTGGAAAGTTCATCGAAAATAAGGGAGCGTTGCGGGGTGATTTTAAGCCCTTTTTCAGCGCACTTATCGAAAAACTTTTTTTTGAGTTCCGCGTGCTCAGAATCCATAGAATTACTATATAGTAATCATTCCTATCCGTCAATGATTTTCGAAAATCCAATCCTTCTTTCCATGGCCGTCCCTTTTTGAGGCGCCGTTTCCTGGCTCGTAAGGAGATAAATCCGTTTTCGGTGAAGCTGGATCAAACCGTTCCGGCCTCCCCAGTTCCTCCGATGACGGGTTACTTACTTCCGTGATATTTTAAAAATAATATCCACTTCGATCTCGATCTCCGATTCCTCGAATTCTTTCGGAAAGGCAAGGAAGGGGCTGGCTCTCCGGACCGCATCCAACGCTTCCTGATCGAGCGATCTGAATTTCGATGAACGTATCAGACGGAGATCTTCCACGCGCCCGGAAGAAAGTACCTTGAAAGCGATCCGGGCATTCCCTTGATATCCGATCCGAAGGGCGGCCCGGGGGTAGGTTTTTTCCTCCTGGATCTTTTGCTTGATACTGTCCTGATAACGGAGGAAAGACTGTTTTAGCTTCTCGTCAGGCGCTTCGACCAGGGCGGGCGACTCCTCCGGGGCCAAGGCTTCCACTTTTTTTTCTTTTTCCAGCTCGTAACGTTCAGGGAGAAGCTCTTCGAGTATTTTGAACTCGACTTCCATGGGTTTTTGAACGGGGGAGAGAGTGAAGTGGAAATGTCCCGCGCTGATCACGGCAGCGTGGGCGATCAGGGAGACCAGGAGACAGGCTGGCAGGCTAGCGGTGTTTTTGATCATCAGCAACCTGCGTGGCGATCACCAGGCCGTTTATCTTCGCTTCTTGGGCGGCGTCCATGACCCTGACCGCCGTTCCGAGGGGAACGCCTTGATCAGCGTGGAGGGTCAGGGATTTCGCCCGGGTTTGGGCAAGGGCTTCCTTGAGCGTTTCGAACGGGACTTCCTTTTCATTCAAGAAGATCTTTCCATTCTGCCGGAGCCCCACCGTCAGTTTTTCCTCTTTTTGAGTGACAGCGTGAGCCGCCTGGGGAAGTTTGACCGGAAATCCCTTGTGTGAAACGAATTGGGAGGAAAGCACAAAGAAGATCAGAAGCAGGAATACCATGTCGATCAGCGGCGTCATGTCCAGCTGAAGGCCGGGTCTTTTCCGTCTTTCAAAGTCAAGGGAGCTCATCGGGGATCCTTAATGGACCTTTAAAATATCAAACGCCGCGTTCTTCATTCGGATCGCCCGGTCATCGACAAGGCTTTCGAACGAATGAAAAAAGACCAGTGTCGGAATTGCGACGCATAGGCCCGCCACGGTTGTCAGCAAAGCTTCCCAAATGCCCCCGGCGAGCACAGTCACATCGGCCATCCCTCCCGCTTCCTGGATCGTGCGGAACGTCTGCACCATTCCGGTGACGGTCCCGAGAAGCCCCAGGAGCGTTGAGATACTGCCGATCACCGAGAGAACGCGGAGGTATTTTTCTCCAGCTTCCAGCTCGCGGGAACCGGCCCGGCGGAGGATCTTTTGTTTTTCTTCCTCAGGGCGGTCCGCTACCTTGAGGCCTACGGAAAGGAAGCGGCTGAGGAAACTTCCTTCGGACTCGCAGAGCGTGGCCGCATCGGCCGGTTTTTTCGCATTCAGAAGCGCCAGCGTCCGCTCCGGAAGATTCTTGTTCCGAACCCGCGTTCGCCGGAAAAAGAGGGCCCGCTCCAGAATGACCGCGATTGAAATGATCGAACACAGCAAGATCGGCCAAATAAAAAACCCACCCTTTGAAAGAAAATCCATCATGATCAGCTCCTTTTAGAATTTGTAGGAAAGACTGGCGTACATGAAACGTCCCGGTTCATTGACGATCCGGACATTGGCCCCGGTGGTGCTGGTCGGGTCGTATTCGTAGGAATTGGCCATCGCGTAATTCCGGTTCAGGATATTATCGATCCCCAGGAAAAGCGTTGCGCCGGTCAGGAACTCAAAATGCTTCAGTGACCGGTCGAATTCGTATCCCGTACGGAAATTGAAGACATCCCAGCCCTTGATGTGTACCTCGCCGGCGGCGATATCGACGCGTTTTTGGGCGTGGGAGTGGACCCATTCTAGCGTTGAGAAAAAGCCTTTGTGGTCGTAGTTAACGCCGGCCTTGACCTTGAGCGGGGCGATCTCGGCGAGATCGTTGTCGTTGTTCCCGTTGGGGCGTTTGTACTTACCTCCGCGCTGATAAGCAAGGCCGCTCTCGAGAGCGAACCCTTTCCCGAGGTCGAGGGTGGATTTGATGTCGCCGCCCAAGAGATACGCGTCGATATTGGTGTAGGTCCGGGCGGGGAGCGCGGTCTGGTAGATGAAATTCTTCAAATAGCTGTAAAAACCCTTGGCTTTGAACTTCAGGCGTTTGAAAAATTCCGTTTCAAATCCAAGATCGGTTTCCAGATTATGGGAAGGTTTAAGGTCAGGGTTTCCGTAATATCCCGTGCCTTCCTGGAGGTAGCGCTCGACTCCGGAAGGGGTCCTCGTGGAGAGGCCGATGCCGCCGAACAGGGCCGTGGCCTTGGTAAAGAAATATTTTAAAAAGAGGTTCGCGCTTGGGAAAAAATTGGTTTTTGAGTTGTTGCCGGTCATGGCCTGGCTGTAGGTGAGCGCCCTGTCGGCCTTGGTGTGAAAAAGGTCAGCTCGGATCCCCCCGGTCACAGAAAGTTTCCCGATATCTTTTTCCGCTTTGAGATACGTTCCAAAGTTGAGCTCATTGATGTCCGGGAAAAGGGACTTGTTCAGGATTTGATCCGTTGCACGATCCATCAGCTGGCCGTACCAGTTGCGGTAGTAAGAGTCCACGCCGCCGGTGAGAACCGCGAAGTCGGACTTGATCTCGTTTTCTACCTTGGCTCCGGTAATGTAGGAGATCGCTTCGATCTTTCTCTGGTTAATGGTTCCGATCCTGAATTTCCCGGAGGGGTAGTGTTCGATGCGATTGTAATATCCGGACACGCTTAGTCGATTCGAGAATTTTCCAAGGTCCCGGATCGTGTAGTCGAGTTTATTAAAATAGTTTCTCTCGATCTCGGTGTCCATGGCAACCCGGGGGGTCAAAATATCATTCGCTCGGCCATACGATGCGGTGAGCGTGACTTCCTGGTTTTCAGCGGGTTGGACCCGGACCTTTCCCCAGAAATCATGTTTCTCGAAGGCCGGCATGTTCTGGCCTTTTTGATTGTAGTTCGGGTTAAAACTGGTCAGCCGATTCCCCGCGCCGTCGTGATATTGTCCGGAGCGGGAATAGTTATACCCCGCGAGGGCCTGCGTGATTTGATCGCCTCCGGACAGGGATCCTCCCTGGCTCAAGTAATCGAACGAGCCGAATTTTGAAAGAAAATCACCGTGGATACCCGGCTCCGGGGTTTTGGTGATCACGTTGATGTCGCCTCCGAGAGCTCCCGGGACGGCAACGTCATAAGGGCCTTCATTGACTTCGATCTTCTTGATCGTCAGGAGATTGATGTGGGAGAGCGGCGGATCCTTGCGGCTTCCGCAGGACCCCTCGATCAAGGTCTGGTCCTGGGTAAAGCGGAGGTTGCTTTTGGTGAAACCTCTCAATCCAACCTCGTTGCCGTAACCGCTTTTGCGGATCATCGAGGCCTCGATCAGCTCGTCCGAGAGGATCTCCGCCAGATCGACGACTTTGTGGGATTTAAGGGACTTCTGCTCGATCCGCGCTTTTTCCGTGATCGTTAACTGTTGCGCGGCTTCATCGTCCGAAACGACGACCTCCCCGAGATCAAATACGGTTTTTTGGGCTCCGAGCGGGCTGGAGCTCGCGAGCAGGGAAAGGGCCAATAAAGAGAGGACGCATAAGATCTTTTGCTTCATGGTTTCTCGGTCCCGTTATTCATAAACAGAAAATATTTCCATTAGGATCCAAAAAAATTTAACGCCTGGCGCAGGCAGGGCAAACCCCGTTGACCTGCATGAAGTGGCCGACGACCCGGTAGCCCTTGATCTTCTTTTTCCCGTTCAGGGCGCAGCCCTCGATGTCGTCGATCTTGCCACATTTCACGCACGTAATATGGTGATGATGACCGTGATGAGCCCTCGGGCAAAGGGCGTAATGTTTTTTGCGGTCAAATTGCTGAACGCGGGTCAAAAGCCCGCAGGCGGTGAGGCTTTCCAGGTTGCGGTAGACGCTGGGGAGGCCGCAGCGGGAAAATTTCTTCCTGAGCCGAAGCCAGAGTTCTTCCGGGGTCAGGTGTTTTTTGGCTTCCGCGAAGAGGCTGAGGATCGCCTCTCTTCGGGGAGTGTTCTTGAGCCCGTTCTCCTTGAGCCTTGCGCGGTAAGGTTTCATGGCCGTCCTTTTTGGATAGAAATGATTTCTATTTGCGGCATGATAAAACGAAAGGCTGAAAAAGGCAACGTCGATCTTGAGTTCGCGGAGCTGGCAAGGCATCCCGGGGCGTTGGATCACTCGCGGGCGTGGACGGCGAGGCCCTTTTCAAGAAGGAGATTGTTCAGGTATTGCTCCTGTCCGTTTGGGTCCACAAAGAAGACATCCGCAAGATAGCGGTCGTACTTGTCGGATTGACTGCTTGCCAGAAGAATTTCATCAGCGGTTTTGATCCTTACCCTTACGAAGTCTGCAGCTCGTTTGCCTTCCTCGGTGTCTTTTTCCGGACAATCGATCCCGCGCAGGCGCAGGTACTGGCGGGTGCGGGTATTAAAGCCGAGGTCTACCACGACACGCAGGGTGTCTCCGTCGACGACTTTTTCAACAGTGGCTTTGTAAGTGAATAAAACGGCGGGACTTGTGGCTCGGGGCTCGATCGCTCGAAGTTTGTACTGATCGTCGGAGGTTTTGGCGGATTCTACGATGTCTTCAGGTTTTAAGGTCTTACTTGTGATCGCGTCGAGGTCCCGGTAGCAGGAAAAACCCAGATCCACGAGCAGGAGCCCGGGCTCTTTCGGCTGAACCGTTTTGGGGTCGAGGATCCGGTACGTGTAAAGCGTTCCGCGGCGAGGCGTGAGGCGTTCCGTTTTTTTAGCGGGGCCGGTCTTCAAAGCGGCGTTCTGGAGATTTTGGGCGACTTCCTCACGGATGAGTTCGTTACGGACAAGGCTTCGAAGTTCTTTGTGGGGGAGGCGCTCTCGAACTGCTTTTCGAAGCAGGATCTGTCGCTTGGCCGGATCCTCAAGCGGTAAAAGCTCGACATATTGGGTCCAGGTCATATCAGTCGGCGCCGACTGTTTCGGGTAATCGAGATAAAAACGCCGCATGCGCCGCAGATTTTCGATCGAGAACCCGGAATCCAGCTGTCTGGAAAGATCCTCTGAAAGTTTTTCGAGAAGACTTGTCCCGCGAGGGGCTTTGATCTTGCCGCTCTGCTCGACTTCGACGATGCGCCGTCCGATCTCCCAATAGGCTTCGACGAGGGCCTTGCGCGCGTTCGTGTAAAGGCGAGTGATATCGGAGACAAGTCGGGTATAGCTTGCGGGGATCAATTGGGTCGAGGTCATGCCAGGCTCCTTGGGTTCGGAGGTTCGTTCCTGCAGACAGAAGATCGGGGAGGCGTCCTGCCGCTACCGCCCGATCGGAAATATACGCTTCGAGCGGGGAGAGCGTCAATTAAAAGTCTCTGGAGAAAAGGGAGTGAGGCGCTATTTTGTTCGTGCGAGGCAATCTTCGAGCGCTTCGGGGAGCGGGGAGTCGATCGTGACCGGTTTGCCGCTGGAAGGGTGGGGGAGCACGAGCCGCCAGGCGTGAAGGAAAAGACGGCGCAGTTCCAGTTTTTGACGGAGTTCTTTGTTGACCGTAAAATTCCCGTAGACCCTGTCCCCCGCGACGGGGTGTCCCCGGAACGAGGCCTGAACTCGGATCTGATGCGTTTTTCCCGTGAGAAGTTCGATCTCCAGAAGCGCCAGGTTGAGGCGGGGAAAGAATTCCTTCATTTTGTAATTCAAAAAAGCGTTAGGCGCTCCGGACCGGACGGCCGTGACACGAACGCTTTCTCCGGACCTTCTCTCGATCAAGGTATCGCGCCAGATCCCGTGGGGGGGCATCGGGCGCCTTGAAACAAGCGCGACATAATGTTTTTTAACCCGCCGCTCGTCGAAGGCTTTCCGGCAGATCTCCGCCGCCCTTGTGCTTTTGACCGCGAGCAGAACGCCGGAAGTGTCTTGATCCAGGCGGTGGAGAAGCCAGAGTTCTCCGGCCGGTGTTTTAAAACAGCGCCGTTGCGGATCGTAGGGGCCTTCAAAGGCAGTGTGTTCCCCCTTACTGCCGGGGTTCGGGTGAGAAAGGACACCCTCGGGCTTTGAAATAGCCAGGAGGTCCTTGTCTTCGAAGAGGATCGGGTGTTGCGTAAATTGTGGCGGGGTCATGGAAAGGGGATCACGCAAAAAAGCTCCGGCCGCGCGGGAGTTTTTCTCCCGCGCAACCGGTTCGCGCCGCTCTAGCGGCAGCAGCAGGATTTCTTTTTGGATTTCTTGGCGACCTTCTTTTTCGCCACTTTTTTCTTTGCCGCCTTTTTTACTTTCTTCTTGGCCATGAGTTACTCCTTTTTTGGGCGCGAAGCCCGGCGGGAACATCCCGCCGCGTTTCGCGCGTTGAACAAGCCGTTTAGATCTTGTCGAAGAACATCAGGGTGCCGATCACCACGAAAGCCATGGCCCCCGTGTAGCGAATGATATCGGGCTTTATGTACTTGGCCAGCAACGTCCCCAGAACGACCGAGATCAATGTTACCAGGGCGTATCCCGCGATGGATCCCAAAAAGACAGATAGCGGCTTTCCCGTTTTGGAAGCCATGGTGATCCCGACCAGCTGGGTCTTATCCGCGAGCTCCGCGAAAAAAATGGCACTGAGCGTTGCGAGAAAAACTTTCCAATCCATAAGATCTCCTTCAAAAGTTATCGGCGCGAAAGATCTTAGCTTAAGGGGTTGAGTCTAAAAAAGGAAAATATTTTTCAAAAAGGAAGGCGCGATCTTTTAAACAAAAAGATTCAAGAGGATCCCGGCGATGAGGCTGATCGAAACGAGAAGCGTCAGGATCAGAACAGTCTCTTTTCGGTCGCGGTGTTCTTTGATGAGGACCAAAAGCCCGAGGCCTCCGCTTGCGGAAAGCCCCGCGATCGCGGAACCAAAAGTGATCGCGCCTTTCAGATAGATCTCCGTGATCGCGACCGAGGCCGCGCAGTTAGGGATCAGCCCGATCAGGACCGCGATCAGGGGCTGGAAGATCGTGCCGGAGCAGAAAAACCGGTGAAGGCCGTTTTCTCCGAACCGGGAGATGACGAACCCGATCGCGAACGAAACCGCGAAAATGAAGAGGGCGATATTGACCGTGTGCTTCAAGGGAAAAAGGAAATACGTTTTCCACCGGGATTCGCCGCAGGCATGGTTGTGGCACGAGCAGTGCTGGTGGCCGCCTACCGGGACGACCACGGCGTGCGGGGCATGAGGCTCGGCGGCTTTCTTTTTAAAGAAAAGATCGATCCCGTAGCCGGCCAGGGTCGCCAGGATCACTTTGGTCAGGAGCAGCGCGGCGACGATCGAGAGCTGGTTCTGCTGCGCGAGGATCACGGGGATGGCTTCATCTGAAGTAGAAATGAACACGGCGAGCAAGGTCCCAAGCGAGATGCAGCGGCGCGTATAAAGCGCGCTGGCGATCACCGAAAATCCGCATTGCGGGAGGCAGCCGAGGAGCGCTCCGAGAAAAGGGGCGACCCCCGCTTTGTGGCTGATCCCGGTGGTGATCCAGGATTCTGTCCGGTGCCCCAGAAGTTCCAGGGCGACATAGATCCCGAAAAGCCAGGGGATCATGGCGGTGGTGTCTTTGAGCGCGTCTAATAGGATCTCGAGCATGAAAATATCTCCTTGAGGAACCGCATCCTACTCGGGAAACCGAAAGAAATCAAGACCGGCGGGGTTCGCAGTTGCGGGGTCCCTCGAGTTCTGCGACAATAGCGGCACTTATGAAGCATTATTTCTGGCATTATTTTTTCCCGGGCGCGCTTTTGATCGGATGCGCGTTCTGGGTGGGTTCGCTTGAGAACATGGTCTTCGCTTTTCTTGGTTTTCTGTCCTTTTTCCTGGCGGGTGTTGCTCTGATCATCGAAGGACGGAAAAAGAAAACTCTCGGGAAAGAAGCGGAGCCGCCGAGCCGGGGCAAGGGATCATGACCGCTTCCGCGCCTGAAGAGACGCCGTCCGCGCCGGCCTACACCTATGTCGCTAGCGACGCGAGCCTCGCCAAGGTGACCGAGGCCCTGCGTGGGGTGAGACGGGTTGGACTGGATACGGAAGCTGACAGCCTTCATCATTACTTCGAAAAAGTCTGCCTCATCCAGCTGAGTTTTTCGGACCGCCACTTTATCGTGGACCCCCTCGCCGGCCTTTCGCTGGAGGATTTTCTTAAAGAGCTCGCGCAAAAAGAATTGATCATTCAGGGCGCGGATTACGATCTCCGGATGATGAAACGCTCTTTTGGATTTCGGCCGAAAGCCCCGGTTTTTGATACGATGCTGGCCGCGCAGGTATTGGGTTACGAAAAGATCGGCCTTGCGGCGCTGGCGGAAAGGATCTGCGGCGTTGCACTGTCGAAATCCGGGCAGAAATCCGATTGGTCGAAGCGGCCGCTCTCTGAAAAACAGCTTCGCTACGCCGCCGATGATACCCGTTATCTTGAGAAGATCACCGATGTTATGACCGCCGAACTTCGGAGCTTGGGCCGTGAGAACTGGCACCGGCAGTGCTGCGCGCGGGTGGTAGAAAGCGCGGGGCTTTCCGAGGAGACCGAAGATCCCGAAGCCTGGCGCATCAAGGGTTCGTCGAAGTTGCAGCCCCGGGCACTGGCTTTTTTGAAAGAGATCTGGAAGTGGCGGGATGAAGAGGCGCGGCGCAGGGACCGGCCGCCTTTTATGATCCTTCTTAATGAAGATCTGGTGGCTCTTGCCGAGTGGCAGGCCGTCCGGACCCATGCTGTGCTTACGCCGGAGCCGAAATGTCTCAAGAGGATCACGGGCGAACTGCTCGCGAAGCTTCATGCCGCGATCAAGGCCGCCGAAAGTCTTTCTCCCTCGCAGTGGCCGATGCCGCCCGAACGAAGTTCTCGGCCGCAGGGCGCGGGTTTTTCTCCGGAAAAAGTGGAGGCCGCGCTTGCCGGATGCCGCGCGATCGCGACGATGCTGAAGATCGAGCCCTGTTTTTTGGCCTCGCGCGCGGCGGTGACGGCGATCGTAAGAAATCGGGCTCATTCGGTCGAACAAATATGTGAAGTCAGCGGGATGACCCGTTGGCAGGCGGAGCAGGTGTTGCCGGCCGTGCAGAAGGTCCTTTAAGGAGGAGGCATGGATTATTTTAAGACGCTAAGCGTGATCCTGGGAGCCTGGATGGTGTTGGGGGGGTGCGGCGCCATTCTTTTCAGGGCCGGCCTGACAGGGCTCGTTTTGCGGCTTTATCCGGAAGCGCGTCCCGCCTGGATCAAGGCCGTTTCGGTGGCGGTGCTTGCGCTAGTCCTGTGGACCTGGGTGAAGTTCGTGCAGGCCCTCAGCATGGAGCATTTCGTGGTGACGCTTGTGGTGAGCCTTGGCCTGGCGAAGATCCTGCCGCTGGTATTTTTTTACAAGAAGACCCGCGAGATCCTGCGGGCGCTTGTCGAGGAACCCCTCGCCTTCCGCGTCGTGATGCTCAGCGCGGCTTCGGTCGGCGCGGCGCTTCTTGTGATGGGTCTTTTTTTCTAGGGGAATCTCAAATTTGAGATTTGAAATCCCGACGCTCTCTTTCACCACCCAAAATTTCCTCCCTTGGCCTGAAAAGGGCCTCAAATTCGACAGGGCCTCAAATTCGAATGGTATACTCGACTTTACAAATGGTATATTGAATGGTATATTAATGTTGAATCTCGATAGTTAACCGGGACAGAGGTGTCACCATGAATTCTTTCAAGAATGATGATCTCGAAATGCCGTTAAGCTCGGTTTGGCTGCTGAGCGGAATCTCGGAGTACAAAGGTAAACAGGAGCTTTATACCAAGCAGGCGCCGCAGGTTCTTAAAACCCTGATCGAGATGGCGCTGATCGAAAGCGCGGAATCTTCCAATCGCATCGAAGGTGTTACGGTGGACCGGGATCGCCTTAAACCGCTTGTGATCGGCCACAGCAAGCCCCGGGACCGCTCCGAAGAAGAGGTCGCGGGATATCGCAAGGCACTGGATCTGATCCATAAAAAGCATGACACTTTGAAGATCACTCCGGATCTTATCAAGGAACTGCATCGTTTATGCCGGGGCGAATCATGGGATGCCGGGAAGTGGAAGGAAAAAGATAACGACATTATCAAAAAATACCCCAATGGCCGCGTGGAAGTGATCTATAAGCCCGTTAGCGCGTCGAAAACACCGGAGGCCATGGAGCAACTGTGTCTTAGTTACCGGCATAGC
Source organism: uncultured bacterium (assembly GCA_964508905.1). Taxonomy (GTDB): domain Bacteria; phylum Omnitrophota; class Omnitrophia; order Omnitrophales; family Aquincolibacteriaceae; genus Aquincolibacterium. The sequence continues at coordinate 11,056 of CAZDVO010000020.1, forward strand.
GTGGATCAGCTGAAATATCCTTCGCTTTACGCCATCGCCTGTCTTGTTCTGGATTTCCTCTGCGTCCATCCTTTCCGGGACGGGAATGGCAGGGTTTCACGGCTTTTGACCTTACTGGCGCTTTATCAGCATGGATTTACGGTGGGGAAATATATCAGCATCGAGCGCATTGTGGAGCAGTCCAAGGAAACGTATTACGAAATGCTCAATAAAAGCTCCCAGCAGTGGCATGAAGCAAAGCATGATGTTCTGCCATGGTTAAATTATTTTCTCGGAACTATGGTCGCGGCATATAAGGAGTTCGAAGAACGCGCCAGCCATGCAAGCCCGGAACGGGGCGCCAAGACCGGCATTGTCGAGGCCGCGGTTGATCGGCAGCTTGGAGAATTCAGTATTTCCAATATCGAACAAGAATGTCCGAATGTGAGCCGGGTCATGATCAAAAAAGTTCTTAGTCAGATGAGCGATGCCAAAAAGATCAAATGCCTCGGCAAAGGAAAATCAGCTAAGTGGGTCCGAATGGTATCCTAAGTCCTTGAATCGCATATCAAATGGTATAGCATCTTCAGGTTTCTTTTCTTGAGATTTTTCCCCGGGAGGGGATGAACTAGGGATGGGATCCTTAGCTTGTGGCCTGGCAGGTTTGCGTTAAAAAGACGGCCTGCTCGTGGTTGACCTCAAAAAATCCCGATCCGACCTGAAAATCCTTTTCGAGTCCCACGCTTTCCTTGATCACCAGCTTTCCGCCCTTGGACGCGACCAGATAGGGCGCGTGATGGGCGAGGACGCCGACAAATCCGTTCTCCGTCGGAAGGAACGCGTGAAACACCGTCCCTTCATACGCTGTTCCTTGCGGGGTGATGATCTTGAGCGAGTAAGATGCAGCCATATTTAGCCTTTAGCTTATAGCTTTTGGCTCATAGCTTGAAGCCAATAGCACTTTTGCTATCGGCTATAGTCTATGAGTTAGAGTCTATGCAGTGACCTTCATTTTTTCGTAAGCTTCCATGACGTCTTCAATGCCGCCCGCCATGTAGAAGCACTGTTCCGGGATGTGGTCCAGTTCGCCGGCGAGGATCTTCTTGAAGCTGGTGATCGTATCCTTCAAGTGAACGTAGCGGCCCTTGCGTCCCGTGAAAGCCTCCGCCACGAAGAACGGCTGCGAAAAGAACCGTTCGATCTTGCGGGCGCGCATCACGAGCTCCTTATCATCCTGGGAAAGTTCGTTAATGCCCAGGATCGCGATGATGTCCTTCAAGTCCTTGTAGCGCTGGAGAATGCGCTGCACTTCACGGGCGATATCATAATGTTCTTGTCCGACCACGCGCGGGTCCAGCATGCGCGAAGTAGACGCGAGCGGGTCCACAGCCGGATAAATACCTTGTTCGACGATCTGACGTGAAAGGACCGTGACGCCGTCCAGATGCGAAAAGGCCGTGGCCGGGGCGGGGTCCGTGAGGTCGTCGGCGGGGACGTAGATCGCCTGCACCGACGTGATCGATCCTGAACGGGTGGAGGCGATGCGTTCCTGGAGCGCGGCCATTTCGGTTGCAAGATTCGGTTGATAGCCGACGGCGGAAGGCATACGTCCAAGCAGGGCCGAAACCTCGGAGCCAGCCTGCGTAAAACGGAAAATGTTATCCACGAAGAGAAGCACGTCCTGATGCGCTTCGTCGCGGAAGTATTCTGCCATCGTGAGGCCTGAGAGCGCGACGCGGAGACGGGCGCCGGGCGGCTCATTCATCTGACCGAATACCATGGCCGTCTTTTTGATGACGCCGGATTCTTTAAGCTCCAGCCAAAGATCGTTCCCTTCGCGCGTACGTTCCCCGACGCCGCAGAAAACGGAAACGCCGCCATGTTCGTTGGCGATGGAATGGATCAGCTCCATCACGACGACGGTCTTGCCGACGCCCGCGCCGCCGAAGAGGCCGACCTTGCCGCCCTTTGGGTAAGGAGCCAGAAGATCGATCACTTTAATGCCGGTCTCAAGGATCGCCGAGACAGGAAGCAATTCTTTGAAAGAGGGCGGCGCGTGATGGATGCCGGCTTTTTGGGCCGGATCCTTAACGTCTCCCATCTCGTCGATCGGCTTTCCAAGGAGATTGAAGACGCGTCCCAGGGTCTGTTCGCCCACCGGAACGGAGATCGGAGCTCCCGTGTCTTTGACCTTCATGCCGCGGACGAGGCCATCGGTCGATGCCATGGCGATCGCGCGCGCGATGTTGTCGCCGATATGCTGGGCGACTTCCAGAACGAGCAACTTTCCGTTGTATTCGACCTCCAGCGCGTTCAGCATCCTGGGAAGTTGTCCCGCCTCAAATTCTACGTCTACACTGGGGCCCATCACTTGGATCACTTTGCCGAAATTCATTACTCCTCCTCGTTCAATGCGCAACGCGCAACGCGCAACGAAAAGCTTTTGGCTTCTTACGTTGAGCGTTGTCCGTCGAGCGTTGTGCTAATTTTTAAGGGCTTTGGAGCCCGAAACGATCTCGATCAATTCATTGGTAATGGCCGCCTGACGCATTTTGTTGCGCAGGAGCACCAGCGTGTCGATCAGTTCATTCGCGTTCTCGGTCGCCTGGGACATGGCGTTCATGCGCGCCATTTGCTCCGAGATGAGCGATTCCATAAAGATCATGCGGACCTTGACCGCGAAGACGAGCGGAACAAGCCGGGCAAAAAGCGCTTCGCGGCTCGGTTCCATGATGTACGGACTTCCGGTTTCTCCCGGGATCTTCTGGGCCGCCGGTTCGAACTGGAAGGGAAGGATCTTTTCCGTGGTCGCGCGATAGGTGGAACGGCCGGTGAAATGGCTGTAGACCGCGTAGATCGCGTCGACCTTTCTTGTGGTAAAAAGCGTTTCGATCAGGGATGTGTTCTCCGTGATCACGGATTCCAGTTGGGACGTCTTGGTGTCCGTAAAGGCTTTGTGCCAGGTTTGACCCGAACGGATGAGGGCGTTCACACCGTTCTTTCCAACACCGATCAAAAGAGGCGCTTTCGCGCGGGTCGCGAGAAAACGCTGGGTTTCAGCGATCAAGGCCTGATTATAAGAACCGCAGAGGCCCGTGTCGGACGTGATGACAAGCACCGCGGTCTCTTTTTCTTCGCGCTGATCGAGCAAGGGGTGCAGCAGGGGGATATCGGTCTGGAGCAGGCGGTCGAGGACGCCTTCGAGTGCGTGGACGTAGGGCGTGGTCTGCTCCATCAGCTTTTGAAAGCGCTTGAGCTTGGAGGCCGCGACCATTTCCATGGCCTTGGTGATCTTCTGGGTGTTCTCGACCCCGCGGATCCTGTTTTTTAAAGTTCGTAATTGTCCACTCATAAAAGACGCTCAACGGGCAACGCACGACGTGCAACGGAAAAGTTTTTACTTTGGCCGTTGAACGTTGCGCGTTGCGCTAATTTAGGGTTTGTTTGAATTTTGAGACAGCCTGCTTCAGATTTTCTTTCAAGGCATCGGAAAGGATCTTTTTCTCCGCGATCTCCATGAAGATCTCGCTGTAATTCCGGTCAATGAAATCCCAGAGCCCCTTTTCAAAATCGCGGACTTTCGTGACGGCGATATCGTCAAGGAAGCCTTCATTGCCAGCAAAAATGCTGACGATCTGTTTTTCGAGCGGAAGAGGCTGAAGGTCGGTTTGTTTCAGGATCTCGACCATGCGTTCGCCGCGCGTGAGCTGGTCCTTGGTGGCTTTGTCCAGATCGGTGGAGAGCTGGGCGAAGGCCTGCAGTTCCCGGTACTGCGCCAACGCGAGCCGCAACATCCCGGCGACTTGTTTCATGGCCTTGGTCTGGGCATTGCCGCCGACGCGTGAAACCGAAAGGCCGACGTTAATGGCCGGGCGTACGCCCGCGTAGAAAAGGTCACTTTCCAGATAGATCTGCCCGTCCGTGATGGAAATGACGTTCGTCGGGATGTAAGCCGAAATATCTCCGAGTTGTGTTTCGATCACGGGGAGGGCTGTCAGCGATCCGCCGCCGAGATCTTCGCGCAATTTGGCCGCGCGTTCCAGCAAGCGGGAGTGAAGGTAGAAAACGTCGCCCGGATAGGCTTCGCGGCCGGGAGGACGCTGCAAGAGAAGCGACAGCTGGCGATACGCGACCGCGTGCTTTGAAAGATCGTCGTAGACCACGAGCGCGTGTTTGCCGTTAAAGAGGGATTCTTCGCCGATTGCGGCGCCCGCGTAAGGGGCGAGGTATTGCAGCGGAGCCGGGTCATCGGAAGAAGCGGAGACGATCGTGGTGTATTCCATCGCGCCGTGCTTTTCCAGTGTTTCGGTGAGGGCCACCACGCTCGAAAGCTTTTGACCGATCGCGACATAGATACAGTGAACGCCCGTGGTTTTCTGATTCAGGATGGTGTCGATCAGGATGGCCGTTTTCCCGGTCTGGCGGTCGCCGATGATCAGTTCGCGCTGGCCGCGGCCGATCGGGATCATCGCGTCGATCGATTTCACACCGGTCTGCAGAGGTTCCTTGACGGGCTGACGCGTGACGACGGAGGGCGGCAACGATTCGATCGGCCGTGTTTTCTTGGTGACGATCGGGCCTTTGCCGTCGAGCGGTTCTCCCAGCGGATTGATGACGCGGCCTTTCAGGGCCTCGCCGACCGGGACCTGCGCGATCTTGCCCGTACGCTTGACCTGATCGCCTTCCTTGATACCGCGGTCTTCGCCGAGGATCACGACGCCGACATGGTGCGGTTCAAGGTTCAAGACCAGGCCGGTCGTTCCGTTGTGGAATGTGACCAGTTCGCCGGACATCACCTCGTCGAGGCCGTAGACACGGGCGATCCCGTCGCCGACCTGCAGCACGTAGCCGACCGATTGCATTTCCAGTTTTGTTTCGTACTTGCGTATCTCTTTTTGAATGGCTTGCGTCACTTCTTCGGGTTTAAGCATCAGACGTTCCTTTGTTTTTTTCTGTCATCCTGACCTCGCTGCTGTCTTGCGATAGCAAGACGCGAAGGAAGGATCTCGTTCGGGATTCTTCGACTACTGCTTTCTTACCTGCCCGTTTACCGGCAGGCAAGAAAGCGGGCTCAGAATGACGGCTCATGACTGGCCGTCAGTTTTTGTTGGATCTCATGAAGACGGTTTTTGAAACTGCAATCGATCTCTTTGCCGGCGAACCGCAGGATAAACCCGCCAAGCAGGGCGCGGTCGACCGAAGCCAGCAGCCGGATCTCCGCGTGGAGTTTTTTAGCGAGCACCGCTTTGACCTTTTCCATAAAGCCACCCGTGAGTGCCACGGCCGAGATCATTTCAACCTCCTGAACCCCGATCTTTTTTTCAAACCAGTCGTGAAAGATCCTTTGAATGTCGGGGAGGAGCGCGAAGCGCTTTTTGTCGATCAGGACCCGGAGGAAACGTTCCATAAGTCCGGCGCTACCGCGGGGCAGTGCCTGGACTGCCAGGGTGTATTTTTCCGCTGTCGTGAGCGTGGGATTGGCCATCAGCTTCAGGACTTTGGGTTCTTTTTCCAGGACCTGAGCGAGCGAAGTGAGAGCCGTGTCCATTTCGGGGAGGGTCTTTTCCTGTTCAGCGATTTCGAATAGGGCGCGGGTATAACGTCCCGCCGCGATCACGTCGCTCATAGGCTTTTCTCAAGTTCTCCGAGGATCTCCAGGGCTTTTTTCTCCTGCAGAGCGGGATCCATTCTCTCCGCGAGGATCTTCTCGGTGATGCGGAGAGAAAGCCCCGCGATCTCCTGACGGAGGCTCACCCGCGCTTTTTCGATCTCGAGCGCGATGTTGTCTTTCGCTTTTTCAAAAGACGCTTGGGATTCCTGGCGCGCCTTTTCCTGGATCTCCCGAGCGAGCCGGCGGCCCTCCTGGATCGCTTCCTGCATTTTGGCGCGCGCTTCTTCCTCGATCTTTTGAAGATGCGCCTGGTAATCCTTCTGCAGTGTGGCGACGCTTTCCTTGGTTTTCTCGATCCCGCTCCACTCGCTTTCGAACCGTTCGCGACGCGAACGGATGATCGCGAGAAGCGGTTTCCACGCGAATTTCTTCAGCGTGAAGAAAACGATCAGGAAGGCGAGGAGCTGGACCAGCACTTCATTGAGATGGATGTTCTCCTGAAAGAATCCCATAAGAGTTCCTTCTTAGATCTTGCCCATCAGCACGAATCCGAAGATCAACACATACAGCGTCAAGGCTTCGATGAGGGCGCAGCCGGCCATCATGTTGACCAGGATCTTTTGAGCGGCTTCGGGCTGACGGCCAGTGGCGTCCATGGCGGAGGCGACGGCTTTACCGAGAGCGATCGCGGAACCGAACGCTGTGATAGCGAGTCCGAGCGGAAGTGCGAAACCGAGTGCGACGTGAGAATCCATGAGAAAGCTCCTTCGTTGAGTGTTAGTGAGTAGGATCTAATGTTTTTTCGTGCGCCGCGTCGTGATGCTCTTCATGATCATGCGGCAGGATCAGTGAGATGTAGACCGTGGAAAGCAGTAAAAAGACAAAGGCTTGAACAAAACTGAAGATGATCACAAGGATATTGGCGAAAAGTTGAAAAAAGAAGGGGAGCCCTTTGTAAAGGACGTTCAGTTCCGCGAATTTGTAAAGGAGCTTGTCTTCGCTTGAGACGTTGGCAAAAAGACGGAGCGAGAGGCTCAACGGGACCGCGAGGAATTCAATGCTCAGATTGATCACGAGCATGAGCGGGACGAGAAGTAACCCCAGCAGTCCGATCGGGTTGCCCGCGAGGTGTTTGAGGTAATTCACCAGGCCGTGCTCTTTGATCCCCGTCCACTGGATATAGACCATGGTCACGAGGGCGAGCGCGATCGTAGTGCTCCAGGCGCTTGTGGGGGATTTCATAAGAGGGATCAAGCCAAGCCAATTCTCAAGGAGGATGTAGATAAAGATCGTGCCAAGAAAAGGAACGTGCTGGACGCCGCGTGGGCCGAGGATCCCCGTGACAAAACCCTCGACGCCCTCGACGATAAGTTCCCAGACGTTCTGCACGCCTTTTGGGAGAAAACTGTTTTTACGCGCCGCGCGAAGGGCTGTCAAAGAGATAAAGCCCAGCACCGCGAACGAGAAGAGCACGTTCTCCCAAGTGACCATCGAATGGACCAAGTGGGACTTGGGAAAGAAATGTTCGAGCAGGGTGATGACGTTCGGGAGTTCCTCGGCGGCATGCTCCTGGCCGTGGGTGGCTTCCGCCGCGGCATGGACAGCGGCCGTAACCTGCTCTGGGGTAACGCTCATAGCTTCTTCTCGCTTCCTTTATATAGAAGTCTCAAAATCCTGATCGTCTGGATCGTGGAACCCACAAGACCCAAAAGGACCAATGTTAGGGTGGTCGCTTCAGGCCAGCGCCACCTCTGGATCAACCACTGGCTGGCCAAATATCCGACAAAAGGGCCGCTCAGAAGGACCATGGGTAGAGTCAGCGCCAGTCCGAGCATCGCAAAAAGCCGTTGAAGGTCTTTCTTGATGGTTTCCAAGGGGTCCGGGGTGGGTCTACACCCAACATGCCAAACTGTCTGATAAGACGAGACGTGCGACATTATCTGGCAAAGCTTAATTCATTGTCAAGGCAAGATGCGTTCCCGGTTCTTGCTTTGGCAGAGGATGTTGCAAGAACTGCGCCAAGATTTTAGGTCAGATTTTTCAAAATATGCCGATAAGGGAGAGGCCTCAATACATTCAAGGAGTTTTATGTTCAAGGGATTGTTTCAATTTATTTTTGGGCTGATCCGGCTGGTCCTCTTTCTCGCTATTTTTGTTGTTATCTTCCATACCTGGGTGATCAAGCAAGCCCTCACATTTTCTCTAAGCCATCAGCTAGGCGCGGATATCGCGATCCAAGCGGTGAAAATGGACTGGAAGAATACGGGCTTTGAGATCCACGGGCTCGAGATCGGCAACCCTTACAGTTTCCCGAGGGGAACTTTGGCGGATATTCCGCTCGTGATCGTTTCGGTAGATCTTCCCAGCCTCTCCCACGGGCTTATCAGGTTGAAGGCGCTCGGATTCAATCTGCGTGAGCTTCAGGCGATGAATGTTCCTCAAAAAGGCCTTAATCTTTTAGCGTTAAAGGTGCTTCAGAAAAAAGAAGAAGAGGGATCTGGTTCATTCCCCCGGCAGGCGGTTCGCGATCAGATCAAAAAATATTCCTCCGCGGTCATGATCGATGAGCTTGTTTTTTCCATCGGCGATATCAGCTACCTGGATATGAGCGGGTCGTCTTTGAGACAAAATCGCTATCATGCCGGGATCCGTGCCGCGACTTATTATGATGTTCGGGGGACGGAAGATGTGGTCGGGATCGTGGCCTCTGAAGCGCTGAAGAAGATGGGGATGGGATATTTGGGTGTTCAGCTTCAAAAACTTCAGGGCCGTTACCTCGAAGAAAAGGCTGGCGGGATCCTTGGTCAAGCGTTTTCCGCGCTTAAAGAGACCTTTTCGAGCTAGTTCTAACCCGTTGGGCAACCATGATTTCGGCTACGAGCATGTCCGATTTTTGTCTATATTTTAAGCGAAGAGACGGAAAAAAGTGGAAGCAACAAAAAAATTTTTAAAAAAGCTTGACACGATTTGCTTTTTTCATAGAATGACCACTCTTTCTTCAGAGGAGAGCTGTCTTCGCTTAAGGTGGTTTCTGTCCCCAAATGCGGAACGTTTTCTCGCAGTTAGAAAAAAGTCTTAATTTTTTTGTAGTGTGTTTGTCGTAGCGAGCGATCGAAAGCGCTGAGCAAATTCAAGCGCTGGAGTAGCTCAGTTGGTAGAGCACATCCTTGGTAAGGATGAGGTCATGGGTTCAATCCCCATCTCCAGCTTAGGATGTAAAAACAAAACTTCAAAGGGAGAACTCATATGGCAAAAGAACAATTCAAACGTACCAAGCCCCACGTGAACGTCGGAACGATCGGTCACGTTGACCACGGTAAAACGACCCTTACTTGCGCCATGACCAAGGTTTTGGCTGCCAAGGGGATGGCCACGGTCCGCGAATATTCCGATATCGCCAAAGGCGGTACGGTCCGTGACGATTCCAAGATCGTGACGATCGCTGTCTCCCACGTTGAATACGAATCCGACAAACGTCATTATGCCCACGTGGACTGCCCGGGACATGCTGACTACATCAAGAACATGATCACCGGTGCGGCGCAGATGGACGGCGCGATCCTGGTGGTTTCTGCTGTGGACGGCCCGATGCCCCAGACCCGCGAGCACATCCTGCTTGCCCGTCAGGTCGGCGTTCCCGCCATTGTGGTATTCCTCAATAAGTGCGACCTCGTCGAAGACAAAGAACTCCTCGACCTCGTCGAGATGGAAGTTAGAGACCTCCTCAAGAAGTACGATTTCCCCGGGGATACGATCCCGGTGGTTCGCGGTTCGAGCCTTCCCGCCGTTCAGAACCCGACCGATGCGACGGCCAATCAGTGCATCATGGACCTCGTGAAAGCTCTCGATGACAGTATCCCTGAGCCGAAGCGTGATACCGATAAGCCCTTTTTGATGCCGGTCGAAGACGTGTTCTCGATCTCCGGTCGCGGTACTGTGGCGACGGGGCGTATTGAGCGCGGCGTGGTCAAGGTCGGCGATGATGCTGAGATCATCGGTCTTCGTGAAGGCGCGATGAAGACGACCGTAACGGGCGTTGAAATGTTCCGCAAGCTTCTCGATGATGCGCGTGCCGGCGATAACGTCGGATTGCTCTTGCGCGGCGTCGAAAAAGATCAGATCGAAAGAGGGATGGTCATTGCCAAGCCGGGTACTTGCACCCCTCACAAAAAGTTCAAGGCACAGATCTACGTGCTGAGCAAGGAAGAGGGCGGCCGTCACACGCCGTTCTTTAAAGGGTATCGGCCTCAGTTTTATTTCCGCACCACCGATGTTACGGGGATCGTGACATTGCCGGCCGGCGTTGAGATGGTCATGCCGGGCGACAACGTGTCGATCGAAGCGGAACTGATCATGCCGGTCGCAATGGAAAAAGAGCTCCGATTCGCCATCCGCGAAGGCGGCAGGACGGTCGGTGCCGGCGTTGTCAGCGAGATCATCGCGTAACATCTCGTTCGTCCCAATTTACGATGAAAAGTAAAAAAAAATTGGGACAGCACTGATTTCCGATTAGAAATAATTGAGAATCAGGCGGCCACAAATCCTAGCATTTTTTGGCGAAGCCCTGCTGGCTGTAAGGCGTTTATTTTCGCCGTAAGAAGCCTTGCAAGCCGAAAATCATTTTTGAAAGCCGTGCGTTTTCCGCGGTTTTTTTAAGACAAAGGAAAAGGTTTTATTTCAATGCAAGAGATTATTTCCCTCGTGTCGTCGTGCGATCACAAGTCGACGTATTGGACGCGTAAGAATAAGAAACAGAATCCGGACAAGATCGAACGGAAAAAGTACTGTCCGGCTTGCCGTAAGCGCGTTCTTTTCCGGGAGAAGAAATAACCTTTTTCGGAGCGAAGCGGAACAGAGGCCTGTAGCTCCAATTGGTAGAGCGGCGGTCTCCAAAACCGCATGTTGCAGGTTCGAGTCCTGCCAGGCCTGTTTTAAATACGGGCAGTGATTTGAAGGACTCGAAACTAACAGAGGATTCGATGCAGAAAGTAACGAATTTTTTTCAGGAAACACAGCAAGAGCTCAAGAAAGTCACTTGGCCGACCTGGAACGAGGTTTGGCAGGCGACCCTTGTGGTTATTGTTGTGACCTTTTTTGCTTCGGCGTTCATCGCTGCCGTTGATTTCTGCATTTCGAGCATTCTCAGGATGTTGATCAATTAAGCTTATGGCCGACGCGAAATGGTATGTGGTTCACACGCAGACGGGTGTCGAGGCGAAAGCCCGCGCAAGTCTGATCAGCCACGCCGAGAATTCAGGGTTGTCGCATCTGATCCATGAAGTGCTGATCCCGATGGAAAAGGTCAGTGAGGTCAAGGGCGGCAAGAAGAGGATCAGCGAACGGAAGTTCTTTCCGGGCTACATCCTTGTGAAGATGGAATTGAATGACGAGAGCTGGTACGTGGTTCGCAATACGCCCGGCATCTCGGGGTTTATCGGTTCGGGGAAGAATCCGATCCCGCTTACGGAAAAAGAAGTCGGCGAGATCATCCGCGAGCAGGAAGAGAAGCAGACCAAGCCGAAACCGAAGGTTGAATTTGAAGAAGGCGAAAGCGTTCGGGTCAAAGAGGGCTCGTTCGCCAATTTTAACGGCACGATCGAACAGATCAATCCGGAGCGCGGCAAGATGCGCGTGATGGTGACGATCTTCGGTCGGTCGACACCCGTAGAACTTGAATACTGGCAAGTAGAAAAGATCTAAACCATGGCAAAAGAAATCAAAGTCAAGATCAAGCTTCAAATCCCCGGGGGGCAGGCGAACCCCGCGCCTCCGATCGGCCCCGCGCTCGGTCAGCATGGCGTCAACATCATGGAATTTTGCAAGCAGTTCAACGAGCGCACTAAAGACCGTCCCGGGACGATCCTTCCCGCGGTGTTGTCGGTCTATAAAGATAAATCTTTCTCTTTTATTCTCAAGACGCCTCCCGTGGCCGCGCAGATCAAGAAAGCGGTTGGCTTGGCGAAGGCCTCTTCGGAGCCGGGCAAGGTGATCATCGGTAAGATCACGCGTGACCAGGTCCTTGAGATCGCTCGCGCAAAGATGGTAGACCTCAATACGACCAAGATCGAGAGCGCAGCCCGTATCGTTGAAGGCGCGGCCCGTAGCATGGGCATCGAAGTCGTCAAATCCAAGTAAGAACAGGACAGATCATGAAACGCAGCAAACGGTATCAGAAAAGAGCGACGCTGGTCGAAGAAGGCAAGATCTATTCTCTGACGGAAGCGGTGAAGATCCTAAAGCAGGTCGAACCGAGCAAGGCGGATGAAACCGTTACGTTGAATTTCCAGTTGGGTGTTCGCGCCGAGCAGGGCGATGAAAACGTGCGTGGGACCGTCAGTCTGCCTCATGGCAGTGGTAAATCCGTTCGCGTGCTTTGCTTCGCCAAGGGCGAAAGCGCGAAAGACGCCGAAGCGGCGGGGGCGGATGTGGTCGGGGCGGAAGAGTTGGTTGAAAAAGTAAAGAATGGTTTTCTTGATTTTGATGTTGTGGTCGCCCATCCGGATATGATGCGTGAGGTCAGTAAGTTGGGCCGCGTGTTGGGTCCTAAAGGGTTGATGCCGACGCCCAAGACCGGTACGGTGACGCCTCAGGTGGGGCGCGCGGTCAAAGAGGTCAAGGCTGGACGTATTGAGTTTAAGAGCGACAAGACGGCCGGGCTTCATGCGGTTTGCGGCAAATTGTCGTTCGGTGAAGAGGCGCTTCTTGAAAATGCCCGCACGGTGATCAAAGCGGTCAAGGATTACAAGCCTGCAACGAGCAAGGGCGAATATCTTCGGGCCATTCATATTGCGACGACCCATGGCCCGGGTCTCAGACTTAATACAGGAGCTCTGTAAGCCATGCCTTCCTTCGAAAAAGAGTTGATGTACAAAGAGCTCGTTCGGGAGCTTGAGTCGAGCCCGTACGCGTTCATCTCGAATTTGAACGGGGTTTCCGTGCTCGATATTTCCGACGCGCGCCGTGGTCTCGAGAAGGTCGCCAAGCGTTCGCTGATGGTCAAACACGCGATGGCCCGTAAGATCTTCAAGGAAATGAACTTTAACGGTGCTGAGAAGTATTTGAGCGGTTCCGTGGTGATCACGTTCGGGGATAAAGATCCTCAGGAGATCTCCAAGAAGTTGGTTGATTTTGCCAAGACGAACGAGAAGTGGAAACCCGCCGGCGTGATCTTCGAAGGTCAGGTCTACGGTGATGAGTTCGTCCAACAGCTTGCGAAACTGCCTTCACGGAAAGAGCTTTTGACGCAGTTGGTACTGCGCATGAACTCTCCGATCCAGGGGTTTGCAAACGTCCTCGGAGCTCTCACGCGCAATCTCGTGGTTGCTTTGGAAGAGGTCCGTAAGAAAAAAGCAGCTGCTGGCGCTGCATCTTAAGAACGCCAGTACCTCAAATTTAAGAGAACAGTACAGAACAAACGAATGTCCTGATAAAGGAAATTCAATCAAGGAGGCATCAGCCATGACCGAAGCAACCGAAGTAAAACTTTCTGACAAATTACAAGCGATCCTTACCTCGATCGAAACCCTGTCGGTGTTGGAACTCGCAGAGCTCGTGAAAGCGCTCGAAGTGAAGTTCGGCGTTAGCGCGGCAGCAGCGGCTCCCGTCGCGATGGTGGCAGCGGGCGGCGCGGCAGCGGGCGCAGCGGCGGCGGAAGAGAAGACCAGCTTCACGGTCGTTCTCGCCAGCGCGGGCGACAAGAAGATCAACGTGATCAAGGAGATCCGCACGGTTACGAGCCTCGGCCTCAAAGAAGCCAAGGACCTCGTCGAAGGCGCTCCGAAGACCATCAAGGAAGATGTGAGCAAGGAAGAAGCGACGAAGATCAAGACCGTTCTGGAAGCTCAGGGCGCCAAGGTTGAGATCAAGTAAGATCTCGAACGAGTAAGGCGAGCACCGAACGCTGTCCTTAAGGAGGACAATCCCTAATGATGCCTTTGATCAAGAGAAAAAGCTTTACGAAAATCCAGGATACGATGGATCTCCCGAACCTGGTCGAGATCCAGATCAAGTCGTACGAGGAATTTCTGCAGAGCGGTCGTTCCAACCGCCGGCGTGAGAGCCGTGGGTTGCACGCTGCCTTTGCGGATTGTTTTCCTATCGAGAGTTTCGATGGGACCTGCCGTCTTGAGTATCAGGGGTATTCTCTTGGCAAGCCGAAGTATTCCATCCCGGAATGCCAGAAGCGGGGCATGACCTACGCGGCTCCTTTGAAAGTGAAGCTGCGTCTGGTTCGTAAGGGGATCGCGAAAGAGCAAGAGGTCTATATCGGCGAGCTTCCGCTCATGACCGAGACGGGGACCTTTATCATCAATGGCGCCGAACGCGTCATCGTCAGCCAGCTGCACCGTTCTCCGGGTATGTCGCTCGAGGAAAGCCTCCATCCGAGCGGCAAGAAGATGTTCAGCGTGCGCATCATCCCGTATCGCGGCGCGTGGCTCGAGTTCGAGTCCGATGCCAACGATGTGCTCTATGCCTATATCGATCGTCGCCGCAAGATCCTCGCGACAGCTCTCTTGAGAGCGCTCGGTTATTCTTCCACGTACGATATCTGCAAGGAGCTCTACCCCGTCGAAAAGATCCGCGGGTTTGAGCGTTCCAAGTTCAAGGAATGCGAAGAGGAGTATCTCGCGGAAGATGTCTTCCATCCGGCGAGCAAGGAACTCCTGGCGGCTGCGGCGAGTAAGCTCACGAAGGAAGTGATGGATCTCCTCTTAGCGGGCGGAGTCACTTCTTTTTCGATCGTCAAGCTTTCCAAGGAAGACCGCTCGCTGATCAATACGCTTGAGCGCGATCCGTACCGTAACACGCAAGACGCACAGCTTGCGATCTATCGCCGTGTTCGTCCCGGAGATCCTCCGACGGAAGCCAGCGCGAAAGACTTGATCCAGAAACTTTTCTTTGATCCGCAGCGTTATGACCTCGGGCACGTCGGCCGTTTTATGTTGAACAAGAAGCTCGGCCTTGGGATCACGGCGGCTGACACGAAAAATACGACCCTTCGTTCGGATGACGTGATGAAGGTGATCGGCATGCTGCTGAAACTCCGCTCCGGCGAAGTCAGTGTGGATGATATCGACCATTTGGGTAATCGCCGCGTTCGCTCGGTTGGCGAGCTGCTCCAGAACCAGTTCCGCGTTGGCCTTGCGCGCATGAAGCGCTCCTGCGTAGAGCGTATGTCGATCTATGACCTCGAAGCTGCGATGCCCCACAATCTGATCAACCCGAAGCTTATTTCAGCGGCGATCAAGGATTTCTTTGGCCGCAGTCAGCTGTCGCAGTTCATGGACCAGACCAACCCGCTCGCGGAACTGACGCACAAGCGCCGTCTCTCAGCTCTCGGCCCTGGCGGTCTTTCTCGCGAACGCGCCGGTTTTGAAGTCCGTGACGTTCATCCGTCGCATTATGGCCGTGTTTGTCCGATCGAAACGCCGGAAGGTCCGAACATCGGTTTGATCGCGTCCTTGAGCACCTTTGCGCGCGTGAACGATATCGGTTTCCTTGAAAGTCCTTACCGTAAGGTGGTGAAGGGGCGCGTGACAGAGCAGATCGATTATTTGACCGCGGACGAAGAAGATAAATATGTGATCGCGCAGGCGAACGCCGAGCTTGATAAGACCGGACGTTTTACCTCTGATGCGGTCTCGTGCCGTTTCCGGGGTGATTTCCCGAAAAAGAAACCTGATGAGATCGATTACATGGACGTTTCTCCGCGCCAGCTCGTGTCCGTGGCAGCCGCGTTGATCCCGTTCCTTGAGCACGACGACGCCAACCGCGCCCTCATGGGTTCGAACATGCAACGTCAGGCCGTTCCGCTTTTGATCCCGGAAGCTCCGATCGTCGGGACCGGTATGGAGCGCCATGTTGCCAAGGATTCCGGTGCGGTTCTTCTTGCGAAATCCCGTGGGACCGTCAAGGCGGTTTCCTCCGAAGAGATCGTGATCGATGATTTTGTTTACAAGCTTAGAAAATTCAAACGTTCGAATGCCGGAACTTGCATCAACCAGCGCCCTCTTGTTGAAGTCGGCGATAAGGTGAAGCGCGGCGATATCATTGCGGATGGCGCGGCGACCCAGGGGGGTGAATTGGCCCTCGGACGCAACGTGGTGGTCGCGTTCATGCCGTGGCGCGGGTATAACTTCGAGGACGCGATCATCGTCAGCGAAAAAATGTGCAAGGAAGACGTCTACACGTCGCTCCATATCGAAGAGTTCGATATCGAAGCGCGGGATACGAAATTGGGCAATGAAGAGATCACGCGCGACATTCCGAACGTGAGCGAGGAAGCTTTGAAGAACCTCGACGCGGAAGGGGTCGTTTGCATCGGTGCGGAAGTCAAGCCGGGCGATATCCTCGTGGGCAAGATCACCCCGAAATCCGAGATCGAACTTTCTCCTGAAGAAAAACTGCTCCGCGCGATCTTTGGCGAAAAAGCCGGTGATGTGCGTGATGCATCCTTGACCGTGCCTCCGGGCGTGGAAGGCGTGGTGGTCGACGTGAAATCGTTCGCTCGCAAAGAATCCGCTGCGAAGACGAAAGAAGAGCGCCGTCAGGAAAATAAAGACATCAATGAGATCAAGGAGCGTTTTAATGATCGCATCGACCTCCTCAAGCGGGAACGCCTGAACAAGGTCTCGGACATGGTGATTGGCAAGAAGCTTTCTGAGGACCTCTTGGATGATATTTTGGGCGAAGTGATCATGAAGAGCGGCCATGTAATCTCGAAAGCGGACCTGAAGAAGCTGGATAATTGCGACTGGGATTCGCTTCGTTTGGACGATGATCCGGATCTCGAAGAGAGCATCAAGAAAATCGCACGCGTGTGGGGCGATGAGATCGATGAACTTGTGGCGGAACGGACTCGCGAGATCGATCGCGTGAAAAAAGGCGATGAATTGCCCCCCGGCGTTATCAAGAAAGTCGTTGTTTATGTTTGTTCTAAACGCAAGATCTCTGTTGGGGATAAGATGGCCGGGCGTCACGGGAACAAGGGTGTGATCGCGAAGGTTCTTCCTGAAGAGGATATGCCGTTCCTTGCGGATGGGACTCCGGTGGATATCATTTTGAATCCGTTGGGCGTGCCTTCCCGTATGAACGTCGGGCAGATCCTCGAGACGCATTTAGGTTGGGCCGCGCGGAAGCTCGGGTTCGACGTCGAAACGCCAGTGTTCAGCGGCGCGACGGAAACGGAGATCCGGAAAGTCATGAAAGAAGCCGGTGTTTCTCCGGATGGTAAGATGTATCTCTATGACGGTCGCACGGGCGATCGTTTCGAAGAAAAGACCACGGTGGGGCAGATTTATATGTTGAAGCTCGCCCACCTCGCGGATGATAAGATCCATGCGCGCTCGATTGGTCCCTACTCTCTTGTGACGCAGCAGCCTCTCGGCGGTAAAGCGCAGTTCGGCGGTCAGCGTTTTGGTGAAATGGAAGTGTGGGCTCTTGAAGCCTATGGCGCCGCGTTCACCCTTCAGGAACTTCTGACGGTGAAATCAGACGACGTGGTCGGCAGGACTCGGGTCTATGAAGCGATCGTAAAAGGGGAGCCCGCGCTGCACGCCGGAACTCCGGAATCCTTTAACGTGCTTGTGAAAGAACTTCAGGCGCTCGGGCTGGATATCGATCCCGAAAGGACCGGAAGCGCAAAATTGCCCGGCGATGCTAAAGAAAAATCTGCGGAAGACAAGCAGGAAGAAGCAAGGGAGAAGCTCAAAGTATGAACTACAGCGTGAATACTTTTGATTCTGTTTCGATCCGCATCGCGTCACCGGAATCCATCCGCAAATGGTCCCGCGGGGAAGTCAAGAAACCCGAGACGATCAACTACCGGACGTTGAAACCGGAAAAAGACGGTCTTTTCTGCGAAAGGATCTTTGGCCCCACGAAAGATTACGAATGCGCTTGCGGTAAGTACAAGCGTATCAAGCACAAGGGGATTATCTGCGATCGTTGCGGCGTTGAAGTGACCCAAGCTCGCGTTCGTCGTGAGCGTATGGGGCATATCGATCTCGTGACGCCGGTTTCCCATATTTGGTTCTTCAAGACCATGCCGTCCCGTATCGGGAACCTGCTCGACCTCAGTGTTCGCGCGCTCGAGAAAGTCCTTTATTATGAAGAATACATCGTTCTCGATCCGAAGCAGACACCGCTCAAACAGCGTCAGCTTTTGACGGAAGACGAGTACCTCAAGGCTCAGGAGCAGTATGGCCCAGAGAATTTCGTCGCTCAGATGGGTGCCGAAGCGGTCCAGACCCTTTTGTCCGAGCTGGAGCTTGATAAGATGACGGCGAAGTATCACCGTCAGCTCAAGGCCGCGAAGTCCAAGCAGGCTCGCGCCCGCGCCGTCAAGATCCTCAAGATCGTCGAAGCCTTCTATAAATCAGGCAATCGTCCTGAATGGATGATCCTGAAAACGATCCCGGTCATTCCGCCGGATCTTCGTCCTCTCGTGGCGCTGGATGGCGGTCGTTTCGCGACAAGCGATCTGAACGATCTCTATCGCCGCGTGATCAACCGGAACAACCGGTTGCGCAAGCTTTTGGAACTTAAGGCTCCGGATGTCATCATCCGTAACGAAAAACGCATGCTTCAGGAAGCCGTGGACGCCCTTTTTGATAACGGCCGTCATGGCCGCCCGGTGCTTGGTGCTGGGAACCGCCCGCTCAAGTCCCTGAGCGACATGCTCAAGGGTAAACAGGGGCGTTTCCGCCAGAACCTCCTCGGAAAACGCGTCGACTATTCCGGCCGTTCCGTCATCGTGATCGGTCCCGAACTTAAGCTTCATCAGTGCGGTCTTCCCAAAAAGATGGCCCTCGAGCTTTTTGAGCCGTTCATCATTCGTAAGCTGAAAGAGCGCGGCCATGTTCATACGATTCGTTCGGCCAAGAAAATGGTTGAGCGCGTAAAACCCGAAGTGTGGGATATCCTCGAGGAAGTCATCAAGGAACACCCCGTCATGCTCAACCGCGCGCCGACGCTCCACCGTCTCGGTATTCAGGCTTTTGAGCCGATGCTGATCGAGGGGAACGCCATCCGCATTCATCCGCTCGTTTGTACGGCTTTCAACGCCGACTTCGACGGTGACCAGATGGCCGTCCACGTGCCGCTCTCCATGGAAGCCGTGATGGAAGCCCGCGTGTTGATGCTTTCCGCGAATAACATCTTCTCGCCCGCGAGCGGTCAGCCGATCATGACCCCGACGCAGGATATCGTGCTCGGGATCTATTATTTGACCAAGGTCCGCGAAAAAGCGTTAGGCGAAGGGCTTGCTTTCAGCGACGCCCAGGAAGCGATCCTCGCTTTCCAGGACCGGCAGATCCATTTGCACGCGAAGTGCAAACTGCGCTTGCCGAAGGGCGACATCGTGGATACCACCATGGGCCGCATCCTCTTTAACGAGGCGCTCCCCAAGGGGTTCCGTTATGTGAATGATATTGTGAATAAAGGACGCCTGTCGAAGATCATTGCCGAGTGTTACAACACTTTCGGTCATGAAGAAGTCGTCTATTTGCTCGACCGTTTGAAAGCCTTGGGTTTTGCGCATGCGACCGCGGCGGGTATCTCCATCGGTATCGATGATATTCAGATCCCGGCTGCCAAGGAAGGTATTTTGAACGATGCTCGCAAGGAAGTGAAAGCGATCGAGAATCAGCATAAGCAGGGGGTTATTACCGACGGTGAGCGTTATAACAAGGTCATCGATATTTGGACGCACACGACGGACCGCGTTTCTGACGTGATGTTCGAGGCCCTCGAAGCGTTTAACCCGATCTTTATGATGGCGGATTCGGGTGCTCGTGGTTCCAAGCAGCAGATCCGTCAGCTGGCCGGTATGCGCGGACTGATGGCGAAGCCTTCGGGCGAGATCATTGAAAGCCCGATCACAGCGAATTTCCGTGAAGGCTTGACCGTGCTTGAATACTTCATCTCCACGCACGGTGCGCGCAAAGGTTTGGCCGATACCGCTTTGAAAACCGCCGATTCAGGCTATTTGACCCGTCGTTTGGTCGACGTGGCGCAAGATGTGATCATCAATATTGATGATTGCGGCACTTTGAACGGGATCGTGATGGAACCGGTGTATGAAGGGGAAGAGGTCATTGTTTCTCTTGCAGACCGGATTCTGGGCCGTGTGGCGCTGGATAACGTTGTTGATGTTATTACGGACCAGGTGATCGTGAAATCCGGTGATCTTATTGATGAAGCGACCGTGAAGAAGATCGAGGATGCGGGGATCGAAAAGATCCGCGTTCGTTCGGTTCTCTGCTGCGAAGCCCAGAAGGGTATTTGCGCGAAATGCTACGGTCGTGACCTCGCGACGCGGCGCCTTGTCGAACAGGGTACGGCGGTCGGGATTATTGCGGCGCAGTCCATCGGCGAACCGGGAACCCAGCTGACGATGCGTACGTTCCACATCGGTGGTACGGCGTCCCGCGTGGTCGAGCAGTCTTATTACCGCGCTCGTAAAGAAGGCGCGATCCAGTATCATAATTTGAAGACCGTTGTGACCAAGACTAACGAGATCGTCGTGTTGAATCGTAACGGTCAGCTTTCGCTCCATGACGCAACCGGGCGCGAGTTGGAGCGGTACACGATCCCGACCGGGGCTTTCATCCATTATAAAGACGGCGAGATGGTCAAGAAGGGTGAGATTTTCGTGAAATGGGATCCGTATACGGTTCCTATTTTGACCGAGGTCGCGGGTAAGGTCCGCTTTGAAGATATCAAGGCTGGCGTGACCATGAATGAAGAACTCGATTCGACGACCGGGATGACCGAGCGCGTGATCATCGAGCACAAAGAAGACATGCACCCGCAATTGCTTCTCGTCGGTGAGAAGGATGAGATCCTCGCGTTCTATCCGATCCCGACCGGGGCCCATATCGTGGTGCGGGATGGCCAGGAGATCACAGGTGGTACGTTGCTCGCGAAAACTCCGCGTAAGGTCGCAAAAACGCGCGATATCACCGGCGGTTTGCCGCGCGTTGCGGAACTTTTTGAAGCGCGAAAGCCGAAGAATCCTGCCGTTATCTCCGAGATCGATGGTGTGGTGGAGATCGGTGAGATCGTTAAGGGGCAGCGCAAGATCATCGTCAGAAGTTCGACCGGGATGACAACGGAATATCTGATCCCGCACGGCAAACACTTGAACGTTTATAAGGGCGATAAAGTTCTTGCCGGGCAGCAGCTTGTGGACGGTCCTGTGGTGTTGCAGGACATCCTGCGTGTTTCGGGTGAACGGAACCTTCAGCAGTATCTCGTTGAAGAAGTCCAGGAAGTGTATCGTCTTCAAGGCGTGCGTTTGAACGACAAGCATGTTGAGACGATCGTTCGCCAGATGCTCCGCAAAGTGCGCATTGAAGATTCCGGCGATACCGAATTCCTCGTCGGGTCGCATGTGGAGAAACTCAAGTTCGCGGAAGAAAACGCCAAGATGCTCAAGAAGGGGAAAGAACCCGCCAAGGGGACTTCCATCCTGCTCGGGATCACGAAGGCGTCCCTTACGACCGATAGCTTTATCTCGGCGGCGAGCTTTCAGGAAACGACGCGCGTTCTCACCGAAGCATCCTCGGCCGGGAAACGCGATCACCTTCAGGGGTTGAAAGAGAATGTCATCATGGGGC
>CAZDVO010000021.1:0-30357 GCA_964508905.1 uncultured bacterium
ACCGCGAATACGAACATGCTTACCATGAATACAATTCCATTCGAAATAATAGACTGGACAGACGATGATGTGATCATCGCCAGGCGTAATGCCCCTGTTGCCAACATGGAGATAAAAATATCAACGAAAGATAATTTTGCGGAAAGAAGCTCCCGAGAAACAGTCGCGAGAGGAGTCGATACAGCAAGTTCTGAAAACTATCATCATTGGGTATTAGAATAAAGGATGCCGAATAGGCGCCTTAAGTTTATAGAGTATACGTAATAAGTCTCGCAATATGTCTGAATGACGTGGAGCTCTGATGAAAAGATTTAGACATGGATAAGAGGGCGGAATATGAAACCGTGGTATGAGTTGTTGTTTGAGAATTATGCGCGCAAATATGATCAGGAGCCGTTTGTCCAGGGGACGGCGGGGGAATGCGATTTTATTGAGCAGGAAATAGGCCGGGACAAATCCTTGAAGCTTCTCGATGTCGGCTGCGGTACCGGGCGCCATTCGATCGAGTTGGCGAAGCGAGGGTACCGGGTGACCGGAGTGGACCTTTCCGGGAATCAGATCAAGAGGGCGAAGGAGAAGGCGCTGGAGGCCGGGGTGACGGTCGACTTTCAAGTGCAGGATGCCCGCAAGCTTCCGTTCGAGGGGGAATTCGATCTGGCCATGATGCTCTGCGAAGGCGGGTTTTCTCTTATGGAAACCGACGAGATGAATTTTGAGATCCTGAAGAGCGCGGCGAGGGCGCTGAAGGGCCGAGGAAAGTTTATTTTCACCGCGTTGAACGGGTTGTTCCCGCTCTTTCATTCCGTCAAAGACTTCTACGCGTCGGCGCAGAAGGAAGGCCAGTCCCAATGCAAGGAGTGCTCCTTTGATCTGATGACTTTCCGTGATCATAACGTCGCGTCTTTCGAGGACGATTCCGGCCATAAAAAGGAGCTCCAGTGTAACGAACGCTATTATGTGCCGAGTGAGATCACCTGGCTCCTCAAGACGCTCGGGTTCAAAAAGATCGACATCTTTGGCGCGAAGCTGGGCGCCTACTCGAGGAAGGACAAGCTCGCCACGGAAGATTTTGAAATGCTCGTCGTCGCGGAGAAATAAACAGGGCGCGGGTAGCGGGTGGCGATGCCTTATTGTCCTTTTGTAATCCTTCCATTCTGAAACGATCCTGATGGTCATTTTTGGAGCGGGAGGGCTTTTCCATGAAGATGATAATAGATAAATATATAATTGATTAAAAAGAAATCGTCAGGTAGAGTGTTCAGACCTGAATTGAGGCGCGGCAGGGGTTGTGTTGTTATACCAAATATGGTATATTTATGAGCGAGACGAAAAAGATCAAGAGGCTTGATTTTGTGGGGGCGTCGCGGGAAGCGCTGAGCGGCTTTCCGGAAGCGGTGAAGGAGGACATTGGCTACGCGCTTTTTTTGGCGCAGCGAGGCGAAATGCCGGGAAATGCCAAGCCTCTTAAAGGGTTCGGCGGGGCGGGCGTTCTTGAAGTCCTGGAGGATTTCCGGGGCGGTCCCAATACTTATCAATTGAAACGTAGTTGAAATTGGGGTCGTCCTGACTACCATTAATGAAAAGTGAATAAAAGTCAGGGCGGCGCTTACCGCGCTGTTTATACCGTAAAATTTGCCGATGTTATTTACGTGCTACACTGCTTTCAGAAGAAATCGAGGCAGGGGATTAAAACGCCGCTTGCCGAAATGGAACTGGTGCGAAGCCGGTTAAAGGTGGCGGAAAAGGATTACAGAATGTATTATTCAGGAGGCAGGTGAACATGGAAGGGAAAGAAAAAGTGCAGCGCGGGAGCGGGGATGTTTTTTCGGACATAAGCGTGGCGTGCCCCGAGCGCGTCCGGACGCGGGCGGAGGTTATGTCGAGGATCTCTGGAATTCTCCGGGAACGGAGCCTGACGCAGAAGCAGGCCGCAAAGCTTTTGAATATTCCCCAGTCCAAGGTGTCCTGTCTCATGAATGGCAAGCTGAGCATGTTCTCGCTCGACAATCTGTTCGGGATGTTGAATGCCCTGGACCGGGATGTTGCGATCGTCATTCATCCCAAACGTTCCGGTGAAAAAAAAGCCGCGACCCACGTTTTCCTGCGCGCGGCTTTTGCCTAGAAAAAAGTGAGGCGATTTTGAAAGTTCCCCTTAAATTTCAGACACTCGGTTTTGCGATCCTCCTCGTCTCTTTTTGTGCGTTTCCGGCTTTCGCCACGGAGGTGAGTTCCTTTCCAAAAGCTGGCGGGCAGGCTGAGCCGGCGAAGGTTCAAACTTATAGTGAACTGGTGAAGGCGATTCGGGGGGCGAGGGCGGAGAGCCGGGTAAGAGTTGAGAAAGCGGTGGAACAGGAGCGCGTTCGCCAGGCGTGGGAGATCGGCAAGCTGATCGACGAGCATGTGCTTCAGCATAAGGAACGGGCCGATTACGGAAAACAGGTTCTCCTCAAACTTTCCAAAGACCTTGGCGTGAGCGATACGGAACTGGGGTATATGCTTCGCTTCGCGAGGGCCTATCCAACTTCCCAGCCCGCTGGTAAATTGAGTTGGAGCCATTACATGGAACTTCTTTCTCTCGATGATGAGACGGTGCGACACGAGATCGCGGACAAGGCGGAAAAAGAAAAATGGACTCGCGATCAAATACGCGCAGAAGTCAAAAGGCGCAAAGCCGCGAAAAATGAGACGCTGGCCCCTGACGAGCCGAAGACCTTGACGCCTCCTGAAATGGGACAGCCGGGCACTTACAAGATCATTCTCGCCAAGGCCGGGCCTTACGCGGGCCAACTCGCGCTCGACTTAGGCTTTTCCAATTATTTCAAGCTCTCGGAACTTCTCGGTGAGGACCTGAGCGCGTACAAAGAAGGCAATATGCTGGTCTTCTACGGCAAGGAACTTCAGATCCTGGGACGGGACGGGAAATCCAATATCGAGCATCTCCGCTACACGTACAACGCCTGGGTGGTTCGTGTTCTTGACGGCGATACTTTCGAGGCGGTGGTCGACCTGGGGTTCGGGGTCACGACTACGCAGACCCTGAGGCTTCGGGGTATTGACGCTCCCGAGCTCAAGACCCGCGACGGCCAGGAGGCGAAAGCGTTCGTTGAAAAAATGCTTGTGCCCGGCGCGTCGATCTCCATTAAGACCAGCCGGTCGGACAAATACGACCGTTACCTGGTCGATGTTTTCGCGACCGACCCTGAGAGCGGTGAAGATAAATACCTCAACAGTCTGCTCCTTGAAAAGGGGCTTGCCGTGAAAGTCAGCGAATCATGAGCGCCGCCGGAAAAGGCGTCCCGCGTGAGTATGAAAAGATGATCTCGGGGCAGCTTTACAGCGGCCTCGACCCGGAGTTGACGCGCATGCGACACACCGCGCGCCGTCTCTGTGACAAGATCAATCGTGTGACGACGGACCTGCGTGGGAAAGATGCCCGCCTCAGCCTGTGCCGGAAACTCTTTGGCTGCGTCGGCAAGAACCTTTGGATCCAACCACCGTTCTACTGCGACTACGGCCGGAATATTTTCCTCGGCGACAACGTTTACATGAACTTTAACTGTATTATTTTGGACGTCGCGCCCGTGACGCTGGGCTCGAACGTGTTCCTGGGTCCGAACGTTCAGATCTACACGGCCACGCACCCGCTGGTCGCCGAGGAGCGTAACAAGGGACTCGAGTCCGGCAAGGCCATTACGGTACACGACAATGTTTGGATCGGAGGCTCAGCCGTGTTGTGCCCCGGCGTGACGATCGGCGAGGGCTGTGTCATTGGCGCCGGAGCGGTGGTGACGAAAAATATTCCTGCGCGCGTCGTCGTGGCGGGCAACCCCGCGCGGGTGATTAAACATCTTCCCGCGGCGAGCCAAGAGGTCTTATGAAGATCACCGTGTTCAACGGAAGCCCACGAGCGGAGCAGGGCAACACCGACGTCATGGTTCAGGCATTTCTCGAAGGTGCGCGTGAAGCCGGCGCCGAGACCGAGGTGATTTACCTCGCCCATAAAAAGATCCACCCGTGCACGGGCTGTTACACCTGCTGGCTCCGGACGCCGGGCCAGTGCGCCATTCGCGACGACATGACGGAACTGCTTCCCAAAGTCCGGGACTGCGACCTCGTGGTGTTCGCGACGCCGGTGTATGTCGACAACGTGACGGGCATTATGAAGAATTTCATGGACCGGCTCATTCCCGACGCGGACCCGTATTTTGCCAAGGACCCGAACGGGGAATGCCGCCATAAGATCCACGGCAAGACGCCCAAGATGATGGTCATTTCCAACTGCGGGTTTCCGGAGCAGAGCCATTTCCAGGTCCTGCGGCTTCTTTTCAGGCGCATTGCCAGAAACATGAGCAGTGAACTGGTGGGTGAGATCTACCGCGGAGGCGGAGCCATTCTGGGCGACAAGGCCATTCTGCTCGCGCCCCGTCTTCGGCGTTACAAGGACCTCCTGCGCCAGGCCGGTACCGAGGTCGTCCTCGCGGGGAAGCTTTCCGCGGAACTTCAGCAGGCACTCGAAAAGCCGCTCGTCTCCGACGAGCAATATATTAAAGGCGCCACAGCTTATTTTAAGAAAGTGCTTCAATCCCGAGGCGGCGAGGACAAGGCCGCGTAGTAAAAGACCGTTCCAGATTCGAAAAAGAGGAGGTTCTATGTTCCATGTCATAAAAAAAACATCCCGGGTGGTTTTGTTGTTAACGGTGTGCGTGCTGACGCTGGGGCCGGTGGGCTTCGCGGCCCCTTCGACAGGCTCAGGGCAAGCGGAAGTGAAGAGATCGATCCCGGACGCCCTGACGGTCATTCACCAGCGCAAGAGCGTTCGAAATTACACCGGCGAGGCGGTGGACGTGGCGACGCTGGAGGAACTTGTGCGGGCCGGTATGGCTGCGCCGACGGCGGTGAATATGCAACCGTGGGAGTTTGTGATCGTTAGCAGTCCCGAAAAAATGAAGGAACTTGCGGACGCGCTCCCGTACGGGAAGATGCTGAAGAAGGCGGGCGGGGCGATCGTGGTCTGCGCGCTCCCGAAAAAAGCTTTTCAGGAAAAGGCCGAGTTCGCCATTCTGGACGCGACGTGCGCGACGGAGAACATTCTGCTCGCGGTCGAGGCGCTGGGGCTGGGCGGCGTTTGGGTCTCCACGTACCCTGAGCCCGAGCGCATGGACGCCGCGCGGCGCGCGTTGGGTATTCCCGAAGACGTGATCCCCTTGAACGTGGTTGCCGTGGGACACCCGGTGGGGACGGAGCGGCCGAAGGACAAGTTCAAGCCGGAAAAGATCCATTGGGAAAAATGGTAGACGGGAAGTTGCGGCCTTTCGCGGGGCGGGGGGCGGAAGTCCTGACGCTCACGCTCTGGACGATACTTGCTTTTGTGACGGGCGCGCTGGCGTTCCTGCCGGACGGCATTCCTTATCTTTCCTTTTTGGGAGAAAGGCCGTTCGGGCTCGTTCTTCGCGGGCTCTGTCTCGCCGCGTTCGTCTTTCTTCTTTTCAAGAAGGTCTTTGAGCACCGCCTCGCGGCACTGCTCCTTCGCTGGCTTTTCATCCTGGTATTCCTTCCCGTGATCCTCTTGCCGGTGTTCCGTTGTTTTTTTACGGTGCCTTTTATCTTTTGCCGCGCCTGTCCCGACCGCTGTCCGTGGGGCATTTTGCGCGTGTCCATTCTAAGTAGCGCCGTGCTGCTGAATCTCCCGCCGGGGCGAATGTGGTGCGCGCACCTTTGTCCGCTTGGGACATTCCAGACGGCACAGGCGAAGGTTTCGCCGTGGCGCGTGAAATTCGCGCGGTTCGCGGCGGCGTCGGGTTATGTTTTTCTTTTGACGGTGACGGTGCTTTATCTTTTGTCGCTGGCGGGCGCGCGGTGGGTGCGGCCGTTTGAGATCGGCTGGTACGAGTGGGGGACGGCCGCGGTGGCCGTGACGGCGGCGATACTCCTGGGCGCGTTTTTTATTCCCCGGTTCTTTTGCCGCTATGTTTGCCCTGTCGGCGCGGTGGCGGAACTCGCGGAGACGTGTTTTCGGCCGCGAAAAAAATGAGCCGCGGGTGAGCCTTCGGTTTTGGACATTCTGACTGTAGTCGGTCCCCGGTTCAGCCGATATTGGGGGTGATGGAAACTCCGGCGCAGTTCCCCACAGAAAAGTCCAAGGACAACAAGTCCCGTTCTCCATCTAAAAAATTAGAGGTTAATGGGACTAGCCCTGGCAACCTTTTGTCAGAAGAAAATAGAGGCCAGGACAGGAACGCGTTCCTCTTTGACGCGTTCCTCGATTATCTTTCCGTCGAAAAGGGCCTCGCGAAAAATACGCTCGACGCCTACCGCCGCGACCTCACGCGCTACGACGCTTTTCTCAAGAAAGAAAAGGCGGGGGACTGGAAGGCCGTGACGCGGACGCATATCCTTAAATTCCTGAATGCCGAGAACAAACGAGGGCTCGAGTCTTCGTCCATTGCCCGCGGCCTGGTTTCGGTCAAACTCTTTCATCGGTTCCTCACCAAGGAGCGCTACGTCGACACGGACGTGACGAGCGTGCTCGAGTCGCCGAAGCTTTGGAAAAAACTGCCGCAATTCTTGACGGCGCAGGAAATGGACGCACTCCTTAAAATGCCGGACCTCAAGACGCCGGTCGGCATTCGCGACCAGGCCCTTCTCGAATGTCTGTACGCGACCGGCATGCGCGTCTCCGAGATCACGGAGATCCCGGTGGACCATGTGTATCTCGACAACAAGTTCATCAAATGCCGGGGGAAGGGCGACAAGGAACGGCTCGTCCCGCTCGGCGGCGTTGCCATTGCGGCGTGCCAGGCGTACCTGACGCGCGTGCGGCCCAAGATGAAGCCCAAGACCGAGCACTTTTTTATCGGGAGGAACGGGGGCGGGCTGACGCGGCAATTCGTGTGGCAAATGATCAAAAAGTACGCGCGTCTTGCCGGCATCACCAAAGAGATCACCCCGCACACGTTCCGGCATTCGTTCGCGACGCATCTTCTGGAGCGCGGCGCGGACCTGCGCGTGGTGCAGGAACTTCTGGGGCATTCGGATATTTCTACGACGCAGATCTACACCCACGTTTCCGGCAACCGCCTGAAATCCGTCCACGCGAAATTTCATCCCCGAGGCTGATCCCGTTCTCGCGCCGCGCCGTGTTTTCCGTTTTGAGCCCCTTCAAGCTATGTTATACTCGCGCCGCGAGGTGACCCATGAAAAAGATCGTAAGTGTAGCGGCGTTGAGCGTGTTCCTTCTTTCAAGCGCATTTCCTCTGGCCCGGGCCGAGGATGCCGTTCCGGTAGCGGCGGGGGAGAATGTCGGGACGAAGCAGGATTTTTCAGACCTGGAGAAGTCCTTCAAGAAAGACCGCATGGATAATCTGGAACGGCGCGTTTCGGACCTGGAGCGGGAGAACCGTTTTTTAGCGGACCGCGTTCAGGACGTGGAACGAACGGTCTACGATTATCGTTCCCGGCAGTAAGGTTCCCGCGCGGGCCTTTGAACGGATGATTTTGGAGCCGTTCGGGCGGCGTTTCGGGGCCACTGGTCGTTGACATTCCTTGGGGGCAAAGATATACTGCGCCCGTTCTTTGGTGCTGTATTCCTCCCGGATCTTGTTGTTCAATCGGTTGTTTAACCACCGTGGAATTTGTGTTTTCAGGAGAGGGCGCCTTTGTAAAGTGGGTGATCTTCACGGGCGTCCCAATTTTAGAATACAGATAAAAATTGGGACTGCCCTAATGGGACCATTTAGGAAAAGAAAAAGATCCATTAGGGCGCTATCGTCTAGTCTGATCTAGGACGCTGCCCTCTCAAGGCAGAAACACGGGTTTAAATCCCGTTAGCGCTATGGTTCGGCGCGTCCCGCGCAAAACGCGGGACTTGCTCACCACTGCAGAAGACGCGCCGGAACAAGGTTTTGTTGAGTTCAGCCGAAACACCCTGAGCGAGCGACGAACGGGGTGAGGCGCGAGTCGAAGGGCTGTATGTGGTATGTGTATGTGTTACGATGTGCCAAGGATAGTCTTTATATCGGTGTTACGAAGGATTTGAAGTCGCGGTTTCGGGAGCATTCGGGCGGCTCGGGTGCGGTGTTTACGAAAAGAAATCCGCCAGAAGAAATTCTGTACTACGAAGTTTTTGATTCCAAGTCGTTGGCAACGGAAAGAGAACGACAACTGAAACGGTGGAGCCGGGCCAAAAAGCAAGCTTTGATGGCAGGCGACATCGCAACATTGCGGAGGCTCAGCGTTTCTCATGATTAGTCGTTATAGCCGCCAGGAAATGGCGAACGTTTGGACGGAGGAAAATAAACTTCGCAAGTGGCTTGAGGTCGAGCTCGCGGCCCTGGAAGGCCTGGCCCGTTACGGTTATATCCCCAAAGATGTCCCCGCCAAAGTCCGTGCCCGCGCGAAGTTCAATGTCGAGCGCGTCAAAGAGATTGAAAAGGTCGTCAACCACGACGTCATTGCCTTTCTGACCAATGTTGCCGAGTATGTCGGCCCCGTCGGCCGCTATGTCCATTATGGATTGACCTCTTCCGACATCCTGGACACCGGGCTGTCGCTTCAGGTCATGGAAGCCTCGAACATCCTCATCCGCGAGTTGAAAAAGCTGATCGTCCTTTTGGGCAAGCAGGCCAAGACCCACGCCTACACGCTCATGGTGGGGCGTTCCCACGGCGTGCACGCCGAACCCATTACCTTCGGTCTCAAGATGGCTCTTTTCTGTGAAGCCTGCAAGCGCGGCCTCGCGCGTTTTGAAACCGCTAAAGAGAATCTCCGTTACGGCAAGATCTCGGGCGCGGTCGGGACGTTCGCGAACGTGGACCCGAAGGTCGAAGAATTCGTCTGCAAAAAACTCGGCCTCAACCCGGCCCCGGTTTCGACGCAGGTGCTTCAGCGCGACCGGCATGCCGAATTCCTCGCGGCCATGGCCTTGGTGGGCGGGACGCTAGAACAGCTCGCGACCGAGATCCGCGGTCTTCAGAAGACCGAGACCTACGAAGTGCAGGAATTCTTCTCCAAAGGACAGAAGGGTTCTTCGGCGATGCCTCACAAACGGAATCCCATTACCTGCGAACGCGTCGCGGGGCTTTCGCGTATTTTGCGCGGCAACGCCCTCGCGGGGTTCGAGAATATCGCCCTGTGGCATGAGCGTGACATCACGCATTCTTCGGTCGAGCGCGTTATTTTCCCCGACAGCACGATCCTTCTTGATTATATGCTCGGGCTTATGCAGAACGTCATCGCGAACCTGGTCGTCAACAAGGACCGGATGCTCAAGAACCTGGAAGCGAGCCGCGGCATGGTGTTCTCGCAGGGGCTTCTCCTGAAGCTGGTGGAGAAGGGGCTCACGCGCGAAGCCGGGTACAAGCTGGTGCAGGACGCGGCGCAGAAACTTTGGGGCGATGAGACCCTGAAGCTGGAAGAGGTCGTGCTTGCCGATGAAAAGATCCTGAAGATCCTGAAACCGGCCGAGATCCGCGCCGCTTTCAGTTACGAACGTCACATGAAGAACGTGCCCGTGATCCTGAAGCGGGCCGGCATTTCTATCAAAAAGAAGAAATAAGAAAGGGACCCATGGTGAGCGACATCGATAAGAGCGGAGCGATCCTCGACACGCATCTCCCTTTGCCGCGCGTGGCGGTCGGCAAGGTCCGCGACATTTACGGTGTCGGGACCGACAAACTGCTGATCGTGACGACCGACCGGCTGAGCGCCTTTGACGTGGTGCTTCCGGACCCCATTCCGATGAAGGGGAAGGTCCTCAATCAGATCACCCTTTTTTGGCTCGAGCACTTCAAGGATGTCCTCCCGCAGCATTTGATCACGGCCGACGTTGACGCGATGAACCTGCCGGCCGACGTGGTGAAGAACTACCGCCATGAGATCGAAGGCCGTTCGGTCCTGGTCAAGAAAGCCGCGCCGCTTGAGATCGAATGCGTGGTGCGCGGGTACATTACCGGTTCCGGGTGGAAAGATTATCTGAAGACCGGCAAGGTTTGCGGCTACACGCTTCCGGCCGGGATGAAACAGTGCGAGAAATTCCCCGAGCCGCTTTTCACGCCGTCGACCAAGGCGAAGACCGGGCATGACATCAATATCGATTTTGGCGAAGCGATCCGCATTGTGGGAAAAGACGTCGCCCAGCAGGTGAAGGACCTCTCCATCCTTCTTTATAAAAAGGGACAGGAATACGCGGCGTCCAAGGGCATTATCATCGCGGATACCAAATTCGAGTTCGGGATCCACGACGGGAAGGTGATGTTGATCGACGAGATCCTGACGCCGGACAGTTCGCGTTTCTGGCCGGCCGCCCAGTATGAGACCGGGCATGACCAGCCGAGCTTTGACAAACAGATCGTTCGTAACTATCTTGAAACGCTTTCTTGGGACAAACGTCCGCCCGCGCCGGAACTTCCGGCCGACATTATCGAAAAGACCACCGCGGCTTATTGCGAGATCTATAAGCGGTTATCCGGAAAAGATATCAGTCGAGCGTAGTATTTTCGTCATTCTGAGGGCGTAGCCCGAAGAATCTCAAAATGAGATCCTTCGCTTCGCTCAGGATGACATTACTTTAAAGGGGATTGAAACATGAAGTTCAAAGCGAGAATTCATACGAGTTTGAAGAAATCAGTCCTGGATCCTCAAGGGCAAACGACGCTGCACGCGCTCGCCTCGATGGGATTCACGGAAGCGAAGAGCTTGAGGATCGGGAAGTATTTCGAGCTGGCGCTTGAAGCCGCGGACCGCGCCAAGGCGGAGGAATTGATCCACGTCATGTGCGATAAGCTGCTGCATAACCCGGTGATCGAAGAGTATTCGTTTGAAATGCAGGAAGCGGCCTAGTTCTCAGGCCGTGGTATTGGTTCGAGTTGCCTTCATAAATCTCTAAACCATCAGGGGACGGCGGTCGGCCCGTAAGGGGCCCCGTAGCGTGACCCCGAAGAGGAAGTTCATGAAAGCCGCAGTCATTGTTTTCCCAGGTTCGAATTGTGATACCGATTGTTTCCACGCCCTCCGAGATGTTGTCAAAGTCCCCGTTGAGTATGTTTGGCATAAGGACCGGAACCTTCCCAAAGTCGACCTGGTGGTCATCCCCGGCGGCTTCAGCTACGGCGATTATCTTCGTACCGGAGCCATTGCCCGGTTCTCGCCGGTCATGGAATCGGTCATCAAACACGCCAACGACGGCCGTGCCGTGCTCGGGATCTGCAACGGGTTCCAGATCCTGCTCGAGTCCGGCTTGCTGCCGGGCGCCATGCTTCGCAATAGATCGCTCGAATTCATCTGCAAACACACCTGGATCCGCACCGAAGAGAATCTGACGATCTTTACGGGGCAAATGGAGGCCGGGGAGACCCTTTGCGTTCCGATCGCGCACGGAGAGGGGAACTATTATTGCGATGATGACACGCTCAAATCCCTTCACGATCATTCCCAGATCGTGTTCCGCTACTCTTCAAAGGACGGCGAGGTCGGGGACGCGTTCAATCCGAACGGTTCCAAGGACCACATTGCCGGGATCGTGAACAAGAAAAAGAACGTGTTGGGCATGATGCCCCACCCGGAACGTTCGAGCGAGGACCTGTTGGGTTCCGCGGACGGCCGCAAAATCTTTGACAGCATTCTTAACGCATTGGAATAAAACTATGCCGACACTCGACTCAACGACACCGATCACCCCCGAACTCATTGCCGCTCACGGGATCACGACCGAGGAATACCAGCACATCCGGGATATCCTGGGCCGCGACCCCAACATCACCGAACTCGGGATGTTCAGTGTCATGTGGAGCGAACATTGCTCGTACAAGAATTCCAAGCCGATCCTGAAACTCTTCTCCAAGATGAACGCGGAATTGCCGCGTCAGGAGAACCTGCTCGTGAAACCCGGCGCCGAGAACGCGGGTATTGTGGATATTGGCGACGGGTACGCGGTGTGCTTCAAGATCGAAAGCCATAACCATCCTTCCGCGATCGAGCCCTTCCAGGGCGCGGCGACGGGGGTGGGTGGCATCTTACGCGACATCTTCACGATGGGCGCGCGGCCGGTCCTGATCATGAATTCGCTTCGTTTCGGCGACCTGGCCCAGCCGGTGAGTCAGCGCCTCTTCCGCGGCGTGGTCGCGGGGATCGCGCATTACGGGAATTGCATGGGCATTCCGACCGTGGGCGGCGATGTTTATTTTGACGCGTCCTACGAAGGCAATCCGCTCGTGAACGCCATGGCGCTTGGGATCATCAAAAAAGATGAGATCGTCCGAGGCGCGGCGCACGGCGTAGGGAATCCTGTTTACTATGTCGGCGCGACCACCGGCCGTGACGGACTGGGCGGCGCGGCGTTCGCGTCCAAGGAACTTTCGGAACAAAGCCATGAGGACCGTCCCGCGGTGCAGGTGGGCGATCCTTTTATGGAAAAGCTTTTGATGGAAGCGTGCCTCGAACTGTTGAAGACCGACGCGCTCGTGGGGATGCAGGACATGGGCGCCGCGGGCTTGACCTGCGCGGGCTGTGAGACCGCGTCGCGCGCCAGCACCGGCGTCGAGATCGATCTCGCCCTGGTGCCCCGCCGCGAAACGGGGATGATCCCTTACGAGATCCTGCTTTCCGAATCGCAGGAGCGCATGCTCGTGATCGTGAAGAAAGGGAAGGAAAAGATCGTCGAGGACATTTTTACGAAATGGGACCTTCACGCCGTGAAGATCGGTGAAGTGACCAAGGGCGATAAATACCGCGTGCTCGACGGCGGCAAGATGGCGGCCGAGATCCCGGCCAAGGCGCTAGCCGACGACGGCCCGGTGTATGTCCGCGAAGAGGAGAAACCGGCGTACTTGGAATCGGCCCAGAAGCTCGTGTTGGCGGTCATTACGGAGCCGAAGGATTTTAACGCGACGCTCAAAAAACTTTTGGCGCATCCTTCGATCGCCTCCAAGGCGTGGGTGTGGCAGCAATACGACCACATGGTCCGTACGGACACGGTTTTCTATCCCGGTCACGACGCGGCGCTTATCCGCGTGAAAGGAACGCAGAAGGGGATCGCCGTTTCGACCGACTGCAACAGCCTCTACGCGTACCTCGATCCTTTCGAGGGTGGCAAGATCGCCGTCGCGGAAGCCGCGCGCAACGTGGTCTGTTCCGGCGCGCGTCCGATCGGCGTTACGAACTGCCTGAATTTTGGCAACCCAATGAAACCCGACGTGTTCTGGCAATTCCATAACGCGGTCTCCGGCATGATCGAAACCTGCAAGGCGCTCGAGATGCCGGTGACGGGCGGCAATGTCAGCTTCTATAATGAGAGTCCGCAGGGCGCGATCTTCCCGACGCCGACGATCGGTGTGGTCGGGCTTCTGGAGAATATCGAAAAACGCGTGCCGTCCTCGTTCCAGAACGAAGGCGATGCGATCTGCCTCGTGGGCGAGACCGCGAATGAGATCGGCGGAAGTCATTATCTGATGATCGAACACGGTTTGAAGCAGGGCCTGCCGCCGCGCATGGACCTCCAGCGCGAGAAGGCGCTCCAGCAGTTCATTCTGGCGGCCGCGGACGCGAAAAAGCTGGTGTCCTGCCATGACCTCGCCGAGGGCGGGCTCGCGGTGGCGCTCGCGGAATCCTGTTTGAAGAGCGCGGACGGCCTTGGCGCTTCGGTGAACGGCCTGGACGCGGTGAAGAAGGCCCACAAGGGGCTCCGCCTGGACGCTCTTTACTTCGGCGAAAGTCAGTCGCGTGTGCTGATCTCGGTCAAGCGGGAACAGGTCAAGGATGTCAAGAACCTGGCACAGAAGTTCAACGTTCCTTTCGCGGAGATCGGCAAAGTGGGCGGCGATTCGCTCGTGATCCAGGACCGGGTCCGCATGACCGTGAATGAAGTCAAAGACCTTTTCGAGAACACGATCCCCAACATCATGGAGCCACGCTAATGGGCGGAGAAAATATCAAACATCATTGCGGTGTTTTTGGTATTTACAATCATCCTCAGGCGGCACGGATCACCCAGCTCGGGCTTTTCGCGCTGCAGCACCGGGGCGAAGAAGCCGCGGGGATCTGCACAAGCGACAGCTCCGATCTTTATCTTGTCAAAAAAACAGGGCATGTGGGCGAAGCCTTTGATGACGCTTCGTTTGCCCAGCTTCCGGGGAAGAACGCGATCGGTCATGTTCGTTATTCGACGACCGGTTCCTCGACGATCGTGAATGCCCAGCCCTACAAGGTGGACTATTCCCGCGGGCAGATCGCGATCGCCCATAACGGGAATCTGGTGAACGCGCAGCTCCTTCGCGCGGAGCTCGAAGCGTACGGTTCCATTTTCGGCAGTACGATCGATTCTGAAGTGTTTGTCCATATGATCGCCAAGCCCTCGTACCGTTCCCATGAAGAAGGTGTTCTCGGCGCGACGAAGCGCGCCAAGGGTGCTTTCAGCCTGGTCCTGCTGACCGAAGATCACTTGTTCGGCGTTCGCGACCCGCAGGGGTTCCGGCCGCTTTGCCTCGGGAAATTGGGCAATAGTTATGTGCTCGCGTCCGAGACCTGCGCCTTCGATCTGATCGAAGCCGAGTTTGTGCGGGAGATCGAACCGGGTGAGGTGGTGGTGATCGACCACAAGGGGATACGCAGCCATTTTCCTTTCAAGGATGAAAAGATCACGCCCGCGCATTGCATCTTCGAACATGTCTATTTCGCGCGTCCTGATTCCATGATCTTTGGCGACAGCGTCGGGCTTGTCCGGGAACGGCTCGGCCGGCAGCTTGCCAAAGAGCATCCCGTCGATGCCGATATCGTGATCCCGGTGCCGGACTCCGGAAGCTGGGCGGCGTTGGGGTATTCGCGAGAGTCCGGGATCCCTTACTCGCACGGGTTTATCCGTAACCACTACATTGGGCGCACCTTTTTGAGCCCTTCCGAGGCCAGCCGCAAACTCAAAGTGAGGATCAAACTGAATCCGATCCGTCAGGCCGTGGAAGGAAAGCGGGTGATCGTGGTGGACGATTCGATCGTCCGCGGCAATACCGCCAAGAACCGCGTGAAACTGTTGCGGGGCGCCGGCGCCAAGGAAGTGCATATGCGGATCAGCTGCCCGCCGCACGTGTCGCCTTGCTTCTACGGCATCGATTTTCCGTCCAAAAAAGAGCTTCTCGCGGCGAATAGCTCGATTGAAGAGATCACGAAGTTCCTTAACGTGGACTCCCTGGGTTATCTGACCGTGGAGGGGATGCTCGGAGCCACGACGCAGGACCCGAAGCATTTTTGCACGGCGTGTTTTACGGGGAAGTACCCGACCAAGATCTACGATTCGGATGACAAATATAAACTTGAGAACAAAAGGAATTGTTGCCGCTTATGAGCGCCTGGACCTATGAGAAAGCCGGAGTCCCGCACCTGAAAGGCGATCCCGCCTACAACAAAAAGATCTCGGGGCTGATCCGCTCCACGCACACCCCGGGGGTTTGCGGCGACACGCTCGGGTTCGCGTCGCTCTTTGATCTGAAGAAGACGGGGATCAAGGACCCGCTCTTGGTCGCCTCGACCGACGGCGTCGGGACGAAGCTCGAGCTCGCGCGCCTGCTCGGAAAACACGATACGATCGGGATCGATCTGGTGTCGATGTGCGTGAACGACCTTATTACGTCCGGCGCGCGCCCGCTCTTCTTTCTGGATTACTACGCGTCGGGGAAATTTGAGACGAAGGTGATCGGCGAAGTCCTGAAAGGTGTGACCGAAGGCTGTCGCCAGGCGGGCTGCGCGCTCGTGGGCGGCGAGACGGCGATCATGCCCGGATTTTATACCGATTCGCGGAGA
Organism: uncultured bacterium; assembly: GCA_964508905.1. Taxonomy (GTDB): domain Bacteria; phylum Omnitrophota; class Omnitrophia; order Omnitrophales; family Aquincolibacteriaceae; genus Aquincolibacterium. Next base: position 15,784 of record CAZDVO010000021.1, read on the forward strand.
TCCCTCGCGGCCCAATACGACATTGCCGGGTTTTCGGTCGGCGCGGTGGACCGTTCGAAGGTCGTGACGGGCAAAAAGATCAAGGCAGGCGACGTCATTCTCGGGATCCAGTCTTCGGGGTTCCATTCCAACGGTTATTCGCTCATCCGGAAGATCTTTTCGGAAAAAGAGCTCCGAGGTCCGGTTGGGCGGAGGCTTTTGGTCCCGACCATCGTTTATGTGAAACCCGTTCTCGTGCTCCTTAAAAAAGTCGTGGTGAAGGGGATCGTCAATATCACGGGCGGCGGCTTTTACGATAACTTGCCGCGTGTGATCCCCGAGGGGCTTGGCGCCGCGATCGATCGCGCGTCGTGGCAAGTGCCCGAGATCTTCAAGATCGCGCAAAAGGCCGGCGGCATTTCCGATCATGAAATGTACAAGACCTTCAATATGGGCGTCGGGATGGTGGTGATCCTTGAAAAGCGTTATGTCGCGGCCGCTCAAAAAGTCCTCAAGACCTTCAAGCTGAATTCCTGGACGATCGGAAAGATCACAAAACAGCCGGGAGTGACCGTCGCATGAATCCCGTTAGAAATGACGCCGGGTCCTTGGAATATCTGAATGACTGTCTTGCGGCGGATTCTTTTGAAAATAAAAAATTAAATGGAGATTTCTAACGGGATGAAAGTCCTTCTCATCGGTTCCGGCGGACGGGAACACGCTCTCGCGTGGAAGATCGCCCAAAGCCCGAAACTCACGAAGCTTTATGCCGCTCCGGGCAATGCCGGGATCGCGCAGTTGGCCGAGTGCGTGCCGGTCGCGGCCGATGATATTGACGGATTGCTGGCTTTCGCGCTCCGCGAAAAGATCGATCTGACCGTGGTGGGCCCCGAGGTGCCGCTTGTGGCCGGGATCTATGACCGTTTTTTCGCCCAAGGCCTGAAGCTTTTTGGCCCCTCCATGGAGACAGCGCTCCTGGAAGGCAGTAAGGTTTTTTCCAAAGAAATCATGACCAAATACGGCGTGCCGACGGCGGATTATGAGGTCTTCACGAACGTCAATGAAGCGAAGCATTATGTGATCGAGATCGACATGCCCGTTGTGATCAAGGCGGACGGGCTTGCGGCCGGCAAAGGGGTTGTGATCTGTCAGAGCTCCGAGCAGGCGGTCGCGACGCTTTCCCAGATGATGGAAGAAAAGATCTTTGGCGCGGCGGGTTCCAAGGTGGTCATTGAAAAATGTCTGGAAGGCGAAGAGATCTCGGTGCTGGTGCTGACGGACGGAAAGAAGATCCTTCCTTTGGCGAGCGCGCGCGACCACAAACGCGCCTACGACCATGATCAGGGGCCGAATACCGGAGGCATGGGCGCTTATTCACCGAGCACGAGCATTACTTCGGCGGAGATCCAGGCGATCATCGACCTTGCGGTGCGTCCGGTGATCGATGGATTGGCGCGCGACGGGATGCCGTACCGGGGGGTGCTGTACGCGGGCGTGATGATGACCAAGGACGGGCCTTTTGTGCTTGAATATAATTGCCGCTTCGGGGACCCGGAGACGGAAGTGATCCTGCCGCGGATGAAGTCGGACCTTCTGCCGGTCATGCAAGAGATCGCCGAAGGGCGGCTTACGATCGACCAGTTGGAATGGACGGAGAAGGCCTGCATGACCGTGGTCATGGCTTCGGGCGGTTATCCGGGAACGTACGCGAAGGGGTTTCCCATTCGGGGGCTTGAATCCGCCGAGGGACAGACGGATGTCATGGTGTTCCACGCGGGGACGACGTTTGACGCGGCCAAGCAGGTGGTGACCTCCGGAGGACGGGTGCTGGCCGTGACGGCGCTCGGAGAAACCCTGAAGGCGGCTCACGACCGCGCTTACCAGCTTGTTTCCAACATTCATTTCGAAGGCGGTTTTTGCCGCCGGGACATTGGCCAAAAGGGAATCGAGGTGCTGAGATGACGAACCTTGTATCGATCTTGATGGGCAGCGATTCTGATCACGAAGTCATGCAGGAATGCGCCAACGTTCTCAGTGAGTTCGGGGTGTCGTGGGATATGCACGTGATGTCGGCTCACCGGACACCGGACATGGTCGCGAAGTTCTCATCGAATGCCGCCAAGTCGGGGACCAAGGTCCTCATCGCGGGCGCCGGGGCCGCCGCGCACCTCGCGGGTGCCGTGGCTGCCAATACGACGCTGCCGGTGATTGGTGTTCCTTTGTCCGCGACCGCGCTGAACGGTATGGACGCGCTGCTCGCGACGGTCCAGATGCCGGCCGGGATTCCGGTGGCGACCGTGGCGGTGGGGAAGGCCGGAGCGCGGAACGCGGGACTTCTCGCGGTCCAGATCCTGGCGCTGGCGGATGCGAAACTCGCGGAAAAACTCGCGAGGTATAAGGATTCCATGGCGCAGAGCTGCCAGGAGAAGAACCAGAAGTTGCAGGAGAAGATCCGTAAATAATCGACGCAGTGCTCGGGGGCTTTGACCGCATCGTGAAAGCAACGCCTGGAATGATCAAGATCGATAGCCGTGATCCGGATATGCCGCGCATCCGGGAGCTGGCCCGCAGTTGCAAGGGCGGGAAGCTTGCGATCTTCCCGACGGAGACCGTTTACGGGATCGGCGCGCCGATGAGCGTTCCCGGGATCGAGGAAAAACTTTACGGGATCAAGGGGCGTCCGGAGCACAAACCTTTTTCGTATCATATCGCGGATTGGGAGATGCTGGAGACCCTGAAGGTCCGGCAAACGGTGCTTGTGAAAACGCTGGCGCGGCAGTTCTGGCCGGGTCCGGTGACGTTGATCGTGCCGACCGAAGAGGGTCAGAAGATCGGCGTGCGGTTCCCGAAATGCAAGATCGCGCTTGCGCTGATCCGGGAAGCGGGAGAGCCTTTTGTGGCCACGAGCGCGAACGCGAGCGGAAAACCGTCCCCGCACACGCCCGCGCAGGCGGTGGACCAATTGCCGGGAGCGGCGGAACTTGTGATCGACGGCGGGAAGACCGAGATGATGCTCGACTCGACCGTGGTGGACGCGTTGGGAGAGGTCCCGGTCGTTCTTCGCAAGGGGGCCCACGGGCCGGAAGTTGAAAAGGCCGTGGAAAAGATCAAAACGTTCGGTTGTCCGCGCAAGCGGATCCTGGTGGTTTGCACCGGGAATTCCTGCCGCTCGCCGATGGCCGAAGCCTGGTTGCGGCACGAGATCGAGAAGCGGGGGCTTGCGGACAAGATCGAAGTGATCTCCTGCGGAACGAGTTCGCGGGACGGGTTGCCGTGCACGCCGGAAGCGGAATTCGTGATGCGGAACCGCGAGATCGATATGAGCCGGTTCCGGAGCCGTTTTTGCCGGAAAGGGGACCTTTGGTGTTCGGATGTGATCCTGGCGATGGCGGAACAGCATGCCGCGCACGTCGTTGAGATGCTTCCGGCCGTGAAAGACCGGACGATTACCTTGAACGTGGCGGACCCGATCGGCATGGGGATGAGCGTCTATGAAAAGACGCTGTCGGATATCGAATTAAAAATGAAACAGCACATGAACAAGATCACTCAACTGGATTAAATCCAAAGGCGTAAAACCATGATGAAACCCAAGATCGCGATCGCGACGGATCACCGCGGCGTTCAGCTGAAGAACGCGTTGATCGATTTTCTCAAGAACAAGAACTTTGATGTCGTGGATTGCGGGACCTTTTCCTCAGAATCCTGCGATTATCCGGATTTTATTTTCGCGGCCGCGGCAAAAGTGGCGGCCAAGGAATGCCACCGGGCGATCGGGATCTGCTACACCGGGATCGGGAGCGCGATCGCGGCCAATAAGGTCGACGGGATCCGCGCGGCGCTGTGCCAAAATATCGAGCAGGCCCGGCTGTCCCGCTGCCACAATGATTCCAATATGCTGATCCTGGGCGCGGGGTTCCTGCCTCAGGATATCGTTTTTCCGCTCGTCGATACTTGGCTCAACACACCATTCGAAAGGGGTCGCCATGAGGTCCGTGTTAATAAAATTAGGGCTTATGAAGAAAAGCATCATTGATCACACCCAGCTGAAGCAACACGACCCGGAGATCTACGCCGCGATCCGCGCGGAGGTCCACCGGCAGGACGAGAATATCGAACTGATCGCGAGTGAAAATTTCACCTCGCTTTCCGTGCTGGAAGCGATGGGCTCCGTTCTGACCAACAAGTACGCGGAAGGGTATCCCGGCAAGCGCTGGTACGGCGGCTGCGAGAACGCGGACGTGGTCGAACAGCTCGCGATCGACCGGGCGAAGAAGCTTTTTGGGGCCGAACATGCCAATGTTCAGCCGCACAGCGGGACCTCTGCCAATATCGCCGTGTTCATGGCGCTCCTCGAGCCGGGGGATAAGATCCTCGGGATGGACCTGACCCACGGCGGCCATCTGTCCCACGGCCACAAGATGAATTATTCGGGCAAGTTCTACACGATCATCCCTTATGGCGTGAGCCCGAAAGATGAGCGTATCGATTATGACGCGCTCGAGAAGCTTGCGATCGAACATCAGCCCAAGATGATTCTGCTCGGGGCGTCGGCCTATCCTCGGGTCATTGATTTTGCCCGCGGTCGTCAGATCGCCGACAAGGTCGGCGCGATCCTGATGGTTGATATGGCCCACTTCGCGGGCCTCGTCGCGACGGGACATCATCCGAGCCCGGTGCCGTATGCGGATATCGTGACCACGACGACGCATAAGACGCTGCGCGGTCCCCGCGCCGGGTTGATCCTCTGCAAAGAGAAATATGCCAAGGCGATCGACAGCGCTGTCTTCCCGGGGATCCAGGGCGGGCCGCTCATGCACGTGATCGCGGCGAAGGCCGTGGCTTTCAACGAAGCGCTCAGTCCCGCGTTCAAGGATTACAGCGCCCAGGTGGTGAAGAACGCCAAGACGCTCGCTTCCGCGATGGCGGCGCGCGGGTTCCGGATCGTTTCCGGCGGCACGGACAACCACTTGATGCTCGTGGATGTGACCGTAAAAGGCTTTAACGGGAAGCAGGTCCAGGAGCTTTTGGACAAAGTGAAGATCACGGTGAATAAGAACATGATCCCGTTCGACAAGGAATCGCCATTCAAGGGGTCGGGTGTTCGTCTAGGGACGCCGGCGGTCACGACGCGCGGCATGAAAGAGCCCGAGATGGAATTGATCGCAGAATTGATCGAAGAGACGCTGAAAGCGGCTCAGGACGAAGCGGCCCTGGCCGGGATCCGTGCCCGGGTCGAGGCCCTGACGAAAAAATTCCCGCTTTACCCGGAGCTTCATTAAGCATCACTAAAAGAAACGAGGACGCATGCGCTGTCCCTTTTGCAAGCAGGATTCAGACAAGGTGATCGACTCCCGCGTGGCGAACGAGGGGGACGTGGTGCGCCGCCGCCGGGAATGCACGGCTTGCGACAAACGCTTTACGACCTACGAGCGCGTCGAAGAGATCCCGATGTTCGTCGTGAAGAAGGACCAACGCCGCGAAGCCTACGAGCGCCAGAAGGTCCTTTCCGGGGTGTACAAGGCCTGCGAAAAACGCCCCGTGCCGCTGGCCGCGCAGGACAAGATCGCGGATGACCTTGAAGCCACGATCCGGGAAAAATATGACCGGGAGGTGCCTTCGCGGGTGATCGGCGAGTTCATCATGCAGAGGCTGGCCAAGGTCGACCAGGTCGCGTACGTGCGTTTCGCGAGCGTGTACCGCGATTTCCAGGACGTGAGCCACTTCATGAAAGAACTGAAGTTTCTGCTCGCGAAGCCGAAATAATCCTCTAATACCAGAGGGAAAGCTTTATTGTTGCCTTTGACTCTGTATTGTACGATACTAACCCAGCAAAGCCGCGGACGCGGGTCCGGAATTTTGGGCGCGGGGAACCGGTTTTAACAAAAAGGAGAAAGTGTTATGGCGAAAGCGAATTCAGCGTTCATGAAGCCGTTGGCGGTCAGCAGCGAACTCGAAGCGGTGATCGGCCAAGGTCCGCTCCCTCGCAGTGAAGTGGTCAAGAAGCTTTGGGCCTACATCAAGAAGAACAACCTCCAGGATGAGAAGAACAAACGCAATATCAACGCGGATGAGAATCTCAAGGCGGTGTTCGGCGGGAAATCGGTCGTCAACATGTTCGAGATGACCAAGCTCGTCAGCAAGCATCTTTCCTAAGCTTTACGCGGGTCCGTTCCGGCGAAAGCCGGAATGGGGAAGTTCTTTGTCGCGCTTAAGACAAAGATGTTTTTCGGAATGTCTTGGCCGTTGGCTGAGGCGATGAAGATCAGGATCGATGACGAGGATCCGTAGCGGTTCGTTACGGATCCTCGTCAGCCTGAGATCGGTGAGTTCAGTTTTTCGATCTGGTCGCGGTTCTCTCTTTCAGTTTGAAATGTCACATCCTTATTAAGTCAAGAGGAAGAGGCACTCTATGGGCTCAAAACTCGGTATTGTTTTTGCTTTCATTCTTTCTATCGCCGCCGCGGGCGGTTCTTATTATTTGTACCAGGGGTGGGTCGAAGAGCGTACGGTGCGGGCGGGTGTTGAAGCCAAATACGACCAGGTGAAGGAAAAGATGGTCGCCGTTCAATCCGAGAAAGAAGAGATCCAGGCCAAGAGCGAAGAATATCGCACGAAAGCGGAAGCGATGCAGGGCCAGCTTGAAAAACTCCAGGCCGAGCAGAGCCGGATCGATTCTGAGAAAACGGCGCTTGAAAACCAGCTTAAAGAACATCAGGGACTGATCGCGAACCTTCAAAAGCAGGTGGGTGAGTTGGCCCAAAAAGCCAAAGAGGCCCAGGCGGCGTGTGGCGTGACTCCGGCGGATCTTGATACGGGCGCTCCCGCGGAGCCTTTTCAGGGCGTTGCTTCGGCGGTATCGACCGTGACGTCTTCCTCGGAGCAGGCCGATTCCAAACTCGTCTTTAAACCGGTGACCTCCAGCGCGACCGTTGCTCCCGCTGCTTTTGGCGAGGCTCAGACGCCGGCAGTGACCGAACTCGTTTCCAGTACGCCCGTGTTTTCTCCGGAGGCAGAACCTGCGCCCGCGGTTGCGGCGCCTTTGGTCCCGGCCGAGCCCTCAAACAGCACGGCGGCTCCGGTTTCCGTTTCAACTCCGGAAACCGTCAAGCCGGCAGACGCTCCGGCTGCGGCGGCAACGTCTTCTGCCGCCAAGGTCCTCACCGTGAACCGCAAATTCAATTTTGTGGTCATCAATCAAGGCATGCAGGATGGCCTTAAGATGGGGGATAAGCTGAAGGTTCTCAAACAAGGTCAGGAGAGTGCCACGATCCAGGTGGAGAAGCTCTACGATAAGTTCTCCGCGGCGACGCTAGTCGAAGAAGATCCCAAGCAGCAGGTCCTCGAAGGCGATGAGATCCGCAAGGTCTGATCTTTTTTCAGGACTCTTGGCCCTTGCGGTGCTTCTGACCGCAATGCCGGCATTTGCCGCCAATGAAGGGGCTTCGGACGATCGCCTTTTTCGTGAACTCGAAAGTATCAAGACCCGCCTCGTGACCGTTGAACAGCAGCAACAGCAGATCCTCGCCAAAGAGGACAAGATCCTCGAAGAACTTGACCGCGTTCGTATCTGGGTCCACCGCAAGTAAGCCTTTCATGCCCTCTCTTTCCTTTCAAGGCCCCGGACAGTTTTGCGGCGACTATGCCCCGCCGGGGGATAAATCCATTTCGCATCGCGCGATCCTTTTTGGTTCCCTCGCCGAAGGCGAAAGCGTTTACGATAATTTCCTTGAGGCGGAGGACTGTCTCCACACGCTCGATGCCATGCGGCATATGGGCGTCGAGATCCGGCATGAGCTTGGGACGGGGAAAGTGCGGATCCGAGGCCGGGGGATGCGCGGCCTTACGGCGCCGCGTGAGCCGCTTTATCTCGGGAACTCCGGAACTTCCATGCGTCTCTTTTTGGGGATCCTGGCGGGACAGCGTTTCGAAAGCACACTGACAGGCGACCCCTCTCTTTCCGTGAGGCCCATGCGTCGCGTGACCGATCCTCTCAAGAAAATGGGGGCGCAGATTAAGGGCAAGGAGAACGGCAACTTCGCGCCGCTCACGATCCGGGGCGGTCCATTGCGGGGGATCGATTTCGACAACAAGCTTTCGAGTGCTCAGGTGAAGTCGGCCATTTTGTTCGCGGGGATGTACGCGGAGAACCGGACGATCGTCCGGGAAGCGGTTCCGTCCCGCGATCACACCGAACGTTTCCTTGAATCGACCGGCGCTCATTTTCAAAAAGTAGAAAATAATCTCATTATCGAGAAGACGGAAATGCTGTTGCCCCTCAAAGCCCGCGTGGCCGGAGACATCTCTTCCGCGGCGTTTTTTATCGTCGGCGCGGCGATGATCCCGGGTTCGGAAGTGACGGTGCGGGACGTTGGTTTGAATCCGACGCGCACTGGATTGCTCGAGGTGCTCAAGCGGATGGGCGCCCAGATCGATACCGAAGTGACGCATACCATCCCCGAGCCGATGGGGACCATTCGCGTGCGGGGAGCCAAATTGAAGGGGACGGGGATCACCCACGAGGAGATCCCGTCGCTGATCGATGAATTACCTGTTTTGATGGTAGCGATGGCGCTCGCGGAGGGCGAAAGCCTTATCTCGGGTGCGGCGGAGCTGCGCGTCAAGGAAACGGACCGCATCCGGTCGATGGTCCAGAATCTGAAAGCGATCGGCGCCTCGATCGAAGAACTTCCTGACGGCTCGTTGATCCGGGGCGTGGACGGGTTTCACGGTGCCACGGTGGAAAGCTTCGGAGATCACCGCACGGCGATGAGCCTTGGCGTGGCAAGTCTTGCCACGAAAGGGACGATCACCGTGACGGACACGACGTGCATCGCGACCTCTTATCCGAATTTTATGCAGCATTTTTCCGGGCTGTTGAAGCGCTGATCGGGAGCTTTGTTCCGGAGCCCCGTTTTGGTTTGACAGTGAAAAAAGCTTTCGATATACTACGGCCTCTTAAATACTCGCCCACACAACAGATACGAAAAGGCAAAGCCCATGTTTTTAATCGATCGATTGTTAGGTTTTTTCTCCAGTGACATCGGCATTGATCTTGGAACCGCGAACACCCTTGTTTACGTCAAAGGCCAGGGCGTGGTCCTGTGTGAACCTTCTGTCGTCGCGATCGATCGCACGACGCATCAAGTCCTCGCCGTCGGCGAAGAAGCCAAACGGATGTTGGGCCGTACTCCCGGCAATATTACCGCGATCCGTCCCATGAAGGACGGCGTCATCGCCGATTTCGACATCACCGAAGCCATGCTCCGTTATTTCATCCGCAAGGTCCACCGCCGCAAGACCGGGATCAGCCCGCGCGTCGTGATCGCTGTGCCGAGCGGGATCACCGAAGTCGAAAAACGCGCCGTCAAGGATTCCGCGGAACGTGCCGGGGCCAGGACCCCTGTTTTTCTCGTTGAAGAACCGATCTCCGCGGCGATCGGCGTCGGTCTTCCGATCCATGAACCGGCCGGGAACATGATCATTGACATTGGCGGCGGGACGACCGAGATCGCCGTGATCTCGCTTTCCGGGATCGTGTTCGCCAAGAGCATCCGGATCGGCGGCGATGAATTTGATGAGGCGATCATTTCGCATCTCAAAAAATCCTATAATCTGATGATCGGAGAACGGACGGCGGAAGAGATCAAGATCCGCATCGGGTCCGCGTATCCTTTGGAAGAGGAGACGACGCTCGATGTGAAGGGGCGTGACGTGCTTGCCGGACTTCCGAAAACGATCAGCGTGACCAGCGAAGAGATCCGGGAAGCTCTGTCTGAGCCTCTTTCCGCGATCCTCGAAGCGGTCCGCATTGCGCTTGAACGGACACCGCCCGAGCTTTCCGCGGACCTGATCGATCGGGGTCTGATCCTGGCCGGGGGAGGATCTCTCTTGAGGGGTCTCGATAAGCTGGTCAGCGAAGAAACGGGGCTTCCCGTCCATATCGCGGACGATCCGCTTACCGCCGTGGCGCTTGGGACCGGTCGTTACTTGAGTGATTTCCACCTCTTGAAACGGCTTTCGGTCAATAGCAATACCGCCCGGGAATACTAAACGATCTTTCGGGTGTAGCGCCTCTCCGCAAGCGGGTTCCATTTCGAAGTTCCGTCTTTTTTTAAAGGGTTGTCTTTTTACCGTTTAGTGGAGATCTCGCCCTCATGCGGCGTTGGCGTTCGTATTATTTTCTCGCGGTGCCCGTCATCGCCCTCGTGGTTTTTTTTCAGTACCCCCGCTTTAACCAAACTGTTCACTCCATTTTTTATACCGTTGCTCGCCCCGCGCTGGCCCTTGGCAGTGCGATCGGTCAGGGGGTCTATGCGGTCCGCTATTATTCCTGGAATTTTCTGGACGCGGTCGGGAAACAAAAGGAATATCGCGAAAGGATCCATTCTCTCGAGTCCCAACTGGGGCGATATCGGGAGCTTGAGCGCGAGAACCATCGGCTGAAGAGGCTCCTGAATTTCAGTCTGCCGCTCGCGACGCGAACGATTGGCGTCCGTGTGATCGGCGAGGATGTGACGCCCTGGAAGAAAGTGGTCCTTCTCGATAAGGGAAGCCACGACGGTTTGAAGAAAGATATGGTCGTGGTGGCTCCTGAAGGGTTGGTGGGCCGGATCCTGAGCGTGGAGACGCATACGGCTCACGCGATCCTTCTTCCGGACCCGGATTCCCGTGTTAGCGCGATGACCGTGACTAGCCGCGCTCAAGGGGTGATCACCGGGATCGGGACCGAAAAACTGCATATGAAATATCTCGCCCTCGACGCGGAAGTTGCTGTCGGTGAGGAGGTCATGACCTCGGGGATCGGCAGTATTTTCCCCAAGGGGCTTCAGATCGGGAAAGTCGAGGGGATCGAGAGGGCTGCGGATGGGTTGCATCTTCTCGCGCTCGTGAAACCCCTGGCGCCTTTTTCCAAGCTGGAGGAGGTCCTATGCCTCGTCTCGTCTCCCCGCGAGTGATCCTTTATTTTCTCTGGCTCGCGGTCCTGGACGGGACGGTGATGCCGGTTTTTCAGATCCAGGGTGTTTATCCCAGCTTTTTGTACCTATTCGTTTGCTATGCCGCCTACGAGTGGGGTGCGCCGCGGACGGTCTATGTCGCTTTTTGGGCGGGGTTGCTGCGCGATCTTCTGGGGGGCGGACTGATCGGGTTGGAAGCGACACTGTTATCAGCCCTGGCTCTGGCGCTTGATTTTATGGTGCAGAAAATGGAGCGGGGGCTGCCGGGGATCTATTTTATCATGACGTTCATTTTTGTTTTTTGCGCGGGGTTACTGCGACTGCTTGTGGGTGGCGCCGGCGAGTTCTCGTCGCGGATCGTCGGGGAGTGCCTTGGGTTGATCTCCATGACCGCGCTTTACACCTGCGCGATGCTGCCCGTTTTTAATTTCATGTCCGGTCTTTGCTTGGGCCGGTCTTCACTTAAACAATTCGAGCTTTTTCGCTAATGTTCACCCGGTTCCATTTTTTTCAGGTGTTTGTTTTCGCGTTGCTCACGCTTCTGGGTCTTGGGCTCTTCCAGACCCAGGTCATCCGAGGTCACTACTTCGGGGAGCTGAGCCGCCGGAACCATGTCCGCTTGATCCCCATGGAGGCGCCGCGCGGTCGCGTTTTTGACCAAAAGAACCGGCTCTTGGCCACGAACCGTCCTTCTTACAACGTAATCGCGATCCCCGAGGACGTGACCCCGGAGGTTTTCCCCCGGTTAGCGCAGCTTTTGAACATGCCGGAGCGGGAGATCCGGAAGCGGATGAGTTCCGGCCGGGAATATCCTTTCGCGCCCGCGATCATCCGGGAAGACATTCCGCAGGAACTTGCTTTTGAGATCGAGGAGCGTCGCCCCGAACTTCCCGGCGTTAGTGTTCGCGTGGAAGGGATCCGTTCTTACCCCTATGGGGAAACGGCATCGCATGTGATCGGTTATATCGGAACCATCAATCGAACTGAATACGATCGGTTGGATCGTGACCGTTTTGGTGTTTCCTCCAAGATCGGCCGGGCGGGGATCGAGAAGGTTTTTGATGAATTCCTCCGCGGGTGGCGGGGCGGTGAGCAGATCGAAGTCGATGCCCGGGGTCAAATGGTCCAGGTCCTTTCGCAGCGCAAGCCGGAGGCCGGGGCCGATATCCAGCTCACGCTTGATCTTGAGTTCCAGAGAAAGATCGCGACGATGATCCAGGGGCTACATGCCAGCGTAGCGGTGTTGGACCTTGAAACGGAAGGGGTGCTCGCGTTAGCGAGCGCGCCGGCGTACGACCCGAACATTTTTGTTTCGCCCGCGACGAGCGAACAGAGGCTCCAGGTCTTGAAAGACGCGAACGCTCCAATGCTCGACCGCGGGATCAACGCGGCTTATCCTCCGGGTTCGATCTTCAAGCTGGTGACCGCTCTTGCCGCCCTAGACTTGAAGCGGATCACGCCCGAGACCCGGTTCAATTGCACCGGATCTTTTCAGTTGGGGCCGAGGTCCAAGCCGGTCCGTTGCTGGCTTCACGAAGGGCATGGACGCCTGAACCTTTACGAGGCTTTGGAACGTTCCTGCAACGTCTACTTCTACAATCTCGCCCGAAAATTGACCCCGGATGAGATCGCGCATTACGCCCATGAGCTGGGTCTCGGGGAACCTCTTAAGATTGAGATCTCACGCATGGCTCCAGGGCTTATTCCCGATTCGGCCTGGAAACGGGCGCGTTACAAACAGCCGTGGTATCAGGGGGAGACGCTGAATATGGCGATCGGGCAGGGCTATATGCTCGTGACGCCGTTCGAGATCCTTCGTTTGACCTCGATCATTGCGAAGAACGGCAAGGTCGTGAAGCCGCATCTGGTGGTTCAGGATCCCGAGGAGGAGGCGCTTGAACGTCCGCGGGTTGCGATCCATCCGGAGAACCTCGATGCGGTCAAGCGCGCGATGCTGCAGGTCGTTGAGTCCGATTACGGGACCGGCCAGTTGGCGCGCGTGGATTTTGACAAGCTGGCGGGGAAGACCGGAACCGCGCAGGCGCCGCCCAATAAAGCCCATAGCTGGATGACCGGTTTTTTTCCGTACAAGGATCCTAAAATGGCATTTGTTGTGTTTGTGGAACACGGCGGGGCCGGAGGGATCACGAGCGCCCGATTGGTTAAGCAGGTTCTCGAGGCCTGGAGAGAAGTGCATGTTGCGCCGGTTGCTTAACGGGATCCATTTTCCGCTTCTTTTTTCGGTGCTCGCGCTCGCCGCGGTGGGGATCCTTTTCATCTACAGCGCGTCCTATCGGGATCCCGGCAGTTATGAGACCAAGCAGGTGTTCTGGATCCTGGCCGGTTTGGCGGTTTTGATCGGAGTGCCTTTTGTCGGCTATCGGCCTTTTCTGAGCGTTTCGTACCCCTTTTATATCCTCACGCTGATCCTTTTGGTGTTGGTCGATTTTTTCGGAAGTAAGGTGTTGGGCGCCCAACGATGGCTGATGTTGGGGCCGCTCGCGATCCAGCCCTCGGAGTTCGCCAAGCTTGGGGCGCTTTTGGCCGGGGTCAATTTTTTAGGGTCCCATCATCCCTGGGAGGGTCAGACGCGGACCGTGAGCATCGCGTTGATCCTGCTGGCAGTGCCGCTCGCTCTGATCATGAAACAACCGGATCTTGGGACCGCACTTCTTTTTATCCCGATGTCGGTCGTGATGCTTTTCCTTTGGGGCGTCCGCAAACGCTTTTTGATCGCTTGCTTCAGCTTGATCGCGATCGCGACGCCTTTCGCGTATGGATTCCTCAAAGCCTATCAGAAAAAACGTCTGTTGGTCTTTCTCAACCCGAACCTGGATCCATTGGGGGCAGGTTATACGGCGCTTCAATCCAAGATCGCGGTGGGTTCGGGAGGCCTTTGGGGAAAAGGATATTTGGGGGGCACGCAGACCCAGCTTCACTTTGTTCCGGAACACCACACGGATTTCATCTTTTGCGTGATCGGCGAAGAATGGGGATTCCTCGGGAGCCTTCTGGTCCTGAGCCTCTACGGTTTTCTTTTTCATTCGATCTTCCTGATCATGCAGCACACGACCGATGTGAAAGCGAAGATGCTTTGCGGGGGAGTGCTGGCGCTCCTTTTCTCGCATGTCATGATCAATATCGGCATGACCATCGGCCTCATGCCGATCGCTGGGGTGCCGTTGCCCCTGATCAGTTACGGGGGATCCTCGTTCCTGATGACCTGCATGTGCCTCGGGCTTGTTTTGAGCGTTTACAAGGAGCGGTCGATCTTTTAAGGGGGCGAAGATCTTTCGCCCCAGTTATCCTGAGCGATGCGCCACCGGCGCGAAGTCGAGGGATCTCGTTCAATAAATGCCTTTGTGGTTTACGGCGCTTATCCTAAAATGCAAGACGTTTCGGGGTGCCCTGATTTTTTTGAAAAATCCATAATGAAATCAGGACAACCCCGATCTTTTATTGTTTAAAGAAATGGGTTATCGGGGTGCCCCAATTTCGGTTGAAATGATCGGGCCATTGGGACTACGCCCGATGTTCGATGAATAATGAACTGTTAAGGTCCATCGGGGTGTAGCTCAGGGGCTAGAGCGCTTGCTTTGGGAGCAAGATGTCGCAGGTTCAATTCCTGTCACCCCGA
>CAZDVO010000022.1:0-30177 GCA_964508905.1 uncultured bacterium
AATTCCCCACAGCACCCCCAAGAATAAGACTGAGGGCCCATCGGTCGAGTGTGGAGCCATTCTGATGGGAGCGGTTCGCGATGATAAAAAGCACAACAAGGCTGACTGTGATCAATGTGAAAAGGGCAGGAGCGTAGGCGCTAAAAAGCCCGAACGCGACACCGGGATTCATGACCAGCGTCAGATCAAGCACCCCAGGAATGACCGGGACCGAAGCTTGCGGTTTTAAAAAGCGCAGGGCAAGAAATTTTGAGAGCTGATCAACGAAGAGAACGGACCCCACCAGGGCGTAGAAGAACATTACGACCGGCGTTTATTCTTCTCTTCTTCTTCCTGAGCCTTCATCGAGAGACGGGTGTAAGGCATGGCCAGCAGGCGTTTTTTGGGGATCGCGATGCCATAGATCTCACAAATCCCGTAGGTCCCCTCTTCAATGCGCTTCAGGGCCATATCGATGTCATTGAGGATCTGCTGTTCGTTGGAAGCCAACCCGATGTTCAGTTCCCGATCATAATTATCGGTCGCCTGATCAGAGACATCGGCCAGTTCCGCGCCGCTACTGGGCTCTTTCCCATTCAGCGAATCCCCTTCGATGTGCTGCAGATCCCCCGCGATCTTGCCGCGGAGGCGGAGAAGAAGCTTCTTAAAAAAATCCAGATCCTGCTTGGAGAGGGGTTTGGCTTTCGGCTGCCGGATCGCTCTGGCTTTGGGCTCATTTCTCGGCGCCGGTTTACGGGAAACCTTTTTGACCGATTTTTTAGCCGGTTTCCGGACGGATTTCTTGACCGGTTTCTTCGAGGACTTTTTGGAGGACTTTTTAGCTTTTGCCATAGAGTTTAACCCGCTTTCCTTGAAATTGTGCGCCTGCCCTGGGGCGAACGCCTTCATAATTCCTTAAATCGGAGGCGCATTATACTGATGCCTCCTCATGGACGCAAGCGCTAACTCCGTGAAAGGTCAGACGACGACGTATTCGGCCAGCGAGGGCGGCAAGGGCCCTTTTTTATGGAGTTCCTTCTTCAAGGCCCTCAAGAACGCGTCAACCACCACCGGATCGAACTGGGTCCCGGAACAATTGCGGATCTCGTGAATCGCTAAATCAAGCGAGCGCCCTTCCCGATAGCAGCGTGAGGAAACAATGGCATGAAAGCTGTCGACAACACAGATAATACGCGCCTCGATCGAGATCTCTTCCCCTTTCAATCCTTGGGGGTAGCCTGTCCCATCGAAACGTTCATGATGCGCCATGATGATCTCACGGACTTTTTTGAAATCGGTCAGAGGCTCGAGGATCCTCGCCCCCTTTTCCACATGGGTCTTCATGACAAGCCATTCCTCTTTCGTAAGCTGACCCGGCTTGCACAGGATGTTGTCCGGGATACCGATCTTTCCCACGTCATGGAGGATCAACGCCGCGGAAAGCAGGTCCTTGGTCTTCCCGGTAAGGTCCATTCCCATTTCCCGAGCCGTCATGATCCCGAGCCGTTCCACTTCCGAAACATGCCCGAAGATATAGGGCTCTTTCACGTGAACTTCTTCGGCCAGCGACCTCATGATCTCATAATAGGTCCGCTGCTCCTTGCTGCGCATCCGCTCGATCTCCTCAAGGCGACGAGCCAGTTCCTGGTTCTGTTCGAGCAGGTTCTGATTATATTCCGCGGTCTTGACCGCCATGGAACAATCGTGCGCCAGCGTCTGAAAAAAGGTCACTTCTTGCGTGGTAAAACACCGGCCATTCACCCGCCGCCCGAACATCAGTACCCCGATCAACTGATCTTTGAAATACCCGGGGACAAGGAGTTCCACATTGAGGTTCTGCATCGCCTTTTGGATCCCGACCAGCTGATCAGCTTTGGAGTTAGCCGCCATGCGGAATTCGGCGCGAGAAAGCATCTTTTTGACATCGGAAAGAAAGAGGTAGTCTTTCTGGAACGGCAGTCTCTTCTTGGAACCGGAAAACCATTGCACCAGAGGATGGTCCACATCGAATTTCACGAGCCCCACGGGAAGCCGCTTGGAACCCTTGGAATTCATAAAAACGTAGCGGCCTTTTTTCGGGTCCAACACAAGCAACGAGGTATGGGTCAGGCCGAATTGGCGGTCAATGAAGCGAGTGATCAGCTTGAGGAGGCGATCCGGACGTTTGAGGCGAACCATGCTTCGGGCAACGTCCCGAAGCACTTCCTGATAGTCCAATTTGCGCGAATTGACAGCATCATTTGTTTTAGGCATAAGAACGTCCCGTCAAGGACGGATCCTTTTCTGGCCTGTCCCCAAACTGCCGGGGATGGCGCTAGGATTGTTTTGCGAGGAGATCAAGCTTGTCCTGGACATCCTTTTCAAGATATTCCAGGCTTAGAGGCTTGGTAATGTAATTATCCGCGCCGAGCCTCATCGCTTCTTCGATCTTTTCCTGGGTCTCCACCGCCGTCACCATGATGACCTTGACCTGAGGATAGACCTCTTTGATCTTTTTCAGGGTTTGAAGGCCGTCCATCCCCGGCATCTGGATATCGAGAAGGACCACATCCGGGCGGAACATCGCCACCTGTTCAAAGGCCTTGACCCCATCGAAGGCCGTCGCCACCTTAAAGTCACGGTCCTCAAAAAATGATTTCAGGAACTCACAGATCTCCATCTCATCATCTACGATCAGCATTTTTTTGGTCATCGGACCCTCCTCTTTCGCCGGTTTGATCCGGCTGTGATTTAAGAACGACAGTATCCGCTTCACACTGCTTGCCCGGCATTCAAGACCGATTTCCCACCCTTGGCCGACTCCGCCTGACGCTCCGCTTCCGTCGCACAGGGCAATTGAATGATAAAAAGGGTCCCGATCCCCACCTGGCTTTCGACCCGGATCGATCCCCCGTAACGATGCGTGATCTGCTTCGTCACGAAAAGCCCTAATCCCACCGCCTCATGACGTGTGGTGTAAAAAGGGTTGAACACCTTGTCCAAATGGTCCGCGGGGATCCCCTTCCCCGTATCCGAGCAGTGGATCTCGATAAGATCCTCATCCCGGCGATACTGCAGCTCGATCGCGATCTTTCCTTCGGTCCCGATAGCCTCAACCGCGTTCAACAGAAGATTGAAAAAGATCTCCCGGATCTCCTGGATATTCGCGTAATACTGCGGCAGCTCCGGATCCAGCATCCTCGCGATCTCGATCTTATCAAATGAAGCCTGATACGCCAAAAGAGCCAGGGTTTCATCCAGCACCTTCTCTAGCGAGATCCACTCCTGCGGGCCCCTCGAGCCTTGGGAATACATCAGCAGCTTCCTTGTAATATCGGCCGCTCGCCGCGTTTGCTTCACTATCGTATTGAGCGCTTCCTGAACTTTCGGCTCAAGCTGCTTGGGACCGCGCTGCATCAACAGGACCTGCGCCTTACCGGAAATGATCGCCAACGGATTATGGATCTCATGGGCGATCCCCGCAGCGAGTTTTTCGATCGCGTTGAGCTTTGTTTTCTGCACCCATTGAGATTGGGAGTCCTGCAGCTCGAAATTCAGCTGGCGGAGACGCTTCACGACCATGGCATTGTGGACACACGGCCCGATGGCCGCTGCAAATTCCCGAAAGAAGTGAAAATCACTCTGATCAAAAACCGCATCCGGAACCAGTGCCCCGAACGCCAAAAGCCCCACAAGTTCCCCTTTCACGAAAAGCGGGATCACCCACCCCGCCTGCAGCGCATCGAGATCTTTAGCCAGCGCGTTAGCCTCCTGCCAGGTCAGGCTCTGGAGCACCGGGCCACGGACAAGCACGTGCGGCCCAGTCTGATGGATAAGCTTGATCAACGGCGTGTCGATCACCAGACGAACTTTTTTCGAGGATGCGATCGTCCACCCGTAGGCGGAGGCGATCTCGAAATTATTCTGCAATGGATCGCTCACAAGCAACGCCGCGGTCTTCAGCTGGAGGACCTCCCCGAAGGTATTCACCACCAGATTTGCGATCTCCTGAAGGTCGAGGTTCACGGCCAAGTCCCCTGCGAGATCCATCAAGGTCATCTGCGCATAGGTCTTTTTATGGAAAAAATACTTCTCGAGAAATCTCTTGATGCGACGCTCGACCGGTTTGTAGGCCACCACGAAAACAATGGTGATGATCAGGATCGGAAAAAGCGGGTGCCGGCCCCATGAGGCCGAAACCTGCGACGAAGAAGCCAGGAGTGAAACAAGGTAGGAAACGAACGATCCGACGCAAAAGAGGACAAGGCCGACCAGCGCCTTTTTCAGGACGGTTTTTGGAGTTCGCAAGTGAAAAAACGAAGCTTTTCTAAAAATGGTCGCTTCCTTTTTAATCAGGGAACCGCGGTCTTCACAGCCTCAAGACATTTAGGGCAAAGCGCCGGATGCTCCGCATCCCGGCCGAGCGCGGATGAATAATTCCAGCAGCGGACGCACTTAGCACCTTCCGCCTTCACGACCTGAACGCTTAACCCCGGTCGTTTCTGGAGCACCGCGGAAATACCTTCTGCGGCCTCCATACCCGGAAGGATCTGAGACGCCAGCACAACCTCGGACACGACGAAGACTCGAGCGAGTTCTTTTTCATAGTTATGTAGTATTTCGGCCGATTCCGGATCTTCTGCAGCCAAGATCACCTTAGCCTCAAGCCCCGCCCCGATCTCTTTGGCCTCGCGTTTCTTTTCCAGGAACGGCGTCACAAGATTCCGCACCTCCCGAATGTGTTCCCAATCCCTGAAGAGCTTATCCGTCTTACCCTCACGGACATCCGGCCACGCGCTCGCATGGACCGTCGGAACACTCGCTTCCAGCTTGTAAGCCTTCCACACCTCGTCGGCAGTAAAGGAAAGGACCGGGGCGACGATCTTCACCAACTTCGAGAGAATATCCCAGAGGGCGGTCTGCGCGGACCTGCGGATCCAGGAGGCGGGTGCGGCGGTGTAAAGCGTGTCTTTTAGCGCGTCGAGATAATAAGCGCTTAGATCGACCACGCAAAAATCATACACTTCACGATAGATCTGATGAAATTCGAATTTATCGTAATACCCCGTCACACGCGCGACTAGCTGATCCACCTTCACCCTCGCCCAACGATCGAGCGGATGCAGTTTTTCGTCCGCGACCCGATCCTTGGCGATATCAAAATCATAGAGATTGGAAAGCAGATACCGAAAGGTGTTACGGATCTTGCGATAGGTATCCACGAGCTGTTTCAGGATCTCGTTGGACAACCGAACATCGAACTGATAATCGCAGGAGGTTACCCAAAGGCGCAGCACATCCGCACCGAAATCCTTCATCACATCCTGCGGCGTCACCACGTTGCCCGCGGATTTCGACATCTTCTTCCCCTGCCCATCCATCACAAAGCCGTGCGTCAGAACACTCGTAAAAGAGGTTTTCTTCTCGATCGCCATTGCCGTGGTCAGAGAACTCTGGAACCACCCGCGGTGCTGGTCGGAACCTTCCAGATAAAGATCCGCGGGATATTTGAGTCCCGGATGCTGACGAAGCACGGCCTGATGGCTCACCCCGGAATCGAACCAGACGTCAATAATATCGGTCTCTTTTTCAAAATCGCTTTTCCCGCACTTTGGGCATTTGAGACCCGCGGGAAGAAAATCTTCGGCCGGATGCGCGAACCAGGCGTCCGCGCTTTCCTTGGCAAATAGTTCCAGGATCTTCGCCTTCGATTCCTTCACAAAATGAACGCCGGCGCAGTGCTTGCAGCGGATCACGGGGATCGGAACACCCCAGTAGCGCTGACGCGAGAGACACCACTCGGGACGAGTTTCCACCATGGCCTGGATACGATTTTTGCCCCAATCCGGAATGAACTGGATATCGTTCCCAATGGCTCGAAGCATACGCTTGCGCAGATCGTGATGGTCGATCTTCATGAACCACTGCGTCGTCGAACGGAAAAGGATCGGCCTTTTGCAACGCCAGCAGTGAGGATAACTATGAGCGTGGTCTTCCTCTTTGAGAAGCAGCCCTTTTTCCGCGAGAAGCGCCGTGATCTTCGGATTCGCTTTAAAAACATGCTCTCCCTGGCAGAATGGGAATTCCGCAGTGAATTTCCCGCGCGAATCCACGGGAGAAAGGATCGAAAGTCCGTGCTGGAGATGGCCGTGTTTGTAGTCATCCTCCCCGTGTCCCGGCGCGATGTGAACAATGCCCGTACCGTCTTCGCTGGAGACATAATCGGCGGTGATAATCTTCGATTTACGTTCTAAAAATGGATGAAAACACTGAGCCCCTTCCAACTCAACCCCCTGAACAGAGGCTATTTCCGTGGGCTGTTCAATCCCGATTTTTTCAAGAAACTCTTCGGGGCATAATCGCATGAGATTATTGCTAAAAACATAAATGGCCTCTCGAGATTCCGCCAGAGAGTAATTTATATCCAAGGGATGCAATGCAAGCCCCACGTTCGCAGGTAGCGTCCAAGGAGTTGTCGTCCAAACTAAGAGATATATAGGTTTTTTCTCCCAATGCTTATCACCTGAGAGCGAATTTCGCATCGACCGGCCTTTTTCAATCAACAGCAACACATTGGGGCTCAACGTGCTCTCATCTACCTGAAATTTAAGATAGATTGATTTGGAGATCTTGTCGGCATACTCAAGCTCAGCTTCGGCAAGCGCGGTATCGCAGTCATAACACCAAGCCACCGGTTTCAACCGTTGCTCGATAAAACCGTCTTCATACAATTTGATGAAAGCTTCCGCGATTGCGGTCTGAAAGCCATAGTTCATCGTAAGGTAGGGTCTCTCCCACTCTGCAAAAACACCCAAGCGTTTGAATCCTTCGCGTTGGGTCGCGACAAAACGTTCCGCGTATTTGCGCGCCTCACGGCGGAACTCGACGCGATCAACCTCTTCCTTGCGCTTCCCCATTTCCTTGAGACACGCGTGCTCGATCGGAAGGCCGTGGCAATCCCAACCCGGAACATAAAGCGCGTCATGACCGCGCATGGTCTGGTATTTCACGATAAGATCCTTGAGGACCTTGTTCAAGGCATGACCAATGTGGATATGGCCGTTCGCGTACGGAGGGCCGTCATGAAGCACGTATTTGGGCTTCCCCTCCGACTTGGCCCGGATGGCGGCATACACACCCTCCGTTTCCCAAGCCTTGAGCATCTCCGGCTCACGTTGAGCCAGATTGGCTTTCATGGGAAAGGACGTTTGCGGTAGGTTCAGCGTGTCTTTGTAATTTTTAGATTCGGTCATTTTAGAATTTCTCGATCGCTTTCGTGATCAGCCTATCCAGTTTCGGTCCGGCTTCATTCGCCGTTTTGATGATCTCTTGAATATTGCAAGGCTCCAGATGGTCCGGGTCGCACGTGTCGGTCACAATACTCACGCCGAGGATCTCCATCCCCATGTGCACGCCCACGATCACCTCCGGCACCGTCGACATCCCGACCAGATCCGCACCAAATTGACGCATCATCCGGTATTCGGCCCGGGTTTCGAGGCACGGCCCCGTAACGCCAACATAAACGCCCTTGTTCACAGGGACAGCGACCTCTTCGGCCGCTTTGAACGTTAGATCGCTCAGCCTCTTGGAAAAAGGTTCGTACATATCCGGAAATCGGGGTCCCAGCTTGTCCAGGTTGGGACCGATCAACGGATTCACGCCCATGAAATTGATCTGGTCTTGAATAATGACGATCTCGCCCTTCTTGTAGCTGAGATTGAGGCCTCCCGCGGCATTCGAAACCACCAGGATCCTGGCCCCCAGTTCACGTAGCACTCGCACGGGGAAGGTCACTTCCTCCAGCGAATACCCCTCGTAGAAATGGAACCGCCCCTCCATCGCCGCGATCTTTTTACCGCCCAATTCCCCCAGGATTAATTTGCCGCTGTGGGACTGAACCGTCGTCTTCGGAAAGAACGGAAGATCCCCGTACTCAAAAACTTTCTCGGCCTTGATGCGCTGGGCGAGATTGCCGAGGCCCGTGCCCAACACCAGCGCGATATCCGGCTTGAACGCGGTCTGGGTACGAATGAACGCCAAACATTCCTTGATCTTATCCATCAACGGCGTTGAGTCCTGCTGAAAACGTTTCATCGACATGCCGTTATCTCCCGCCCAGTTGATAGGCCAGTTTCAAGAGGATCGTAACAAGGATCCGATTCGTAACATAGATCATAAAAAAAGCGACCATCGGGGACAGATCCAGCATCCCTAGCTGAAGCGGTAGCCGCCGTAACGGCCTCAGGATCGGATCCGTCACTTGCACCAGGAACTGAACGGGACCGGAAAAAGGGTCCACCGGAAGCCAGGAAATAATGATCCGAGCAAAAAGCATCCAGTAAAGGATCGTGCAAACCCCGTTCACCAGCAACGCCAAGCCTTGAAAAAGGATCCCGAAAACAAACATTACTTACCCTCCCGAAGTTGACGGCTTCGATCCATTGCGGCCGCAAGCGCCCGATGAAAAGCCGCCGCGAACTTTTTGCGTTTCAGTGTCTTGAGCGCCGCGTCCGTCGTCCCCTTTTTTGAAGTCACCATTTCCCGCAACGTCGCGCACGAGAGCGTGGAACCTTTCGCCAAAAGCGCGGCCCCAAGTCCCGTCTGCACGGCCAGCATTCTCGCGACCGAAGCCGGCAACCCGTGTTTCACGCCAAAGGATCCCATCAATTCCATCATATGAAAAAAGTAGGCCGGTCCGCTTCCGCTCACGGCGGTCACGAGATCCAGGCTCTTCTCCGGCAACACGGCCACTTCCCCGCAACCGGAGAAAAAAAGCGACGCGAAAACGAGCGATCGCCGGTCCTTGCCGCAAATCACCGTCATGGACTGACCAACCTTCGCGCCAAGATTCGGCATCGCGCGCACGATCGAAATATTCTTTCCCAGTGCCCCGGCGATCTTCTGCGTGGTCATGCCCGCGAGGATCGAGATCACCGTTTGCTTCGCATGGAAGAAACCACGGTACTCCGCCGCAAAACCAAAAAAATCCTGGGGTTTCATGGCCAGAAGAATCACATCCGATCTTTGCAACAAAACCGCAAGAGATGGCGCAACGCTCGTCCGGTATTTCCTGGCAAAGGCACCCGATTTCGTGGCATCTTTATCATAGACACAAACCCGCGAAGGCGTCGTCAGGCATTTTGCCAGAACGCCTTCCATGATCGAAGCGCCCATATTGCCGACACCGATCACACCGATCTTCTGATCCCCAAGTATTTTCATGCGAGAGGTTCCCTCGGAAAGATTAAAGAGCCAATTCTAAGCATATTTGAACCTTCTTCAATAGCTATTCTGTAATCAGAGGACATTCCCATGGAAAGGACCTCCCAGGAAGCTTGGGGAAATTTCCTTTTCAGAGACTCCGCTAGTTCCCGTGTCTTCCGAAAGCAATCGCGGATCCGCGACTCATCGTCCGTTAAAGGGCCGATCGCCATCACACCTCGCAACTTCACCGAAGGCCGAACGAGGATCTGTGCCACGAGCGATTCCGCGTCCTCAGGGTCGGCGCCAAACTTACTCTCCTCCCCCGACATATTCACCTGAAGAAGACAAGGCACCTCCGAAAAACCTTTTGCCTTGGCCTGTTTCTCGATCGCATCCGCGAGCTCCAGCCGATCGAGCGAGTGGATCAGTGCGACCTTCCCAACCACATATTTCACTTTGTTGGTCTGAAGATGTCCGATCAAATGCCACCGGACATCGTCCGGAAGTAGCGGATGTTTTTCCTGCCACTCCTGAACACGGTTCTCGCCAAAATCCCGTTCCCCGACGTCGTAAGCTTCACGGATCTTCGGAACCGGCACCGTTTTGGTCACGATCACAAGCCGGACATCCTCAGGATCGCGGCCAACGCCAGCCGCGATTGACGCCATGGAACGATGAAGGGACTGTATCTCAGCCGCGATGGTCATAATTTTTTCGTTTGCGGGAGCGCGTCCCCGGCGGCAGGGATAGCATCACCTTGGAGTTCCCGCTCTCCGATCTTTCTCACCAGATCAAAGATCTTGATGATCTTGCCCCGATCCACGAGAAAAACAAGGTCGTCGCCCTCGACGAACCCGTAATAGGCACTCCGTTCCGGAACTTCATTCCCAAGTTGAAGTGTCAGGACCTGCCCGTCATTTGTTTCCACACGAATGCGGTCGTGGATCATAAAAAAACCGAGTTCCGCTTTCGATCTTCGGTTGTTGTCGAGAAACTCCTTCACATGCAGCCCTTCAATGGCATCCGAGGCAACATAGGGCTCCTCCCCGGAGGCCTTCTGTCCCAATTTCGAAACAGGCTCCATCCAATACCAGCCCCCGCCGTCCTTTTTCCACTGGCAACTGTACGGGCCCATTTCGAGATAGATCTTCCGGAACTTCTCCGGCGCCACGCGGAAGATCCTTTTTTCACGAAGGCTGTATGCGCTTTGACGGAACATCGCTTTCATCTCAGGCGATAAAAGAAAATAACCGCGCTCTCCGCGCCAACGCGCGTAGACGGCTTTTCCCACTGGCGCCTGTGCCCCAAGCAAAAGGGTTTCCGGTTTTTTTCCGGGAAGATCAAAGAGGATCTCCATCTCCGGTTTTTCAAGACCGTATTCCCCCCAGTCTTTCTCCGCCCGGAGACGGGTCTGCCGGGACGCCATGCGCCCCGCGATCGCGAACCCCTGGCCCATCCCCCGCTCCAAGGGATACCTCACGGGAGATTCCATCATCCAGCCCTCCTTCCCGTTACGAAGGGTCAGCTGCGTCTTCTGAACATGATCGATAAGCGTCACGCCATCGATGACATCTTCGGGAGAGAGAACGACGTTCCGCGTCACCTCATCGGGAGTGCTGATCAGGGCCTCTTTCGCGAGATACTTCTGATAGGCATAGAGCAACGCCACCGCGGCAAACAAAAGCGTAAAAATAAAAGTGCGAAAGAATTTCATGACGTCCAAGTCTTTCTTTTCTTTTTCTGGATGGTGACTTGGGCTGCCATGATCAACCATCTATTTTGATGCAGAAGGAGGATCATGACGTCCAAGTCTTTCTTTTCTTTTTCTGGATGGTGACTTGGGCTGTCCCAATACTCATCCATTTCAACAAAGTTGAAATTGGGGCAGTCCAAACTGCCATTTTGGAAAAGAAATTGAAAGTTAGGACTGCCATGATCAACCTTCTATTTTGAGACCGATGGAGGATCATGACGTCCGCGAGCGAATGATCAGAAAGCCTCCGCCCAGCACGAAAAACGCCAGCGGATAAACCCCTAACAAAAGGACGAGCAGTTGCGTGCGCCGAGGGACATCGAGCAGTAAGGGTTTAAAGCGAAGCTCGGGACGTTTGACGTCAATAAAACGATCGTCCGCGGCCAGCCAGCGGACCATGTTCAACCCCAGTTCTTTATTCCCGGAGAGATCCAAATAACCATTGGTCAGAAAATCGCCATCCCCAACGATGATCATGCGCCCCTGAATGGAGTGAGACTGACGCGCGGAAGAATCGGCATCCTTTTTCGCGTCCTCCGGCGTCCGCTTTCCATTCGCCTGTTTTTCAATGGCCACCGCAACCGGAAGCGGTCCGGCGATGTCCGTTTTCACATCAAAACCGGCATCTCCATTCTCCAATGCTTTAAGATCCGACTCCGCCCAACTGCCATCGCCCGACATGGCGATGGGTGTCACCTCCAGCCCCGGCGATGCTTCCGAGGACGGCTGAACGGTCCGCACAAGCGGGAAAAAAGTCGCCTGCACCATGCTTTTGGTCACGGGATGCGTAGCCAAGTAGCGGCTCACAAGCGGCATGAGAAAATCTCCGCCGACCATGCGGCTCACCTTATCCACGATCACATTCTGTCCGAGCGCCACACCATACTTGCCGGCGAACTCCATAAAAGCCTTCCCCGTCCCGGGATCCATCGGATCGATCAAAAGAAATAGCCCCTTCCCTTTTTGAAAAACTTTGTCCAGATCGGTGAATTCCTCGGGCGTCAGATCCCACCGGGGTCCGCCGACCACAACGACCTGGCAGTCGTCCGGAACATGGTCCCGTGAAAGGACGATATGATGGATCTTCGCGTTATACCCCTGAAGGATATTCCGGAACCGAAGATATCCCCCTGTTCCGTCATCATCGAGCGGCACCTCCCCGTGCCCCGTCACGAAACAAACATCGAGGTCTTTGGGATGCCGCAGACGCAAAAATGCGTTTGTAAAAGCCTCTTCATTTGGACTGACCAACCTCTCCTCGCGGCCCCCGGAACGTAGGATCACGGTCTTGGCATCCGTCACGTTAAACTTCCGTGCAAGCTGAGGACGACGGTTCGGATCGTAAAAATCGTACCGAAGGTCCGGATGATGGCGCCGACATTCCTTCAGGAACAGCTCAAGCCCCTGCTTGGCTGGATCATCCTGTTGAAAAAAAAGCAACAATTCCACGGGACGAGTCTTGAGATCGCGCAGTACGCCCGCCGTCGCCCGGGGTAGCGAGTAGATCTTGTCCTGCGTCAGGTCCCACCGCTCATGAAAAGGCTGGACCACCGTATAAACAAGCGCAAGCGTCGCCAGAAGGATCAGGGCCTCGAACATCAGCTGGAACTTCAGGAAGAATTGTTTCATCGCTCAGGTCTTCCAGTTCCTGGTTTCAACAGAACGCAGTGACAGAAAAAGGAAATAGAAAAAGAAGAACCCGAAATACACCAGATCCTGGACATCCAGGATTCCGAGCGAGAAATTCCGATAATGCTCTAACGGCGAAAGTTCCGAAAAGATCCGCGCCCAGGGCCCGCTCGCGACATCATCCACCCAATCCAGAATCCAGAAAAGCACCAGCACGCTGAAGGTCCCAAGCGCGCTCACCATGGGATTCTTGGTCAGGCTTGAAATAAAAACCCCCGCGGCAAGATAGGCACTCCCCAAAAGCCAGAACCCCAAAAACCCGAGAAGCACCGGCCCCGCGTCAAATTCACCGCCGATCCCCCGAAAGATCGCCAGATAACCGGAAAGCGGGAGGATCAATAGCCCAAAAAAGCATAACAGCCCCAGTTGTTTTCCGACCACGATCTCCAGATCCGAAAGCGGATAGGTAAAAAGGAGTTCGAGCGTCTCCTGCCTTTTTTCTTCAGCAAACGAACGCATCGTCAAGATCGGCACGAGAAAAAGGAGCATGATGCTCAGATTCGTAAAAAAGGAACTGAAGATGAACTGGGTCTGGTTGATCCCTGAAAAATTCGACAACCCGAACTGCTGCGGATTCATCGAGATCTTCGCGTAATTCAAGGTCAAGATCACAAAAAAGACCCCGGAGACAAGAAAAAAGAGGACCGCCATCAAGACACCCAACCAGGAATGAAAACAGCTCGTGAACTCTTTTTTTGCGATCGTCAGGATCTTTCTCATGAAAACCGCCTCGCAAGTTGACCGTCTTTCAACAATCCGAGAAAAACATCCTCCAGGGTCAGCTGCTGGCACTGGATCTCTACAAGCGAGATCCCCTGCTCCACAAAAAGCCTCATGATCCGGGGACGCAGGTCTTCCTCGAGCGACGTCTGGAACGAGATCTGAACATCGCCACCGGCTTCCAGCTCGACGGACAGGCCTTCGATCCCGGGGACCGAACGGAGGATCTCCAACGCACGGGGTTCATCGCGCCGATCCTTGATCTTGACGCGGATCGCTTCGCGGTCTTTTAAACAGGACGCGAGTTCTTTCACAGTCCCACTGGCGAAGATCTTCCCGCGATTGATCATCAGGACTCGCGTGCAAAGCGTTGCGACTTCCGGAAGGATATGTGTGGAAAGGATCACGGCTCGATTCTGCCCGAGGGCCCTCACCAGGTCCCGGATCTCCTTGATCTGGGTCGGATCAAGCCCCGTCGTCGGTTCATCGAGGACCAGAACCGCGGGATCGGCCATCAGCGCCTGGGCAAGCCCGACGCGTTGGCGATACCCTTTCGAAAGGCGCCCGATCAGGCGGTGACCGACTTCAAGCAGACCACAAAAGGACATTTTGGCGCGTACATGGCTCGTCAACTCGTGACGAGGGACCCCCTTCAACTTCGCGACAAATCGAAGATATTCCAGAACCCGCATATCGGGATAAAGACTCACGGTCTCAGGAAGATAGCCGATCGCCCGTTTGGCCTTATGCGGATCTTTGGCCATGTCCACGCCCCGGACCCGAACGCGGCCGCTCGTAGGCGGAAAAAATCCGGAAAGGATACGCATCGCCGTGGTCTTGCCAGCACCGTTCGGCCCGAGAAAACCCACGATCTCCCCCTCCTGGATCTCGAAAGAAACATCGGCCAGCGCCTGAAAAGTCCCGTATTTTTTGGAAACATGTTCAAGACTGATCAGACTGGAGTGAGAAAGGGAGTCCATGGGGACGTAGGAATCAGGCCGGTTCGATGCGGGAGAACTTCCGTTTACCACACTGAAGGACAAAGGGCTCGCCAAGGGTGATCACGGCTTTGGGGTCCAGGATCTTTTCATGTCCGATCTTGACGCCCCCCTGCTCCATGAGCCGGCGGGCTTCAGACTTGCTCGCGACCAGCTTCGCTTCGACAAGAAGGCTCACCACATCGACCGTCTTCTCACGGATCTTCACGGTCGGGATCTCATCCGGAACGCCCTTGTTCTTGAAGATCTCGTCAAACTCCGCACGCGCGGACAGAGCGTCCGCCTCAGAATGAAAAAGTGAAACGATCCACCCCGCAAGCCGCGCTTTTGCCTCCCGGGGATGAAGCCCCCCAGCCTTCAAACTGGCGATCAAGGCATCGACCTCCTTGGCCGGAAGTGCCACCGCATAACGATAATAACGCTCCATCATCCGATCCGGGATCGACATCACCTTACCGAACATTTCACGCGGAGTATCTTTGAGCGCGATGTGGTTGCCAAGGCTCTTGGACATCTTTTGAACGCCATCAAGCCCTTCAATGAGCGGAAGGGTCATCACAACCTGGGCCTCCTGGCCGTCGGCTTTTTGCAGTTCGCGCCCCACCAGCAGATTGAATTTTTGATCCGTCCCGCCAATCTCAATATCGGATTCGATCTCCACGGAATCATGCCCCTGCATTAAGGGATAGAGAAGTTCCACCACCGAGATCGGCTCCCCCGCCTTGTAACGCTTGGAAAAATCGTCGCGTTCCAGGATCCGTGCCACGGTATACTGGGCAGTCAGCTTGAGAAAATCCTGGGGCTGCATCGTTCCGAGCCATTCAGAATTATAGCGGACCTCAGTCTTTTTCTTATCGAGGATACGAAACACCTGTTCCTGGTAGGTCTTCGCATTCGCCTGGACCTGCTCTTCATTGAGCATGGGACGCGTCTCGGATTTTCCGGAAGGATCTCCGATACGCGCCGTGAAATCACCAATAATAAAAACAACGGTATGCCCGAGGTCCTGAAGGGCACGAAGTTTGCGAAGCGGGACGGTATGCCCCAAATGGAGGTCCGGAGCTGAAGGATCGGCCCCGTACTTGATACGCAGTGGGCGGTTCTTTTTAAGCGAGGCCTCGAGCTTGAGGATCAACTCTTTTTCAGAAATAAGCTCGACAAGATTCTCTTTGAAGACCGCGAGCTGCTCTGCGACGGACGGAAACACTGCTATCCCCCTTTTGCTCAACAGGTTACGAATGGAGGAGGTATTTTAGCAATGAAGCCTGGGAATGGAAAGCCTTTAGTACAGAATCCAAAAAAAACGGGGGCGATCACAATTGAAGGCCTGCCTGCCGGTAGGCAGGGAAATGGGACTAACCCCTTTATGGAGAAAAGGAGACTTACATCCTTAAGCGGACTTCGCGATCAGCGCCTGTTGGACAAAAGCCTCAGCAAGTTTTGCGAGCTGATTGATCACAAAAACGTCGCCATGCTTCGTGACCCCCGGCAAATGCTCCTGGACGAATTCAGTGAGAAGATCCCCGCGAAGCTTTTCGTCAGGGATATTACGAATAAGGTCCGCGATCGATTTGAGAGCAGAGCCAAGAACACTCGCCACAAGGAGGTCCTCGGAGCCGATCTCTTCCGCGAATACAAAGTGATAGCCGCCCCGAAGGCCGGAGAGCATCGCACTGTTCAAATGAAGGCTGACCACCCCGCCCTGATTCACGGCGGTGAACCTGTTAAGCGCAGTAGCTTCCGTCTCCCCTTCGGCGAGCGTCTCGATGCGAAGGAGCTTATTCGTCGGCTCAGCCAACGCGGCGGTAATGGCATCGAGCGATTCTTTCTCGCTCACATCCACAACTCTCTTTGCCGTGATCTCCCGAATGATCTTCTTGGCAAGATCCGGAGTCCCGACGGTCACAAGCGCGGGACCTTCGGTGTTGCCCAGGAATCCCTTAAGGAGATAAAAAAGGGCCCTTGGATTTTCGCTTAAAAGACGTTCGACCAAACCGGATTCGATGGCCACAGAGCCACCCACCGTTACGACATTCCGGACATTCACGCTGATCTGGCTTGAAGCATCCGCCCGGGTCGTATCAACGGGCAACGGCCGCGCAAGAAGCCTGTGCCCCCCCGGGATCAACTGTTGCAGAATTTCGGTCTCCGCAGCTTCGGTCACCGGCATCCCCAGCCAGGCCTCAAGCTTCGCTTGGACCTCGGGGAAAACTTGTTTCTCCAAAAGCTTACGAAGCAACCAAGCGGGGATCAGATTGTCATAATATTCCCGGATGAGGACCAACCTTTCAGAGGTTAGGAGAACCTCAGCCGTTGCCTCAGCAGGCACCCGGACTTTCTTTTCCTGCCGGAATTCACTTGGAACCGGCTCGGCCTCCAGAATTTCCAGAATACTTTGGGCCAACGTATGCTGATTATCCGTATCGCTTATTTTGGATCGCAGGCTCTCCTCGAAAAGACCAAAAGCCTCTTCAAGTGTCGCGATGAGATCGTTCGTATCCAAGGAATCCATACCGAGTTCCTCAAGAGTATCTAAGGGATCCAGTGTCCTTCCGGTGAACTCCTCCAGAATCTCGCCCACTCTTTGTTCTACGGAAACAGAATTCCACTCCCCAGTCCGGGATTCTGAACGCGCCGCGGCCTTGGACCCCTGGGCCGCAATCGGCCCTGTCGCCGGCTTTCCCGCAACCCCATTCATAGGCTTCACGGCCGAGACACTCTTTCCATTTCCATTGGCCAGATCAGGATCCACTCCAGCGATTTTCGCCGAAAGATTGGCAACAACCACCCCTGTCTTGGCCTTCTGTTTTCGGAAAGCCTCGTCGGCTTCGGCATACGCCTTCGCCAGCATTGCATTTTCCGCAGAGACCACTCCAGGCTCTTGGGATTTCTTTGCGGTGATAACACCAGCATTCTTCTCCACATCAAGCAAAACTCTTTCAAGCAGGGGGATCAACAAAAAGACATCATTGCCCGGCCCCATCTCAAGGACTTCCGGCTTCATGGCATTAAAGACCCCCATCTCTACCAGCAATACAACTGAGGCTAAAACAGCGAGAGTGATCGTCACCGGAGCCATAAAACCAGCTAAAACACCTGCCGTGGCGATTGCTACCGCAAAAACAGTCAGCGTGATCCCGAGCCCCCAACTCCGAAGCGCCTGGATCCGTTTCGCACTTTTAAGGATCTTCAGAAGATCCGCCGCTAACCCGGAAGAGATCAAATGCCCTAGCGAGGAGTCTTCAAGATCCTGCCAAGCCATCTTCGCCCGCTCCCTCTCATTCGGGGAGACGATCACTTTATCGATAAGTCCCCCCGTCCGTTTGTCGGCCTGCCGCTTGGCGATCGGACCATTTCCAAGGAGGATCTTTTTGTTCTTCTCAGCCGCTGCCTTTGCAGCGGCAGCCTCGGCGGTAGGTTGCCATTCTTCCCATTTTTTCAAAAGGCCTTCGATCTTTTCCGAACCAGCTTCGTTCACCTTCGAGGTCGCAACCACCGCATCACCCGCGATTACCTTCCCCGCATTCGATTTCAAACTAAGCAGAACCGTGACAGGCTCATCCTTGGCCGTACTTAACGAAAAAACAACCCATCCCGCCTTGCGATCGACCTTAATAGCATGTTCGGCGGCTGAGTAATGCTCCACGCGACCAGCGGTCTTCACCTTGGCTCGAACCGCAAGCTGTATCTGCTGCGGGAGTTCTTTACTTTCAATGTGTTGCAAAGGCTTCTCAACCGCAATCCCCTCAATCATGGTCCGGATCATGACATCTTTAAAATCAAAATCCCCGTTGGGGACTTCTGTTTTCCCAATCTTTGGATGAGCCGATTGTCCAAGCACGACCGGAGATTTCACCGGATTTTCAGAAGGAGTGCCCCTCGTGGACAACATAGGCTCCGCATGACGCACAGCCCCCGCAACGGCAGGCGTGATAGGATTTTCAGACCGGGGGTAAGCAGAGGAAACCGTCGAAACACTCGTCGGTGCAACAGAGATTCTCTGACCCGACGGTGGCCTCACGGACAGCGTCACATCAGGAACCACGGAACCAGCGATCAATTCCGCAACGGCCGTCTCAACTTCCTTCGTAAGAGTTCCGTGGATCACCCAGGGATCCTCTCCCACATCAAGCGCCAAAGGATCGAACAAGACCTCGATGTTTTCCTGATCTGGGACAGAAACATACCCAAAAAGAACACGCCCTTTTTCATCGTACTGGGCCTGACCTGACACTGCCGCGGTCGCCATCTGAACTCGGATTTCAAAACCAAGGGGTGACTTGTAATGGATCTCACGCGCTTCGGAGCGCAAAACCGGCCTATTGAATGTGGAAAAGTTACTCGCCAAAGGACTTGATAGATTGACCAGATGCCCCGCAAGAGGCGGATTTTGGATCTGGGCATGCAGGGGTTTCTTCTCCTGGGGGATAAGGCCCACGATATCTGCACCGTCCTGTGCCTCGTCAATCTTCTGGGGCTCACGCATGAACGGGTGTTCGCGAGACTCCGAACGTTTCATTTTGGTCACTTCCAGATCCGCGGGACGATGGAACAGTTCCCCAACCCTGAACAGAGGCAAGCCGGAGAGCCTATGCGCCATCTTCTGGATATCCCCAAAGATTAGAGTCAATTCATCATCCGGATCAAAGGGCACTGCCACTTTCCTTGCAGATGCGGACTGAAGACCCGCCGTCAAAATAAAAGCCGAAACAAATGTTGTAAATTCTGGACTTTTCACGGCCGCGGTTCCAAGCGCGACGGCAGCCGAAGTCACCGGACTGATCGCCAAACGGGACCTGTGAAGATATTCCTCAAGCTGGATCCTGCGCCAGTTGAGCGCCGCATAAGCCTCCTCCAGATGGTTCAACCTTTCAGCGCGTTCAAGCGTCGCCGGTTCAAGAACCACCTTGGAACGGTCGCGATCAAGCCCTTCCAGCTCCGCAATAACACGGGCATGTTCATGGATCCATTTCTCTCGGCGCGGCGACGGCTGATCCCGTCTCGTTTCTGAACGGAAAGGCGATTTCATATCAAGCTGCACTCTGGCAATAATGGAAAGATCATCTGCGATCCCTCGTTCCTCGAACCGTTTTTTCAAAGCCTCACGAAAATCTCCGGGCGTCATCGGGCTGTAGCCGAGAACGCGGCCATCTCTTGTTTCGATCCAGACCTTTTCGATCGGCAAAAATCTGGCTTCCGCCATGACGAAAGAACTGGCGGTCCCCTTGGCGCCAGGATCCACGACCAGGATCCTGGGAGAGAGCTCCTGTTTCCGGGCTTCACGTTCGGCTTCTTTGAATCGCTCAAGCTGCTCGGCCATCACCTGGTCCATCGCGTCCGATGCCGCCTGCGGGTCTCCCGCGACATCCGCAACCTCCACATGCCCCAGAGAGCGTTCCATCTGGAGAGCCATCGCCGAATCCATTTCATTCGCGGCCCGCTCCGCGGCATCCAGAGGCCCATCACTGGACATGTCCTCATCTCCCACTCGTGACTCCGACCGCTTCACTTCCTGCGGCACCTGGTTCGTCAATGGAGTTGTTGGAATTTGCCTCGTTTGAGCTCCTTGAATTCTTTTAATCGCATTTCTCATAACACTAGCAATAAAGGCTTTATCTTTATCCCCGTTAGAGAGATTCTTTTTTTCCGGAAGTTTCTCGAGATAAGCCGTTATAACAGGCACGGCACCACTCGCAGCCGCCCCATACCCCCCCAAGACCTTGCATGCAGCTTCCAAAACGGGCGCATTAGGATCCGACTGTATTGTATCTATAAGAGCTTTAAGGACTTCCTCTGGAGGCGGATTGTATTTCGACAGAATTTCCACAGCAACAACCCGCGTCTGGTATGAATATTTGGATAAGCTAAGAACGCTTAGAATAGCTCTGAGAGAATTAGGCGTATCAATCTTGGCAAGCGCCCTCAGAACAATTTCTCGAGTTGTTATTTCCTGCCCCACGGAAGAAGTGCTAAGCCCCTTCATCAAAACAAGCTCTAGCTCTTTAGAAAATGACTTTCCAACTCCGGGTGAATCTATAATCTTCAATGCGATTTTGAGCTGCGCATCCAAGTCATTAACCCGCATCATTCCTCTAACAATATTGGACATATCATCCGGAGCGAACGGACCGCCAAAAAGCGCCAGCGCGATCGCTGCATCATTGCCCAGTTTCGGATCTTTAAGGAGCGCTTTGAGGTCAGGGGTTGCAGCATCCTTCGCCGGAGCTCCAACCGCCGCAAGCGTCCGAATGACTTGCAATTTAGTCGTCGGGGTTCCCTTCTTAAGTTCCTGGACTAAAAGATCGACAAGCGCGGGATCACGCTTGGCAAATTCAGCGAGAGGCGCTACAGCCTTGGCCGACATCTCCCCTCCAAATGGATTTCTAACCATCGCCAATAGCAATTTAACGATCTCATCCTGTTTTATAAGAATCTCGACATCAGGGGCTTTTCCTTCCTCCGGATTAAGTCTCTTGACGATTTCTTCCATGGCCTGAGTTTTTTTTCTATTCATCCCAAACTGAAGGTCTTTCAAAATCTGCGGCACTGGCGTCAAGGCCTTTTCCGTCGAAACCGGAATGCTTTTTTCTGCCGCCATCGTTAATTCAGAAAAAACGGATGTCCCACTCAACACTAAAGCCATCACCAATCGAACCATCAAAACCGATCGGGATTCGGAGCGCAATACAGACAGATCAGTGGCCCCCTCTCGCGTGGTAACATTTCCCGTCCCGGATCGGTCTTCAGCAACAGCGGAGGGCTGTTCTGAAGCAGATTCATCTGGAGTATGGGTCTTTTGCTTATGCACGATATGCCTGATTGCGATCGCTGCAAGATACCCACAAAGCCCCAGCCCGAAGGCTCCAAGCCCAAGAGCAATCCATTTCGGAGACTCAGCGATAGATCGCGGAGTGATCTCAAAAAATCCGGCCGCCACGCCAAAAGTTTTTAGAAAATCGCGCCGATGGATGCCCTTATTGCTGAAAACGCTCGCAACATTCGACACCCCTAATTCGCGCGATTCCGAGCGAACGAGTGTTTTAAGTCGGGACAAATCAGTTCCCGAAGTTTCGGCGAGCATCTGTAATTCATAATCTCGATCGGCCGAAGGAGAAAGATCGAACGAAACGCCTTGTCCGTCATAACGATCCAGCACCACGGAAGAACCCACGACCCGTACGCCATGGCGATAGGCTTGGCGAAATTTCGGTGTCATATGAGCATTGAGATAATCCGACACCCTGCGGGCAGCCCCCCCCACTTCCGGCAGAACCATTCTAGATTCACTTCGCATCTGGGCACCTGACTTTTTCTCATAGGCCCCAAGGCGCGCTTCAAAATCACGGATCCGCTCGTACCAAAAATCCTCCTGGCTACGAAGAGCTCGGAGTTTCTTCCACTCATTAAACTTAGGATTTTGAGATTTCGGATCATGTTCTAAAAGCATGATCTCATTATGCGTCACATCCCAATTGCTCCGGGCATCCCGAAGCAGAGCCCTGATCACCGCTAGGTCCGTATCATAGACAGCCGTTCTTTCGTTCGCCTGTGAAGATAAATCTTCAAATCCCAGTATCCGCTGCAAGTCAGGAAATTTTTTCAATCGAGTAACAACGATATCGGCTCCAGCATCGATCAGGGCGGCACCGCCATCGTAATCGTTCGCCACACCAATCGTCACTACGCCCGCCGCTTTACCAAATTTGATATCACTGGGTGAATCACCCCAGAAAACGACCTGCTCCTTTTCCCAATGGTTCTGAGACATGTAACCCTGAAGAATCGTCGTTTTGTTAATCACCCGCCCCTCTGGCGAACGCAACGGATGTCCATGCACGGCATCAAACCTTTCCGTCATACCAAGCTTTGCAACCACAGACCGGATCGCTTCCTGAGGGTTGGCGGAGATCACCACCTGTTGAAGTTCGGGAGACTCTTCTCTCATAGCAATAACAAAATCCACTGCAGGCTGATAACGCCATCCCAAAAGGTCGGCGCCATGGTCCTTCTCAGCCAACCTAAAAATAATGCCCCAGAACTTTTCAAAATACCACTGATCAGACCGTTCAGGAACCATCTTCCCTGCCGCACGGGCTTGTGCCACTAGGGCATCATAACGCTCCGCATGTTCTTTCCCCTTCGTCGCTTTGCGAAATGCCGTCCCCGCCTCCAACTCGGCCTGCGTAATCGAATCGAGATCCACGTCATCTGTTTCACGCAAAAGCAAGGCTAGCAAGGCCGTCCACGCCTTTTCAAGATATCCTTCTTCCCTGGTGATAACCCCATCCCAATCATAGCCAAGCAATCGAAGATTCGCTGGCTTCCGGCCAGTTACAAGGACCGCGGTGTCGCGCCCTTCATCAAAAGCCTTCTTCAATTCAGCCATTGCATTCTCCGCCCGGGATTCACTTCGGAGGAGGCTTCCCTGAACAACACCTAAAGACTCTGCTCCACGCGGACGAAAGGCCTGAGCTTCTCTAACCAGAACTGCATAAGTTTGTAGAACCCGACGAGCCCCGTCAAAGCTGGCTTTCGAAATATCCGTATGCAATAGCTCAAGCCATATCTTCGCCGTATCTCGAAGATACCCTTGATCACCTACCCCAAGCCGATCAAAGCCTTCGGCCTTACCTTCCCGGATCGCCACGAGGGCATTTCGAATATCAGCCACTTCTTTTAAAAACGAAGATAATGCCATCCCCCTGGATTCAGAGCGGCCGATCCACGAAGCCTGGCCAAGCTCATACACCATAGAATTAAAATCCTGGCCGGCTTGGCGGCTACCCGTTGCGCCATCAAAAGGATCCCGAACTTCCGCCACCAGTTTCGTATAACGAGGCGCAAAGCCGTTGAGCCCCGCATCATCCATAACGCGCTTCTTCATCACCTCTTCGACGTAACGGTTGATAAAAAGCTTCATCGTCTGGACATTCCCGGTCGCGGAGATCTCTCCGAACTCGGCTTCGTTCAAGGGCCTTCCGTACGCATCCTTGGCGTCATTCAATAACGCCAAAGCCCAATCCACTTTTTTTACATCCCCCAACGCGGCCACCACACGGCGCAACCCGACCAAAGCAACCGCACGGTCTGAAGCGCTAAGCCGCTCCAGTTTCTCTCGAGTCAAAAACTGGGAATCCACCGCTCTGAGAACATTGATAGCTTCCGAATCCCCTGTCGTTCCAAGCGCCCGGACCAGAATGTCCTGGCCGTCTCCGTAGTGGGATCTCACAAGCAAACGACGAACAGCAGGATGAAAGGTCCCGAGATGAACGTTGGAGATCGCCTTAAGATCCGTCAGGGCGTCTTCTTGGGTCGGAGCTCTGTCGCTATGGAGCCACGAGGTCCGTTCAAAGTACCCCAGACGACTCGCCAGGATCTCATCCTCGAGCGAATCGAAGATGCCGGCAAACACGGACGACGCAGCCCCCGAGAGAGCCCACGCACCCACCCCTGAAAGAAAAGACCTTCTCGAGGCATTGAAGCTGTCCTGCGACTGCCCTCTGGAAATTTTCTTTAGGCGGGATTCCGAGCGAGAATTCGTTAACGCATCATGAACAATATCGAGCACTTCGGCTTTGGGTCGAAGCTCTTGCTCAATAAGGCCAACGGCTCTGGAAGCTTCCTCCGCGAAAAAATGGTTATCCGTAACCGCGCCTTGCATACTCATGGCATAGGTCGAGGTCTTCACAAAACTGTTCATGACAAACTGAACGTAATCGGCCTTCCCTTTGTCATCCGTCGACGTGATGCGGGGTGAAATAAGAGCGTACCCGTGATCGCTTCCCGAAAAATGCTCGCGGAACGGATCGGCGTGAAATCCCCCGGTAATAATAACGGCCCGGTCCGCGCCCGTTTCCTTCAGGCGACGCTCGACACCCTGCATCATCTCGATATCGCGGGCCTTGGCGCCTTCGTAGAATTTCAAACTTTTCTCAAAAAGGTTGTCGATCTCGGAAAGGTGTTCGAACGAGATATCCCGAACACGGCGAGACTTATTCACCTCGAGGAACCGGCCGGCCAGTTTCGAGGGGAGCAACACCCCTTTCCTCGCGAGTGTCCGTTCGTACTCCGCGGGAGTCAATTCCAGAGCAAAAAGTTTTTCAAGAAGGCGATAATCCTTGAAAAGATCCACGAGCGCTTTTTCTTCCGCGGTCTCGGCCAGTTTCGCGGCAAGGCGATCGGAAAGGGCTTCTACTTCCTGGCGCAGGCCGTCGGCTTTCAATTCGCTCTGGAGCAGCAGGGTCCCGATAAAAGCGCGGACGTTGGGAAAAGCATCATAATTAAAATCGCGCGGCAGTTGGCGGACCATATCTTCCACAAGCAAGCTGGTCTCCGGATCCGGAAGT
Organism: uncultured bacterium; assembly: GCA_964508905.1. Lineage (GTDB taxonomy): Bacteria > Omnitrophota > Omnitrophia > Omnitrophales > Aquincolibacteriaceae > Aquincolibacterium. The sequence goes on from CAZDVO010000022.1 coordinate 24,672, forward strand.
TGGACACTTATCGAATCATTGCGAAGCAACGATTCGATCGCGCTCAACGTACTACGCTCAACGCGCAACGAATTCGGCTCTAACGTAGAACGTTGTGCGTTGCGCGTTGCGCTCGGTATGAAACGCTTTATCACCTTAAGAAATCTTTCACGCTCGCTCATCAAAGCCTGTTTATCAAGTTTCATGCCGAGTTCCTGGATCTTGAACACGCGCAGGAGCATCGGCCACTCGAGCTGATGCCTCGGTGACCCAAGGTCCAGACGGAGGTGCTTGCGGGCCTTTTCTTTGAGAAAGGACAGCCACGCATGAAACCCCATGATCCTGGATTCAAAGCTCTTCAGATTATCCAGAAAACCGCGCAGATCGCTTGAAAGATACGGCGCGGAAAGCCGGCGCACGCCTTCATCGAAAGTCTTCAAAAACTGCCCCGTCTTTTGCTTCTCGCGAAGCGCCGCCGCAAAGCTTTCACCATTCGCGAGATAGCTGGCGAGATTCTCAATGCCAAACGCCTGAACAGCAGGCGCGGATAATGGATGGAGGATGGAGGATGGAGTTTTGGCTTTGACGCCCTCCGCCTTCCGCTCTCCGCCTTCCATATTTTTGTCGAGTAAATACAACTCCTCACCCGTGACAAGCGCGTGCTTGGTAAAAACATCCGCGATCTTCTCTGTCAGCTTGCGATCTTTGGGGAAAAAGTTCAGGAAATCGGAAGAGAGTTCGGACGCGCTTCCTTCGAGAAGAAGGGTCTTGATACCGTACTGGTTAGCGACGTGGTGAAGGATCTTGCGGATCTGCTGCTGGGCTTCGTAATTGCCGTGTGCCGTCTGGACATGCACCAACATCGGCCCCTTCCCCGGCTTGAAGTATTCGAGTTTACCAAGTTCCGAGGGAAGCGCAAAGGCAAAATCCCGATCGAGGGCCGCATGATAAGGCAGAGAAACCTCGCCCAAGGGCAACGCTATCGCCGCGGACTGCCTGCCGGTAGGCATGGCAAAAGCATTCGGATTGATGCCGAGACTTGTTACAAAAAAAACAAGCACCGTCAGGAAAGCAACGATCGGCTTGAAAGAACTACGCGAATTCATTCAGGGAATTTTCCTTTTCTCAATCGGATTTTTAATCTGATTTCAAAACGGATTTCATTTCATTTTTATGGCTTTTTACAAAGTTGCCGAAAATATAACTGATGCCTCTCTAGAAAGCAAGGCGGCGAGGCAAGAAATATTAATGTTTTTTCACTGAAAATCGTGAATGGAATCTATCTTAAACAGCAATTCCCGATTGGATTCAAAATATAGCAATTTATAACACAGGGCAATATTTCGAAACCGAAATTGAAGACTTTAAAATACAAGTCCCGGCGGGGAAAAGAGAGGAAGGATGAAATTCAAAAAAAAGGAAGTGGGATTATAGAGCGGGGAAAAAACTGAGCCTTAACTTACGGGCTAGCCAGAGACTTTACACTGCACGCTAGAATCAGCAGGCTTCTTCTTCGACTTCGGGGGTATCGCTTGTCGCGGCAGAACGGTTCTTCCGATGAGAAAGTGTTTCGACGGCCGAACCGTCAAGGATCCCGCGCTTGGAGGCTTCGATAAATTCCACCATGTGCGCAACTTCGGGGCTTTTGAGAGTTTTCTTTATTTCGTCCACCGCCTGGCTCACATTCAAGCCTGAGCGATAGAGCAACCGGTAGGCGCTTTTGATCTCCATACGGGTCTCGGGGCCAATCCCTGCGCGGCGCATACCCACCACGTTGATCCCCTGGGCGATCCCGGGACGGCCGCCGCAAACCACATAGGGCGGAATATCTTTATTGATCGCGGTCAAAGCGCTCACCATTGCGAGCGTGCCGATGCGGGTGAACTGATGAAAGCCCGTCATCCCGGAAAGGAAAGCGCGATCTTCGACCACGCAATGTCCGGTCAGAGACGCCTGATTGACCATGATGATATGGTTCCCAAGATGGCAGTTATGCGCGACATGGCAGTAGGCCATCAGGTAATTCGAATCGCCGAGGACCGTAACCGTCCCCTCTTTGGTGCCACGATGGATCGTCACGAATTCCCGGATCACGTTCTTCGACCCGATCCGCGTAAAGGTCGGCGCCCCCTGGTACGCAAGGTCCTGGGGCTCATGCCCGATCACGGCATTCATATGGATCGTATTGTAATTGCCAAGCTCGGTCCCGCGGGCGATGAAGGCCCCGTTCAGGATCTTGTTGTGAGCTCCGATCTTGACCCCGTCCTCAATGATGACATTAGGGCCAATGGAGTTATTCACTCCGATCTCGACATTTTTTCCGATGATGGCGCTGGAATGGATCTCTGGCATGGCGGGAATTATACTACAAAGTGGCGCACCGCACTACGCGCAACGCGCAAGGTTTCAAAATGATTCGCCCGCTAGAAAAATCGAGGATTTTCCGTTGTGCGTTGACCGTTGCGCGTTGAACCAACATTTCAGACTTTCTTCAGAATAAGGATGGAATTCTTGCCACCGAAGCCAAACGAGTTCTTCATCGCGACGCGGATCTTCGCGGGACGAGCCACATTCGGCACGTAGTCGAGATCGCATTCCGGATCCTTGGAATTGTAATTGATCGTCGGCGGAACAATCTGGTGTTCCATCGCGAGCAACGTCGCGATCAGCTCAACGCTCCCTGCGGCCCCGATCAAATGGCCGATCATCGACTTGATCGAACTGACGGGGATCTCGTAAGCACGGGGGCCAAAGACCTTTTTAATAACCATCGTCTCGGTCTTATCGTTCAGGGGCGTTGAAGTCCCGTGAGCGTTGATATAATCGATCTCTTCCGGGGTCACGCCGGCCGCTTCCATCGCGAGACGCATGGCACGGATCGCCTGTGTCCCTTCCGGATCCGGCGCGGTCATATGATAAGCATCGCAGGTCATTCCATGGCCGAGGATCTCGGCATAAATATGCGCTCCCCGCTTTACGGCGTGCTCATATTCTTCAACCACGAACATCCCGGCGCCTTCCCCGAGCACAAAACCGTCGCGGTCCATGCTAAAGGGACGGGAAGCCGTTTCCGGCGAATCATTGCGGGTTGAAAGCGCACGCGCGACACAAAATGAAGCCATGATCCCGGGAAACATCGTCGCCTCAGCACCACCCATGATAAGGAAATCCAATTCCCCGCTGCGGATCGCATCGAACGCGTAACCGCATGCGTCCGAAGCGGACGAGCAAGCCGTGGCCAGAGAAAAGCTCGGCCCTTTCAGACCCAATTCGATCGAAACGTTCCCGGCGCAAGCATCCGGAAAAGAAGCCAGCGCGGTAAAAGGATTCAGGCGCATCGGTCCCCGCTGTTGAAGGACCACCGCCTGTTCAAGAATGTAGCCCACCCCCGCGAGCGCCGTTCCAATGATCACCCCGGTACGTTCGCGAACCGCGAGCTCCGTGAGATCCAGTTTCGCGTCCTCAACCGCCATTTTGGAAGCCACGACGGCGAGTTGCGTCGTGCGGTCCATGCGTTTTAATTTCTTGGGAAGGATATACGCGGAAGGATCGAAGTTCTTGATCTCGCCGCCAAAGTGGGTGGTGAATTGCGTGGTATCAAAAGCGGTAATATTCGAAACACCGCTCTTGCCCTTCGAGATGGAATCCCAAAAGGCTTCTTTGCCAAAGCCTACAGACGAAACGACCCCCAGGCCCGTAATAACTACTCGTCGGTTCCTGGGGGTCGTCATCGTTCGATACTGATTACGCGGTGATCGGTTCGTTCTTGCAGGTCAACGCGATCTTGCGTCCTTCGTGGTCCACGTTCAGGATACTGCAATGAAGCGTATCGCCCACGTTGAAGCGTTTCGCGAGGTCTTGCGCGGAACAATCCGGGATCTCCGAAACGTGGATCAGCCCTTCCAGGCCGTTATCCAGCTCCACGAACACCCCGAAATTCACGATCCTCGTGACCTTCCCCTGAAGTTCGAGGCCGGTCAAAAAGTTTTTCGTGAGTTCGTTCCACGGATCATCCGACAGCTGCTTGACGCCCAGCGAGATCTTCTTCGCGTCGGCATCGACCGCCAGGATCATCACTTCCACGGAATCCCCTTTTTTCAGGACATCCGAGGGTTTGGCGACCTTATGCGTCCAGGAAATGTCGGACACATGCAGGAGGCCTTCGATCCCGGGCTGGAGCTCGATGAAAGCGCCGTAGTCCGTGAGGTTCCGGATGGTGCCCGTTACGCGGCTCCCAACCTGGAACTTGTCAGAGACCGTCGTCCAAGGATTCTCCTGGGCCTGCTTAGCGCCGAGCGAGATCTTCTTCGCGGCAGTATCAAGGCTCAGGATCACCACATCCAGTTCCATCCCGATCGACAGGATCTCGCTCGGGTGATTCACACGCTTGGTCCAGGACAGCTCGCTGATGTGAACAAGACCCTCAATGCCGGGTTCCAGTTCCACGAACGCGCCGTACGGCAGGATATTGACGACCTTGCCGCGGACCTGGTTGCCGATCGCGTAACGCTGATCGACTGAATTCCAAGGATCCGTCCCCTTCTGCTTGAGGCCAAGGGAGATCTTCTGCTTGACCTGATCGATGGAGATCACAACGACTTCGATGTCATCGCCGATCTTCACGAGATCCGAAGGATGCGAAATGCGTCCCCAGCTCATATCCGTGATATGAAGAAGACCGTCCAGATTCCCGATGTCGATGAAGACGCCGAAATCCGTGATATTCTTCACTTTACCCTTCACGAGCTGCCCGATCTTGAGGGTGTTCAGCTTTTCCGTGCGGGCTTCGTTGCGGCTCTTTTCGAGGAGATCCTTGCGGGAGACCACCACGTTCTTGCGTTTGTGGTTGATCTTGACGACGAGGAACTTGCTCTGCAAGCCGATGAACATATCCTGATTGCGGACCGGCTTGATATCCACGAGCGACGCCGGCAGGAACGCTTCCATGCCGATATCGACCATGAACCCGCCGCGAACTTTGCGGGAGATGCGTCCGTCCACAATAGCGCCTTCGGTGGCGTTGGAGAGAATGTCGTTCCAGGTCTTCTGCCGGTCGGCCTTGCGCTTAGAAAGAATAGCCGTACCTTCCACATCATTAAACCCTTCGAAAAGCACCTCGACCTCGGACCCGACGGTCAAAAGTTCCGGCTGGGAAAACTCGTCCTTGGGCAGAATGCCTTCGGCTTTGTAGGCGATATCGACCACCACATCGCGTTCATGAACCGCGATCACGGTGCCTTTAACCACCTCACCGATCTTGATGTCCTGAAAAGACTTCTCGTACAGCTCTGCGAAATTGGATTGCATAATAGGGAAAACCTCCTTGAGAGTCCCCTTCTCATTGGGATTGCATGAAAATGGGGGTCCGCACCGTTTTTCCCTCTCGGTCCCGCGTTAGCAGAAACCGAAATCGATGCGAACTCGAGGAGTATAACACACTTTTCCGGTTTGGGAAGGGCCTTTTTTGCGCGCATGTCGTAAGCTAATCAAATGTCCCCTTGCTCTAGCACATGAAATGTCCCCTTCA
>CAZDVO010000023.1:0-1039 GCA_964508905.1 uncultured bacterium
GAAGGGGACATTTCATGTGCTAGAGCAAGGGGACATTTGATTAGCTTACGACATTCCCGAAGGGAATCCATTGCTTCTCCGGAGAAATCTGTTACAATGCCCCCCTGCTTCAAAATCGTTCTTTACAACTAACGGCGCGGGGTGGAGCAGCTCGGTAGCTCGTTGGGCTCAAGTGGATACAAAACTCAAGTCGGACATAGCAGAAAGTGCTGTTCTGACCAGGCTCTTGCAAGAGGGATTGAGAGTCCTCAAACCGGTCGGTGACCGGTTGCCCTATGATCTAGCCATAGATCACGGGGGCAGGCTTCTCAAGATCCAGATCAAAAGCGCTTGGGGTAAGGACGGCATTTACAATGTCGACAGCCGGAGAACCAAAACAAACCGGCGAACGATGGTTCGAAGTCGCTACGCCAAAGGCGATTTTGATTTTGCTGTGTTATATGTCGAAGATCGCGGCGTTTTTTACGTCATGCCACGGAATGTTTTTAATTCCTATAAAAGCGGCATACGCCTCGTGGAAAAGAACACGAGACAAAGAACTCCCCGATCCAGATCATATCGAGAAGCTTGGAATTTGTTGAAAAGGGCCGCTTGACCGGAAACGGTCAAGGCAATACCTGTCAAACTCGGTGAACCCTCCTCAAGTGGGAATACCGAGCCAAGCCTTGTCATAAAAAACAAGGAAGGTGTAGAGACTAGACGGCAGGCTCCGCCGGATATTTTGGCGGATGAAGGTATAGTCCAGACTACAAATCCGTTCTATGGCAGAACGTGAGCGGCGAAAGCCGTAGTAGGATGCATAACCCAAAGGTCGCTGGTTCAAATCCAGCCCCCGCTACCAATTAAGAACCCGTCAGGGGTTTATCCCCTGGCGGGTTTTTTGTTTTTATAGAGACTGGATATCATCGCACAGGGCGTCAAAGCCCTGGCGGTGTAGTCCCTGCGCATAAAGCGCTGGGGCAAATCCAGCCCCCGCTACCAATTAAGAAAAAGGCTCGGCAGTTTATCTGTCGGGCCTTTTTTCTTTACTTCGCAGAGA
>CAZDVO010000023.1:1139-29957 GCA_964508905.1 uncultured bacterium
CGACGGGTGGCCGACCGGAACGCAGTGGAGGCGCCAAATCCAGCCCCCGCTACCAATCAAGAAAAAGGCTCGGCAGTTTATCTGTCGGGCCTTTTTTCTTTACTTCGCAGAGAGGCGTGGATTTGAAGGGAGGAGCGCTTTTAAACATGACTCATGTCATGTTTAAGCGACGGGTGGCCGACCGGAACGCAGTGGAGGCGCCAAATCCAGCCCCCGCTACCACTTGTAACACGCTCGCAACGCCTTAGGGGTTCAAGTCCCCCCATGAGCACTGTTTCTCGCCCCTGCCAACTGATAACCGCGGCTTGGTAGGATAATGGTTTCGCAAACTGTAGGACGTCGGTTCGACTCCGACCACCAGCCGAACCTCTCCCCGCGCTTGCCCGACAAAGTTTTGTGGCGGGGACGGCGACCGGCCTACAATTAAATCACAGTAAACCCAATATCTTTCAGATATTCAAAGGTGGGATCATAAAACTTTGAATCGCGGGTTGGATCTTCAGGATCACCGGCGGGGACAACGATTACCATGCCTTGGCGAGCACGAGTCAAAAGAACACGGTAGGCATTCTTTTGGTATTTTTTCCGCTCCTCGTTATTGATATTAAGCCATTTACTCCCTCGGAAAGATTTATGAACCCATCCTGCTTTGGAATACCTAAAATCCGCATCCCATGTCACACACGCCCAATCAAGCTCTAACCCCTGCACATGGAATTCCGTAGCAACATCTTCCAGATAATAGGAAGAACGCACATCTTCCTTACCATCAAGAAACCAATGAATGGGATCCATGGGCGATTTGACATCAATGGCATGTGGCTTGAGCCGTTCCGCTTGGGAAGAAACTACTATCCCATATCGCTCAGTCCCTCTAGCCTTCGATTTCAACCATCGCTTTGCCTTAGTAAGATCTCGAGTGATGAAAATCGGGTATTTATCTCTTACTTTTTCAAGCGTCTGACGCGCTTTTTCAATATCGAGGTCCAACACTTGCTTCACCAGCAACGACACATTCTCGGCACGAAAGGAACGCATCGACACCGAAAGATGAAGCTCTTCTTTGTAATTAACATGACGATGTGCTTCGAGCCGTTTCAAGACTTCTCCCGCACCATATTCACTATCCGTAAGCTTCGGCGAAATATAAACATGCCAATCGGGGTATGATCTCATCAAAGACTCGATCCATTCACCAATCCCCGCTTCGCCCGTATTGATCTCTTGTCCTCCACCAACAAGGCAGACCACAACCGCCCAATCAGGATGCCTGTTGAGGCAGGAAATAAGAAATTCAGGCTCCGAATATAGAAATCCATCCCGTTTCTTTTTCCGACGCATAAAATCGGCCGTCTTTGCATGATCCCAAGCACGCTGAGCTTCATCAAATAGAGCCACATGCTCAAAAGGAGGATTCTTTTCATCGACAAGGCAATCATCCCTAAAATGGTGCACGTTTTGAATAAACGCCTTCACCTGCCCCTTGGCCTCACCCTTTTTTATTCTCTTTCCACGCGCTTTAGTTCTCTTAACCATATCACGAGCTAAAGCTTCCTGAAGAACAGCCACAAGGGGGCCATTTCCTGAGAGGAAAACGCTATAAAGCTTATCTTCTTTATCAATATGGTTAGTTGCGATATTGAGTCCAACTAAAGTTTTCCCAGCACCAGGGACACCGGTCACAAAACATATGGCCTTATGGGACTCATCTCTTGCCTTTCGGATAACTTCAGAAACCGCATCCGATGTTTGGCTTAAGTTGATTGCACTCGCATCACTTCGAGAGATTTCAGCAACCGAGTGTCGGTTATAGAGCGCTAGCGCAGCTTCCATGATGGTTGGAGTAGGACAATATCTTCCGGACGACCATTGCAACCAATCAATGGCAACCCCATCTGCAAACTGAAGAATATTCCCAATCACGTCGCCCAGCTGCTCAATATTCGTTCTGATCGGAAATAAAATCTTATCATTTTGTGGCGTAACAGCTATGACAGGCTGAACATCTTTGGCTTTTGTCGCGATAAGAAGCGGAGCAACAAAACGCTCGTGGCTAGGCTCATGGAAATTTTTTAGATCTAGCGCGTAGTCAGTAACTTGATCAAGCGCGTAGGAGGTAAAATCTTTCTCCCCGACTTTAAACTCGAGGACGAAAATCACGGGCCCAATAAGAAGCACTACATCAATTCGCTCGCCCATGCGTGGGATGGAGTATTCAAAGGAAATGGCCCCGTTGTGCGGGATCAAAACCTTGCGGAGGATGTCAATTTCTTCAACCCAAGCGTTGCGCTGGGGTATCTCTACGGGAAAATCGCTTCCGAGGGTTAATTTACCAAGGATCTCGTCATTGGAGGATTTAAGAAAACCGCTAATCGAATCGGAATAAAATTCACGTTTCATAAATTAGTGGTGCTTTCAGTTGGCATTAATTAACTGCACTAACTCGCCCGGATCACCGGCAGCAGAAATACGCGTTCCCTTAGGCCAAGCTAACCCGATTTTCAGATTGTTCAAAAAACGCGTGTAATCTGAATCCGAGGGATTATCCGTCACCATAAGCACTTTCGAAACCTTTTTATCCTTTTGCACTTTTTCAAAATGACTTCGAATATCAAAATGCTCATACTCAAACAGCTGCCCAACGGCGCGCCTAGCTTGCGTTCGAAAATTCCGGTTTAACGTACTCTTAACTTCTACGAGAAACGCTTGATCTCCTGATTCTGCTAACAAATCGACGTGCTGATTACTCCAAGTATCAAATCCGAATTTCTTAAAGAAATCGATGGCCGACTGCAGCACATCCGCATGGCTTTCTTCTGCCCGTTCCAACAACGCGTTATCCCGCTCAAAGGAGCTCTTGCCATCCTTGATTTTTCTGACCTTGACCTTATCCCCATCAAGAAATTTCAGCGTAGGTATGTTTCGAAGCGTCTCTTCCGATTTTTGAACTTTTAGAAACTCAGAAGCTTCTCCTTCGGCATCATTGTAGGAATTGTTATAGAACTCTTCGTAAAGTGAAGGCTGCCCTTTAGAAAACAATTCGTCGATCAATTCATTGCGCACACCAGACCAACTCCCCATTACAGGGAATTTCTCTCCGAACGCCTTCAGAGGAATCGCATTTAGCAAGAGGGCAGCAATTAACTGCGGTATCTTTGAATCATCAATAGTACCGGGGGCCTCCCAAGTATGCGCTGGAGGGACTTCGCTGAAGAGATATATTTCCGAGAAAGGCACCAGAAGTGGCCACCGATTAACTTTACCTCGGATTTCCTGAATCCACAGATAGTTATCTTTTCGACGGAATTTTCCACCGACAACACCTAGTCCGACAACAGAAGACTTCGGCTTTGCTCCAAAAGAGGTATCAGCCGTGGAATGCATCAAAAAGACATCACCGCTCTTAATTTTATTCCAACGCGATAAATACTTCTCTTCCAGCCCCCACGTCATGAACTTAATGGCAGTTAGCCAGTTTTCCGGAGGTCCTGTAAATCGAAAGAAATTTCGATTAAATAAAGCCTTCCTGAGATCAAATGGGGTCATAGCTTGTCGTACTTGGTGTGTTTGCCTTTGGCTTTTGCGACGGGATATTTCTGGGCGTTTTTGGCAAGTTTGACATCGATGGCTTTGGCCAGGTCGATGTCGAGATTATCAGCCAGTTCAAAGAGATACATGGCTACGTCGGCCAGTTCATCCGCGATCTCGCTTTTGCAGGCCTTCCCGTGGGCTTCGACTTCCTCCGGCTTCTTCCACTGAAAATGTTCTAGCACCTCCGAGGCCTCCAGGACCAGGGACAGCGCCACGTCTTTGTGATTGTGGAACTGCATCCAGTCTCGCTTATCCCTGAACCGCTTGATCTTTTCCGTCAGTGTTCTTATCTCGCTCATAAACTCAACAATCCGGTTTTTTATTCGCAGTTTGCTTTGAATACTCGTCGACAATTTTTTCCATCTTGACGGCAAGATCGCTCCTTGCACTTTTAGCCTTTACTAAATAGTTCTGTCTGGCATCTTCCGCACATCCGGCATAACACCTTTTTAAATCTTGGGCGCGAGCGTGCGCTTCAACAAAAGCGCCGTGCACGGTTTTAATATCGGAATAATCTTTTTCATTTACTAGCAACTGCATGATTCCATTGGCAGCAACTCTTTGAAGACGAAATTTATAATACATCAAATCAACATTCCAACGTCGTACTGAGGCATAATAATCTTCCCATATTTTTTTGAATTCTTCAGACCCAGCATCATTAAAACCCCAAATAACTCTGTTCAAGTTGAACAGCCTCTCGCTCATAGCTCTATTTAGCTCATCTGCAACCTGATAAGTGTCTGCTATTTCCGCACGGAACTTTTCGAGTTTATACCCGGTCACCAAAAGTTGGCTTTGGCAATAGAAGGTCAGCCAGACAACGATTATGGAGACGAATCCCGTTCCAAATAAAGTGACGGTTAGCGGGTGCTCAAAAAACTTTTTCACTTTGCCCTTTACCATTGTCGCAAACCTTACGCTTACCCTAACCTGCTCATGGCAATCAAATAAGCATCAAATAGCAACTTGTTTGTTTTCAACCGCTTACACAACATCCCACAAACTTAACAGCATTATTCATCAAATAGCCCGATTACGCCACAGACGCGGTGGCTAGGCAGTAGCGGTCTCCGGCATCTCATCCCAAACTTTTCCGTCAAGAAGCCGGCCAGCTTTCTTTTTTTGAACGCCGCCCCACTGCTTGAAGAAGAATGCTGCTTTTGGAGCCACGCATGCGATCCTCCCACGCCAAGCGTTATTCCGCGTGCTATTTGGTCTTAGCTAAACGTTCGGCGAGGTTATGGGCCGGGATATATAAAAACTGTCTTCCTTTTTTGATGCGTTTCAAGAATTTAAGTTTTTCCAATCCCGTCAGATCCGTCCTTGCTGTTTCATAGGTGACCGCATACGTATTCTTGTAATGCTCGATGGTATACACATCGAGAGGATGAGTAATGGCGTGTTTTAAAAATTGAGATTGGCGATAACTTATTTGAGGATGCGCCACTAAATACATCTTGGCTTCCTTGGCCTCTTTTATTTTTCTTGTAAGATAATGATTCAGTTCGCGCCAAGCAATATCCAGGATTCTAAGGTGGTATCCTAAAAAATAAGTAAGATCCGCGTCATCGATCTCAGAATAAAGATAGGCTCTCACATACTGAGCTGGTCCTTTCTTGATAATGCGAGAAATGGATAAATACTCCGTCAACCAATACCCCCGCTTAAGCATATACCAATAGAAAATGGCTCTGGCCGTTCTTCCGTTACCATCCACAAAGGGATGGTCATAGGCTAACCAAAAATGGAGTATGACCGCTTTAACCACCGGGTGCGCGAATCCTTTTTCTTCCTCTGTGTTGGCATACTCACATAATCGTTTCATTCTCTCATCAAGCTCTTCCGCGGGAGGCGGCGTATGCAAAACAGTTCCATCGTCCCACACAACTTCCACCTTATCTTCAGCCGTTCTAAACCTTCCGGCATCAGCAGGATCTTCCAATGTGTTTTTTGTAATGAGCGCTTGAATTTCTTTTATCATCTGGGGAGAGAGCGGCTGTGGTACGAATTTTTTTATCTCTCGCATGGTTAAATAATTATTCAATATCATCTGCTCCGCCTGACTTTGGGGTGTCCGGCCGGAACGAAGCATTTCTTTGGCCTTTTTTCTTGTTGTTGCAGCTCCCTCTAATTGACTGGAAGCGATCGCTTCTTCCATCAGTGAATTTATAATAAATCTTTCTTTCTCCCCCGATGTCACCTCGGGTTCGTCTACCAACAAGGATCCTGAAGCATTTTGGTCCAAGAGGTGCAAAGATTTCAAAAATGAATCGGGAAGCCAATAGCCAAAACTTTTGCCGCTAACGTCTTTCAAGCCAATCCTTTTAAGCTTTGTGTTCCTTGTAAGCTTTAAAAGCGCCCATGCCTGTGCGGCACTTACTTTATTCGGCTTATACTTATGCTTAAAGCTATCCCAATAGAGGTATTCATCATTAGCGATGGCTATTTGGTCGAGAACTTCTACATCCTGTGAACTTTCAAAAATCCTGCTTAGGGTCTCAGGATTTTTAAAAGCAGCAACCCAGTCAGGTGCTTTTTCTATTGGCTTCACAGCTTACTCCTTTAGCAAAATACTAATTTTGTAGGTTCTGGTATTTATTAGTATTATCCGATTTCCGCGCAGAGTCAACTAAATACTAATTTAGTAATTATTAGTATTAACTAGTAGATTGAATCTATCGTATGGACCGAATACCTTCGAACGACGCCAGCTAAACGTAAACGAGACGCACCGAACGCTCCGAAATTTCGGGACACATCACTTAATTGAACAAGGAAAGCGGTTCCCTGCCCCGCTTAAAGCTTGAAGAAATTTTTCATAAACCGGACGCCGTCCGGAGAAAGAGGTTGCTGTTCCTATAAAAAAAGAAAACCTTCTTCGAGTTTTTGCGAACTCTGAAGAAGGTTCATGGTATGCACGGGCCCTTTCGCTCGCATGTCACAAGTTACACTCAAATCTATTTGTGTGTCATTTTTATGCAAATTTGACACGAAAACAAACTTGTGTGTCATTTCCCGCACACAAACCTACCTCACAATATGAAACAGTTTATTGAATAGAAAGATCTCAGGACTTCTCCCCCGCCCTTCGCGCTGCACACTCGACACTGTCTTACTCAGTTAATTTGAATTGAGCGTAATATACGCTAATATTTTTGCGTCTCACATTTTTGATTATATGATACACAAGCCCCTACGCGAAAATACGAATCAGCTTGTCAAACATCATCACTTCGGCTCGCAGGCCACTTCCCCGAGGTTCGGGATCAGACAAGAGCGCGGGCCATCTGGTGAAGACGAGGGTCAGCCAAAGCACTTAGCCGTTTTTTGACCACACGGGAATAATATTCCTTCTCGGTCTTGGTCATGGGCTTGCCGGCAAGGCGTTTGGTAAGCAATTCTTTTTGACGGGCGGTGAAAAGCGCGGAAAGGCGCAGTTCGTACGCGAGGGCATTTTTTTGCGCTTCAAGTTCCTCTCCGGAGTCGGATTGATGGACCACGTAATTCCGGAAACTATTCTTAAGACGTTCCGGAAAAAGATACAGACCGTCCGCTTTTATTTTTTCACCGGAGAAACTGTTTTCCGTCGTCTCCAACACAGCCCCCCCCCTGCGATCTTTTTTGAGGAGCTTCAGGACACGGTCCTGGCAGGACTTTTCCATGCCGAAGAGGCGGAAAAGCAAATAACTCACCGCCATCAACACAACCCAGCGTTCTTCCATCTTCGAAGAGAAAGCCTCTCCCGGCCGCCATTTATTATTTTCCCAGGCAAGGACATTCTTCCGGGACAACGCGTTCGCCAGCACGACAGGGAATCCTTCTAAAAGCCGCGAGTCGTCCTGTTTAAGCAGAGCTTCAAGGACTTTTTCCGGAGCGGACGCAGGGGTACCGGGGACGTACAGCTCATAGCCGTATTGCGCCAATTGATCCAGAAGTTGCGCCTTATTTTTGTTTTTCACGTCCTGCCCTCCAACGCTTCAGAAGTATCTCCAAATTCCTGAGAACCTTTGCCTCACTAATATCGTATTGCGCTGTCTCCCCGTAACGCGCTTGTAATTTTCCGAGATCCACGCTCTCTTTGGATAAAAGCAATAAGCTATCCTGGATATCCACTTCCGTTCCGCGGAACATTTTGGAAATGATAAGGTCCGCCGGGTTCAGGATCGAAACCTCGATCTTTTTCCATGTCTTCCATTTTCTTGAGCCTCCCCGCTCCAGGGGCGACGTCAGAAGCTCGGTCACATAGACCCGCTTGCCCGGATAGAGATCGAAGACGATCGCCTCTCCGTCCCGCTTCCAACCATACTGAGTGACCCGCCGGTAACCCGCCTCGCTAAGAAAACCGGTCAGACATTTGTATGCCTCAGGCTCCGGGACCAGAAAATCCACGTCCTTGGTCGACTCCTTATACCCCATCAGGGTCAAAGCTGTCCCGCCGCAAGCAACCAAACGGACCTTGCCCCTCCCGGGGATCAACGCATCCCAAGCCTCCAAAGTCCTCGTCAGATCGTCCTTCCCAAGCCTGTATTCCACAGGAACCTCCTGATCTAAAGATACCCTGCTGGGGACAAAAAGTCAATCTTTATTGTATGTTTAAATGCAATAATTTGTATGTTTTAATACATTTAAATGCATTTATTCATACAATATCACAGCCAGACCGGCTTCGAGCAGAAGATTGTTCAGGTACTGCTCGTTGCCGTCTTTGTTTTTACAGAAGACATCGGCGAGGTAGCGGGTGTATTTGTCGGTCTTGCTGCTGACCAGAAGGATCCTGACGCCGGGAGGCAGGAGCTTCGCGACAAAGCGTTTGGCCGCCTCCCCCTCCGGGCTGCCCAGTTCGGGGCAATCGATCCCGCGGAGGCGGAGTTTTTCGCGGACCCGGGTGCCGAAACCCACATCGATCACGGCCCAGAGCGTGTCGCCGTCGATCACGCGCTCAACTACGGCTTCATAAGCGTACGCGGGTTTGTCCGTGACCGTGACGGCCTTGAGTTCTTGGACGGTGACGGTCCGGTAGACATAGAACCCGCAGTCGATGACGATGCCGGCCCTTGAGGGAAGCTCCCCTTTCCGGTACGTGCGGAGCGTGAGGCCTTTCGGCGGAGCGAGTAATGCCAGGGGCGGCTTCGCGGACGAACCGTAGGGCACCTCCTCCTCGGAGCGGATGAGATTCCGCGCGACTTGCTGGCGGACGATCTCATGCCTGACAAGTTCGCGGATCCGGCGGGTGTCTAAACCTTCTCTCGCGGCTTTTTCTTCAAAATAAACGCGCTTTTTCGTGTCCTTGAGGGACATGAGCTCGACGTAATGAGCCCATCCCAATTTCGTCGGCGCCGACGATTTTGGATGATGGAGATAAAAACTCCGCATGCGTTCTAAATTGCGTTCGGAGAATCCCTGGCCCAATTCCCGGGAAAGGTCTTCGGAGAGTTTTTGAAGGAGTCCGGCGCCGTAGGCGGCTTTGATCGCGCCCTGCTGTTCGACCTGGACGATCCGCTTTCCGATCTCCCAATAAGCTTTCACGAGAGCTTTTCTGGCGCCCTCGTAAAGCGAACTGATCTCGGTCAAAAAACGTTTATAACTGACAACGGCTATTTTGTCCGGCATCGCCCCGGCCCTATTTTTTCCCAAGGGCTTTGATCCACTCCGGAGTGTATGGATCATATTTCTTTTTGACCGTTTCGGGGAGATCGACGTAGTTACTGATGACCTTCCGGCAAGCGGGAGAACCGCATCGGCATTCAAGTTTCCAGTTGTCGGCAGTGATCACCGAATAGTCGAACGTGACCTGTTCGCCCTCGGCAATGTCCCTCATGGCGATCAGAAAATGGTCATCCGCGATCCCGGCGTTCGGGTCGCAGGAGTGATTGGTGCGGACGGCGGGTTCCCGGGCGATAATGTACTCATCCACGCCGACATTAAAAAAGTGGCTCCAAACCTCATCAGGGATCCCCGTCATGTCCGGTATTTTGATCCGAGGCCCCCGGAACTCGGCGATCAGCTCATCCTTTCGGATGTCCCTTGTGGCAAATACGTCCGTTCCCATGCCCGGCACTTCCTTCACACGGATCAAGTCTTCCATGATCACGCCTCCTTAGATCTTTTTATTGAGGTGACGGTTCCCTGCTTGCCAAAGAATCTTACCACTCGGGGAGGCTTTACGACCAACAGAAAAAGTCCGTGATCCGTAAAGCTAAGGGTGGTTTTTTATTCCGGACGCGCTAGAATACGAACCTGTTTCGCGTCGCATTCATATCGCGTTGTCAAACCGCTAGCCTTGATCCGGAAAAAGGAGCTATTTATGAAGAAACTTTTGTCCATCGCGCTTGGGTCCGCTCTCTTTCTCACCCTCGGCCTCTCCTCGGGCATCGCTCAGGGCCCCATGGAAAAGTTCGCGGCGAAAAGCATCGATAAAGTAGAAGGCGCCTGCATCACGGAACTCGAGACCTATTGTCAGGACGTGACTCCCGGTGAAGGCCGCGGCGTGGCGTGCCTTTACGCGCACAGCGAGAAGCTTTCGACCCCGTGCCTGACCGCGCTTTATGAAGCCAAGGGTGAGTTCAAGAATGCCATCGATAACGTGAACGCTCTAATCGCGGATTGCCGGACGGATATTCTCCAGCAATGTTCCAAGATCGCTGTCGGAGAAGGCCGCATTCTGGCATGCCTCGAGGCGAATAAACACAAGATCGCCCCGAAGTGCCGGGAGAACCTCAAGAACGCGCGCGGGGACCTCGGGAAAGCCGGACAGATCGTTTCTTGATGCGGGAATCCCTCCTCAGGAGCCAGAGATCATGAAAAGAACCTTAACCCTTTTTATCACACTAACGTTTCTACTAGGCAACGCGGTCCCCGCCGCTCACGCGAGAGCCTGCACGGACGATACCCTGATCGAAAAGTTCGGGGATTGGTTCGGCAATATCGGAAAATCGTCGGCGAGAAAGCAGCGGAATATCTCGGCCCGCAAGGCCCATAAGCTCGCGGATTGTAAGGAAAAGGAATCCCGGCTCGTCCGCGAGACCGCAACGCCGGCCCAACCCGCCTCCCCCGACGCCTGATCCGGTCACCTTCCCGGCACGCCGCCCGTGTCCCGAAAAAGCGGACATTTCTACTTTGGCTTTACACCCCGGAAATCCTGGTGGTTTTTTAAGGTTTTCGGGGTACACTATGCGCCTCTTTCGGCCCTCCCGGAGACTTCTCCCCGACGGCCCGGTGTTCTTATCCCCAATGAAAAGGAGCTATCATGTACCGTAAAGAGATCAAAGTTCTGGATTGCACCATCCGCGACGGCGGGCTGATGAATAACCACGCTTTTGACGACCGGTTCGTCCGCGAGATCTTCAAGGCCGTCTCCGAATCCGGGATCGACTACATGGAGATCGGCTACAAGAATTCGCGCAAGTTCTTTCCCGGCGACAAATACGGCGCCTGGAAGTTCTGTTCGGACGAGGACATCCTCAAGGTGACAGACGGGATCCCCTCCACGACCAAGATCTCCGTCATGGTGGATGTCGGCCGGATGGATATGGCTGAGATCAAGCCCAAAAAGGAAAGCCCGGTCACCATGATCCGCACCGCCTGTTACGTCAAGGACGTGGACAAAGCGATCCGCATGGCGAACGAGTTCGCCGAGAAGGGTTACGAGACCGCGGTCAACCTGATGGCGATCTCGAAGGTCCGTGAATCAGAACTCGAGGAATGCTTTTCCCAGCTGGAGAAGGAATGCCGCTGCAATGTCGTCTACCTTGTGGATTCGAACGGGGCCTTGTACCAGGAGACCGTCGAATACCTCGTCAAAAAGGCCAAAAGCATCATCAAGACCAAGGAGATCGGCCTTCACGCGCACAACAACCAGCAGCTCGCGTTCGGGAACACGATCGAAGCGATCATCCACAACGCCAATTATCTGGACAGCACCATCTTCGGCATGGGCCGCGCGGCCGGAAATTGCCCGACGGAATTGCTGCTCGGATTCCTGAAAAACCCGAAGTTCGACATTCGCCCCGTCCTCGACGTGATCTCCAAAGAGATGATCCCTCTAAGCAAGAAAGTCGAATGGGGCTATGTGATCCCCTACGCGATCGCCGGGATCCTGGATCAGCACCCCAAAACGGCCCTGGAACTTCGTGAAAATCCCGAGAAGAAGGACAGCTATCGCGAATTCTACGAAAGCTTCTCGGCCAGCGCCGAGATCGATTAGCCCCGGGCCCCGTTCGTGGACCTTGACCGCTTCCGGCAAAAACCGCTGCTAGGGATCCTGCGCGGGATCCGGTCCCGCGACTTAGCGCCCCTCTTCGAGGCTGTTACCGCGAGCGGCCTTGAGGCGGTCGAGATCACGATGAACACCGAGGGCGCTCCGGAACTGATCCGGAACGCATCAAAACGCTTCGGACGGCGCCTCATGCTTGGCGCGGGTACCGTTCTCACGATGAAGGAGCTTCGAGCCGCTCTCCGCGCCGGCGCGACGTTCATCGTCAGCCCTGTTCTGTGCCCTTCCATCGTGGCTTATTGCGCCAAACGCAAGATCCCCGTCTTCCCCGGAGCCTTAACGCCCCAGGAGATCCATACCGCGTGGGATGCCGGGGCGACCATGGTCAAAGTATTTCCCTCCAAGTATTTTGGCCCGGGTTATTTCAAAGAGATCCACGGCCCCTTTCCCGAGATCGAACTGCTCGCCTGCTCGGGAGTGACCCGTGAAAACCTTAAAGACTACTTCGCGAACGGCGCCAGCGCGGCCGCGATCGGCCCCAGCGTCTTCCGCAAGGATTGGATCGCCGGGGAAAAATTCCATCTTATCCGCGACAAACTCCAGGCTTACCTTAAAACGCTGGAAGCCCTGGTTCCGCGTCCCCGCTAGCACCCCCCCGTTTTTCCCTGTTGACGCCGGAGCACCTCGGGAATATTCTCTTCGGCAATGAACTCCACCCCAATGGACCCTCTGAACGATCCGAGAACGGAAACACTGCTCTCCCATGAGATGGGAGAACCTCAAAAACAGCTCCACACGGTCTTTCTTCTGATCGGCGCGATCCCTGTCCTGGCCCTGACCTATGTGATCCGAACCATGGTCTCGGAAGGCCATCGCCCGATCGCGGAGACTGGGCTTGTCTTTTTTTTCGCCTCGGTCATCATGATCCTGGGATACGTCATCGGATTCACCATCATCCGCCGCATTTTTAAAAAAATACTCGCCTATTCCGCCAAGGCCAAGCGTGCCGACGAACTCAAATCCTCGTTCGCCCTCGGCCTGGCCCACGACCTCAAAAGCCCTTTGCTTGTGATCAAAGCGAACATCTCCAATCTGAAGGCCGGCTTCCTCGGCGCGCTGACGCCCAAGCAGGAAGAAACGGTCAATACCTGCAAAGACGTCGCAGACCGGATGAACGCCCTGCTCATGGACCTGATCGAGACCTACAAGATCGAGGCCCGCATGGCGGAACTCAGCATCACCCGTTTCGATCTTCGCGAGGCCCTCAAGGAACAGTTCCGCGAATGCGAAACGCTCGCCGCGGAAAAGAAAGTTGCGCTCACGGGCACGTTTGGCTCGCAGGAGATCCCTTTCGAAGGCGACCGTCCCATGATCCTGCGGGCGCTCAATAATCTGCTGAGCAATGCCATCAAGTACACCCCCGCCGGAGGGCGCATTACTCTCAAGGTCTCCCTTGAAAAAGGGTTTGCGCGCATCGATTGTTTGAACGACGGCAAGACCATTCCTGGCGAGAAACTGGAAAAGATCTTCGACAAATTCGAACGCCTGGACCCTTCGACCCAGGGCGAAGGGCTCGGGCTCGCGATCACCAAAGACATCGTGGAGCTTCACAAGGGACGGATCTGGGCCACCAGCGCCCCGTGGCAGCCCAATTGCTTCACCATCGTCCTCGCCCTGGCTCCGGAGGCCTGACCATGGAAACACCCCAGCCCAAGACCATTCTCGTGATCGATGATGACCCGGAATTCGTCAAAGCCCTTTCGACCTTTCTCTCGGCGCATGGGTATCGCGTTCTCAATGCGTTTGACGCGACAGTCGGCATCAAACACGTCCGGAAGGAAAAGATCGATCTCATGACGCTCGACCTGGGACTCCCGGCCGGCGGCGGGCTTTTTGTCCTGAAAAACGTCCGAAAGCTGGAACCGGCCGCGGCGTTACCCATTATCGTTTCCACGGCAAACGTCAGCGAAGGGATCGAACGCGAGGTGCTGGGCTTGGGCGCGAGCGATTTTATCGCGAAGCCTTACGACCTCGAGGTCCTGCTCGCCAAGATCCAGGCTTTCCTCTCCTAACCCCGTTCATTTTTCAGAGAAGGAGATCCGATGCCTCCCGTTCTGCTCCACGCGATCACGTTCCTTGTGGCCTTTCTTCTCTTCCAGATCGAATTGATCGTCGCGAAGGCATTGCTCCCTATGTACGGCGGAAGCTACGCGGTGTGGGGCGCGTGCCTGGTCTTCTTTCAGGCCTTTCTGCTCCTCGGTTATTGGGCCGTCCATCACATGGTGCAGCAAGCGGGCGCGCGTCGGTTTCGGATGATCCAACTGGCCCTCATCCTCCTTCCCTTGCTGGTGTTTCCGGGACAAGCGCTCAAGATCGGCGCGGAAAGCGGCGCCCTTTTCCTCGCCGCCGACGTTTTCCTGCGCCTGGTCCTCACGATCGGGCCTGTTTTTTTCGTACTCTCGACCATGAGCGTCGGGATCCAGGTCTGGCTCTCGAATTCTTCGCTCCCGGCGCGCTCGAATCCTTATGCCCTTTACGCCACGTCAAACGCGGGCTCGCTCGGCGCGCTCCTGACCTATCCCTTCCTGTTCGAAGTCGTCTTCGATCTGCCGTGTCAGATCCAGATGTGGAGGATCAGTTACGGGGTCCTTGCCGCATTGAATATCTTGATCTTCTTCCTCGTCCCGTTCGCGGCCCAGTCCGCCGAGACCAAGGCCCCCGAAGATCACGCCGAAAAGAGGACCCCGGGAAAACAGGTTCTGATCTGGCTGCTCTTGAGCGCGGCAAGCGTGATCATGTTCATGTCGGTCACGAACGTGATCACTTTCACGATCGTACCTCTGCCGCTCCTTTGGGTAATCCCACTCAGCATCTACATTTTGGCTTTCATCCTGAGCTTCAAACCGTCGCCCTGGTGTCCCTCGTGGATCGTCAAACACATCGCGTTCATCCTCGCCGCAAGCGGCCTCCTCTTTCTCGCGACCCAGAACAAGGGATTCTCGGTCGTGATCCAGCTGGTCCTCTTGTGCGGCATGCTTTTTTTGATCTGCCTCTATTGCCAGAACCGCCTGGCCCTCCGGCGGCCGGCCTCCGCGCACGAGCTCACCCGGTTCTATCTTATGATCTCGCTCGGCGGCTTCCTCGGCGGGATCCTCACGAGCTGGATCATGCCGCTCATCTCCAGGTCCGTGATCGAGTATCTTGTGGGCCTCACGTGCGTCGTGGGCGCCGTCTGGATGATCGGCCGGGAATCCCCGGCTCCCCGGAATTTAGGGAACGCGCTCACAGGCGTGGCTCTCGCCGTCGTCCCGGTCCTGCTCGCCTTTTTCTGGATCTCGGACCTTTCGGGGCATTACGGCTGCGCCTATAAACACCGGAATTATTACGGCATCTATGAGATCAAGGACCTGAAAGGCGCGCGGTTGCTCCTCCACGGCACGACGATGCACGGCATGCAGTTCACCGCGCCGGAGCTCCGGCTGGAGCCCACCTGTATGTTCAGCCGCACCTCGCCCATCGGGGAACTTTTATCCTCAGACAAAATGAATTTCCGCGACATCGCGGTGATCGGCCTCGGCGCGGGAACGCTTTCCATTTACACCCATCCTGGCCAGACCATGGATTATTACGAACTGGATCCCGACGTGTACATGATCGCCAAGAAATATTTCACCTATCTGGATAACGCCAAGGGAAAGATCAACTTCATCTTCGGCGACGCGAGGCAGACGCTGGCAAAACGCCCGGAAAAGAAATATGACCTGCTGGTGGTCGACGCGTTCGGCGGGGATTCGATCCCGTTCCATCTTCTGACGGCGGAGGCCGTCGCGCTCTACAAAGCGCATCTGAACCCGAAAGGGATCCTTGTTTTCCACATCAGCAATCGCTATGTACGGCTGGAACCCGTGCTCACCGCCGAGGCCAAGGCCGCGCGCGCCTACAGCGGCTACCGGGCCACCTCGGGCGCCCCGTATGGAACGGGCTCAACGTGGGCTTTTTTTGCGTGGGAGAACGATCTTTTCCGGAAAGTGGTGCTGGAGTTGCAGTGGTTCCCGCTTTACCTTCTGATCAAGGAAAAACACCGCCTCTGGACCGACGGCTATTCGAATATCCTGCCGTTGATCAATCTCTCCAAGCTCAAGGAATCGCTCAGCTTTCAATAACCGGCTGACGATCGCGGATCAGCGCCTGGAACGTCCCGGCTTTTTCCGGAGTTTCCCGGGCTCTTTCGCGGCGGAGGCCGGGCCGGCATCGGATGTTCCTTCCAGCTTCCGGATCTCATCGCGATAGCGGGCGGCCTTGTCGAACTCGAGCGCCCGGGCGCAGGCTTCCATCCGCTGCTTGAGGAACGCGAGATAATTCTTGGCCTCGTATTCCTTCCCCGATTCGTGGACCACGTCATGGACGAACGCTTCGGCCTGCTTCCACTTCTCGATCCCGTCCTTGATCTCTTTTTTGATCGAGACGGGCGTGATCCTGTTCGCGATGTTGTACTCGGACTGGATCTTGCGGCGGCGCGCGGTCTCATCGATCGCGCGCTTCATCGAATCGGTGATCTTGTCGCCATACATAATGACCTTGCCGTTCACGTGGCGCGCGGCCCGTCCCGCGATCTGGATCAGGGACACATCGCTCCGGAGGAATCCTTCCTTGTCGGCATCGAGCACCACCACAAGCGACACCTCCGGAAGGTCCAGGCCTTCGCGCAGCAGGTTCACGCCGATCACACAATCGTATTTTTTCAGCCGGAAATCCCGGAGGATCTCGACCCGTTCGAACGCGTCGAATTCCGAGTGGATATAGTTCACCTTGATGCCAAGCTCTTTCAGGTACCGGCTCAGGTCTTCCGCCATTTTCTTCGTCAGTGTCGTCACGATCGTGCGCTCTTCCTTCTTCGTTCGCGCCCGGATCTCCGCGATCAGGTCATCGATCTGCCCCTCGGTCTTGCGCACCTCGATCTCGGGATCCATCAACCCCGTCGGCCGGATCACCTGCTCGACCGCTTCGGGGGCTTTTGCCATCTCATACGGCCCCGGCGTCGCGGAGACATAGAGGCATTGGCCGATCTTGGCCTCGAACTCCGGGAATTTGAGCGGGCGGTTGTCGAGCGCCGACGGCAGACGGAACCCGTGATCGACCAGGACCTTTTTGCGTGAGGCGTCCCCGTTGAACATCCCGCGGATCTGCGGCACGCTCTGATGCGATTCGTCGATAATGAGAAGGAAATCCTTGGGAAAATAATCCAGTAGCGTGTAGGGCGTGGACCCCGCCGTCCTGCCGGAAAGATGCCGCGAATAATTCTCCACCCCAGAGCAATAACCGACTTCGCGGAGCATCTCCAGGTCATATTGGGTCCGGGATTCGAGCCGTTTGGCTTCAAGGTCCTTCCCCTCCGCCATCAGCCGTTTGACGTGCTCTTTCATTTCCTCTTCGATCGACACGATCGCCGTTTCAAGCCTCTCGCCCGGGGTCACGAAATGCTTGGCCGGATAAACCGCCAGCTTTTCGATATCCTGAAGCGGCGTAAGTCTGATCGGATCAAGCAACGCGATCCGCTCGATCATCTCGGGGCCGAAATCGATCCGGTAAGGGTTCTGGCCATAGGACGGCAGGAGGTCGATCCGCCCCCCGCGAACGCGGAACGTCCCGCGGCGAAGCTCGGTCTCCACGCGCTCATACTGCAATTCGATCAGGCTCGAAAGAAAATGGTCCCGTTCCGCCGGCTCCCCTTTCTTGATCGTGACAAGCATCCCCTGCCAATCCTCCGGCGCGCCGAGGCCGTAAATACAGGAAACGCTCGACACGATGATGCAGTCCTTCCGGGAAAGGATGGAACTGGTGGCGGAAAGGCGGAGGCGGTCGAGATCTTCGTTGATCGAAGCGTCTTTTTCAATGTAAGTATCGGTATGCGGGATATAGGCTTCGGGCTGGTAATAATCGTAATAGGAAACGAAATACTCGACGGCGTTCTCGGGAAAGAATTCCTTCAACTCGGAATAAAGCTGTGCGGCGAGCGTTTTATTGTGGGAAATAAGGAGCGTCGGCTTCCCGAGCTCAGCGATCACATGCGCCATCGTGAACGTCTTACCGGAACCCGTGACGCCCTTCAGGACCTGTTCCTTCTTCCCCGCCCGGAACCCTTCGACCAGTTGCCGAATGGCTTCGGGTTGGTCCCCTTTTGGGGACATGGAGGAGACTAATTTAAAGTCGGTCATCGGGCCTCGCTTCACGCCCCGTCCCGGGGGCTTAATCGATCAGCAGGGAAAAATCCACGGCTTTGGTGGAATGGGTCAAAGAACCCACGGAGATCGTATCGACCCCGGCCGCGGCGAATCTGCGGACATTCTCGAGCGTGATCCCGCCGGAAGCCTCGAGTAGGATCTCAGGCGCTTCCTTCCGGACGATCTCGACGGCGCGCTTGGCCGCCTTCGGCGTAAAGTTATCGAGCAACATCACCTGGGGCTTCAGACCGATCGCTTCCCACAGCTCCCCCATGCTCCGCACTTCGATCTCGAATCGCCCCGGATGCCGGCGAAGCTTCTTCAGATCGCCATGGACCCGGTGATTCTCCTTCACCATGATGTATTCATCCAGCCCCTGGCGATGGTTGTGCCCGCCGCCCACCTGCACGGCGACCTTCTCAAGTTCGCGCCACAGCGGCGTGGTCTTACGCGTATCCAGGATCAACGCCGGATATTTTTTGACGCGGTTCACGAACTGACGCGTCTTGGTCGCGACGCCGGAAAGATGGCTTAGGAAGTTCACCATCGTCCGTTCGGCCTTCAGGATCGAACGGATACAGCCGTGCATCTTGAAGACGATCTTGCCCGGCCGCAGTTTGCCGCCGTTATGGATGCGGAATTCCAACTTCACTTTGGGATCCACGATCTTGAAGATCTCCTTCACCAACCGCTCCCCGCAGAAGATCCCGCGGGCTTTGGCAATGACGCGAGCGGTCCCCCGCGCGTGAGGCGGGATCAGGAGATTGGAGGTCATGTCCCCGCTACCGATATCCTCGTGCAGCGCGTCCTTCAGGAGCTCAAGCGTCCGCCGCGAGACCGGAAGGGGGTGGCCGGGAAATCCCGCTTCAAAAACTTGCGAGTTGGCTTTGGTAGGATACGAGAAGTTTTTGGGCATCGGCCAGTTTTTCTTTCTCTTTTTCAAGGACCTCCTTCGGCGCGCGTGACGCGAAGGAAGGGTTTTCCACTTTTTTACGGATCGTTTCGACCCATTGTTCGGTTTCCCGGATCTTCTTGTGAAGGCGTTTTTTCTCTTCCTCGGGGTCCAGGACTCCCTCAAGCGAGATAAAGATGTCGAAGGCCGCGAACGAATGAGCGGCCATCACGCCCTGTTTTTGAAAGGACGTGACGCACTGAAGTTCCGCAAGCCTTCCCAGGACCTTCACCTCCCGGTCAAACGCCTGCAAAACCTTGAGCGTCGCCTCGGTTTTGCAGACGATCACGGTTTTGAGCTTGTCGGTCGGCGCGATCTGAAAACGGGCCCGGATATCGCGGATCCCGCTCACGGCATCCTGCAACAACCCGATCGCCTTCTGCGCTTCCGGATCATAAAACCGCTTGGAGGATTCAGCGACCCAAGGCGCCGTCAGGATGGTCTCGGGCCAAGCCTTGGCATCCGCGGCCTTTTGTTTGAAGGTCTGCCAGATCTCTTCGGTGATGAAAGGCATGAACGGATGGAGAAGCCGCAGCATCCGCTCGCAGACGAAGAAAAGTACCTTTTTCGTCTCGAGGCTAAGAGCCTTATTTTCGGAGAGAACCATCGGTTTGGCGAGCTCGATATACCAATCGCAAAAATCATCCCACACAAGATGGTAGAGTTCCGTCGCGGCCTGGGCGAGGCCGAATTGGGAAAGATGTTTTTCGATCTCCGCGGTCTTCTCTTCAAAACGCGAGAGGATCCACCGGCTCGGGAGCGACAGGGTCTCCGTCTTGAATTGCGCGGGATCCACCGAACCGTCCTTCAGGTCCCCGATCTGCATCAGCACAAAACGGCAGGCATTCCAGACCTTGTTGGCGAAATTGCGGCCCACTTCGAATTTTTCACGCGAGAGATATACATCCTGCGCCGACAGCATCACCAAGCTGTAGCGAAGCGCGTCCGCGCCCATCTCTTCGATCACTTCCAACGGATCGATGGAATTGCCAAGCGACTTGGACATCTTGAGCCCATTCGCGGCCCGGACCGTTCCGTGAATATTGACGCGCGTGAACGGCACTTCGCCGAGGAATTCGAGCCCGGCCATGATCATGCGCGCGACCCAGAAAAAAATGATCTCCGGCGCGGTCACAAGATCGGAGGTCGGATAGAATTTCTTCAGATCTTCGGTCTTCTCCGGCCAACCCAAGGTCGAAAACGGCCAGAGCCAGCTCGAGAACCAGGTATCGAGAACATCGGGGTCCTGAACCAGGTCCTTCGCGCCACAATGCGGGCATTGCTCGGGCGCCGTCCGGGAAACGAGAATACCATCTCTTCCCGCCGTCTGGCACGATCTGCAATGCCAAGCCGGGATCTGATGCCCCCACCAGATCTGGCGGGAAATACACCAGTCGCGGATCCCCTTGAGCCAGTTGAGGTACACCTTGGTCCACCGGTCGGGATAAAAGGTCGTCTTACCTTCATCGTAGGCTTTGAGCGCCTTGTCGGCAAGCGGCTGCATCTTGACGAACCATTGCTTGGAAAGATAGGGCTCCACCACGGTATCGCAGCGATAGCAGTGACCGACCGCGTGAAGATGCGAATCGCGCCGGACGAAAAGCTGCCGATCTTCCAGGTCCTGGAGAATCTTCTTGCGCGCTTCGAACCGGTCCATGCCCTTGTAGGCGCCGCCATGTTCGTTGATCTTGGCGTCCGGCGTCATCACGTTGATCTGCTCGAGGTTGTGGCGATGCCCCATCGCGAAGTCGTTCGGATCATGCGCCGGAGTGACCTTCACGATCCCCGTCCCGAATTCCGGGTCCACGAACGCGTCCGCGATCACCGGGATCTTGCGATCCACGAGCGGCAGAACCACTTTCTTACCGATCAGATGCTTGTAGCGCGGGTCTTCCGGGTGCACCGCAACCGCGGTATCGCCCAACATCGTCTCGGGCCGCGTCGTCGCGACCACGATGTGATCTTCTCCCATTTTCTCGTAAGGCCCGCTCTTCCCCTCGATGGGATACTTGATGTGGTAAAGGCCTCCCTGCATGTCCTTGTGGGCGGCCTCTTCATCGGAAAGCGCGGTCTGGCAGCGCGGGCACCAGTTAATGATGTAATTTCCGCGATAGATCAGGCCGCGTTCGTAAAGCGTCACAAAAGCTTCACGGACCGCCTGGGTCAGACCTTCGTCCATCGTGAACCGTTCGCGCGTCCAGTCGCAGGAAGATCCAAGCCTCCGAAGCTGCCGCGTGATAGTCGAACCGTTCTCGTGCTTCCATTTCCAGACCTCTTCCAGGAACTTCTCGCGCCCAAGATCCCAGCGCGTCTTCTTTTCCTTGGCGAGTTTCTTCTCCACCACGTTCTGCGTCGCGATCCCCGCGTGATCGACCCCGGGGACCCAGAGCGTGTCCACGCCCTTCATGCGATTCCAGCGGATGAGAATATCCTGAATGGAACTGTTGAGCGCGTGCCCCATATGCAAAATGCCGGTCACGTTGGGCGGCGGGATCACGATGACATACGGGTGGGGACTGGCTCCATTTTGTTCTTTTAAATGGTGCCTGTCCCCCTCCCCGTCAGCCAAAGGGGTCAGGCACCTTTTCCCCGAACCGGAAAAGGAGCCAGACCCCGTATGATCGCTCTGCGGACGAAAATAACCCTTGGATTCCCAAAGGGCATACCACTTCGCTTCAACTTCTTTAGAATTGTATTGTTTATCTAGTTCCATAGTTCGCGCAACGTACTACGCGCAACGCGCAACGACAAACACATCGCAGATCCGTCCGGGGATTTACGTTGTGCGTTGACCGTTGCGCGTTGAGCAGCGTTTATCCTTTATGCAGTTTATATTCGATGGCTTCGACAAGGGCCTTCCAACTCGCCTCGATGATGTTCTCGTGAACGCCAACGGTGGTCCAGGTCTTATCCTTATCCTGGAATTCGATAAAAACACGCACCTTGGCGGCGGTTCCAGCCTCGGAATTGACGACACGCACTTTATAATCGGTCAGATGGATCTCGTTGATCGCCGGGAACGAGCGGCCGAGCGCTTTCCGAAGCGCGGAATCCAGCGCGTTAACGGGGCCGTCCCCCTCGGCGGATTCCACGTGCTCCACGCCCTTGGCGATCACGCTCACCTCCGCGATCGAATGGGGATTTCCCGCCCCGATCGCCTCCGTGCGCACGGCGACGGAACCGGTCGCAAAGAACGGCTTGAACTTCCCAAGAACCCGCTGAACAAGAAGTTCAAAACTCGCCTCCGCGGCTTCAAATTGGTAGCCTTCGTACTCCAGACGCTGGATCTCCGCCATGATCTTCTTGGCTTCGGGAGAATCCTTCTGGAACTTCATCTCCAGTTCTTGGGCCTTGATCATGATATTCGTCTTCCCCCCGAGCTCCGAGACCAGATACCGGCGATAATTGCCGACCGCGTCCGGTTTGACGTGCTCATAGGTCTTAGCGTTCTTCACCATCGCGTTGATATGAACGCCTCCCTTATGTGCGAATGCGGAGCGCCCCGTGAACGGCTGATTATTCGTGACCGGCATATTGCAGACCTCCGCCACATAATGCGCAAGCGCCGTTAGTTCTTTCATCTTCGCGGGAGAAAAACATTTCAGTCCCATCTTGAACTGAAGGTCCGGGATAATGCTCATAAGGTTGGCGTTCCCGCAGCGTTCCCCGAAACCATTCACGGTCCCCTGGACCAGCACGCAGCCCTCGCCGACGGCCTGGATGGAATTCGCGACCGCGAGCTCCGAATCATTGTGGCAATGGATCCCGAGCGGCGTTTTGACCGACCGCTTCACGCGAAGGATGGCGTGACGCACTTCATGCGGCAGCGTCCCGCCGTTCGTATCGCATAGGGTCAGATTGTTCGCGCCCGCTTTCGCGGCCTGTTGCAGCGTCTTCAACGCGTATTCCGGATTCGTCTTGAACCCGTCAAAGAAATGTTCCGCGTCGTAGATCACCTCGATCTTCCGGTCCTTGAGATAAGCGATCGTCTCATAGATCATCAGAAGATTTTCTTTGAGCGACGTCTTGAAGACTTCCGTCACGTGCATGTCCCAGGACTTGCCGAACACCGTCACGACTTTCGTGCCGGCTTCGAGCAACGCCTTGATCTGGGCGTCTTCTTTGACTTTGACGTGGGCGCGGCGTGTGGAACCGAACGCGGCGACCTTCGAACGCTTGAGCCCCGCCTTCTTGACCGCCAGGAAGAACTCCATATCCTTGGGGTTGGAGCCCGGCCAGCCGCCTTCGATGTAATGCATCCCGAACTGATCGAGCCGTTTCGCGATCAGCACCTTATCGTGCGAAGACAGACTGATCCCTTCGGCTTGGGAGCCGTCACGAAGCGTCGTATCGTAGAAGAGAATCTTCTTATTCATTTATTTTTCCAGAGATTTCAATAATGCCTGATATTTAGAATTGTAGCGGCGATAATTAATCTGATTAATAATCCAGGCCAATACAAAAAAACTCACCCCTATCGTCGTATAGGATGGGAGATGGAACCAGTGCAAAGCACACCCGAAACCAACCCCAAAAAACATAGCGGTAAGCAAGGAAAGGGCTAAGTAAATTCTCAAATCTTTCTTTTTCATTTCACCCTCGCCTTCCCAGAATTTAAGTTTAAACAGTCATTGCGAGGAGTCCCGATTTTGGGACGACGTGGCAATCCGTTTTAAAACGAGATTGCTTCGCCTGCTTCGCGGCTCGCAATGACAACGGTTTCTGATTGACTGTCGACCGCTATTATTTCTTACCGAGCCCGAACGCCTTATGGATCGCCTTAGCGGCCAGCTTGCCCTTATCGCCCGCAACCACAACGGAGATCTTGATCTCGGAAGTGGAGATCATATCGATATTGATCTTGTTCTTGGCCAGCGTCGAGAACATCTTGGACGCGATCCCGGAATGCGAACGCATCCCGATCCCCACGATGGAAACCTTCGCGACGTTCTCATCACAGGCCACATCGCTCACGCCGAGTTTCTTGGCGTTGGCTTTGACGACCTTCATCGCCTTCGCGAGTTCGTTCTTGAAGACAGTAAACGAAATATCCGTCGAGTTCGTCTGCGTCTTGTTCTGGATGATCATATCCACGTTCACGTTCGCGTCCGCCAGGGTCTGGAACACCTTGGCCGCCACGCCAGGGCGGTCCGAGACGCGGAACAGCGTGATCTTGGCTTCATCTTCGGCGAGGGCGACACCACTGACAACGACTTCTTCCATTTTCTTGTTCTCCTTTGTGATCAAAGTTCCTTTGACGTCCTTTTGAGAATTGCAGACCCAAATGGGCATGTTGAATTTTTTCCCAACTTCGATCGACCGGGAGTGCATCACCTTCGCCCCAAGCGATGCGAGTTCCAGGATCTCATCGTAGGTGACCCGATCCATCTTCGTCGCCTCCGGGATCACGCGAGGATCCGCCGTGTAGATCCCGTCGACATCGGTGTAGATCTCACAGTGGCTCGCCTTAAGCGCCACCGCCAACGCGACTGCCGTCAAGTCTGAACCGCCGCGTCCGAGCGTCGTGATCTCCCCGTCCGGCGTCTGCCCCTGGAACCCGGCGACGATCACGATCTTGCCGGCCGCGAGCGCTTTCTTGATGCGCTCTGCGCTGATATTCTGGATGCGCGCCTTGCTGTGGAATTCATCCGTAATGATCCCAACCTGCGCCCCCGTAAAGGAAACCGCCTCGTGGCCGAGCTTATGGACCGCCATCGCGAGCAGCGCGATCGAGACCTGCTCTCCGGTCGAAAGCAGCATGTCCATCTCCCGGTCCTGGGGGTACTTATTGATCTGGTCCGCCAGTGTGACCAGATCATCGGTCATGTCCCCCATGGCCGACACCACGACCACCACTTTATTCCCCGCCTTTTTTGTTTTGATGACGCGCTGCGCGACTTTCAGGATCTTTTCCGCGTTGGCGACCGACGAGCCGCCGTATTTCTGAACGATCAATGACATTCGATTAATCTCCCTAGACAATTGATATTGTTGATCCATTGGATGGAGAAAGGAGGAGGGTGGATGGCGTTAAATCTTTCGCTCCATCCGAGCTCCGCCATCCGTCATCCTTGGACGTTAGCCCGCCTTCGCCATGAAGAAAGGCATGAGTTCCGTGGTCTTCGAGAACTTCAACTCCGAGGTCTTGGCCGCGATCTCCGAGAACCGCTCGATCTCATCCGCCATGATATTCTTGCCCGTCATGACGAACGGAACGCTATCGCGGATGATCTCGCGCATCTTCCAGAGCGTCCCGTGACCCGGCGTCACAAGCAGCCGCGATTCCTTGGAACGTTCCAGGTATTTCCGGATCTTGGAGAGCACGAAGAAATCGACCCCTTCGATCGCCGCGATCTTATTTTTCACATCCCCGCTCCTCGACGCTTCCTCGGGGGTATGAAGATGCAGGCACACAAAATCCTTATCGTCGAGGGCGTCGAGCACAACCTTGGAGATCTTGTCATAGAACGCGGAAGGCTCTTCGCCTTCCTCTTTCACTTCCATGACCGTCAGTCCCGCGACACGCCCCATCCCTTTGGCGTACTCCCGCGCGGCGACCATCGCCCCACCGGAAAGGTCAAAACATTCCCGGAAAGGTTTGAGCACCGGTTTTTTGCCCTGGCCCCAAAGCCATATCATGTTGGCCGGATTCTCGCCCAGATCGACCCGGACCTGGTTGATCTCATGGTCCTGGAGGAGTAACTTGGCATCGAACATCAATTTTCGAAGTAATTCTTCGCCAGGACCTTTCGGCAGCACGTTCTCGATTTTCTCCCCGATCACGCTCTCGGGCGGCTGGGTCCTGGCGGAAAGGGCTTCAAATCCGTTCGCGTCCTTGATCACCGCGAGGTGGCGATGCCCCGTCCCGGCAAAGAACCGCACGAAGTCACTGGCGACCTTCTTATTCAAAAAGTTAACGAGCGCTTTGGCTTCCTTGGTCGTAACAGCGCCGGCGGTCGGATCCGCCAGATTCCCCGCGGCCTCCGTGATGAAATTCATGCAGAACGCGACTTCCTTATCGTCGAGCGTCAATTCCTTGTCGGCGGCTTCAAGAGGCCCACGGCCCGTATAGGACTTCGCGGCATCGTAGCCCAGCAAATTAAAAAGGCTCTGGTCCGCGGAAAGCGCGAGGCGGTCCGCCACGAGCTTGGCCGTCCCAACCTTCCCGTTCTTGGCAAAGAAATTCAGATTCGGCATCTTGGCGACTTCAAGAGGCGTCTTGCCTCCGAGTTCTTCGGTCGGATGATCCGCAGCGCCTGCAAGCACAACGACGATCGACTTCATCGGATGACCTCCTTGACGGCCTCAAGCGTGGACGGGACCTTAAACACCGGGTCCTCAAAACTGAGCGCAAAATCCGGGTCCTTCAACCCCGCGCCCGTGAGTGTGATCACGATGCGGGATCCTTCCTTAAAAAATCCTTTTTTCGCGAGATTGATGATCCCGGCCACGGGAGCCACGCTCGCCGGTTCCGCGAACACACCTTCGCGCTGGGCGATAAAGCGGTAGGCCTTCGTGATCTCTTCATCCGTCACACTGTGGATCAAACCGCCCGATTCATCCCGCGCGGCGATCGCGCCCTGCCAGCTGGCGGGGTTCCCGATCCGGATGGCGGTCGCGAGCGTTTCCGGTTTCTCCACCGGATGCCCGAGCACGAGCGGCGCCGAGCCGGCCGCCTGAAAACCGAGCATCTGCGGCAGCGTTTCGGATTTCCCCGCTTTTTTATATTCTTTGTAACCTTTCCAGTAAGCCGTGATATTCCCCGCATTCCCCACCGGGATCGCATGATATTCCGGCGCGTCCCCGAGGTCGTCGACGATCTCGAACGCCGCGGTCTTCTGCCCCTCGATCCGGTAAGGGTTGATGGAATTGACCAGCGTGATCTTGCCGTCCTTCGTCATTTCCTGAACGAGTTCCAGCGCCCGGTCAAAATTCCCCTCGATCATGATCACCTTCGCGCCGTAACGATACGCCTGGAGCAACTTCCCCTTCGCGATCTTCCCCTCGGGGATCAGCACGTAGCACTTCAGTCCGCAACGGCACGCATAAGCGGCCGCGGACGCCGAGGTATTCCCCGTTGACGCGCACATCACGGCCTTTGACCCCGCTTCGACCGCCTTGGAGATCGCCATGGTCATCCCGCGGTCTTTAAACGAACCGGTCGGGTTCAGGCCCTCGAACTTGTAATAAATGCGGACGTTCTTCAGCCCCAGCTCCTGCGGCAACGCTTCCGCGAGAATGAGCGGCGTATTGCCTTCATTCAGCGAAACGATCGGCGTTTTATCCGTGACGGGAAGATATTCCTGATACCGT
This sequence comes from uncultured bacterium, assembly GCA_964508905.1. GTDB lineage: Bacteria > Omnitrophota > Omnitrophia > Omnitrophales > Aquincolibacteriaceae > Aquincolibacterium. The sequence continues at coordinate 28,432 of CAZDVO010000023.1, forward strand.
TCAACGATCCCGATCCTCTTAACAGCATACTTTCCCATGGCTTAGGCCTCTTCCATTCTGATAACTTGTGACTTGCCCTGGCATCTATTTTCTTTTTTTGGATAGTTGCCGGGGCTAGCCCGATTAACCTTCGAATTTTCTGATGGAGAATCGGGCTTGCCTTTGACGAACGCGAGCCGATCGATCACACGGATCGCGGCGCGAACATCTTTCTCCGGCGCCTCATGCGTGAGCAGGATAAGCGGCACGACCTTACCGGCACTCCGCTCGCGCTGGATCACATCCGAAATACTGACCTTATGGTTGCCCAAGATCTTCGTGATCGCGGCCAGCACGCTCGGCTTATCGATCACGTAGAACCGCAGATAATAACGAGACAAGATCGACGTAATGCTTTTTACGGCAATGCGGGAACCGAGCGCCCGGATCACCGATTCATCATCCACCGGCCCTTCGATATCGTTCTTCGCGATATCCACCAAGTCGGCCACGATCGCGCTCGCGGTCGGATGCGCTCCGGCGCCCCGTCCGTAGAACATGACATCGCCCACTTCATCGCCTCGGAGCATCACGGCATTGAACGATTGATTCACATTCGCGAGAATATGCGTCTTCGGCAGAAGCGTCGGCTGCACGCGCGCTTCGACGCCATCCTTGGTCTTCTTGGCGATGGCGAGCAGCTTGATCACGTACCCGAACTCCTTCGCGAAAGCGATATCATCACTCGAGATTTGCGTGATCCCTTCCGAATAGATATCGCTGAACTTGACCCGGCCGCCAAACGCGAAACGCACGAGAATCGCGAGCTTATGCGCGGCGTCGATCCCCTGCACATCGAGGGTCGGATCGGCTTCGGCAAACCCTTGCGCTTGAGCGCCGGCGAGCGCGTCCGCGAAATTCACCCCCTTCTCGGTCATCTGCGTCAGAATATGGTTCGTCGTCCCGTTGATGATCGCGTAGATCGAATCCACCTGATTGGACACAAGGCCTTCCCGGAGCGCCTTGATACACGGGATCCCGCCGCCGACGCTGGCCTCAAAACAGAGCCATCGGCGCATCTTGTGGGCCAATTCAAAGATCTCGTCCCCATATTCGGCGAGAAGGGCCTTGTTCGCAGTGACCACATGCTTCCCTTCCTTGAGCGCCGTCTTGATGATCTCACGGGCAAACGTGGTGCCGCCGATCAATTCAACCACCACATCGACCGAAGGATCACGCACGACTTCGAAGGCATCTTTGGTCATGATCTTTTTGGGAGGATGGATCTTCCGTTTACGATTGGGGAATTTCTCAGCAATACGCGCGACCTCAAAGGAGACCCCGAGCTGGCGCTCAAAGAGCGCCTTCTTCGCCGTAAGGATCTCATAGAGTCCCGTTCCGATCTGTCCTAATCCGAGAAGTCCGATCCTGATCGTTCTCATATTTCTCCCGTATTCATATCGTAAGTTCAAGAGCTGTAAAATCTTAAGAGAGGCGAGGTAGTATAGCGTGGTCGGGGGCAAAAATCAAACAGCCCTTCCTCTTCA